>NZ_MKKC01000087.1 GCF_001942255.1 Nocardiopsis sp. CNR-923
GGTCCGGGCCGACGACAGGGCCCCAACGAGATCGGCCCCAAGTCAGGGGCCGGGGGTTAGTGCGTTCGTGAAGTTACACCACTCAACGGGACACCATCGCAAGCTCAGCCAGGGGATCCCTGGGAACCCATGGCCGGTGCGCGCATGGGCGGTCCACCCCGAACCCACCCGGACAACACAGAAGACGTCGCCGTCAGTGATGAACGCGCCGCGCTCGGACACCTCGCGTTCAGCCGTGCGGAGTGGGCGGCCTTCCTGGCCGGTGCCACCACCTAGCACGGCAGTCGTAGTTCGTTGTGTCTTCGCTGGTGATGGAAGTGCCGGGCACGGGTTTGATGGTGGCGGCGCCAGGCAGACGCGGTCAGAGCATGGCTGAGAGTGCGGGCGGGGTGCAGGATCAGCGCCAGGAGACGGCGGATCTCGGCGACTGTGAGGCGACCCAGCCCGCGTGGGCTTTTGGGTCGGTGGCCGCGGTCACGGCCAGGAAGGCGTGAGCGGCCATGGCCATGGTGATGTGCCGGTACCAAGGGTCCCACTTGCGGACCTGGTAGTGGTCCAGTCCGGTCTCGTTCTTGGCGGCCTGGAAGCACTCCTCGATCGCCCACCGGGCCCCGGCCACCCGCACGATCTCCTCCCGGACCACGGAGTCGGGGTGAAAGCACAGGTAATAGGCAATGTCGTCCGTATCGTCAACCGAGCGCCGGGCCAGCAGGGTGCGCACGAACCCGGACGGAACCTCATCAAAGGCGGGCAGAGTGGCCCAGGCCCAGTCATAGACGCGCTCACCACGGACCCCCGTCCCGGACGAGACACGGTGCCAAGCATCGGCGGGAGCACGATCGATGAGAGTGTCCACGCGGCGGCGGCCGTCGGTGTCGGCAACGGTCTGCTTGAGGGAGACCTCGACGACATAAGGCATCCGACGTGCTTCGAGAAAGGCGCGGAACTTCCCGTCACGGCCGTCGGCGCAATCGGCGGCCACCCACCCGGCCTGGACTCCTGCGTCCAGCGCACGGCCGATCATCGCCTCGGCCAGGCGCGGCTTGGTCAGCACCCCCTGGGCGCAGCGCTCATCGGGGATCCCCGCCTGCGCGCACCGGTCCGGGTCATCGGCCCAGGACCGGGGCAGGTACAGTTCACGGTCGATCAGCGCCCGCCCCTGGGGAGCGGCGTAGGCCAGGAACACGCCGAGCTGGCAGTTCTCCACCCGCCCGGCCGTGCCCGAGTACTGGCGCTGGACCCCCGCGGACAGGTGTCCCTTCTTGCAGAAGCCAGTCTCATCGACCACGAGCACGCCCTGGGGGCCGGCCAGAGCCCGGGCGACGTAGGAGCGCACCTGGTCGCGCACGGCGTCGGCGTCCCAGCGGGAGCGGTCCACGAAGTGCTGGATCCCTGTCGGCCTGGTCGCACCGGCCGCCTCGGCCAGTTGCCAGCCGTTCTTGCGTTCCACCGGTGCCAGCAGCCCGGTCAGGTACGCCCTGGCCCACCTTCGTGATTCCACTCGACCGAAGCACCCGGCCAGGTGGTCGAACAGCTCGTCCAACCCGGCTCGCCATGCCACAACGTCTTGTGTCGAGACATCATCCGTCACAGTCAAAGCCTATTACACAACGAAATACGACTGTCGTGCTAGGGTGAAACCAGATGAGTTGTGGCGGATTTCCCTGTCCGACAGCATCACTGCGGTGTGGATGAGTGCTTCCGCGAAGTACGAGCCCTCTGACCGTTGGTTGGAAAGGACCCTGGCGTCCGCAGACCACGGCAGCGATTCGTCCAGCGCACCGAAAGGAACCAGGTCAAGGATGTCGCCAGGGAACCGCTGGACGCGACATGTCCCCCTGATATCGGAGGAAGCCTTGATCGTCAGCAGGATCATCGATGAGAAAACCCGCGACGGAGTCAGGATGAAGGCCTTCATCCTGGGATTCCCCACGTTCTTGGGTGAAGGACGGGGTCTCGTCCAGATCTTCACGGGCAGCAGTCTGGTGCGTGACGTGTACGTCCTCACCGAGATCAAGTCGAACCCGATGGAAACAGGCCTGGTCACTCGTGTGCCGGAGTTGGCCGAGATCCTCCAGGAGGATCTCGCTCTTCCCGGCCCGGAGCCCCTGATCGCCGGTGAGTGGTACGCCCACTACGGCCCCTTCTCCTACTTCGACGACATCGGCCCCGCCAGCTTCACCACCATCCCCCTCGGCTGGGAGGGGGGCCGGTTCACCGACCCGATCTCGGATCGCAAGGTAGTCCCCGACGCCGAGGCCGATGCGTTGCGCGAGCGGCTGTCCTTGCCGCCGGTCGAAGAAGTCCTGGAAGCCCTGGGCGAGAGGGCCTGATCCGCAGTGGAACAACAAAGGACCAACCGGATCTCGGGGCGTGACCTGTTGCGCCAGGTCAAACAGGGTTTGTCCCATTACCAGCAGCCGGTTCGCCGAACCGGACGGTCGATCTCCGTCATCCGGTTCGAGCCTGTCCAGGGACTCGATGAGCAGACCCGGGTGAAGCTGGAGGCTTCACGTGTGTCCGCGAACCAGAAGTTGAAGAACTTCTCCTCCATGGGCTTCGAGGCCAAGGATGTCCACCTGCCTCACAACGTCGACCCCGAGCGCTTTCACGAGGAGCTCCTGAAAGCGAACGAGGATCCGAACTCCCTCGGGATCATCGTGCAGTTCCCGCCTCCTCGGACCCTTCTCCCGTACGTGCAGGAGATCGACCCTCGCAAGGACATTGACGGGCTATTGGGAGCACGATCGCAGCAGCGGGCGTGCGCGACGGCCGACGGGATCACCCGGGTCGCCCTCCCGTACGCGCGCGACGGTGCGGAGGTGTCCGTGATCGGATCGAATGGCTTCGTGGGCAGCGGTGTGGTCCGTCTGTTGAACGACCAGGGAATCGAGCCGATCTGCCTGGACTACGGGGACGACCTCTCGCGAGCGCGGCAGTCGGACGTGATCATCAGCGTCACGGGCTCTCCGGGCATCATCGGAGGCGATATCATCGCTGGCCACCACCGGGCGGTCATCGACTCCGGCTTCGTTCCGAGGGAGGACGGTACCGTGCAGGGCGACGTGCGGCACGACGCCTACAACATTCCTCAGCGCATCACCCCCGTACCGGGCGGTATCGGTCCTGTCGAGATGGCCGTGCTGATCGAACGCGGCGTCCAGGCGGAGGTGGACCCCCAACTGAAAAGCTGGAGCTACGACGGGAACGCGGTGACCGTCGGGCAGCGGGTCGGACCCGGTTCGGGAGAGCAGTCCAGGGAGCGCATCACAGTGGGTTCCAGGCTTGGCGGCGAGCTCAAGGAGCCGTCCGAGAGCCGGAACACCCAGGGAAAGTCGCCGTCCGGCATGTCCCGGGCCGCCCGTATCGCTCAACGTGGACAGCTCCCGTCCGGCATGTCCCGGGCCGCCCGTATCGCTCAACGTGGACAGCTCCCATCCGGCAGGGGGTCGCAGAACACTGGAAGTACACCGGGACCGAGCAGTGACTCACCAAGGGGTGACTGCGGTATGGAACGCTGAGCAACCCTTGGGTGGCTACCCGGCGGATCAGGTGGGCGGCCACTGCATGACGGTTCCGAGGCGGTTTTGAGCACGTCCGACCCATGTCGGCGCATGTGAACATGGGGATCTACCGGGGGGCTCCCTGCCCCTGACCCTCCCGGCAGTTCACGGCAGAAACCGTCCCGGAATCTTGGAATGCTCGGGTCGCGGTGGACGTGGAGGCCTGAAGGGTGATGGGCGTGGACGATGATGGGCGGGTCGGCGCTGGAGAGATCGCGGCAATGGTGCGGAGCGGCAAGGTCAGCGCCGTGACGGTGGTCGAGGCGACCCTGGAGGCCGTCGAACGGGCCGACTCCGAGATCAAGGCGTTTCGTGAGGTGTGGTCGGACACCGCTAGGGAACGCGCGTCAGGCGTTGACGAGGCAGTGGCCAAGGGGAAGCACCTTCCCCTCGCCGGGGTCCCGTTGGCCGTAAAGGCGACTGAGGGGATTGAGTCGCTCCAGGCCCGGAAGTTGCTCGAAGCCGGGGCGGTACCCATCGGCCCGACCTCGGTTCCCGACCCCGGGACGGAGTGGAAGACCTGGGGTACGACGGACCGGGGAAGGACTGTCAACCCTGGCGGGCGGACGCCACCCCCGGTGGTTCGTCTGCGGGCTCGGCGGCCGCCGTCGCGGCGGGAATGGTGCCGTTGGCGACAGCGAGTGACGGGGCCGGATCCACCCGGATACCGGCGGCCTGGTGCGGTGTCGTCGGTTACAAACCCACCACCGGTCTGCTGCCCGCCCGGGATAGAGCCGGGCTCGGGACCGGCGGGCCCGTGGCCCGGTCCATCGCCGACGTGGAGCTCTACCGGTCGGTCGTGCTGGGGTCGGAGCCCGTACCACCTCTGTCCCGGACACTACGTGTGGCTTGTTCTCTGACGCTGGGCTTCAATCAGGTGGACCCGGAGGTCGCCCGGGTCGTGGACCGCGTCGTGCGGATGTGGTCGGAAGGTGGCCGAGTGTCGCTGCAAGAGGTGGACCTGATACTGATCGATCCCGCCGCGAGTTGGCTCGCCAAGCGGAGGAAAACGCCGGACACCAAGGTTCGGGACGACGACGCGGCCAATCGCGCCGCGCTCGACGACCTGTTCGGTTCCGTGGACTTGTTGGTCACCCCGACCACCCCGAACCTGCCACACGGGCACGGAGGTCCCGGGAAGGTGATGAGCGTCGGGTTCACCTGGTTGTTCAACATCACCGGGCACCCGGCGATCAGCCTGCCCGGTGGACTGTCCGCCGGTGGACTGCCTGTCGGTGTGCAACTGGTCGCCGGTCACCACCGTGACGATGTACTGATGGCCGCTGCGGCCGACTACGAGCGCAATGTCCCCTGGCCCTTCCTGCCCTCAGCATGTTCTCGCTAGTGCCGCATGAGGCGGTGTTCGCCCTGTCGACGTCGGCGCGTAGACGCCGGTCGTCGGTGTGAAGGTGGCGGCAGATGATGTAGCGGCGGATCATGCTGTCCTGCTCATTGCGGCCGGCTTGGTCGGTGCCGTCGAGGGCGACGTGGCGCAGGGTGGTGAGCCGGGCCTGGATACGTGAGGAATTCGAAGGGGTTCAGGCGATCTCGACGTTGTTGGCCGCTGCCCGGGCACCGAGCCGCTGGTGCTCCTGGCCTGCTCGCGGGGCACGGAGATGTGCGCCCACATGCACACCGCGATCGGCCTGGCCCTGGGCGGCCGGTTCGGGGTCAAGGTTGTGCGGTAGTCGGACCGCCGGAGTCACCTGGCGTTCTACCACAGGGCGTACCGTGGTCCCCAGCCCGATCAGTGCCCTGGCCCCGGCCGTTCGTGTACGTCCCCGGCGTCTGAGACCGGCCGCGCAAGCGATACGTCGGACCCAGAAGAGCCGGAGGACCACAACAAGCTCCTGATCGTCGAGGACCAGGTAGATGACCGTACACTCACCGTCTTCCCCGACGGTGTGGCACCGGACGTTGCCTTCTGGCTTCTCCCTGTTGTAGGGGTCGCCACTCCAAGGTCGCAGTTCCAAGAGCCCGAACAACTCAAGCATCAGGGGAAGCAAGTGCGCTGGCAGCTTGCTGAGCTGTTCTTCCGCTATCTCTTCGGATTCGATCCGGTACATCTAGAGACCCAACCTGGCTTTCGTCTCCGACCAAGGGACCGTGCGCACCTTCTCACCACGTTGGAGCCGATCGGCAGCGTCCAGCATGTGCCGATGGGCCTCAGGATCCCGTGACGACATGGCCACCCGCCACCAACGTTCCAGGCATTTGTTGAGTTCAGAGAGGTCCAGGCTTTCCCTGCGTCGTTCATCACCCGGCGGTACTCCCGGTCGAAGTCACCGACCTCCTCCGGAAGCAGAGCTGCTCGGATCTCCTTCGGGCTTCTCCCGATCCGCCCCCGCTGCCCCTCGCCCGAACCCTCGTGTGCGCGCCGCCCGTCTGCCGACATCCGAACCTCCTCGTGAACTCCGCTCCAGAGTACGACGTCATCGTCCTCCACGGACGTTTTCCACAGGCCTCCCACACCGCCGTCCAGGGCGGGGGCCACGACGCGATCGGAGGACCCCCGCCCTGTGTCGATCTGAGGTCATCGGTCGGCGTCGACCGTCATCAGCGGGACGAGGAAGGACGCGAGCCGAACGGCCGTGGTGCCCTCCGACACCTCGTCGCCGCCCTCGATGGCCCACTCGGTGCTGCGGTCGTCGCGGATGTACAGGTCGAGGGTGAACCGGCCGCCGCTTCGGCGAACCGACAGGTGGGTGGGGTCGTCGCGGCCGGTGTCCACGTCCAGACCGGCGGAGCGCAGGAGTTCGGCGACGGTCTCGACGTACCGGTCGAGCTGGTCCTCGCTGAGCAGTTCGGGGGTCTCGTCGTCCACAGAGGTGTCGACGCCGCCCCAGTCGTAGGGGACAATCGGGGCAGGGAGTGCGTGGGCTTCGGTCATGCGGAGTTCCCCTCTCCTCGAAGGCACCGCCTGGGTCGCTGCATGAGCGCCAACTCCAACGAGCGGCCCAGGCGGTGGTCTCATGTCCGGGGCGGCAACGATCGCGCCCCGGTTTCCCGGTATCGAGTGAGCTGCGTCTCACCCTCTGCTATCATCACAGAAAACGAGGACGCAGACAAGAGCGAACACGAATTCGCGCCAAACAACTTCTACCAGGGACTGGAGGACACCGTGGCGACCGATCAACGTGTCACCTTGCGCGCGCAATGGCTCGGACAGATCTTGAGGGAGATGCGCGAGAGGAAAGGGCTCCCCCTCAGGGAGGTCGCTGAGTATCTACAGCGCAACCTTGCCACCATCGGTCGCTGCGAGCAGGGGATCTACCCGATCCGTCGGGTGGACGCAGCCGCGATGATGGACCTGTACGGCGTCAACGACAAGAAGCAGCGAGACGCCGTCCTCGAACTGGCAGGCGAGGTCTGGAAGACCGGCTGGTGGGAGCAGTACTCCAAGGATGATGTCTGGAGCTCCACGATCGACCGCGCCTGGTTGGAGAACCGATCCCACGCGCTGCGTACCTTCGCCACGGTCACCATCCCAGGTCTGCTTCAAACCGAGGAGTACGCGCGTGGGCTGATGCTCATCGCTGACCGGCACTCCACGAAGCGAGAGATCGAACGATGGGTCAAGCTGCGTATGGATCGCCAGCGAGTCCTGGAACGGGCAGAACCCCTCTACCTGTCAGCGGTCATTGACGAAGCTGTACTGCGACGTCAGGTAGGCGGCCGTGAAGTCATGGCCCAGCAGCTACGGCACTTGTCCACCAAGGTCGCGGAACCCAACATCGATGTGCGCGTACTCCCGTTCACCGCCGGAGCCCACGCCAGTCCTGATGGGCCCTTCACCCTCCTCAAGATGTCGGATCCCTTTCCAGAGGTCGCCCACGTGGAGAGCCCCGCTGGATCCATCTACCTGGAAACCGAGTCGGTGGATCGGCTGGTGGACACCTACGATTGGCTGCACGAGAACAGCCTCAACAACGAGGAGACGGCAGAGTTCCTCGTGGCTTTGGAAGAGGATCTTCGATGAGTGAAACTAGGGCGGCTTCGGCCTCCCAAGTCGCCTGGCACATCAGTACCTACAGCTCCGAAGGCAGCGGACGGTGCGTAGAAGCCGGGCCGTTCACCGATGGGTCGACGGCCTTCGCCGTGCGCGACTCGCAGCACCGAAGCCACGGACACCTCGCGTTCAGCCGTGCGGAGTGGGCGGCCTTCCTGGCCGGTGCCACCACCTAGGAACAGCGCGAACGCCGGTGGCCGCGCCCCCAACGGGCGCGGCCACCGGCGTAGTGGTCACGGTCAGCCGATCTCGGCCACGACCTCGTCGGGGATGTCGGCGTTGGTGAAGACGTTCTGCACGTCGTCGGAGTCCTCCAGCGCGTCCACGACCCGCAGCACCTTCTTGGCGGTCTCGGCGTCGACCGGGACCTCCATGGTGGGCAGCCAGTTCGTGTCGGCGGACTCGTAGTCGATCCCTGCCTCCTGGAGCGCCGTGCGCACGCGACCATGTCGGTGGCCTCGGAGACGATCTCGAACGCCTCGCCGAGGTCCTCGACCTCCTCGCGCCCGCCTCCAGCACCGCCATGGTCACGTCGTCCTCGGTCGTGCCCTCCTTCGGCACGATGACGACGCCCTTGCGGTTGAACAGGTAGGACACCGACCCGGCGTCGGCCATGTTGCCACCGTTGCGGGTCACGGCCACGCGCACCTCGGAGGCGGCACGGTTGCGGTTGTCGGTCAGGCACTCCACGAGCATCGCCACGCCGCCGGGCGCGTAGCCTCGTACATGATCGTCTGCCACTCGGCGCCGCCGGCCTCCTCGCCGGAGCCGCGCTTGCGGGCGCGCTCGATGTTGTCGAGCGGCACCGAGCTCTTGCGCGCCTTCTGGATGGCGTCGTAGAGCGTCGGGTTGCCTTCGGGGTCTCCACCGCCGGTCCGCGCGGCCACCTCGATGTTCTTGATCAGCTTCGCGAAGAGCTTGCCGCGCTTGGCGTCGATGACGGCTTTCTTGTGCTTGGTGGTGGCCCACTTCGAGTGGCCGCTCATGCGTGTCCTTTCACGATGTCGACGAAGAGGCGGTGGATGCGCGCGTCGCCGGTCAGTTCGGGATGGAAGGACGTGGCCATCAGGCCGCCCTGTCGTACGGCGACGATCCTACCGGCCTCGTCGGGACCCGGGACGCGACCGAGCACGGTCACCTCGGGTCCCACGGACTCCACCCACGGCGCCCGGATGAACACCGCGTCGAACGGCTCCTCGCCGACGCCCTCCACGGGGACCGCCGCCTCGAACGACTCCGTCTGCCGACCGAAGGCGTTGCGCCGCACCGTCATGTCGATGCCGCCGATCGTCTCCTGGCCGTCGATCCCGCCGAGCAGGCGGTCGGCCAGCATGATCATCCCCGCGCACGTGCCGTAGGCGGGCATCCCCGCTCCGACCCGCTTGCGCAGCGGCTCCAGCAGACCGTACCGGACGGCCAGCTTGGACATGGTGGTGGACTCGCCTCCGGGGATGACCAGGGCGTCGACGGTGTCGAGCTGGTCGGGCCCGAGCACCTTGGCGGTCCGCACGTCCATCTGTTCCAGAACGTGCAGGTGCTCGGCGACGTCGCCCTGAAGGGCGAGGACGCCGATGGTGGGTCTGGCGGTCAAGAACGGCCTCACTCGTCGATTCATCGAAGTCCAACACTGGCGCGGGTGGCGGGCGCCCGCCACCCGGAACCGACCTACCAGCCCCGACCCGCGTAACGCTCGGAGTCCTTCAGGTCATCCAGGTTGATGCCGACCATCGCCTCGCCCAGTCCGCGGGACACACGCGCGATGACGCCCGGGTCCTCGTAGTGCAGGGTGGCCTGCACGATGGCGTCGGCGCGCTTGGCGGGGTCGCCGGACTTGAAAATGCCCGAGCCGACGAACACGCTCTCCGCGCCCAACTGGCGCATCAGGGCCGCGTCGGCGGGGGTGGCGACACCGCCCGCGGAGAACAGCGGAACCGGCAGCTTGCCCAGCGTCGCGACCTCCTTGACGATCTCGTAGGGGGCGCGCAGCTCCTTGGCGGCGCCGAACAGCTCCGCCTCGTCGAGCGTGCCCAGGCGGCGGATCTCGGCCCGGATCGACCGCATGTGGCGGGTGGCCTCGACGACGTTGCCGGTCCCGGCCTCGCCCTTGGAGCGGATCATGGCCGCGCCCTCGGCGATGCGGCGCAGCGCCTCACCCAGGTTGGTCGCCCCGCACACGAACGGGACGGTGAACGCCCACTTGTCGATGTGGTGGGCCTCGTCGGCCGGGGTGAGGACCTCGGACTCGTCGATGAAGTCGACGCCGAGGTGCTCCAGCACCTGGGCCTCGACGAGGTGGCCGATGCGGACCTTGGCCATGACCGGGATGGAGACGGCTTCGACGATCCCGTCGATCATGTCCGGGTCGGACATGCGGGCCACACCGCCGTCCTTGCGGATGTCGGCGGGGACGCGCTCCAGGGCCATGACCGCGACGGCACCGGCGTCCTCGGCGATCTTGGCCTGCTCGGGGGTGACGACGTCCATGATGACGCCGTTCTTGAGCTGCTCGGCCATGCCTCGCTTGACGCGCTGTGTGCCGACGGCGTTGTCGGCGGTGTTCGATGCGTTGGTGGCCACGGTGGTGGACTCCCGTCCCGTAGGTGTTGACAGCATGGGTAGCGGTGGGCCCCGGCGGCTATGGCGGTCACACGAGGGGCGCGGACGCCACCGGTGCCGGGCACCCTGGGTCTACCACGCCACCATGGTAGTTCCTCCCCCTACCGACCACTTTGGCCAGATCGGTGTTTTCGCGGGTCGTCCCCTTACAGGGTGTCGGACCCGGTGGGCGGCGCGGGCGGCTCGTCGTCGATCTCGAAGAAGTCGGGAAGGGGAGCTGTTCCGGCCAGGCGCAGGACGCGGACGAGCCGGGACCGGCGGGCGCGGCGGGTGTCGACGACGGCGTCGTTGTGGAAGGTGCGGGCCAACTGGACGCCGCGGGCGGCACCGGCCACCTCGGTCAGGTGGTCGCGCAGGTGCGCGGTGGCGCGCAGGGGCCCAAGCACCGACCGCAGCTCTCGTGACAGAGCGCTCTCGGCCAGTTCGCGCTCCCCCTCGGGAGCCCGGCGCGCCGCGGTGGCGGCGTCGGCGAGCGCGCGGGCGCGGTCCGCCGGCAGGCCGTCGGCCGAGACGAGGTCGAGCACGGCCGAGCCGCGTCGCAACAGCGCGGCGTCCAGGGCCGCGCGGGCGGTCTCCACCCGGTGGTGGAGCCGGTCCAGGCGGGTGGCGCGCCACGACAGGTAGAAGCCGGCCGCCATGAGGGCCAGGACGGCCGCGGCGACCACGACGACGAAGAGGACGTCCTGGATCAGCGCCGTTCACCCCACCCCGCGACGCAGCAGCGCGGTGGCGCGGGGACCGGTGTCCAGGCGAACCCCGCGGGTGGCCCGGTCCGGTCCGTCCCATGCCAGGACGGTCTCGTAGACGTGGACGACCTCGGCGGCGACCGTCCGCCAGTCGTAGGCCCGCACGGCGCGGCGGGCCGCCCCGCCCAGGCGGGCGCGGCGCTCGGGATCGTCGAGGAGGCCTGCGGCACGTTCGGCAAGGTGGGCGGCGTCGCCCGCCCGGAAGAGCTCGCCCGCCGCACCCCCCTCCAGGACGGCGGAGAAGGCCGGAATGTCGCTGGCGACGATCGCCGCGCCGGCCGACATGGCCTCGGTGAGGACGATGCCGAAGCTCTCGCCCCCCAGGTTGGGGGCGCAGAAGATGTCGGCGGAGTGGTAGGCGCGCGCCTTGTCCGCGTCGCCGAGCCGCCCGGAGAGGACGACCCGGCGGCGCAGGTCCTCGGGGACCGACGCCAGGGTCGGGCCGGGGTCGCCGGGCCCGGCGACGAGCAGCCGCAGACCGGGGCGGGAGGGGGCGAGCAGGGCGAAGGCCTCCACCAGGGTGGCCAGTCCCTTGCGCGGCTCGTCCAGGCGGCCGAGGAAGGCGATCGAACCTCCGTCACCGGGCCAGCCCGGCAGCGGATCGGCGTCGGCGAAGCGGTGCACGGCCACCCCGTTGGGGATGAGGACGGCGTCCCCGCCCAGGTGCTCGACGAGGGTGCGCCGCGCGGACTCGGAGACGGCCACGCGCGCGTTGATCTTCTCCATGGCCGAGCGCAGCGCCGCGGACCCGGCCGCCATCGCGCGCGAGCGGGTGTTGCTCGTGTGGAAGGTGGCGA
Organism: Nocardiopsis sp. CNR-923; assembly: GCF_001942255.1. Lineage (GTDB taxonomy): Bacteria > Actinomycetota > Actinomycetes > Streptosporangiales > Streptosporangiaceae > Nocardiopsis. The sequence goes on from NZ_MKKC01000087.1 coordinate 11,732, forward strand.
CCATGGGACCGTCCGCCGCCCAGCACGACAACAGCGAGACGCTGGGCGCGGAGGGCTCGTGGATGTGCAGGACGTCGAAGGCGCCCTCGCCGATCCACCGCCGCACCCGCGCGGCGGTGCGCGGTCCGAAACTGACGCGGGCCACCGAGCCGTTGTAGGGCACCGGCACCGGGCGGCCAGCCGGAACCAGGTGGTCGGGCAGGTCGGCGCCGGTCCCGCCGACGGGCGCCAGCACCGACACGTGGTGGCCCATGCCCATCAGCGCCTCGGCCAGGTCCCCGACGTGCTGCTGGACCCCGCCCGGCACGTCCCAGGCGTAGGGGCAGACCAGTCCGACGCGCATGCCCACGGTCACGTGTCCCGTTCGGAGCGGCCGGCCCTCTCGGCGCGCTCCCGCGGACGGCGCGAGTCGGCCTCGTGGTCGGCGCTGAACACGGTCTGGAGCATGTGCCAGTCCTCCGGATGCGCGGCGATCTCACCCTGGAAGACGCGCGCCAGCGCCTGGGTGGTGGCTCGGACGCGGTCGGCCCGGGTCTGGCCGGGCGCGACGGGGATCTCGTCGTGGACGCGGATGTTCCAGTACGGGCCGTCGTACCAGAGCGAGACCGGCATCAGGGCGGCGCCGGTGTTCAGGGCCAGGGCCGCCGGTCCGGGCGGCATGCGCGCCGGTTCGCCGAAGAACTCGACCTCGGGGCCGCCGCCGCCGATGTCGCGGTCGGCCAGCAGGCACACCAGCCCCCCGGAGCGCAGCCGCCGGGCCAGGGCGCCCACGGTGTCCGTGCCCCCGGTCAGCGGCAGGACCTCCAGGCCCAGGGACTCCCGGTAGGCGGTGAACCGCTGGAAGAGGCTCTCCGGACGCAGCCGCTGGGCCACCGTGGTCGGCGCGAAGCCGCGCATGGCGATCCAGGCGCCCGCGTGGTCCCAGTTGCCCATGTGCGGCAGGGCCGCGACGACGCCGCGTCCGGAGTTCAGGTTCTGCTCCAGCGCCTCGATCCCGCTCTGCCGGGTGGCGCCGAGCACGCGGTCCCGATCCATCGCGGGCAGTCGGAACATCTCGTAGTAGTAGCGCATGTAGGAGCGCATCCCCGCGCGGGAGAGCGCCCGCAGCCGCGCGTCGGTGGTGTCGGGGCCGAGCAGGCGGCGCAGGTTGCGCTCCAGGCCGCGGGTCCCCTCGTCGCGGGTGCGCCAGGCGTGGTCCGCCATCCGCTCGAAGACCGCTCGACCGAGCCGTTCGGGCGAGCGCCGCACCATCGTCCACCCGGCCGCGTAGGCCAGGTCGGCCATGCGTTCGTCCACGTCGTGCTTCCTCGTCCTCCTCCGGGCGGGGTCAGGCCTCGCTGTTGGCGCCGTTGGTGTCCACGTCCCGGCGGCCCTCGTCGATCTCGTTGAGCCGCGCGCGCGTCTCCACGAGCCGCTGGAGGACCGTCAGCATGGTCATGCCCGCGAGCAGCCACAGTCCGCCGGCCAGGACGTAGGGGACGCCGAACCCGCCGACGCCGGCGGCCACCAGGACGATGATCAGGCGCTCGGTGCGCTCGGCCATGCCGACGTCGCAGTTGACGCCCAGTCCCTCGGCGCGCGCCTTGATGTAGGAGACCATGAAGCCCGTGATGAGGCAGAAGAGGGTGACCCCGGCGAGCAGCGTGTCGTCGCCCTCGCCGATGAACCACCACAGGAGCCCGGCGAGGATGGCGGCGTCGGCCACCCGGTCGAGGCTGGAGTCGAGGAAGGCGCCGAACCCGCTGGCGCTGTCGTTGGCGCGGGCCACGGCTCCGTCGAGCATGTCGAAGAGCGCGAAGACGGTGATGACGACCGAACCGGCGTACAGCTCTCCGCGCGGATAGAAGTACAGGGCGCTGGCGACGACGCCCACGGTGCCGACGATGGTGATGACGTTCGGCGTGAGGCCGATCCGGGCCAGGCTCCGGCCGAGCGGAGTGGTGACCCGGGAGATCATGGGGCGAAGGATTCTCAGCATGTCTTCTTGTGATGGTAGGGCGGGAACGGCTCCGGGGGTGGGAACCGCGCACGGCGGGGGTGGCGCGCGCCCGTTCGTCGGCGCGGGCGGCACGGGAGGGCGGGGCGGTCAGGCGCCGGGCCAGTGCTCGGCCAGTTTGGCGCGGGTCTGCTCCAGCATCTCGGGCAGTACCTTGGTGTGGCCGATGACCGGCATGAAGTTGGTGTCGCCGCCCCAGCGGGGGACGATGTGCTGGTGCAGGTGGGCGGCGATCCCGGCACCGGCCACCGTACCCAGGTTCATGCCGATGTTGAACCCCTGGGGCCGGTAGCGCCGGTGAGCGCGCGAAGGCCCGCCTGGGTGAGCGCGGCGACCTCGGCGGTCTCGTCCTCGTCGAGCGCGGAGTACTCGGACACGTGCCGGTAGGGGCACACGAGCAGGTGGCCGCTGTTGTAGGGGTAGAGGTTGAGCACGACGTAGGCGGTCTTGCCGCGGGCGACCACGAGCCCGGTGGCGTCGTCGAGCTCGGGGGCGTCACAGAACGGGCAGCCGTCCTCGGGGCCGGACCCGGTCGGCTTGCCCTCGCCCTTGATGTAGGCCATGCGGTGCGGCGTCCACAGCCGCTCCCATCCGTCGGGGACGCCGGTACCCGCACCCGGGGGGTTGGACGGCCCGTGCTCGGGCCCGTGCTCGACACCGCTCATCGGCTCTCCGGGGCGGCCGCTCCGGCTCTCGCGCCGGGGAGGAAGCCCCTGCCTCCTTCGGGTTCTCTCGTGGGATCGTGCGTGGACGGGCGCGCGGGCGTGGGGGCGTCCGTGCGCGGCGGACGCCCACCGGACCGCGGGACGGGCCGCGTCCACCGCACGCGCCCCGGTCGGGCGCGGCCCGGCGAAGGGTCCGGTGCCGGCCTTCCGGGATCGTCCGCACCCCAGCATAGGAGCACGGCGCACGTGCGGTCAGCGCCGACCGTCCGCCTGTGGACGGCCGGGAGGCCCGTTCGCGGCGTCCTCGGCGTTCGGGCTCCCGAACGGAGCGGCCGTCCGCCGAGGGCGAGGGTCGGTCGCGGCCGGTGCGGCCGTCGCACGGCCGGAGAAGGCGTGCCCCTACCGTGCCCCGCTTCGCGGGCTGAGCGGTGTCGGACAGCGGGGGCTCGGGCGGGGTCGTGTCGACTGACGAGAACGCGGCGAGAGCCGTGCTGGGGCGTCGCGCGGCGGGGCGAGTGTCCGCCGCGCACGTCCTAGCACTGCTCCGCCAAGCCCAGGAGCGTGCGCAGGTGGCGCGGCGGCGGGGACCCGTGGGCGAGCATGGCGTCGTGGCGCTCGCGCTCGGTGAGCTCCGGCCGCCGGGCGGCCAGGTCCCGGGCGATCTCGGCGACCTCCGTGTAGCCGACGTAGTACGTCGACAGCTGCGCGCTGGTCAGCTGGGCGCGGCGCCACTTGCCGACCGCCTCGCCCTCCTCCTGGTGTCCGCGCTCGGTGAGCAGGGCGATCGCCTCGGCCTCGGTGATGTCCCGGGTGTGCACGCGTACGTCCAGGACGGCGTTGAGCAGGGCGCGCAGCCGCGTCTTCAGCTGGATCAGACGCAGCGCCAGGTTGTCGCGGCGCGCGGCCTCCCCGACGCCGTCGCGCCAGCCGCGGCCCGCGAGAACCTCCTCGCCGTAGACCGCCCAGCCCTCGACGAACGTGCCGCTCCACAGGGTCCTGCGCACCCGGGTCCCGCCGTCGTGGCGGCTGGCGTGGGCCAGTTGCAGGGCGTGGCCGGGCACGGCCTCGTGCACCATGAGGTTGCGCAGCATCGTGCCGTTGTACTCGCGGAAGAAGGAGTCCTGCCGTTCCTGGGGCCAGTCCGCGGGCGGCGGGGCCACCGCGACGAGCGTCGGCATCTCGTGCGCGGCGGGATCCAGCGGCCCGGGCGGGTCGCAGTAGGCCACGGCCACGCCGCGCCGCGCCTCGGGCATGGGGATGATACGGACGGGGTCGTCGTACACGGTGACCAGGTCGAGTCCTCGGACCCGGTCCCACAGGTGGGTCAGAGCGTCGTCGCAGGTCGGTCGGACGCCGTCGGCGTCGGTGGCGGTGGTGCGGGCCAGCCCGGCGAGGACCTCGGCGACCTGGCCGGCGCGGCGGGGGCGGCCCTCGTACTCCGCGGCGGCCTCGGCGATGGCCTCCTCGGTGGCGAGCAGGTCGCTCTCCGCCCGCACCAGCAGCGCTTCGGGGGAGAGTTCGGAGTCCAGGGTGTACCAGAGTTGGGCCGCGAAGTCCCGTTCGCCCAGTCGGGGGTCTGCGGTGGCCGTCTCGACTTCGTCGCGCAGCCACTGCCCGTACCGCTCGACCGCGGCCAGGGCCGCCTCGCGCGCGGGGTCGACCCGCCCGGACAGGGAGGGCTCCCGGCGGAGCAGGTCGGGGATCCCGTCGGTGAGCATGGCGCGGGCGCCGGCGAGCTGGGCCAGCGCGGTCTCGACGTGGACGCGCGGCATGCCCGCCCCCTCGCAGAGCCGGGCACGCGCGGTGTCGAGGTAGTCGGGCAGCGCGGCGCAGCGCGCGGCCAGCGCCTCCAGGCGTTCGGGCACCGGGAGGGAGTCGCGGTCCAGCAGCGTGTAGACGGCCTCGCCCGGAGAGTACAGCAGGGGATTCCAGGTGAGCGGGCGCAGCTCCGCGGTGTGCCACAGGTCCGCGCTCAGCTTGGCGCGCAGGATCTCCAGATCGACCAGGTCGCCCTCGGGGATGAGGTCGCCGTCGATCTCGTCCAGCGAGCCCAGGGCGTCCGTGAGCACGGCGACGCGCCGCGTGTCGGCCTCGGCGCTGCGGTCCGACAGCCGGGAGGCGCCACGCGTGTCACCCAGCTCCAGAGCCCACTCGGGGGCTTCCTCCAAAAGGGCGTCGAGCACCCGTTCGGCCACCTGTCGGAACCGCTGTGTCATCGCCTCGGCGTCGGGCTGGGAGGGAGAGCTCATTCCCCCATGATGCCAGCACGGACGCCCGGTCCCCGCCGTGCGGGAACCGGGCCGTGCTCTGTGCGGGACCCCGGCCCGGGACTAGCGCCAGGAGTTCTGGCCGCCAGTCGAGGTGGGCTGTCCTGCCGCGCCCTCGGGGTCCCCCACCGTGATGGCGTGCTCGACGAGGGTGATGAGCGTCGACTTGGTGGAGGCTCGGTCGCGGGCGTCCACCTGGACGATGGGGATGTCCGGGCTGAGCGTGAGCGCGTCCCGGACCTCGTCCGCGGCATGGGGGTAGTAGCCGTCGAACCCGTTGATCGCCACGATGAAGGGCAGGCGCGCCTCCTCGAAGTAGTCGATCGCGGGGAAGCAGTCCGCTAGGCGGCGGGTGTCCACCAGCACGACGCGCCGATGGCGCCATCGACGAGATCGTCCCACATGAACCAGAACCGGTGCTGTCCGGGGGTGCCGAACAGGTGCAGGATCAGGTCGGAGTCGATGAAGATGCGGCCGAAGTCCATCGCCACGGTGGTGGTCTGCTTGTCCGGCGTCTTGGCGAGGTCGTCCACCCCGACGCTGGCGCTGGTCATGACCGCCTCGGTGGTCAGCGGCACGATCTCGGAGACGGAGCCAACGAATGTCGTCTTCCCGACACCGAAGCCCCCGGCGACGACGATCTTGACCGACGTCATCGCGTTCCCCCCAGCACCGCCTTCCTCGGCTGGGCTAGAGCTTGCGAAGTCCACTGAGCACCCTTTCAAGCAGGTTGGTGTTGGGACGGGCGTCGTTGTTCAGCGAAGACCTGATCTGGACCAGTCCCTGCTCGGACATGTCCGCCACAAGCACCCGTGCAACACCGAGCGGCATCCGCAACAGCGCGGAGATCTCCGCCACGGACCGCCACTCCCGGCACAGGTCGCTGATCGCCTGCCACTCGGGCGTCAGCGTCCCAGACTCGTTGCGGGCCGCCGCCGTCGCCGAGATCAGCGCCTCCAGGGGAAGCTGCGACTTCGGCTTGGTGCGACCCTTGGTCACGGCGTAGGGGCGGACCAGTGAACTGGGCGCGCTCCCCGCCGCGGGTCGTTGTTCGTACGGTTGTTGGATTGGTCGGGGAACATCTCCGCCGCCCGGCACAGACGGGATCCCTCCGGTGGAGGGACCGCTCGGCTGTTGTCCGAACCACGAGGCGCTCCCGGCATCTCTACTGTGAGGTGCCACCACTTCCTCCTGTCGGTGGTGGATCAGTGGATTCCCGAGGTGCGCGCCGTTGGTGTCAGCGCCCGCCCCGCCCGCTCGACGAGCAGGGTCATCTCGTACGCGACCAGACCCAGATCACTCTCGGCCGCTGCCAGGACCGCCAGGCAGGAACCGTCGCTGATGGCCATGATGAGCATCAGCCCCCGTTCCATCTCCACGACGGTCTGGGCGACCGCTCCACCCTCGAACACCCGGGACGCCCCCTGTGTCAGGCTGGAGAGGCCGGAGGCGATGGCAGCCAGCTGGTCCGCCCTGTCAGCCGGGAAGCCCGCCGACGACGCCAACGGAAGGCCGTCCGAGGAGACGACGATCGCGTGGGCGACATCCGGAACCCGGTCGGCAAAGTCAGTGATCAACCAGTTGAGCTCATTGACCTGTCGACTCATCTGATCTCCTGTCCAAGTTCGCCGGCTGGTCTCACCGCACTGCTACCGCCGGCACGGCATGTGACAGCACTGTTACTGCGTCCGCTCCGGAGCCGTCTGAGGGGACGGCCACCGGGGGTCTGGTGTTCGACTCTCGTCAAGCGCTGGGTGTAGCCCGTCCGAGAAGCTCGGTTGATGCTATTGCATCCGGCTTCCTCGAATAAGGGGGACCCCGTCCCACCACGTTCCACCGGCGTCATCCCTCCGTCGAGCCGTCACCCAGCTGGTTACGCCCCTCGCGAACACCCTTCTGGAAGCCCGAGAAGCGGTTGCGGACGCGGTCCGCGCTGCGCGTGGGCATCTGCTTGAAGTTCTCCGGTCGAGGAGCGGTCCCCGGCACAAGGTTTGCCTTGGGAACACGTTTTGGCAAGCCCGAAGTGGTCAGCCCACCGGCGAGCGGCTCGGACGCGGTGCGCGCGGCCTGCCAACCGCGGTCGGCGGCGGACTCCCAGTCGCGCTCCGTACCGGCGCCCTGGCCGGAGGGGGCTGGCTGGCCGCCGGCCCGCGCGTGGGCGGACCGCACGCCGGTCGGCCCCTGGGCGCTCGGCCCGCCGACCGGTCCCTGTGCGGGCTGCTCGGGGTCGACCTGCCGGATCGGGCCGGTCTCGGTGGAGTCGACGGTCGGACCGCCGCTGCGGCGCTTGAACCAGTTCGACTCGATGGCGTCGAAGATCGGCAGCGAGTCCGATCCCTCACCCGCCGGGGTCGGCGGAACGACGGTGTTGCTCGGGCCGTGAGCGCCCCCGTAGCGGCGGGACAGGTAGGCGGTCGACCCGTAGCCCTCGCGGGAGTCGGAACCGCCCGTGCGCCAGTTCCCGGTGTCGTTGCCCGTGTGGGGACGCTCCGGCGTCGAAGGCTGCGTCGGCTCCGGACGGGGGGAGGGTCGAGCCCCCCAGTCGGAGGAGACCGACGGGAAGGAGCCGGTGTCCTCGTCGCGCGTGGACGGACGCTCGTGCGCGCCGCCGGTGTCGCGGCCGGGCAGCGGGTCGGAGTTCCCGCGCCCGCCCGAGGCGGACGAGGAGCCCGAACCGAAGAAGTCCGTGCCACCGCTGTCGGTACGACCTTGGGTCCCGGTGTCGGTGGGACGCGAGAACGCGGAGGTGTCGCTGGGGCGGCTGAACGCGCCGGTGTCCGTCGAGCGGCTCGGGAACCCGCTGTCGCCGAAGACCGACCCGCCGTCGTCGGAGCGCGGAGCGGGGTCGAAGAGGCTGCGCCCCGGACCGTCCGAGCGGTTCTCGCCCTCGTCGGAGACGTCGTAGGGGTCGACCACCGGCTGGTTCAGGTCGGCGCCGCCCGACCCCGTGGTCCCCGCGCCGCGGGTCGTTCGAACAGCGAACCGGAGCGGCTGGCGCCCTGGCCGGTGTCCCACAGGTCCTGGCCGCTGGGCGGGTGCTCGTCGCCGCGGGTGGTCCCCGGCTGGCGCTTGGGCAACCCGCCGAGCGTGCCGATGTCGGAGGGGGCGTCCCCGGTCTGCCACGGGTCGCCCGGCTCGGCGGGCGCGGGGCTGGAGGCGAAGGCGGCCTCGGCCTCGGCGTAGGTGTCGGGCGCGCCCGTGGGCAGCTGCGCGCGCGGCTCGGCGCCGCCGACGGCGTGCTGGCCCTCGACCGGGGTGATCAGCAGGTCCGGCGGGAAGATGACGCGCGCGGTGGTGCCGCCGCCGTGCGCCTCCGCCAGTTCGAGCTCGATGCCGTGGCGGTGGGCCAGCCGCGAGACCACGAACAGGCCCATGCGGCGCGAGACCGCGACGTCGATGACGGGCGGGGCCGCCAGGCGGGCGTTGATCGCCGCCAGGTCCTCGGCCGCCATGCCGATACCGCTGTCGGTGACGTCGACCTGGACGCCGCCGTGCGCGAGGGTCTTGGCGCTGACCAGGACCTCGGTGTCGTGCGGCGAGAACGAGGTGGCGTTCTCGACCAGCTCGGCGACCAGGTGGATGACGTCGTTGACCGGGCGGCCGAGCACGGAGATGTGCGAGGGGGCGCGCACGTTGACGCGCTCGTACTGCTCGACCTCCGAGACGGCGCCGCGGAGGACGTCGACCAGCGGGACCGGCTGCGCCCACTTGCGGGTGTTGTCCTGACCGGACAGGACCAGCAGGTTCTCGTTGTTGCGGCGCATGCGCGTCGCGAGGTGGTCCAGCTGGAACAGGTCGGAGAGGCGGTCGGCGTCCTGCTCGGACTGCTCCAGGCCGTCGATCAGGCGCAGCTGCCGTTCCACCAGGGTCTGGCTTCGGCGGGACAGGTTGACGAACATCGCGTTGACGTTGCTGCGCAGCGCGGCCTCGTCGGAGGCCAGGGTGAGGGCGACGCGGTGGACGTCGTCGAAGGCGCGGGCCACCTCGCCGATCTCGTCCCTGGTGTCGACCTCGATCGGTGCGACGCGGGCGTCGGGGGCGCTTCCCGCCTCCTGCATCCGGTTGATCGCCTCGGGCAGGTCGCGGTCGGCGATGCGGCGGGCGCCGTCCTCCAGGGTGCGCAGGGGGCGCACCAGGGAGCGGACCACCAGAGAGGTCAGGACGAACACCGCGAGCAGGACCGCGACGACGACGACGAGGTCGGTGACCGTGCGCGTCATGGCGGCGGTGCGCAGCTCGTCCGCGTCGGCGGCGATCGCTCGGGCGATCTCCTCCTCCACCGTCTGGAGGAGGTTCAGAGCGGTGGTGGCGATCTCCTGGTAGTCCTCAGGGCCGTCGTTGTCGGTCACGCCGGTGAGGTTGTCACCGCGGTCGGCGCGGTACATGACGCGCATGCGCATCGTGGAGACCTGGCTGACCTCCAGACCGGTGAAGTTCTCGTCGAAGATCGCGCGCTGCTCGGGCGAGGCCGCCTGGACGAAGTTGGAGATCTCGTTCTCGTAGCGGGCCCGGCTGGACTCGATGGCCTCGGCGATACCGCCGGTCATCGTGTTGCGCGAGAGCGCGTGGCTCATCAGCGCGGTCTCGTAGGAGAGCTGGTCGCGCGCGCTGGACAGCGCGGTGAGGGCGCGCACGGCCTCACGCAGGTCGGTGTCGCCGCTCTCGTCGGCCATGGTCTGGTTGAACTCGCGCAGCGACCGGGAGATCGTGCGGTAGTTCGTGACCACGGGCAGCACCGTCACGCGGGTGGTGTCGACCTCCTCGCGCATCGTGTCCAGGTTCGCCAGCTGGCTGCGCAGGTTCTCCAGGCGGGTCGTGGCGAGTTCGCCGTCGAGCTTCCCCAGGTCGTCGAGCTGGGCCATGAGGCTGGTGTACAGCTCGCGTGAGGCGTCGCGCTGCTCCTCCAACCCCTGGCGCAGGTCGTCGGACCGGCGTGAGGGGTCGGGGTCGTCGGAGATGTAGATCGCGCTGGCCGAACGCTCCCGGCCGAGCTGGTTGGCCATCTCCACGACGAGGACACCGATCTCGGCGCGGTCCTGGATGTGCGCGTGGGTGACGGTGGTGTCCGTGGACTCGTAGACCCTCAGACCACCGAGCGCGAGCGCGACGGCTGTGGGGATGACGATGAGGGCCACCAGTCGGGAGCGCACCCGCCAGTTACGTGGCCGCCACCAGTCGGCTCTGCGCCTGGGCGCGGCATCTGCGTGTTCGGGCTGCGCTGCCTCGCTGTGCGCATTGGCCCCGCTTGCTGTCGCTCGTGTCGACACGGACCCTCGCAACCTTTCGTGTCACCGCCTCGAACGGCTGTTGAACCCAGGGGTTGACCACTCCTGACCGAAGCAGTCTTCGGAGGTGATCGGTTCGGACCCTGCGGCCCGCCGGATCAGGAAGCGGTGGGAGTTTGGGGAAGATGTAGAAGACTGTCCGCCGGACTCGCCTGGGAGGAGAGGCGCCGCCCACCCAACAGGTTCCTTATGTTCCTTAGGTGCGCGTGCGGTGGATAGCGTACCAATGGGCGCGAAGGACTCGCTTCGCCCGATTGGCGGCCTTCGGCGGGATCATCCGCACCCGTCCGCCGCCACCGCCCCCCGACTGTCGAGATTCTGACCAATAACCCAGGTCATCGATGCCGTCCGAAACCCCACCACTGGTGCTGGTAACTATTTGGACACGCGCTTTGCCTCCCCATCACCACCTTCCCGACATGACATCGTGACATGACGTATATGCAGGTCCTGGGGAGGAACCGATGCCGTGCACCCCATCGCGCCCACCGTCGGACACGGTCGGTGCCAGGTTTCGGACCGAGTGTCCCGCACGCGACCCGCGCGTGTTTTCGGTCAGGTATGCACTCGCATGGGGAACCGCGGTCCTGTTCGTCCTCACCGCCGCGACCCCGGGCTCCGCCGACACGGGGCCGTCCGACGCCGCCGAGGAGCCCGGACTCGGTGACGTGCGCGTGGAGCTGGCGGCCCTGCGCGCCGACCTGCAGACCCTGCGCGGCGCCGCCGTGGACCGGATCGCCGACTACCAGCGCGCAAGCGTGCGCCTGGCCGAGGCCACCACCCGCCGGGAGGCCGCCCAGGAACGGGCCGAGACCGCCCGCGCCCGACGCGAGGCTCCCGGCTGGCCGCCGCGCGCCAGGCCGCCGCGGCCTACATGGACGGATCCGCGCACCCCGCCCAGGCGTGGTTGGGCGGCCCCGAGGACCTGCTCGAACGCGGCGCCTACCTCACACTGCTCGCCGGACACCGCACCGCCGATCTCGACCGCGCCGAGGCCGCTCGCGTCGCGGCGGGCACCCTCGCCGACCTCGCCGAGGGGGCGGAACGCGAACGGGCGGAGGCGGCCGAGGAGGCCGCCTCCGCCCGTGCGGAGGCGCAGGCCGCCCTCGACGCTCAGGAGGACCGGTTCGGTGAGCTGCTGGACGAGCAGACCCGGTTGGAGCGACTGCTCGCCGAGCGCCGTGCGGCGTGGGAGGTCCGAGCGGCTCGCGGGCCCGCCGAGGTGGCGGGGGCGGGGGAGCGGGCCGTGCCCGCGGCCGGCGCCGGGGGCGGGGACGACCGCGCGCGGATCGCCCCGGACACCCCGGTCTGCTCGGGCGGCGACGGCGGCTCGCACGTCAACGGCCGCTTCCCCGTCTCGGCGCTGTGCCCGCTCCCCCAGGCGGGCGAGTGGCTGCGGCCGGACGCGGCGGCGGCCTTCGTCGCACTCGACGCCGCCTACCGCGCGCGGTTCGGCGTGCCGATGTGCGTGGCCGACTCCTACCGCCCCTACCACGAACAGGTGCGCCTGTTCCAGGAGATGCTGCCCGGCATGGCCGCCCGCCCGGGCACGAGCCAGCACGGCCTGGGCTTGGCCGTGGACCTGTGCGGCGGTGTGCACCAGCCGAGCAGTCCGCAGCACGCCTGGATGCTCGCCAACGCGCCCGGCCACGGCTGGATCAACCCCGACTGGGCGCGTGGCGGCTTCGAACCCTGGCACTGGGAGTTCACCGGGTGAGCGCCCGGTCGGGTGCCCGGGACCGGGCCTTGGGCGCGACGGTCAGACCAACGAGCCCAGCCGCAGTTCGAACCCGCCCAGCGTCCCGGCGCGCACCTCGACCTCGTCGTCGGGCTCCAGGAGCTCGGTCTCCAGACACAGCAGGGCGCGGACACGGCCGGACCCGGCGGCCGTGAACCAGACGTCCTCCGGATCCACGTCGCCGTGCCCCACCCGGCGCTCGTCCACGAAGGCGGAGAACTCCCGTACCCGTGCCCCGTCCCCGCCGACGATTCCGTCCCTGGTGACCAGGTCCGGGCCCAGGGTCAGTTGGAGGGGCTCGCCTTGCACGCCGAGCCACAGACAGGCCATGGTGTAGGCGGCGGTGGGCCCCGCCGCGCCCGCGACGGCGGCCAGACCGATCCGTGCCCTGCGCGCACCGGTCACCACTCCGTCGTCCACGCCCCGAACCAGGTCGGGGGCGAGGGCGCTCACGGTGTCGCCGAACCGGGCCGCCACGGGGTCGGCGGGGACCAGCGGCGCGCACAGGCGCGCCTCGGGCTCGAAGATGATCTCCACCGGCTCGTCGACCGCGCGGGCGTGGGCCTCGGCCATCGCCTCGTGCCCCGCGTCCAGGAGCGCGGCCAGGTCGTCGGTCACCGGACAACCGTGGACGTCACCGTCCTCCAGGGCGCCCAGGCGCGCGCCGCCACCGCTCGGCGACAGGTAGGTCACCCAGTCCAACGTCGCTCCTCACCGTCCGGGCGAGCGTGCTCACACCGCGGCGACGGGGCTGTGCTCCTTGCCCGTCCCGGCGCAGCCCCGGCAGGGCTCGTCCACCCGTAGCCAGACGATGACGCCGTTGCCGTCCCGGTGCGGCCGTTCGGGCCGCCACCATCCCGTTCCGGAACAGAACCGGCAGTCGACGCCGCTCCGTTCGCACCAACCGCATGAGCGTATCGCGCACCGCGTGTGTGTCGGTTCCCGCGTCGGGTCCATGCGCTCCCACCGTCTCCCCGCGAAATCGCGACCAGCCTGACACAGCGGCGGGGCGCGCGTCCACCCGTGAACGCGGGCGAAATGGCGGGTCAGAGCGGGTAAGTGACCGGTCGGCGGGGCCGGTTCAGGCCGAGTCGCGCACCACCAGACGGGTGTCCAGGACGGTCGACGCGCTCTCCCCCGCCCCTGGGATCGCCACGTCGACGAGCAGGCGCGCCATCTCCCGACCCATGCGCTCGGTGGGTTGACGCACCGTGGTCAGCGGCGGTTCGCAGTGCTGGGTCATGAAAGTGTCCTGGAACCCGACCACGGCGACGTCCCCGGGGGCACGCGCGGGCCGCGCTCGCGCAGCAGGCGCAGGGCGCCCAGGGCAGTGAGGTCGGATGCGGCGAACACGGGTCCGGGTCCCCGCCGGCCTCCAGCAGCCACCACGTCGCGCGGGCGCCGTCGTCGACGCGGCCGGGCGACGGCGAGACCCACCCGTTACCGCTCCTGCGCCCCCATCGGGATGATGATGCCCGCCCAGCGACGCTCCATGAAGGCGCGCACCTCCTCGCTGTGCAGCAGCTCGTCCAACCGGAGCAGGTGCCGGTCGGCGCGGCTCTGGGCGCGCACGACCAGACCGTTGGCGTAGGGGTTGTCCTCGGTGGACTCCCAGGCCAGCACGTTGGCCGTCGCCGGCAGGTCGGCCTCCAGGGCGTAGTTGCCGTTGACCACCGCGGCGTCCAGGTCCTGGAGCGACCGGGGAAGCTGCGCCGCCTCGACCGGGACCAGTTCGGCCCCCGAGATCTCCACGTCGTCGAGCGCGGGCGTGGTCCCGGCGTCGTCGGCGAGGACGATGACCCCGTGGGCGGCCAGCAGGTGCAGCGCCCGCCCCATGTTGGACATGTCGTTGGGCAGGCCGATCCGCGCCCCCTCCGGCAGCGCCTCCAGGTCAGAGACCTCCTCGGAGTAGATCCCGAACGCCTCCAGGTGCACGTCGGACAGGTAGCTCAGGTCCGCTTCGGGGTTGCCCGCGAGGTACTCCTCCAGGAACGGCAGCGTCTGGAAGTAGTTCGCGTCCAGTTCGCCCTCGGCCAGTGCCGTGTTCGGCTGGTTGTAGTCGGTGAACACCACCACCTCCAGTTTCAACCCGGCCTCGGCCGCGAGCTCGTCGTCGACGAACTCCAGGATCTCGGCCTGCGGCACGGGCGTCGCGCCGACCCTCAGCGTGGCCAGCCCCTCGACTCCGCCGCCGCCCTCCTCATGCGCGCGCTCGCTCGGGCTCCCGCAGGACGCGAGCAGCACCGCGGCCAACCCCGCCGCAACGCTCGCACGCGCCTTCGCGTTCCATGTCGACATCTCCGTCTCCCCTTCTGCACTGGACAGCGGACACTTCGGCGGGGGGAGTAGCGCGTCAGCGGCGGGCCAGGCGGCGCACCACCAGGTCGCCCAGGCTCTGGCAAGCCTGCACGATCACGATGAGCAGGATGACCGTGGCCCACAGGTAGTGGTCGTTGAAGCGCTGGTAGCCCTCGCGGATGGCCAGGTCGCCCAGGCCCCCTCCACCGATCGCCCCGGCCATGGCCGAGTAGGTGATCAGGGTGACCACGGTCATCACCAGCCCGGCGACCAGGCCGGGCAGGGACTCGGGCAGCAGAACCTTGCCCACGATGGTGAGCCTGCGTGTGCCCATCGCGTGGGCGGCCTCGACGACCTCGCGGTCCACCTCGCGCACGGCGGTCTCCACCAAGCGCGCGAAGAAGGGGGTGGCGCCGATGCTCAGCGGGACGATCGCGGCCGTGGGGCCCAGGGTCGTGCCGACCAGGAAGCGGGTCAGGGAGAGCACCGCGACCATGAGCACGATGAACGGCAGGGAGCGACCGACGTTGACGACGGCGCCGAGCACGGCGCGCACGGCCGGGGCCGGGGTCAGACCGCCCCGGTCCGTGGCCACCAGCAGCACGCCCAGAGGCAGGCCGAACAGGACGCTGAAGACGGTCGCCCACCACACCATGTAGACGGTGTCCATGGTGGCCAGCCACAGGTCCGGCCACATCGCGGGCCAGGCGAGGACGAAGTCGGCGACCGCGCCCGCCGGGCCCGAGGAATCGGCGGACGAGGCGAGGGTCAGGGCGGGGATGGTCACTGTCCGGCCTCCTCGACCAGCAGGCCGCGCTCGGAGAGGAAGGCGAGCGCCTCGGCGCGGCGGGCGCCGCGCACGTCGACGTTCAGGCGTCCCACGGACTGTCCGGCGACGCGCTCCACGCCGCCGCCGCGGATGTTGACGTCCACGTCGAAGCGGCGGGTCAGCTCCGAGATGAGCGGCTCGTCGACGGAGCGCGGGTAGGTGACGGTCACGGTGTCGGATCCTCCGTCCTCCGGGATCGGGAACAGGGACCGCGCCAGGAGCGAGCCCGGCGTGCCGATGAGGTCGAGGACGCGGCCGGCCTCCCGGAACTCCCCGTTCTCCATGATGGCCGCCGAGTCGCAGATCCGCTTGATCACGTCCATCTCGTGGGTGATCAGCACGATGGTCAGCCCCAGTTCGTCGCGCAGGCGGCCGAGCAGGGCGAGGATGGAGTCGGTGGTGGCCGGGTCCAGTGCGGAGGTCGCCTCGTCGCTGAGCAGGACCTTGGGAGCCGAGGCCAGGGCGCGGGCGATGCCCACACGCTGCTTCTGACCGCCGGAGAGCTGGGACGGGTAGGCGCGCGCCTTGTCGCCGAGCCCGACCAGCTCCAGGAGCTCGCCGACCCGGGCCCGGCGGCGGGCGCGGTCCGCGCCCGCGACCTCCAGCGGGAAACCGACGTTGCCCGTGACCGTGCGCGACGACAGCAGGGCGAAGTGCTGGTGGACCATGCCCATCGTGCGGCGCGCGGCACGCAGGCGGGACCCGCGCAGCGCGGTCAGCTCCTGGCCGTCGACCGAGACCGCGCCGGAGTCGGGGCGTCCAGGAGGTTGACCGAGCGCAGCAGCGTGCTCTTGCCCGCGCCGCTCTGCCCCACGACACCGTAGATCTCGCCGGGCTCGACCCGCAGGTCGACCCCCTTCAGGGCGGTCACCCGGTGCTTGTTCAACCGGTAGGCCTTGTGCAGGCCCACTGCGTCAATCACGGTCTTCCCATCGACGTCTCAGCGGTGGTGTCCGGCGCCCGTGGGGATCGTCCGGGGCGGGACTCCGCGCGGGTTCGACGCCCGCGTCCGAGCGTACGGAGGGCTCGGGGGCCGGAGGGAGGCGACGCGCCGGAGCGCGCGTGCCGCCGCACCTCCAGCCAACCACGTGCGGGCGGGTCCGGTCGGCCCATACAGTGTCCGCAATAGGGTTATTTTTACCACATTGCACGATTTAGAGTACTGTGCAATTGACCACGCCTTTCCCGAATCCACACGGTCCCGCCTACACTCATGACGATCCCGTGACTCTCGCCCCGAACGACCGCGTGTGCGAGGGATCCGGCCCGGGCGGTCCCCACACCCGCCCCGGCACACACCAGCGTGAACGCCCGACAACCCGCCCTGGGACGTATCGGGCCCGAGGAGCGATCACATCGTGCAGCCCGACGACCCGATCCGCGAGGACGGCGCCGCCCGTGCGTCCGAGAGCGACCCGTACGCCGACTTCTGGGCGCCTCAACCCCGCGCATGGACGTGCGGCGACGTCCTGGCCGAGCTCCTGCCCCGCCGCTCCCGCCCCGCGCGCCCCGGACGCGTGGCCGCGAGCGCCCTGGCCATCGTCCTGACCGCCCTCCTGACGGCCGCCCCGCACGCGGCGGGAGCGACGGTCGCACCGCGCGAGCCGGAGGACATGGACACCCTGCGCTCCCGCGCCGAGTCACTCACCGAGGAGTTCCAGGGCGAACTGCGCGACATGGAAGCGGTCATGGCGGACGCCGAGACCGCCGAGGCCAGCGCCGAGGCCTCCCGGGGGGAGGTGGATGCCGCCCGCTCCGAGGTGCGCTCCCTGGCGGTGGCCGCCTACACCGGTCAGGGGATCGACCCGTCGATGTCGCTCTTCGTCGACTCCGACCCGGACGAGGTCATCGACCGCGCGGTGCTCATCGACTACCTGGCCTCCACCCACGACGACCTCATCACACAGCTCGACCAGGCCCTGGAACGCGACGAGGCGGCGCGGGCCGAGGCGCAGGAGCGGCTGGCCCAGGTGGAGGAGGACCTGGACCAGTTGGAGGACCGGCGACGCGAGGTGCAGCGGATGATCGCCGACCACCCCAACCAGCCGATGGAGCCGCCTGACAGCATCACCCCGCGCACGCGTCAGATGCGCGACGAGGTCCTCGCCCGCTTCGGCGAGGGGCGCGACGTCGGCGGGTACGGCTGTTTCCGGGCGGTCGGCGGCTATGTGGTCGGCGAGCACCCCAAGGGCCGGGCGTGCGACTTCATGGTCAACGGCAACGGCCAGATGCCGTCCGAGGCCCAGGTTCAGCGCGGATACGAGATCGCCGAGTGGGCGAAGGAGAACGCCGAGGACTTCGGGATCATGTACATCATCTACCGGCAGCAGATCTGGGACATCCGGCGCGGCGGCGAGGGCTGGCGCGACATGTCCGACCGGGGCAGCGTCACGGAGAACCACTTCGACCACGTGCACGTCTCGATGTTCTGAACCGCGGCCGCGACCGGCCACGGCGTCCCCAGGGGCGCGACGTCGCACCGCAGGCGACACGAAACGGTGACGATTCGCCCACCGGTCCGATATCCTACCTGCCCACCGCGCGCGTCCCGCGGCTAGGATTGCCCCACGTCCCAGCCCTGGCCTGCGGTAACGTTCGTGTCCGACCAGCTCACGGAGCCGCCCCGGAGCCAGGGACCTGCTCACTACACCGGGGATCGCCCGCCCGCGCCACCCGTCCTCGCCCACGGGCCGGCGCGCCGGCGGGCCTCCCCGCGGTTCCCGGACCGCCGACTCGCCCCCTCGGCGGCCCCGCTCCGCGGTGGACGCGCGAACCCATCGGCGCTCTCGGGCGCCACCGACACATCACACCACCGGGCGAGGGGAGCCATGAGCGAGAACGGACCCTACAACCAACCGCCCCGCAGCCCCCACGGCCACGGGGCCCCGCCGGGGGAGGCGGGCGGACGCACGGGGGCGGAGGCCACCACGGCGGCCAGGGGTACCCACCTGCCCAACCCCCGGGGAGCGGCGCGGGCAAGGCGGGCCCCTGGGTGGTCGGCGTCGGCGGCGTGGTCATCGTCGGCCTGGTGATCGCGGTGCTGGTCACGCTCGTGACCGACGGCTCCTCGACCCCTCCGGCCGCCGACGACACGACCGCGAGCGCCGAGGACACCGGCGCCACCGACGCCCCCCACGGGTCCGTGCCCGTCGCCCCGGCCGCCGAGCCGCCCTACCCGGTGCCCGCCGAGCCCTGCGACGCCTTCACCACGCGGGTGACCTCCGACTTCCTGCTCACCGAGGCCCCCGAGAAGTCCGTGCAGGACACCACCGCCCGGTGCTCCAGCACACTGGCCGAGGCACCCGAGGGCAACGGCCCCGAAGACTACGCGTCCCTTCGCCTGACCTACTCGGCCGCCGACACCGCCGACGGGGCGACGGCCGACTTCGAGGCCGCCGGGGACGACGTCACGGGCGCGACGGAGTACTCGTTGTACGTCGCCGAGGGCGTCGAGGACGACCGCGAGGCCGACCTGGGCGACCAGGCACGCTTCGTCGTCACGCGCTACGACTACGTGGGTGACCAGGTCCCCCAGGCGGTCCTGCTCGTCCGCAGCGCCAACCTCAACATCCGGATCGAGTACCAGGTCATGCCCTCGCTCCTGTCCGACGGCGGCACGGAGGACCTGGTCCTGCCCGACCACACCCAGGAGATGATGCTCAACGCCGGGGCGGAGGCGCTCGCCCTGGTCGGCGCCTGACCGCACCCGGGACTCGACGGGGCCGCGGCGCACCGCCGCGGCCCCGTACGCCCCGACTAGGACAGGTCGGCGCGTACGCGCCTGGCCGCCTCGACCATGTTGCGCAGGGCCTGTTCGGTCTCGGCGTATCCGCGCGTCTTGAGACCGCAGTCCGGGTTGACCCACAGGTTGCCCGCGTCGATGTGCGCGACCGCCAGGCGCAGCGACGCCTCGATCTCCTCCACCGACGGCACGCGCGGCGAGTGGATGTCGTACACGCCGGGGCCGATCCCGCGCTTGTAGCCGCGACGGCCCAGGTCCTGCACCAGCTCCATCCGCGAGCGGGCCGCCTCGACGCTGGTGACGTCGGCGTCGAGCGCCTCGATCCCGCCGACGATGAGGCCGAACTCGGAGTAGCACATGTGCGTGTGGATGACCGTGCTCTGCGCGACCCCGGAGGTGGCCAGGCGGAACGAGCCCACGGCCCAGTCCAGGTAGGCCGCCCTGCGCTCCTCGCGCAGCGGCAGCAGCTCCCGCAGCGCCGCCTCGTCCACCTGGACGTGGCGGATCCCGGCTCGCTCCAGGTCGGCGATCTCGTCCCGCAGTGCGAGCGCCACCTGGCGGGCGGTCTCGCCCAGCGGCTGGTCGGTACGGACGAACGACCAGGCGAGCATCGTCACCGGACCGGTCAGCATGCCCTTGACCGGCTTCTGGGTGCGCGACTGGGCGTAGGTGATCCACTCGACCGTCATCGGCTCGGGGCGCGAGACGTCCCCGTACAGGATCGGGGGTCGCACGCAGCGCGAACCGTAGGACTGCACCCACCCGTTCTCCGTGGTGGCGTAACCCCGCAGCTGCTCGGCGAAGTACTGCACCATGTCGTTGCGCTCGGGTTCGCCGTGGACGAGCACGTCCAGGCCGATCTCCTCCTGGAGCGCGATCACACGGTCGACCTCACCGCGCAGGATCCGGCGGTACTCCTGCTCGCCCAGCTCGCCCTTGCGGTGGGCGGCGCGCGCCCGCCGCAGTTCGGCGGTCTGCGGGAAGGACCCGATCGTGGTCGTGGTCAGCGGCGTGTCCGTGGGAACGTCGCGGTCCTGCGTGCGCTCGGAGGCCTCCGGGCCCAGCGCGTCGAGACGGGCGCGCACCCGTGCGTCGGTGAACGCGGGGTTGGCTCCTCCGGTCTCCCGGCCCGCGCGCTCGACCCCGGCGCCCTCGGACAGGACGCGGCCCAGCAGCGCGACCTCCTCGGCCTTCTGCTTGGCGAAGGCCAGGGCCGCCCGCAGCTCGGGGTCGAGGGAGGTCTCGGCGTCCAGGTCGATCGGCACGTGCAGCAGCGAGCAGGAGGTGCTCACGGTCAGCTCGTCGGTGAGGGCGAGGAGGGTGCCGAGGGTGGCCACGGCGGCGGGGACGTCAGTCCTCCAGACGTTGCGGCCCTCGACGACACCGGCGACCAGGCGGGTCCCGCCCAAGCCGGACACCTTGACCAGGTCGTCGACGCCCTCGGCGTCGGTCACCAGGTCCAGGCCGACCGCCTCGACCGGCGCGTCCTTGAGCACGCGCAGCGCGGCGGCGCCGATGGAGCCGAAGTAGGTCGAGACCAGCAGTGAGGGACGGTCGGTGAGCCCGCCCAGACGCTCGTAGACGTGCTCCAGTCGGTCGACGGCGGCGCGGCCCTCGTCGGTGGCCAGGATCGGCTCGTCCAGCTGCACCTCGGTGGCCCCGGCCGCCTTGAGGTCGGCCAGCAGACGGGCGTAGGCGTCCAGGAGCTGGTCGAGCAGCTCGATCGGCGCCCATCCCTCGGGGGCCTCGTCCGCGGCCTTGGCCAGGAGGAGGAAGGTCAGCGGGCCGACGAGGACCGGCCGGGTGTGGTAGCCCGCCTCGGCCGCCTCGCGGAACTCAGCGACCGGCTTGTCGCCGACCAGGCGGGGACGGGTGCTCGGCGAGAGCTCGGGGACCAGGTAGTGGTAGTTGGTGTCGAACCACTTGGTCATCTCCAGGGGCGGCGCGCCCTGCACGCCCCGGGCGAGGGCGAAGTAGCGGCGCAGCTGCTCGTCCCGGTCCTTCGCGGTCGCCGGGGAGGCGAAGCGGGAGGGCACCAGGTCGAAGAGGACCGCGGTGTCCAGGACGTGGTCGTAGTAGGAGAACGTGTTGGACGGCAGGTCGTCGACGCCCGCCTCGCGCAACTGGGCGTAGACGCCCCTGCGCAGGTCGGCGGCGACCGCGTCCAGCTCCTGGACGCTCGCGCGGCCCTTCCAGTAGGACTCGCTGGCGCGCTTGAGTTCGCGCCGCGGGCCGATCCTCGGGAAACCGTGCACCGTGGAGCGCACGGTCGCCTTCGCGTCCGGTGGCGTGGTCATGAAGCTTCTCTCCCTCGTCGAAAGCCGGGTTCCGGCCGCCAGGGGACTCCGAGGGCAGGCCACGCCGAGGGGCGCTCCGCGGACGCGCACCTGTTCGCCACCGACCTCGGCCCTCCCTCGGGGCACGGGACCACCGGCGGCACGGGTGCGCCGCCGGGTGGAGGCAGGTCTTCGGACTCGTGGGCACCGCCGGTGCGCGCACCGGCGACCTACCGGTCACCGCTTCCCAGTTTCCGACCAAACCGACCGGATTACCAGTGCTTATGGCGACTGTCGTTCCCACATACCGCTGCGGGGCAGTCCCGGACTCCCACCGGGTTCCCTCTCGCGACGCACACCACATTCCCCACCGGCGACATCCGGCTCGGAAGTGGAGCACGTACCTTCCACGCCTGCAAGTATAGGGAGGCCCCCTCACGCCCCTGCACCTGGTGTGGACGCCGCATTCCCGCGCGCCACCCCGCCGTGAACTCCGACCGCCTGGCGCGCGTCGCACCCGACATAGGCGTTATCCGGAGGCGGCCCTCCCCCGCCGTCCCCGCGGACGTTCGTCTGACGATCAACGTGGAGAACCCCTGGTGAACAAAGAGTCCCCTCAGAGCATGGCAGCCGATCGTCCCGTCCTCACGGTCGTGGTCGCGATGGCGGTACTGGCGGGGCTGTTGATACTCGCGACCCGGTCCACGGCGGCCCCGGGGCACGTCGCCGCCGACGGAACGGCGCGCGGATCGACGCAGGAGAGCGCCGCGCCGGCTGCCACGGGCGAGCCCGACCGGCTGACCGTGGTCGACCCGGCGGACGTGGTCGGCGTGGAGGAGACCGAACTGTCCTACGACGGCGATGTCACCGCGAACGTGACGTATCCGGTCCTGAGCAACGCCGAACCGCTGACCGACTTCCTCGCGCGCGCCCTGCACGGCGACGTGGCGGCCTTCGAGGCGGCCAACCCCGGGGCGGAGTCCTACACCGGCGCATGGAGCCTGACCGCGGCCGACGACGACCTGGTCGGCGTGCGCATGGCCAGCACGGAGACCGACTCCGAGGGGGCACGCGAGTGCCACACCACCTATTGGTACGAGGCCGACACCGGACTGGTGCACGGCTCCAACCAGCTCATCGCGGGACAGGACGAACTGGCAGAACTCGCCGGACTGATCCGGCGACAGGCAGCCGACGACGTGCGCGCGCCGGCCCTCCACCCGGTAGCGGCGCTGTTCGACTCGGTGGGCTTCAACCCCAGCGGCGACCTGGTCGTGGAGTTCGACGCCGGACAGGTCGCGGCGCCCGCCGCGGGACCGGTGCACGTGGTCGTCGAACGCGACGAGGCCGAACCGCTGCTGTCGGAGCTGGGCGTGCGCGCCCGCGACGCCGCGACGGTCGGTGTGGAGGCGTTCGCCCTGGCCGGGCGCCCCGAGGCGGACAAGGACGGTGTCAGCGACGAGCAGCCAGGCGTGATCCCGCCCGTCGACGACGACGTGGACTGCTCCGACCCGGAGACCCGGTGCGTGGCGCTGACCTACGACGACGGCCCCGGTCGACGCACACCCGAGCTGCTGGACGCCCTCGCCGAGTACGACGCCCGCGCCACCTTCTTCGTGACCGGCGTCCCGGTCATGGAGCACCCCCGGATCGTGCGTCGCGCCTACGCGGAGGGCCACGAGATCGCCAACCACACGCTGAGCCACCCCGACCTGTCCGCCATGAGCCGGAGCGCGGCCCGCTCCGAACTGGAGACCGTCCAGGCCCAGGTGTACCGGGAGACCGGCTACACCATGGACCTGATGCGTCCGCCCTACGGCGCCACCGACGACGGGATCGCCTCCGTGACCGAGGAGATGGGGCTCGCACAGATCCTGTGGAGCGTGGACACCATGGACTGGAGGGACCGCGACGCCTCGGTGGTCACCGAACGCGCCCTGGACGGCGCGTCCCCCGGCGCCGTCATACTCATGCACGACATCCACGGCAGCACCGTCCGCGCGTCCCACCGGATCATCCGTCAGCTGGACGCCCGCGGATACACGATGGTCACCGTCTCCCAGCTGCTGGGCACGACCTCGCCCGGCGCCGCCTACCACCACGGCGGCCCGGAGGAGGACACCGAAGGCGCCGAGGACGGCCGCGGGAGCTACCGTCACGAGTCCGACGAGGAGCGCGGCGGAGACTGACACGACCGCGCCGCCCGCGCCAGGGGATGTCCACATGTGGACACCGCCCCAGCCGGGTGGCCCAGGTCACCTATGTTGCTGCCATCAGCCGCCAACCGTCCGGCAGGGGTGAGCAAGTCCGGTGCAGCAGTCGACCCGACCACGTCAGATTCCGAGTGTCCGCAGTCCTGGCGTGGAACGGGCCGGCCGCCGCTGGCTCGGCGCCGTCATCGCGGCGGTGTCGTTGACCGCCGCGGCGTGCGCCACCCCTGAGAGCGACGCGAGCGCCGCCGACCGGATCACGGTCGTCCTGGACTCCGCCGAGGGACCCGTCAGCGAGTGGACCGGCGACGCCGCTGACTTCGCCGACCACCCCCACGTCCCCGAGGGCCTACCGATCAGCGTCGCCTACCCCGAGTTCGAGGGCGCGCCCGCCTTCGCCGACGAGCTCGCGCGACTCGTCGACCGGGAGGTGCTCGACTTCCGGGGCGCCAGCCGCGACCCGGTCGACCTGACCGTCGACTGGGAGGTCGTCGCGGCCGGCGACGGGGTACTCGGCGTGCGCCTGATTCGCACGGAGGAGGACCTGCACGGGCTGCGGCGCGGCTACGAGACCTACTGGTACGACGCCGCGACCGGCCTGACCCGTTACTCCTCGGAACTGATCGCCGGGCAGCAGGAGCTGGCGGAGCTCAACGGGATGCTCCGAGCCGAACTGGCGGACCACCCCGACGTCGACGTGGAGAGCCTCCTGCCGATCCGGGCCAGCTACGACTCGATCGGGTTCAACGCCGAGGGCGGCCTGGTCGTGGAGTTCGACGACGGCCACCTGTCACCCGTACGCGAGGGGCACCCGCCGGACTCCTCCCCCGGAAGGGTCGCGGTGGCGGTCGAGGCCGCCGCGGCCGAACCGCTGCTGTCGGAGCTGGGCGAGCGGGCGCGGTCGGCGTCGCTGCGCGAGGAACCGGACTACGCCGTGCCCGCGGCGGGAGCGGTCCCCGATCCGCGCCCCGCCGTGCCCGGGGAGGTCGTCGCCGGGGACGAGGACCTCGACTGCCGCGACGAGGAGGTCCGATGCGTGGCGCTGACCTTCGACGACGGCCCGGCCGACACCTCCGTGCACCTGCTGGACCTCCTGGCGGAGGAGGAGGTGACGGCGACGTTCTTCCTCAACGCCGACCCGGCGCTGACCCACCCGTGGGTCTACCGGCGGGCCTTCGCCGAGGGGCACGAGATCGCCAGCCACAACGACCAGCACGAGCACATGCCGGACATGCCCGTCGCCGACCTGCCGCGTCAGGTGTCGGCGGTCAGCGCGATCGTCAGCAGGCACACGGGGCACACGGTGCGCCTGTTCCGACCGCCCTTCGGCGACAGCTCGCCGGAAGTGCTCGACGAGATCGGCGACCAGGGGATGGCCCAGGTCCTGTGGAACGTCGACAGCCAGGACTGGACGGGACTCGACCGTGACGGGATCGTGGACCGCGTCGTGCACACGGCGGAGCGGGACGCGGTGGTACTGCTGCACGACACCCTGCCCCCGACCGTGGCCGCGGTCCCGGAAATCATCGAGCGGCTGCGCGAGCACGGCTACGCGTTCGCGACCGTGTCCCAGGTGATCGGTGAGCCGGAGCCCGGAGAGTCCTATCCGGTCGGCGCACGGGTGCCCGGAACCGGGGGTGAGACCCCGGAGTCCTGAGCGGTACGGGAACGACCGGCCGCCACCCGGCGCGCGACGCCCGGTCGGGCCGGTCGACCGGGCGTCGGCGCGGTACCGGTCAGGAGGCGGCTTCGACGTCGTCGCCCACCAGGCTCAGGCCCGGAGGCGGCGCGTCGGCGCCCACCGCCTCGCCGACGGAGGAGTACCCGGCCTCGCGCACGAGCCGCGCGAGACCGCGGTGGACGCGGCGCGGCCACAGCGGACCGCCGTAGATCAGCCCGGTGTAGCCCTGGACCAGGGTGGCTCCGGCACGGATGCGCGCCCAGGCGTCCTCAGCGGTCTCGACGCCGCCGACGGCGACCAGGGTCACGCGGTCCCCCACGCGGGCCCGCAGGCGGCGCAGCACCTCCAGGGAGCGGTCCTTGAGCGGGGCGCCGGACAGACCGCCGGCCCCGGCCGCCTCGACCTCCTCGGCGGTGGCGGACAGGCCCTCACGGGAGATGGTGGTGTTGGTGGCGACGATGCCGTCCAAGCCCTCGGCCAGTGCGAGGTCGGCGACCGCGTCGACGTCCTCGTCGGCCAGGTCCGGGGCGATCTTCACCAGCAGCGGCAGCGCCGGGCGCCCGGCGTCGGCCAGGGCCGCCCGCACTGCGGTCAGCAGCGGGCGCAGGCGCTCGACGCCCTGGAGGTCGCGCAGCCCGGGCGTGTTCGGCGAGCTGACGTTGACCACCATGTAGTCGGCGTACGGGGCCAGTCGGCGGGCGCTGGTCGCGTAGTCGGCCGGGGCGTCCTCCTCCGGGGTCACCTTGGTCTTGCCGATGTTGACGCCCAGCAGCGGACGACCGGCCGCGCGCTGGTGGTGCAGGCGTTCGGCGACCAGGGCGGAACCCTCGTTGTTGAAGCCCATCCGGTTGACGACGGCGCGATCTCGA
The DNA here is from genome assembly GCF_001942255.1 of Nocardiopsis sp. CNR-923. Lineage (GTDB taxonomy): Bacteria > Actinomycetota > Actinomycetes > Streptosporangiales > Streptosporangiaceae > Nocardiopsis. Next base: position 37,588 of record NZ_MKKC01000087.1, read on the forward strand.
CCAGCCGGAACAGGCGCGGTCTCGGGTTGCCGGGCTGGGGCTGGGCGGTGACCGTGCCGATTTCGACGAACCCGAAGCCGAGCGCGGCCAGGCCGCGCGGGCTCTCGGCGTTCTTGTCGAACCCCGCGGCCATGCCCAGCGGGCCGGGGAACTCCCGGCCCAGGGCGCGCACGGTCAGTTCGGATTCACGCGGGCCCAGCAGCCGGCCCATGGCGGTCGCGACGCCCGGGACGGCCGCCGCGCCGCGCAGGGCGGCGAAGCTCAGCCTGTGGGCCGCCTCGGCGTCCACGTGCCGCAGGACCGAGCGGAAGAGCACTTGGTAGAACACGGTCATCCGTTTCCGTCGCCCTCGCGCTCTGCGAGGAAGCGTTCGAGTTCCGCGCCGAGCTCGTCGGCGGTGGGCAGTCCGCCCTCGTCGTCGGCGAGCGGGAGCGTGGGCCGCTCCCCGTCGCCGACGCGTGAGGACATGATGTCGTCGTACTGGCGTTCCAGGTTGGCCACGACACGCTGGACCTCCTCGGAGGCCGCCACCTGTTGGGCGATGTCGACGTCGGTAGTTCTCGCCACGTCCTCCAGCGCGCTCGTGGGAAGGTCCAGTCCGGTCGCCCCGGAGACGTACTCGACGGCGGCCAGGGCCGCGCGGGGGTACTCGGACTGGGCCAGGTAGCTGGGCACGTGGACGGCGTAGCCGACGAAGTCGTGGCCGGCCTGGCCCAGGCGGTACTCCAGCAGTGCGACCGCGCTGCCGGGCACCTCGACCCGACCGATCCAGGGGGTGTGGTCCGCGACCAGTTCGGGGCGGGTGGAGTGCGGGGTGACGGTGACCGGCCGGGTGTGCGGCACGGCCATGGGGATGCCGTGGGCGCTGACCGACAGCGTGACCTGGAAGTGGTCGATGAGGGCGCCGACGGCCGACGCGAACAGCTCCCACTCGCGGTCGGGCTCGGGCCCGTGCAGGACCAGGAAGGGCGCGCCCTCCTCGTCGTGCATCCGGTAGAGGGCGATCTTGGGCTCGGAGTAGTCGGTCCAGGCGTTCTCGACGAAGGTCATCGTCGGGCGGCGGGCCCGGTAGTCCACGAGCCGATCCGCGTCGAAGGTCGCGATCTCCTCCGCGGTGAACCGGTCGAACAGCGTCGAGGCCAGCTGGCGCCCGGCGTGACCGGCGTCGACGAAGCCGTCCAGACAGACGAGCATCGCCAGTCCGGCGACGTCGTCGAAACCGGGTTGGAGTTCGTACAGTTCTGCGGGTTCACGCACCGGGTTCTCGTCTCCAATGTGGTCGGGAGCGCAGGGGGCGACGCCGGGGCAGCGGCCGGGGCGACGGCCGCGCACGGCGCCGCGAAGCCCGTGAGGACCCGACCGCGTGCCACGTGGTCGGGAATGCCCTGCTTGTCCACAATACCGACCCACAACCCGTGGGAGAGGGCCGTGGGAGGGCCTCTCACCTCGGGGTGACGGTGACCACACCGGCGCCGGGCAGCGGCCGGGTCAGCGCTGTTCGGCGACGCGCAGGGCGCGCAGGCGGTTGAGCACGGCGGCGATCTCGTGTCTGCGCGGCAGCGCGTAGTCGCCGCCGTAGTCCCCGCCGAGCAGGGTGACGCCGTCCTCGTCCAGGGCCCGTTCGAGGGAGTCCAGGGCCTCGGCCAGGGTGCGCGCCCCGTTCAGGTGGCGGCCGCGCACGAGTTCGCGCAGGGCCAGCCCGGCGCCGGTGATCTGGCCGGGGTCGACGAACTGCTCGACCGAGCGCACGTCGACGTCGTGGTCACCGAAGACCAGCACGTCCATGTCGCGCCGTTTGATCCTGCTCCGGCCCCGGTCCGTGGCGGGGTCGACCGAGGCGGGGTCCACCACGCGGTGGCGGGGTGCGGTGAAGTCGGCGTCGGTCCGCTCCCGGGCCAGGGCCCGGGCACGCTCGGTGACGTCGTGCGGGTGGTAGGCGTCGAGCATGACCACCTGGTCGGCGACGTCGAAGTAGTCGCCGCTGCCGCCCATGACGAGGACGGTGGAGACGCCGTGCTCGCGGCGCAGGGGGCGTACCAGGTCGATGAACGGGACCAGCGGTTCGCGGTCGCGTGAACGAGGGCCTGCATGCGCTCGTCACGGATCATCAGGTTGGTGGCGGTGGAGTCCTCGTCCACGAGCAGGGTGCGCGATCCGGCCTCGACGGCCTCGCAGATGTTGGCGGCCTGGGAGGTGGAGCCGGACGCGTTCTCGGTGCGAAAGTCGCGGGTGTCCGCGCCGGTGGGCAGTCCGCGCACGAAGGGGCTGACGTCCGTGCGCTCCACGCGGCGGCCCTCCTCCGCACGGATCTTGACGGCGTCGTCCCTGGTGACGACCAGTTCACGGCCGTCGCCGGGGATGTGGTCGTACACACCGCGCTCCAGGGCGTGCAGGAGGGTGGACTTGCCGTGGAACCCGCCGCCGACGATGAGGGTGATTCCCTCGGGCACGCCCATGCCCGTGACGGTGCCCCGGTGGGGCAGGTCGACGCTCACGCGCAACGAGTCGGGCGACGCGAAGGGAACGGCGCCACGGGTCATGGGCTCGTCGCTGACACCGCTGCGGCGGGGCAGGATCGCGCCGTCGGCGACGAAGGCCACCAGGCCCCGCTCCGCCAGCCGGGCGCGCAGGGCCACGGTGTCCGCGACGCTGTCGGCGTAGGCCTCGGCCTCGGCGACGTCGATCTCCTCCCAGTACAGGTCGTCGACCAGGTCGGGGAGGGTGGCGCAGAACTCGCGCGCGGCGGCCCGGCCGTCGATGCGGCGGCCTCGGCCGGGCAGGTCGATGCCGATGCGCAGGTCGATACCGCCGTCGGTGAGCTGGCAGGAGGAGCGTTCGATGACCTGCTGGCCGCCGGTGTCGATCCTGAGCAGCGACCCCCTGAGCAGGCGGCGCGCGCGGCGGCCGAGGTGGTCGGCCGTGGCGCGGCGCCGGACGGGGTCGGCCCAGGCGCTCTTGGGGACGCCCGCGTCGTGGATGAGGACGCGCACGCGCGAGGGCGGCGCGAACGGGTCGGCCTGGGCGTGCTGCACGGTGAGCGTGAAGTCGCCGAAGTCCCAGTCGCCCTTGAGCGTCTTATAGCGGCCGTAGGAGTCACCGTCCATGCGCAGCAACTCCGAGGAGAGCCGGGCGTCGTCGCGCACGCCGCGGATCGGCTCGGGCTCAGGCCTGCGGCCGCCCCCGCCGCCGTGTCGGCGCCCCTGGCCGCCGCTCCCGTACCGTCCCGCCATGGTGTCCCCCCGTGTTCGTGGCACTGCTCAAGCCAGGTAGGTGGAATCGCGACCCGCCGGAGGAGGCCTGTGGACGACCTGGGGCGGAGCCGGCCGCGGGGGCACGTGCGTCCGAAGCGGTCCGGTCACGGCCTCGGGAGGCGGGACCGGCCCCGGTGGCGGTTCTGGGGCCGGTCCCTGTGGGGTGGCCCCAGCCTCCCGGTACCAAGGGGGTGTTCCGGGGTGAGGCCGGGGCGCCGCACCTCCCGGGAGGGGTGGGGAGGTGCCGTGGTTCATTTCTACCGGATGCCGGTGTCCCGTGCGGGGGAAACCTTGATTCCGGCGGATTCACGTTCCTGATCGACGGCCACCGCGATCTGCTCCGCGCGCCTGGAGCCGCAGCGTCCCGTGGGCCACGGTGACCGCCGTGCCGCCGATGAGGACGCGCCCGGGCGTGTCCTCGGGCAGGCGGAGCAGCAGGTCGCCGCCGCGCGTGGAGGCCTGGTGGGCGGTCAGCTCGGTACGGCCCAGCCGCTCGGCCCAGAACGGTGTGAGAACGGTGTGGGCCGCCCCCGTCACCGGGTCCTCCGGGATGCCGATCCGGGGGGCGAACACGCGGGAGACCATGTCGGTCTCCGATCCCGCGGCGGTCACGATGACGATGTTGTGGGGCAGCCGGGCGAGCGCGGCGATGTCGGGCGCCAGCCCCCGCACGGCTGCCTCGTCCTCCAGTTCGACGAGGAGGAACTCCCCCACCCGACCCGTCCAGACGGCCGTGGCGCCGAGCGCCTCGACGAGACCGTCGGGGGACTCGGCCTCGGCGGCCCGGTTGACCGGGAAGTCCATCCACATCCGCTCCCCGTCGTCGGCGACGGTGAGGATCCCGCTGCGGGTGGTGAAGCGGTGGGGGCCGGAGACGCCCAGCTCGGTCAGGGCGTGGGACGTGGCGAGGGTGGCGTGCCCGCACAGGTCGATCTCGACCGCGGGTGTGAACCAGCGCAGCTCGTAGTCGGCCCGGGAGTCCCCGACCGGGCGGGCGAAGGCGGTCTCGGCGAGGTTGAACTCGGCGGCCACCCCCTGCGCCCACGCGTCGGTGTAGGGCTCGTCCAGGAGCAGGACGGCTGCGGGGTTCCCCGCGAGGGGCCGGTCGGTGAAGGCGTCGATGATGCGGTACTCAGTCATGGGTCCATTCTTGGGGGTCCACTCGCACCCAGAAAGATCCACGTGACCTCCATGTGGACCCCCGTCAAAGGTGCGGCTCGTCGAGGATGAACATCGTCTGGGTGCTCTTCACCTCCGGGAGCCGCTGGAGCCGCTCCAGGACGAAGGTGCGCAGGGCGGCAGCGTCGGCGACCCGGACCAGGAGGAGGAGGTCGACGTCCCCGGAGACGAGCGCGGCGTGCTCGACCTCGGGGATGTCGTGGAGGTAGCCGCGGAAACGGTCCCACGAATGCTGCTCGATGCGCACCGACACGTACGCGGACAGGGCGGTACCGTACTTCTCGGGGTCGATGACGGCCGTGAACCCGCGGATCACCCCCTCCGCGCGCAGGCGCTCAAGGCGGGAGTAGGCGTTGGCGCGCGAGATGTGCGCCTGCTCGGCGACCGCGCGGATGGACATGCGTCCGTCGGCGCGCAGCAGGGCGATGATCCGCCGGTCGGTGTCGTCCAACCGCACTGCCATGTGTCTTACCTCATACCGCTCGGGCGTGCACCGTCTGAGATGATCCGTCCCGCAATGGGGTGATGCGAGACAATTCGTCCAGCATCGGTACGGGGATATCGACAGTATGGGGTGATTCACCTCATATTCAAGACATGAAGCACACCGATGAGCGTAACCGTCCGGTTCCTCCACTCCCCTCGACGGAGCCGGTGCGCCTCGTGGACCGGCACGGCCTGCGCGTGAGTCACTCCTTCTTCACCGCTCCCGACCACAAACGGCTCGCCGAACTCCACCGCGCGATGGTCATCGGCCGCCGCTTCAACCGACAGGCCAGCACGCTCGCCCGCCAGGGCCGCCTCGCCGTCTACCCGTCGTCGACGGGTCAGGAGGCGGCACAGGTCGGCGGCGTGCTGGCCCTGTCCGACCAGGACTGGCTCTTTCCCACCTACCGCGACAGCGTCGCCCTCGTCGCGCACGGCGTCGACCCGGTGGAGACGCTCACCCTCTTCCGCGGCGACTGGCACGCGGGATACGACCCGCACCGCCACCGCTGCGCACCCCAGTGCACACCGCTGGCGACCAACGCCTCGCACGCCGTGGGCCTGACCTACGCCGCGCGGCGCAAGGGCCGCGACGTGGCCGCGCTGGCGATCATGGGCGACGGCGCGACCAGCGAGGGCGACGCCCACGAGGCCTACAACTTCGCCGCCGTGTGGAACGCCCCCGTCGTCTTCCTCGTGCAGAACAACCACTGGGCGATCAGCGTGCCCCTGCGCACGCAGACCGCCGCCCCCACGCTCGCCCACAAGGCCGTCGGCTACGGAATGCGCGGCTACCACGTGGACGGCAACGACGCCGCCGCCGTGTACGCGGTGGTCGCGCACGCCCTGGCCGAGGCGCGATCCGGAGCCGGACCCGCCATCGTCGAGGCGCTGACCTACCGGGTCGACCCGCACACCAACTCCGACGCGCCCCAGCGCTACCGCGAGGATGCCGAGGTGGCCTACTGGGTCGACCGCGACCCCCTCACCCGGATGGAGGCGCTGTTGCGGAGGGAGGGCGTGCTCGGCGACGAGGAGGAGACCGACCGGATCCTCGCCGGGTACGACGCCGAGGCGGAGAAGGTGGCCACCGCCGTGCGCGAGCGGATGGCGGGCGAGGACGAACTGGACCCGGCGTCCCTGTTCAGCGACGTCTACGCCGATGTCCCACCCCTACTCCGCGAGGAGAGACAGACGCTGGTGGACGGCTTGCGGGAGGCCTGAATGACGCGTACGCCCCCCACTCCCCCCGCCTCCTCCACCACCGAGATCACCATGGGCGCCGCCCTCAACCAGGCGCTGCGCGACGCCGTGGCCGAGGACCCCGACGTCGTCGTCTACGGCGAGGACGTCGGCCCGCTGGGCGGCGTCTTCCGGGTCACCGACGGCCTCAGCCGCGAGTTCGGAGCCGACCGCGTCTTCGACTCCCCCCTGGCCGAGTCCGGGATCATCGGCACCGCGATCGGGATGGCCATGTACGGCCTGCGCCCGGTGGTGGAGATGCAGTTCGACGCCTTCGCCTACCCGGCCTTCGAACAGCTCGTCTCCCACCTGGCCAAGATGCGCAACCGCACCCGGGGCACCGTGGCCGTGCCGGTGGTCGTCCGCGTGCCCTACGGCGGCGGGATCGGCGGCGTCGAACACCACAGCGACTCCTCGGAGGCGTACTACACGCACACCCCCGGGCTGCGGGTGGTGACACCCGGAACTCCGGCCGACGCCTACTCGATGCTGCGCGAGGCGATCGCGTGCGACGACCCGGTGGTCTTCCTGGAGCCCAAGCGCCGCTACTGGTCCAGGGAGGCCGTCGAACTGCCGGTGCGCACCGAGCCGATGGCGCGCTCCGTGGTGCGCCGCCCGGGGGACGACGTGACTCTGGTCGCCTACGGCCCCATGGTCGAGACCGCGCTGGAGGCCGCCGCGGCCGCGGCGGAGGAAGGACGCTCCGTCGAGGTGGTGGACCTGCGCCAGCTCGCCCCGTGGGACGACTCGGTCGTGACGGCGTCGGTGCGCCGCACGGGTCGCGCGGTCGTGGTGCACGAGGCCTCGGTGTTCGGCGGCTACGGGGCCGAGGTGGCCGCGCGGGTCAGCGAACGCTGTTTCCATCATCTGGAGGCGCCGGTGCTGCGGGTCGGCGGCCTGGACGTCCCCTATCCCCCGCCGAAGCTGGAACACCTCCACCTGCCCGGCGTCGACCGGATCCTGGCGGCCGTGGACCGGCTCCAGTGGGAGGCCGGATGGACCTCGGCCTCCGACGCTCCGGAGGTGGGGGCGTGAGCGGGACGCGGGCGTTCTCCCTGCCGGACCTCGGTGAGGGCCTGACCGAGGCGGAGATCCTGACCTGGCTCGTGGCGGTGGGCGACGTGGTCGCCGTCGACCAGCCCGTGGCCGAGGTGGAGACCGCCAAGGCCGCGGTCGAGGTGCCGTGTCCGTACGCGGGCACGGTCGCCGAACTGCACGGCGCGGTGGGCGAGGTGGTCGCGGTCGGCGCGCCCCTCATCACCGTGCGGGAGACCACCGTGCCGATCGCGCGGGAGGGCTCCGACCCCGTCGGCGGCAACGGGGCCGCCGCGGAATCCGCGGGGTCGGGAGCCGTCCTGGTGGGATACGGCACGGGACGGGGCGCACCGACCTCGCGTCGGCGCGCCCGCGGGGCGGGTGGGCCGCCCGGGTCAACGGCGACCGGCGGCCCGCCCACCACCTCCGGCGCGCGCGGCGGCGAGCGCACACGAGTGGTGTCGCCGCTGGTGCGGCGGTTGGCCCGGGAGCACGGGATCGACGTGGCGACGATCCGGGGAACGGGTGAGGGCGGCCTGGTCCTGCGCCGGGACGTGGAGGCCCTGGTCGCCGGCGCCGCCGGCCACGATCCCGAGGCCGACCGTCCGGGCACCCACCGGACGCCGCTGCGCGCCGCGCACCGCTCCATGGCCCGGAGCCTGGAGCGCTCGCGGCGCGAGATCCCCGAGGCCACGGTGTGGGTGGACGCGGACGCGACCGGACTGGTGGAGCTGCGGCGGGAGCTCAACGGGGCGGCGCCGGACCGGCCGGTGAGCGTGCTGGCGCTGGTGGCGCGGTTCGCCCTGCTGGGGCTGGCGCGTTTTCCGGAGTTGAACGCGCACTTCGACGCCGAGCGCGACGAGGTCGTCCGTTTCGACCCCGTCCACCTGGGCTTCGCGACGCAGACCCCGCGCGGCCTGGTGGTGCCGGTGCTGCGGGACGCCGACCGCCTGACCACGCGGAACCTGTCGGCCCGGCTGGCTGAGACAGCCGAGGCCGCACGGGCGGGCACGCTGGTCCCGAGGCGCTGCGCGGCGGGACGTTCACCGTCAACAACTACGGCGTGTTCGGCGTGGACGGGTCGGCCGCGATCATCAACCACCCCGAGGCGGCGATCCTCGGGGTGGGCCGGATCGTGCGCCGCCCCTGGGTGGTCGGGGACGCCGTGGCGCCCCGCGCGGCCACCGAACTCACCCTGACCTTCGACCACCGGGTGTGCGACGGCGGTGTCGCGGGCGGCTTCCTGCGCTTGGTCGCCGACTGCGTGGAACGTCCGGGGCTGCTCATCGGGGACGTCTAGGCTCTCTCCCGGAGCACCCACCCCAGGGGGTCGCCGTTCGGGCGCCGCCGGGGTGCTGCGAGACGGGTCGAGCCGCTGGCGAGGAACGATCGTCAGGCGAGGACGAGGATGAAGCATCCCTGGCCTTGGGGCGCTCGAACACGGGCCGAAGCGAAGCGCAGGCCCAACGCAGGCACGACGAGGGGCCGCGGTCGCCGACGACCGCGGCCCCTGCGCGGGGTGTGCCGACTACTTGCGGCGGAACCGGTCGAACAGGGACGGGAGCCGGTCCACCAGGGAGGACAGCCCGTGGCGGCCGTTGCTCTGGGCCAGCAGGCCCCTGCCCCGGTCCTCGGCGGCGCCCGCGTGGGCGCGGCCGGGCGGCGGGTCCAGGCGAAGAACAGCGCGACGAGGACGGCGGGGATGAGGGCCATGGTCAGCAGACCCGTGGCGCCCAGAGCGCCCTCCGCACCGGTCAGCTCGATGGCGGACAGGTCGCTGGCGGCGGTCTGCGCGGTCACGCCGGAGTCGTCGCCCTCCCGGTCCTCGTCCGCGGCGGCCTGTTGGGACTGGTCGTCCCGCTCCTCGGCGTTCTCGGCCTTGTCGGCGTCCTCGGACTTGTCCTCCTCGGCGGGCTCCGCCGCCGTCTCCTCCTCGGTCGGCTCGGGCTCGGGCTCGGGCTCCTCGACCGGCTCGGGCTCGGGGAGCGGGGAGACCGCGTCCTCACAGGGGTTTCCGGGCTGCTGGAAGGGGTGGGGCGCGCCGGGGGTCCCGTAGCCGTCGCCCCACTCGGTGATGAAGTACTCGACCTCGGCGTGGCCGTTGCCGCCGCCGACGGTCAGGGTGGTCTCGTTCCAGCTCGTACCCATCATGTCGGCGAAGGTCTTGCCGTCGATGTCGAGCAGGACGTCGCAGTCGTAGGAGGGAACACCGGGCCCGCGGTCGCCGATGAAGAACTCGTATTCCTTGCCCTCGTAGACGATGTAGCCCTCGGTGCCCAGCGGCCAGCTCGGGCTGGAGAACAGGCCCTTCTGCATGGGCAAGCCATAGGCCGGGGCGCCCGTGTCCCCGTTGATACCGGAACCGTCGTCCCAGAAGTAGGTGGCGGTGACGTGGCCGTGCTGAATCGGAGTCTCGTTGCTCATGGAGAATTAGCCAGGTAGGCGACAGGGCCGAGAAGACCGTGGGCATGGCGCTTCAGGGCACGCGGGCGCGCTCGGGCACACCCACGTCAGGGCGTCATGACTGGGGACTCCCGCGTCTCCGACGGCGAAGGCGGGGCGGGAACGGGGGCGCCGATGGACTCGGCGATCCGGAGGGCGGACACGTGTTCGTGCGGCCCGGTTCCCGGGAGAGGGTCTCGACTCCCCTGCGGCGCGCGGCCGTTCAGGGGCTCGGCACCGGCTCTTCGATGTGTCATCTCGAACCGATCACGAGCGACACTAACCCACGCTTCGGTAAAGTACCGAAGGATCGTGGGTAAAATGACGCGTCGTAGCGGAAGACAAACACCGAGAAACTAAGTAAAAAGCGCCTCAGCAGCACTGGAACGCCTATCACGACGGGGTTATAGCGGTTTTTCTACGAGAAATCGCGACAGCGTCCGTGCTTGGCGCCACAGTCAAATGACACCAGCTCTCACCTGCTGAAACGCCTATGCAACAGTGTTTACGCAAGGGTAGGGGGCACCGGACGACGTCGACGTGGTTCGTGTCGGGACGGGCCGGCCACGGCCCCGTGTGGCAAAGGACACGTAACCCCGTCACGTGCCCCGGGTCACCCTGTTCGCCGATTTTGGAAAAACCGGCGCCCCGGGGGAACACGGCCCTCCGGGGCGCCGGGAACCGGCCACGACGGCGGCGGGTCAGGTCACCTGGGCGCCGCGGCGGAAGCGCTCCGCACGCCACTCCCCCGTCCGTACGACCTCCACCAGCGCGGTGGCGGCGTCGAAGACGTCCGCGTAACGCAGGTAGAGCGGGGTGAACCCGAAGCGCATGACGTCGGGGGCCCGGAAGTCACCGATCACGCCGCGCTCGATCAGCGCCTGCACGATGGGGTAGCCCGCGCCCTCCTCAGGCTGGTACAGCGCCACCTGGCTGCCGCGCCGGGCGTGGTCGAGCGGGGTGGCCGACGCGATCCCCGCCTCACCGGTCACGCGCAGGAACAGGTCGGTCATCGCCAGGCTCTTGGCCCGCACCAGTCCCATGTCGGCCTTGGCCCACACGTCGAGGCTCGCCTCCAGGGCGGCGTCGGCCACGAGCGGCTGCGAGCCGCTGAGGAAGCGGGACGCCCCGGGCGCGGGCTCGTAGTCGGCGGTGAAGTCGAAGGGGCGCGCGTGCCCGTGCCACCCGCTGAGCGGCTGGTCGGCCACCGCGTGGTGGCGCCGGGCGGCGTACAGGAAGGCGGGTGCGCCCGGCCCCGCGTTGAGGTACTTGTACGTGCAGCCGACGGCGAAGTCCGCTCCGCAGCCGGACAGGTCGACCGGCACCGCGCCCACGCTGTGGCACAGATCCCAGACCACGAGTGCGCCGTGCTCGTGGGCCAGGCGCGTGATGCCCGGCATGTCGCGCAGGGTGCCCGTGCGGTAGTCGACGTGGCTGAGCAGCAGGACCGCCACCTCACCCGTGGCCAGTGCCTCGGCCAGTCCGGGACCATCGGGGTCGACCCTGCGCTGGGCGGCCCCGGCGAGCGCGACCGCGCCCTCGGTGACGTACAGGTCGGTGGGGAAGTTGCCGGCCTCGCCGAGCACGACCGAGCGGTCGGACATGCGCAGGGCCGCGACGAGGACCTTGAACAGGTTGGCCGAGACGCCGTCGCCGACGATCACCTCGTCGCCGTCGGCCCCGACCAACGGGGCGACCTTGGCGCCGAGGGTCCGCGGCTTGTCCCACCACCCGGCGGTGTTCCAGCTCCGGATGAGGTCCTGGCCCCACTCGCGTTCGATCATGTCGGCGACCCGTCCGGGCGTGGTCCTCGGGAGCGCTCCGAGCGAGTTGCCGTCCAGGTAGATCACCCCCTCGGGGAGTACGAACTCCTCGCGGAGCGGGGCGAGGGGATCCGCCGCGTCGAGGGCGGCGCACTCCTCACGGGTGGTGGGCGTCATCGGTTCCTGCCTCCTGCTGATGCGGGTGATGCTGGAGTTTCACATGGTGTTCCGGAGCGACCACAGCTCCGGGAAGACGTCCTGTCCGGCGTTGCGTGCGAGCCAGTTCAGGCCGTTGGAGCCGCCGCTTCCGGGTTTGGCCCCCATGGCGCGCTTGACGGCGACGAAGTGGCTGTGGCGCCACCGGGTCACCCGCTCGGCGACGTCGAGCATCGCCTCGGCCAGGAGGAACAGCTCGTTGCCGGGTCGGTCGTCGCCGTAGACGAGCGCCCAGGCGTGCTCGACCCCCGCGCTGGGCTCGTAGTCGGCGGTCCAGTCGCGCTCGGCGTGGTCGTCGGGGACCGGCAGATCCCGGCGTCGGAGCAGCCGAAGCGCCGCGTCGTACAGGCTCGGTCCCTCCAGGAGACGGGTCAACTCGGCCACGACACCGCCCATGGCCCTGTGCGGGCGGATCATCGCGGAGGACTTGTTTCCCAGCAGGAACTCCAGTTTGCGGTAACCGTAGGACTGGAAGCCGGACGCTCGCCGAAGGCGGGGCGGAACCGGTTGAACTCGGTGGGCGTCATGTCGGTGAGCAGGCCCCAGGAGGCGTTGAGCACGTCCTGGGCGTTGCACGCCCGGCGCAACCAGGCGAGCGCCCCGGGAACGTCGTCGGCCTCCATCGCGTCCCGGGCCGCCTCCCAGCGCTGCTGGACGAGCGTGAAGAGCAGCTCCATGACCTGCGTGCTGACGATGAACGCCGTTTCGGCGGGTTCGTCGGTACGCGTGTTCTGGAGGCTGAGGAGGGTGTCCACGCCGACGTAGTGACGTAGGGGGTGGTGTGCTCGAAGGAGAGCGTCGGACCGCCGCCGTGCGTCGCGACCGCCTCGTCGTCCCCGCCCGGGGCGTACGGACACTGTTGGACGGGCGTGGTGACCATGGGAACCCCTCGTGCTACTGCGATCCGTGTCGTGGCGCCACCGGCGCGGGGTCGTCCGAGCCCGGTTCAGCGCGGGTACACATGATCGAACACGAGTGCTCGATGAAGGAAGGGTCAATGCCGACACAGGCCTGACATTGACCTACCATTCGTAACGGGAACACGACTTCGACTTGGGGAACACAAAGAATGGCCTTGCGACCACCGTACCCGCTGGACGGCGTCGACCAGCGGATCCTCTCCGAGCTCCAGCGGGACGGGCGCCTGTCCTTCAACGAACTGTCCCGCCGCGTCAACCTCTCGGCCCCGGCGGTGGCCGACCGCGTCCGCCGACTCACCGACCGCGGCGTGATCACCGGCTACCACGCGCACGTGGATCCGGCCGCCGCCGGACTCCCCGTGACCGCCCTGGTGCGGATGGAGTGCTTCGGCGCGCACTGCCTGCTGCGCGAACCCGCGGCCCTCGACCTGCCCGAGATCCTCCAGGTGCACCGGGTGACCGGTGACGCCTGCTGCGTCCTGCTCATCACGGTGCGCTCGATGGAGCACTTCGAGGAGGTCATCGACCGGCTCGCCGAGCACGGCCGTCCCTCCAGCACCATGGTGATGTCCAGCCCCGTGCCCTGGCGGGCCGTGACCGCTCCGCGCGCCTCATGAGCGTCCTCATCGACACGCCCCTCTGGCCCGGTCCGCACGGCTGGCTCTTCGCCCACCTGGTCAGCGACCGCTCCTACGAGGAACTGCACGCCTTCGCCCGCGCGCTCGGCCTGCGCCCCCGCGCATTCGACCGGGACCACTACGACGTCCCCGAGCACCTGCACGCCCGGGCGGTGGAGCTGGGCGCGGAGCACGTCAGCGGACGCGAGCTGGTCACTCGGCTGCGCGCCTGCGGACTGCGGCGGCCGAGGGTCCGCGGGGCGCGCCCGGTCACAGCCGAGGCGGCTCGACCCTGCCGAAGGCCTCCAGACGCCTGATCTCGGCCTCGACGTTCTCCCTGGCCCGCAGCTCCCAGTGCGCGCGGCCGTACTCGGTCTCGTACAGGTGGGGCGCGAGCACCAGCTTCCGCAGGATCCGCAGCCGCCCGGCCCGGAAGAGCGCGTCGGGCACCCTCCGGTATTCCGCGCGGACCGCGGCCGTGTAGGCGAGGTACTCGTCCGGAGACGAGGCCAGCACCGACAGGTCGGCGTCGCACAGGACCGCGCCGTTGGCGTCGCCGGGCTCGGTCCGGTGGTCGGCGGTCATCCGCACCAGGCGCGCCACTTCCCGCACCCGGCCGGGGTCGACGTCCAGCGCCGTCAACAGGCGCTCGGCGAGCAGCGCGCTCGCGCGTTCGTCATCCCCGGGGCGCCCCTCGTAGACGGCGTCGTGAAACCAGGCCGCGTAGCGCACCGCGTCCGGATCCCGCGCGTGGCCAGCGAGTTTGTCGACGGCCCGGAGCGTGTTCAGCAGGTGCGGCAGCGTGTGGTACCGGCGATGCTCCTCGCCCCAGCGACCGAGCAGCTCGTCGCCCACCGCCAGCGCGTCGGGGCTCGAGCCCGCGAGGTCGCGCCAGGCCGACCTGAACCACCTCAGCCCCATCCACTGGCCCGGACCGGGCCGGTCCCCGGAGAGCCTCGTACTCACCATGCCCCCATGTTCCCTCACCGGGCCCTCGACCGCACGCGGTCTCAGGTGTCGAACGTGTCGGGGAGCCCCGCCTCGTGGGCGAGAATCGCGGCCTGTACGCGGTTGCGCAGTCCCAGACGGCTGAGAATCGCGCTCACGTAGCTCTTCACCGTGCCCTCCACCAGGAACAGGCGACGCGCGATGTCGGCGTTGGACAACCCGACGCCCACGAGGGCGAGCACGTCGCGCTCCCGCTCGGTCAGTCGCTCGACCTTGGCCAGGGCGGCGGCCTCGCGGGCGGCCCGACCGCCCCCGTAGTGCGTGATCACCTGCCTGGCCACCTGGGGCGACAGGTAGGCGCCGCCCTCGGCGACCGCGTGCACGCCGGCGATGAGTTCACGCGGATCGCCCGCCTTGAGCAGGAACCCGGCGGCACCGTCGCCCAGGGCCTGGGAGATGTAGGCGTCCTCGCCGAAGGTGGTGAGAACCGCCACCGCGGTGCCGGGCGCGAGCCGGCGGATCTCGGCTGTGGCCGCCAGACCGTCCATGCGGGGCATCCGGATGTCCAGCAGCACGACGTCGGGGCGGCGGGCCAGCACCAGTTCGACGGCCTCGCGCCCGTCCGCGGCCTCGGCGACCACCTCGATGCCGGGGTCGCTCTGTACGATGGCGCGCACACCCGCACGGATCATGGCCTCGTCGTCGGCGATCAGCACCCGGATCATCGGTCTCCTCGCTCTGCGTTCACGGTGACGCGGTCGGTGTGCCCGGCGCGGCGCCGGGGGCCGCCGAGCGGCGGCTCAGTAACGCGCGGCGACCCCCGCCTCGGCCACCAGGCCGTCGCGGAAGCACACCCGGTGCAGGACGGCGCCGGGGTCCAGGACGTGGGATCCGTCGAGGTAGTAGGAGCACTCGGCGTCCTCGGGCTCCCGGTACAGCGCGCGCTCGCCCTCGCTCACCGGCAGGGCGTGCTCCGGCAGGTACCGCTCGGTCTCCTCCCGTGTGTCGCCCACCCCGATGCGAGCCAGGTCCTCGGGGGGCAGCGACTGTCCCTCCAGCACCAGCGACACCGGACCCACCGCCATGGCCACGAGCACCACCAGGCACACGACCGGGAGCACCAGGAGCGCCAGCGTCCACCCGCGAAACCTGCGGCGGGCCGCCAGTTGCAGCCGGTCGATGTCATCGCCGTCCTCGCCCTCGGGTCCGCGCCCGGGGCGGGCGCGACCACTCCGCTGACCGGCAGCGTCGCGGCCACCTCCCACCCGCCGTCGCACGAACCGGCGGCGAACGAGCCTCCCGCCACCCGGACGCGCTCACGCAGACCGATCAGGCCGCGGCCACCGCCCTGCGCGGTCTCCGGCAGGACGCCGACCGGCGCCGCGTTGGCCACGCGCACCTCCAGGGCCCTGCCGTCGGTGATCGCCCACACCGTGACGGAAGCGTCCGGCGCGTACTTCGCGGCGTTGGTCAGGGCTTCCTGCACCACGCGGTGCGCGGCGCGCCCGACCATCGGCGGCAGTTCCGACAGGTCGCCCTCCCGGACCAGCGTGACGCGCATGCCGGAGGCGCGGACCCGCTCGACCAGTGCTGGGACGCCCTCGTCGACGGGGATCGTCGGGGCCGGTTCGGCGTCGGCCCGAAGGACGCCGATGATCTCGCGCAGGTGCGTGGTCGCGGTCACCGCGTCCGCGCGCAACTCGGCGACGGCGCGGCGGTGCTCGTCCGACAGGTCCCGTGTGACCTCCAACGCCCCGGCGCGCAGCGCGATGAGGCTCAGCTCGTGTCCGAGGGAGTCGTGCATGTCCTGGGCGATGCGCGAGCGTTCCCGCGACCGCGCCTGTTCCGCCGTCAACCGGTGTTCGCGCTGGAGTTGCCTGGCGTGCTCCCAACCGGCCGCGCTCAGCTGTGCCTGTTGTCTGCGGTGCACCCCGACCAACCAGGGCAGAACGAGGTAGAAGACCACGACGACGAGGCTGAACGACCACGCGTCGACCCCGACGGACGCCACCGTGGACAGCAGCGCCAACCAGGCGCCGGCGCCGACGGTGAAGAGGACGGCGGCAGGCCACACGCTGGGTGCGCGACGGCCCAGCAGGTAGGACGCCACGACCACGAGCAGCCCCAGGCTCAGCGACGTCAGGCTCGCCGCCAGGGACACCGCCACCGCCAACACCGGGTACAGGCGGGTGAGCACGATCACCAGCAGCCCGACCACGACGAGCGCCGCGTGCAGTGCCGCGGTCTCGACCGGACCCCCCGTGCCCGAGATCCAGGCCACCACGCCCTCCAGGACCACGCCCGCACCGACCGCCGCGGCCAGGGCCGCGTCGCGCACCAGAGCGCGACGGGTCGGCCAGCCGGGCAGTGGCCGCAGGGCACGGCGCGCGGCCCGGAGCGGCTCGGAGAGATCCATGGGGACGAACCTACACATCTCACACCGGGGCCACGGAACCAGCGAAAGTCGGAGGTTCACACCACCTTCGTCACCCGGCGCGCCCGCACGGACCGGAGCGGACTATGACAACACCTCAGAAACGGCCATATCATGGGATGAATCTTGGTCTTCCCGACGATTGCCCATTGTCGACCTCCGTGCTGCAATCCGTGAGGGACGGCACGATCGGGACGAGGAGCGGATGTCACCACTGGAGACGCTGCGGCGCATGGACGCGATCGCGGGGTGGCCCCTCCTGACGGCCACCTTCCTGGCCCGACTCCCCGTCTCCATGGCGCTCATCGGGCTGTTGACGCTGGTCACCTCGGCCACCGGCAGCGTGGCCGAGGCCGGGATCGTCAGCGGCGCCTTCGCCCTGGGCGAGACCGTCGGGGGCCCCGTCATCGCACGGTTCGCCGACCGCCACGGGCAGCGTCGCCCCGTGCTGGTCACGGCACTGGTGGACGCCGCGCTGATCGTTCTGCTGGTGAGCGCGGTCGCCGCCGACCGGTCGGCGGCCGTCCTGACCGTCCTGGCCGCCCTGGCCGGGCTGTGCATGCCCCAGATCGGCCCGATGGCTCGCACCCGCTGGGTGGGGCTGCTCCGTGCCGACGACCGGGGCGAGGCCGAGCGCGAACGCTCACTGTCCGCGGTGATGTCGGTCGAGGGCGTCCTGGACGAGGCCGCCTTCGTCCTGGGCCCGGTGCTGGTCGGCGTGCTCACCGTCACGCTCTCCCCCTCGGCGAGCGTCCTGGGCGCCGCCGTCCTCGTCGGGCTGTTCGGTGCCGTGTTCGCCCTGCACCCGACCGCTCCGCCGGGGACGCCGCCGGTGCGGGGCGCGGGCGGTCGGATCGTCACCCCCGCCCTGATGGTGATCGCCGTCCCGATGTTCTGCCAAGGGCTGTTCTTCGGCGGCATGTCCACGGGGGTGACCGCCTTCGCCACCGGCTCCGGCCACGGCGACCTGTCCGGGCTGATGTACGCCCTCCAGGGCTCCAGCAGCGCGGTCGCCGGCCTCATGATGGCTTCCCTGCCCGTCGCGTTCACACTGCCCGCACGCGTCCGGGTCGCCGCGGGCGCGCTGTTCGCGCTCACGCTCCCGCTCTACGCGGCGGACGGGGCCGTCGCGCTGGCGGTGGCCATCCTCGTGCTCGGCGTGGCGATCGGCCCGCACCTGGTGAGCCTGTTCGGTCTGGTCGAGCGGGCGGCCCCGGCGAGCCGCATGTCGCAGTCCATGGCGCTCGTCCTGAGCTTCCTCATCCTGGGCCAGTCGGTGGGGTCGGTCGTGGCCGGACCGCTCGCCCAGGCGCACGGGCACCAGGGCGCGTTCGCCCTGGCCACGGCGGGCGCGCTCGTCGCGGCCCTGGTGGCCGTCCTGGTGATGAGGAGCCGCTGGTACATTCGGGCGGACGCGCCCGCCGGCAGCGCCGCGGAAGCGCAGCAGGCCCGCGCGCCGCTCGGGGACCACGCCGCGTGACTCTCGGAACGTGACTCCCTCCTCCTCGTGAACGAGGGGGTCGAGTACGGGGCCGACGCCGACGACGACCCTGATCACGTGTTAAGCGCGCGTTAAGGCATACCCGAGCACGGTGGAATCGGCCCTAGGCTCGATGACCGTGCTCGATCTACTGACCACCATGAAGCCCGGGTCCAGCCGACGACGAAGAGAGGTCAAGGTGCCCCAGATCTGCGGTCTCGCCCGCGTCACCCTCTCCGTTCGCGACCGTGACGAGAGCGTGCGCTTCTACCGATCGGTCCTGGGTTTCAAGGAGCTGCGCAGCGAGGACGAGAACGGCACGCTGCGCACGGCGTGCCGCCACTCCTGCGGGTTCCTGCTGGACCTGGTGCAGCACAAGGACAACTTCAAGGGGAAGTTCGACCACCGCCGCTGCGGCCTCGACCGGCTGGTGCTGCGGGTGGACAACCTCGGCGAGCTGGAGGCGTGGGAGGACCGGTTCACGAAGCTGGACGTCGAGCACACGCCGACCAGCCACGACGCCGACGGCTCCACGCTCGTCTTCTACGATCCCGACGGCACCGAACTGGCGCTGTTCGCCCCGGCCGAGATCGACGACGACGAGGACTGAGCCTCCCCGCCGCCGTCCCCCCGTCGACGGCACCCGGGCCGGGGCGCGTCAGTCACACCCCACCAACCTCAGTCGCACGTCCCGCTCGGCCAGCTCGTCCACGGCCGAGCGCGGCAGCCGGTCGTCGGTGACGATGAGGTCGAACTCCTCCAGGCTCGCCACCCGGAACGTGCCGAACTTGCCGTACTTGGTGCTGTCGACCGTCAGGACGCTCTTGGACGCGATCCGCAGCAGCTCCTGCTTGGCGATCACCTTCGCCTCCGAGGGGGTCGTCGACCCGCGCTCGGCGTCCCAGGAACTGCTGGCGATGAAGGCCAGGTCGACGTTGACCTTGCGGAGGAAGTCGGCGGTGAACTGACCCACGGACGAGTGGTCGGAGTGGGACACCACGCCTCCGGTGTGGATCAGCTCGATCCCCGGGTACTCCATCAGGTGGCCCACGACGTTGAAGTCGCTGGTGATGACGGTCAGGCCGACCTTGTCCGTGAGCATCGGGACCATCTGGAGGGTGGTCGTCCCCGCGTCCAGGTAGATGGTGAAGTTCTCCCGTACCAGATCGGCGGCCGCGCGCGCTATCGCCCGCTTGGCGGGCACCTCCAGCTGCGCCTTGGCCAGGTAGGAGGGTTCGCTCTTGAGCCGGGCCGCCAGCCGCACACCGCCGGTCACCGACAGGACCTTGCCGTCGTTCTCCAGGGCCTGGATGTCACGCCGGACCGTCATGTGGGACACGGACAGCATGGACGTGAGCTCGTTGATGCTCAGCACGTGACGCTCTTGCAGGAGCTTCAGGATGTGCTCTCGTCGCTGGTCCGGGATCATCGTTCGCCTCACACTCCAGGGCCGACCTTGGGGACACCGTGCTGACACGATCTCACGTAACAGAGTTTCCCAGTTCGGGGGACCGGGTCGGTGGCCTGGCGACGTGACACGGCTCGCAGTGGCCGCGCGCGGGGACCCGAGCGGTCACGCCGTCCCGCCCCGGGGGTGGCGACCCATCGTGCCGGTCCGCCTTGGTCGGCGTTTTTCCTGTTTGCACCACGAGGGGCCGCCGACTTTGCCACCCTGGCACCATGACGTTGTCCATCGCACTGAGCGGAGACACCGCGCGTTCACCGGGGAACACCCTCCCCGCCCTGCGATCAGCGTGGCGCGCCGGAGCCGACCTGGTCAAGGTCGACGTCCACCTGAGTTCGGACGGGTACCCCGTCCTGGTCGACGAAGGCGTCACGTCCACGCCGGGCGCCGCGCCGCGTCCGGTCGCCGAGCTCACCCTGGCCGAACTCGCGACCGTCCGCGACGACGTGGATCGGCGCGTCCCCACCCTGATGGAAGTGCTCGGCGAGTTCCGCCCCGGGACCGTTCCGCCCCTGCTCATCGACGCCGTCGCCCCGGACGCGGCGCTGGCGGCGCACACCCTGCTGCGCGAGCGCGGCCTGGCCGACCGGGTCCCGTTCACCGGCTCGCCCGAGGCGCTGGGAGCGTTGCGGTCGCGCAGCGCCGAGACGCCGTTGCTGCTGACGTGGGACCAACCGGGGCTGCCCCCCGAGGAGGTGGTTCGGACCCTGCGCCCCAGCTGTCTGGCGGTGCGGCACACACTGCTGAACCGGGAGCGGATCGGAGAGATCCACCGTTTCGGATATCGCGTGGCCGCGTGGAACGTGAATGATTTTCCAGAAATGGCGCGGCACATGGGAATGGGCGTCGACGTGATCGCGACGGAACGGATCGAGGATCTCGCACCGCTGACGAAGGACGCCGAGAGGGGAGGACGCCAGACCGCGGGTTCACCCTGAGCGCCCAGGGAAACAGCAGGCCAGGAGGGGACGGGCGAGGGCGTAGGGCGACCCTGGAACCGGGCTTTACTCCCCTATTCGCATAACAACGGGCACATCCGCATCATGTGCCACATAGCCACGGCAATCCGCGCCGATTTCCCGCGTTTCACGCGATGGGACGCCCCCCTGGAGCTATCCTCGGAAAGCATTCCCACCGAAGCAGTCCCCACGCCGCGCCCCACCCCCGCGGCGTCTTCCCAACGACGAGATACCTGACAGATGACGGCCGACACCTCCCCTCAGGCGCTGCGCACCACGGCCCCCGTCCTGGACTGCGCGGCGCGCCTGTTCGCCAGACACGCTCGCGCGGCATCGCCATGTCCGCTCTGACCGAGCGCATCGCCTCAGAGACCGGGACCGACGCCGCCTCCCTCCGACGTGCCTTCCCCACCCGGTTCGACCTCGCCTACGCGGTCGTGCTGCGCTCCACCCGCGAGCGCGTCGACGGGCAGCTGACCGCCGACGACGCCGCGCGCCCGCGCCCGACCGCATGGCGAACCTGGTCAGACGGCACGTGGCCCTCGGGTGGAAGCATCGAGCGGCCACCGCGCTGGGCCATGAACTCCTGCCGGTCCTTCGCGCCGTCCATCCGGCCCGGCACAGAGAGATCGTCCGTCTCACCCGTGCCTACCGCGAACATCTTCGGGAGATGATCAGGGACGGCGTCGTGACCCGGACCTTCGAGATCCGCGACCCGGGCCGGGCGGCCGACGAGGTACTGGAGACCCTCGACTCCCTCCTGCACTGGTACGACCCCGACGGCGGCCTGAGCCTGGAGGACCTCGGCGCCGTCTACGTCGACCTGGTGGTCCACCACCACCTGGGGTGCCCGCGCTGAACGGAGCCACGCCCGGATCCGGCGTTCAGCCCCCGACCAGCGCGTAAAGATCGACGGATTCGGCGATCGCCCGGAACCCCGCGTCGCCCGGGTGCAGGTGGTCCCCGGAGTCGTAGGCGGGCAGCAGCCGTGTCGGGTCGGCGGGATCGCGCAGCACCCGGTCGAAGTCCCACACCCCGTCGTACACCGAGCCAGGCGCGGTCGCCTGGGCCCGCAGATGGGTGTTGACCTCCCGGCGCTCCCGTTCCACCGCCGCCGTGCACAGCGGCTCGCCGCCGCACGGCGCGAGCGTGGCGACGAAGACCCGCAGCCCCCGTTCCCGGGCCAGCGCGGCGACCTCGTCGAGCCCGGCGACCACCTCGCGCGCGGTAGTCCCCCACCGCAGATCGTTGATTCCGGCGAAGACGACGACGGTGTCCACCCCGTGCTGGGCCAGCACGTCGCGCTCGAAGCGGTGGCGCAGACTGACCCCGGCCGCGGTGGTGGCCGTGCCCTCACCCGTGTACGGGTCGGAGACGACGTGGTTCCCGGCGACGCCCGCGTGAGCACCCCGAGGTGGGGGACCCCCGGTTGGGCCGCCAGACGTTCGCTGAGCACGTCGGGCCAGCGGGTGTGGGCGTCGCGCGTGGCGCCGACGCCGTCGGTGAGCGAGTCGCCGACCGCGGCGACCGCGCCCGGCGCGCCGAGGACCTCCAGGCCGGTGAGGAAGGGCCACTGCGCGACTGACCCGGTGAACGGCTCCCCGGTGGTGTCCAGGGTCAGGTCGCCGCTCCCGGCCGGACTGGTGAATCCCGTGTCCGCGGCGGCGTAGTGGACGGGTGCGCTGGTCACCCGCTCCGGCAGGTGGAGGCTGACCAGCGCCTCGGTGTTGGCGGGCAGCCGGACGGCGACCGGGTCGCTGAACACCTGGGCACCGGCCGGCAGGACGGTCCCGGAGGCCCCGTCGAAGGTGAGCGGGACCGCCGCCCCCGTGGTCCCGGCGCCGCCGCCGCGCAACGCCAAGGAGGCGGCGCCGACGGTCACTGCTCGGGTCGCGAAGGTGTTGTCGAGTCGGATGCGCGCTGTGGTGCCACTGGTGCTGGTGCGCACGACCAGGCGCAGAGTCTGGTCCTGCCAGGGGCCGACCTCCAGCAGAACGGAGGTGGACCGGGACCAGGTGCCGACCCAGTCGTCGACGACGGGGGTCCCCTCCACGGCGAACACGTGCAGGTCACCGCCGACGGGGGCCCGGGGCAGAACGACGTGGGAGACCTCGCGCAGCGGGTCGACCGGGACGGTGCGCGCGTACAGGCGCACCGAGCCGCCCCGGCCGAACCCGGTGACTGCGTTGGCGTAGGGGAGGGTCAGGACGGCGTCGGCGGCGGGGCCCCTGGTCCAGTCGGGGACGGAGAGAGTGAACTCCTCCGCGGTGTCGTCGGCGTAGACCACGCGGCCGGCGCCCAGGACGGGCGCGTCCAGGTCGTCGGCGCGGATGGCGGTGGCGAGGAAGGTGACCCCGCGGACGCGATTCTCCTCCAGGCGCACACGCTGCCCCTCGCTGACCAGGTGGTCGGGCCGCCCGGGACCGTAGGAAGGCAGGTCGACGGGGGTGCCGAGGACGGTGATGCGGCCTCCGGGGAGCCATCCGGCGGCCGAGAGGGCCTGGGCGGACAGGCTGTTGCCCGCTCCGTCGAGGTCGCCGGTGACGGCGGCGCCGTCGGAGGTGACGCCGACGCGGTCGACGAGGTCGGCGAAGGGGGCCGGAGCCAGGGGAGCGACCCCGCGCGCAAAGGGTTCGGCCGCACGCGGCAGGACGTGGACAGCCACGCCGACGACGGCGACCGCGACGACGGCCGCGCCCGCGCCCGTCCACCACGCCCGGTGACCTCTCCGGCGGGCGGGTGCTCTCCGCCGCCCTCGCTGACCCCGGCTCACCACTCGCCTCTCCGCTGTTTCACGACATGTCGGACGACGTAGGGCGGACGGCGGTTGATGAGACGTGCGACACCATCACCCTGGGCGGGCCACCAGTCTAGAGGAGCACTCGGAACTGTGTGGAGAAAACCGGCATCATGCGCTGCGCGGGCGACACGGAAGGATCTGGAGAACTCACCAGGAATCAACTCCGATCATCACGAAGCGGACGGAGAACACGGGCGCCGAGCCGCGCGATTTCGATTATGAATTGTTCTCACATTTCTCCGGCGCCCCCGGAACGCCACCCTCGGGCGCCCCGGCGGGGCCGCGCGGGACGGGCGCCGTGACATTGCAATTCGATCGCCGTGCCCTGGCATGCTAAAGATCGAGTGCCGGAGCCACGAGATCCCACCGCTCCCGGCCACCGGAACCGGCACCCATCGGCGGCCGTCTGCTGAGGTGGGACCATCACGGCCGTTCCCCCGAATCCCACCGAAGGAGTAGACCATGTCCTACCCGCCCCCTCCCCCGCCGGAGGATCCCTACGGCCAGGGCCAGCGGCCCGCCCACCAGGAGGGGTCGGGCGGCTACCCCCCGCCGCCCGGCCAACCCGGACCCGAGGCCCAGCCCGGCGGCCACCCTCCGCACGGCCAGCAGTGGCACGGCGGCCAGCCCACGCCCGACGACAGGCAGATGGCCTTCTTCGCGCACCTGGGCGGCGGCCTCCTCGGATGGATCGTCCCCCTGATCATCTACGTGATCAAGAAGGACGAGTCTCCGTTCGTGCGGCAGCAGGCGGCTGCGGCCCTGAACTTCCAGCTCGTCATGTTGATCGCGTACGTGGTCTCCGGGCTGCTCATGATCGTGCTCATCGGCTACCTGACCTGGCTCGCCGCGTTCATCTTCTCGATCGTCACGGGGGTGCGGGCCGGACAGGCCGTCAACCAGGGACAGCAGTTCACCTATCCGTTCAATGTGAACTGGGTCCAGTAGTGGTCGCGGTCGCGCTCCACCCGGTCCGGGTGGAGCGCCGGCGGGCCAGGACACCGTCCAGCCCCGTGCCCTCACCGGAGCCGGTGCCGGGCGCGGTCCCTGCTGCCACCCAGCCCGGCCCCTCCGCTCAGCGCGGGCTGCACAGAGCGCTCACGCCCCCCGCGCGCACCCCGTCCACGAGGCGCTGACCGGTGCACAGTCAGCCCAGCATGGCCTCCGCTCCAGCGCGGGAACCGGGACATTCCTCCACGGCGCCTGAGGAGCCCGCGACGGCCCGATGGGCGCATCCCCCACGCTCCCGCCGGCATCCGTCCGGGCCTTGACCGAACCAGGCCCGTCGGGCGGTGTTCACCGGGCATTGGTCCGACCTCCTCTCGGCCCGTCGCTCCCCGAACCACGCGATGGTCGGCCTGCATGAAGGAATCCGCCCTTCACAGATGACGAAATGAGCGGTTCGCAGTAGCGATGTCGGATCTATCGTCTTATCAGGTCTCGTGAAGCGCGAAGTCGAAGTCCGGCGGCCCCGAACCCCGTTCGGGTTCGAGGGGGTTCTGGAACGTCGACGCGCATTCACGTGGCCGTACGGCCCGGACCTCGGGAGTCCGCACGAGATCACAGGGAACACGAGAGCGCCACTGACCTGTCCGCGCAGGTCGGTGGCGCTTCTTTCGGGTCATAGAGGGTAGGCCGGGCAGGACTCGAACCCGCGACCCAGGGATTATGAGTCCCCTGCTCTAACCAGCTGAGCTACCGGCCCGCCGTCGTCGCAATCGTCATCCTAACAGGGTGCGTCAGGCGTTTCCGCGCCGGAAATCCGACGCCGAAGGGGATTGGCGCACGGCGCCATCAGGGCACGGTCTCCTTGCGCGCACCTGGGTCGCCCCTCCCGGGGACGGTCGGTCTAGGGTGGTGAGGTGCGGCGCGCGCCTGGTCGGACCCCAGCGCCCCGGCACCGACGCCGCTTCGTACCCGTTGGTAACATCGCGGGTCGCACTTCGTCGTCAGGAGAGTTCACGTCATGGCCCAAGTACCCGTCAACGTCACCGTCACCGGCGCCGCTGGCCAGATCGGCTATGCCCTGCTGTTCCGGATCGCCTCCGGTCAGCTGCTGGGGGCCGACACCCCGGTGAAGCTGCGTCTGCTGGAGATCCCGCAGGCGGTCAAGGCCGCCGAGGGCACGGCCATGGAGCTGGACGACTGCGCGTTCCCGCTGCTCCAGGACATCGACATCTTCGACGACGCCCGCCGGGCCTTCGAGGGCGCCAACGTCGGCCTGCTTGTCGGCGCCCGTCCGCGCGGCAAGGGCATGGAGCGCGGTGACCTGCTTGAAGCCAACGGCGGCATCTTCAAGCCCCAGGGCGAGGCGATCAACGCCGGCGCGGCCGACGACATCCGCGTCCTGGTGGTCGGCAACCCGGCCAACACCAACGCCCTCATCGCCCAGAGCCACGCGCCGGACGTCCCGGCCGAGCGCTTCACCGCGATGACCCGCCTCGACCACAACCGCGCGCTCACCCAGCTCGCCAAGAAGCTCGACGTGTCGATCAACGACATCAGGAAGCTCACGATCTGGGGCAACCACTCCGCGACCCAGTACCCGGACCTGTTCCACGCCGAGGTCGACGGCGCCAACGCCGCCAAGGCCGTCGACGACCAGGCCTGGCTGGAGAACGACTTCATCCCGACCGTCGCCAAGCGCGGCGCCGCGATCATCGAGGCCCGGGGCGCGTCCTCGGCCGCCTCGGCCGCCAACGCCGCCATCGACCACGTCCACGACTGGGTCAACGGAACCCCCGAGGGCGACTGGACCTCCGCCGCCATCCCGTCCGACGCTCCTACGGCGTTCCCGAGGGACTCATCTCCTCCTTCCCGGTCGTCTCCAGGAACGGCCGCTGGGAGATCGTCCAGGGCCTGGAGATCGACGACTTCTCCCGCTCCCGCATCGACGCCTCCGTCCAGGAACTCGTCGAGGAGCGCGACACCGTCCGCAAGCTCGGCCTGGTCTAGGACCGGTCCGTCCCGCCGGGCGTCCACGGGCGCGTCCCCCTTCCCGGGGGACGCGCCCGTCGCCGTATCCGGTGCGGCCTCGGGGACGGCCGTCCCGAAGGGTGCACGGGAGCGGGCAGTATAGGAAGCGTGAGTCTCATCGATGTGCTTCCGGCCGAACCCGACCCCGACTCCCTCTTCGAGGCGTTCGCTTTGTGGGCCGAGGAGCGGGGTCTCACGCTCTACCCGCACCAGGAGGAGGCCCTCATCGAGGTCGTCTCCGGGTCCAACGTCATCCTCAGCACCCCGACCGGCTCTGGCAAGAGCATGGTCGCCACGGGGGCGCTGTTCGCCGCCCTGTCCCGGAACGAGTGCGCGTTCTACACGGCTCCCATCAAGGCCCTGGTCTCGGAGAAGTTCTTCGACCTGTGCAAGATCTTCGGGACCGACAACGTCGGCATGATGACCGGCGACGCCAGCGTGAACGCCGACGCCCCCATCATCTGCTGCACGGCCGAGGTCCTGGCCCAGATCGCGCTCGCCGAGGGCGGCCGCGCCGACATCGGCACGGTGGTCATGGACGAGTTCCACTTCTACGCCGAGGCCGATCGCGGCTGGGCCTGGCAGGTGCCGCTGCTGGAGCTGCCCCAGTGCCAGTTCCTCCTCATGTCGGCCACCCTGGGCGACGTCACGCGCTTCGAGGAGGACCTCGACCGGCGCACCGGGCGGTCCACCTCCGTGGTCGCCTCGGCCGAGCGCCCGGTCCCCCTCTACTACGACTACCGGGTCACTCCTTTGCACGAGACCCTGGAGGAACTCCTGTCCACCGGCCAGGCTCCGGTGTACATCGTGCACTTCACCCAGGCGCAGGCGGTCGAGCGGGCGCAGTCGCTGACCAGCATCAACATGTGCACGAAGGCGGAGAAAGCAGCGATCGCCGAGGAGATCGGCAACTTCCGCTTCACCACCCGGTTCGGGCGCAACCTGTCGCGGTACGTGCGGCACGGCATCGGCGTGCACCACGCGGGCATGCTGCCCAAGTACCGGCGCCTGGTCGAACGGCTGGCCCAGGCCGGGCTGCTCAAGGTCATCTGCGGCACCGACACCCTGGGCGTGGGCGTCAACGTGCCCATCCGCACCGTGCTCTTCACCGCGCTGAGCAAGTACGACGGCGTGCGGGTCCGCCGTCTGCGCGCCCGCGAGTTCCACCAGATCGCCGGGCGGGCCGGACGCGCCGGGTTCGACACCGTGGGCAACGTGGTCGCCCAGGCCCCCGAGCACGTGATCGAGAACGAGAAGGCGCTGGCCAAGGCGGGCGACGACGCCAAGAAGCGGCGCAAGGTCGTGCGCAAGAAGGCTCCCGAGGGCTTCGTCTCCTGGGACAAGGCGACGTTCGACAAGCTCATCGACGCCGAGCCCGAGCCGCTGACCTCCCGATTCCGCGTCAGCAACGCCATGCTGCTCAGCGTGATCGGCCGCCCCGGCAACTGCTTCACAGCCATGCGGCACCTGCTCACCGAGAACCACGACGACCGCAGGACGCAACGCCGCCACATCCGCGAGGCGATCGCCATCTACCGGTCGCTGCTCGATGGCGGCATCGTCGAGACCCTGCCCGAACCGGACGAACAGGGCCGGACCGCCCGCCTCACGGTGGACCTCCAGGCCGACTTCGCGCTCAACCAGCCGCTGTCCACGTTCGCTCTGGCGTCCCTGGAACTGCTCGACGCCGCCTCACCCAGCTACGCGCTCGACGTGCTCAGCGTCGTGGAGTCCACCCTGGACGACCCCCGACAGATCCTCGGCGCCCAGCTCAACAAGGCCCGCGGTGAGGCCGTCCAGCGAATGAAGATGGACGGGATCGAGTACGAGGAGCGCATGGAGCGGCTGGAGGAGGTCGACTACCCCAAGCCGCTGGTGGAACTGCTCGACCACGCCTACGAGGTCTACCGGCGCGGCCACCCGTGGGTGGGCGACCATCCGCTGCGGCCCAAGTCGGTGGCGCGCGACATGTTCGAGCGGGCGATGACCTTCACCGAGTACGTGGGCTTCTACGAGCTGGCCCGCTCCGAGGGGCTGGTGCTGCGCTATCTGGCGAGCGCCTACAAGGCCCTCAACCAGACCGTGCCCGACGACGCCAAGACCGAGGAGTTGCGCGATCTCGTCGAGTGGCTCGGCGAACTGGTCCGCCAGGTCGACTCCAGCCTCCTGGACGAGTGGGAGCGGCTCACCAACCCCGAGGAGGAGTCCCCCGGCGGGGAGTCCGAGCCGGAGGAGCGGGTCCGCCCGGTCACCGCCAACACCCGGGCGTTCCGAGTCCTGGTGCGCAACGAGCTCTTCCGCCGGGTCGAGTTGGCCGCCCGCCGCCGCTATGACGAACTGGGCGCGCTGGACTCCGACGACGGATGGGACGCCGAGGCCTGGGAGGAGGCCCTGGAGGACTACTTCGACGAGCACGACGAGATCGGGACCGGTCCCGACGCGCGCGGTCCCGCGCTGCTGCTCATCGAGGAGGAGGACGGGCTCTGGCGGGTCAGGCAGGTCCTGGCCGACCCTGCGGGCGACCGCGACTGGGGGATCAGCGCCGAGGTCGACCTGGCCGCCTCCGACGCCGAGGGCCACGCGGTCGTGCGGGTCACCGACGTCGACCGGCTCTGAGGCAGTGCTCGCTCTGGGCCTCCGCTTCGCCGCGCGCTACCGGCCGCCGCCCGCCAGCAGGTGGGCGTTGGCCTCGCGCACACCCGCGGCCAGGTCGGGACGCTCCACGACCTCCCGCCCCGAGCGGCGCAGCCGTTCGGCGCCGTCGCAGTCGACGAACAGCTCCGGCTCGCGCCAGGCGAAGACCACGCGCGGGATCGGGGTGCCCCGCACCAACTCCGCGCAGGACACGGGGCGGGAGGCGCGGGCGCTGCACGGTTCCAGCGACGTGTAGAGAGTGGCCCCGGACAGGCGGGGGTCGGCCGCGTCCACCTCCCGGAGCGCGACCTCCTCGGCATGGTCGTGCGGGGAGTCCCGGCGCGAGTAGCCCTCGCCCAGGACCGTCCCGTCGGCGGCGACCACGACCGCGCCGACGGAGAAGGCCGTGGTCGAGGGCGGACAGTTGCGCGACAGCTCGACGGTCCGGCGCAGCCAGTGCGCGTCGGCGTCGCCCTCGGCCGGCCGCGGTCCGGTGCTCACTCCCCCGCCCCCAGCCGGTAGCGCAGGACGGCGACGTCGCCGATCGCGCGGCTCTCGACCAGGCGCATGGGCGACGCGGGGCCGTGCGGGAACGCTGCGGGCAGGACGAAGCGCGGGGCGTCCGCCTCGCCCACGAAGAACGGGGCGACCGCCAAGCGGAGTTCGTCCACCAGGCCCGAGGCGAGGAAGAGCGTGTGGATGTGGCCGCCGCCCTCCACGAGCAGGCGCCGGACCCCGCGCGCGGCCAGGTCGGCCAGGATCGCCTCGACGGTGGGCGGGTCCCCGGCGTCCACGACCTCGGCGGGGGGCTCGGCGGTCGGCCGAGCGGCCAGGCGCGCGCGGGCCAGGTCCACCCCGTCGCCGCCGGAGTAGACGACCGCACCGGCGTCACCGGTCGCGAACAGGCGCGCGGAGGGATCGACGTCACCGCCCCGGGTGACCACGGCCTTGAGCAGGTGCTCGGTGCGTCCCTGCGCGCGGCGGCGCTCGCGCAGCGCCGGGGAGCGCACAAGGAGCCTGGGATCGTCGGCGCGCAGCGTGCCGACGCCGACGAGGATGGCGTCGCACTCGGCACGCAGTTCGTCGATCTCGGCGAAGTCGGCCTCGTTGGACAGCCGCAGTCGTTCGGGGCCGGTGTCGTCGATGCGTCCGTCGACCGACATGGCGCAGCTCAGGATGGTGTGGGGACGGTCCATCCCCCCAGGCTAGCCGCGCGCGGCGGGATCGGGCCCGGGCGCGGCGCGGGTGCGGGGAGCACGCTCACCGGGGGTTTTCGGCCGGGACCCGACCCCGGCTCCTCCTGCGCATTGTCGCCCGCGGAACGCTATTCGCGCAGGCAGCGAGAACGCATCGTGAATTACTCACCCGTATTCACGGCGACCTTATTCTACTCCGCTCTGTATGCACCCGGTGGCACTTTGCCGACATACGCGGACAACGCACCTTCCGACACCTGTTCGAGGAACCGGCCCCGAGCTGGCCGTCGCCATCCCCCGGAGGCGGCGAACCGCTCTCCCCGCGGCCCGCGCGGGCCCGCCGGAGCGGGCCGCGCGCGGCTCACACCCCCTCACCGATTCCTCACAAAATGGACATTAGGGGTGTACGTCACGCCTGGCCCGAGATTGGAGTAACGCCCGACAGGCGAGCGGACAAGGGCGTCCCCACCCCGCTTTTCTCCAACCCGTATCCTCTACTCGGTTAACAAACACCGCCCGTGAGGAATACAATCCCAGGAGTCGACCACACTTCCCCACCTCACGACCAGAGGACGGCGATGTCGCGATTCACCTCCCCCGATTTCCTGAGGCAGGCGGGGGGCAAACACGTCCGGGCCAATCCGCCGCCCACCGTCGACCTGGCCCAGCCCAGCATCGCTCGGCTGCGCTCCTTCCACCTCAAGGGCAAGGACCACTTCGAGAGCGACCGCGAGTTCGCCTCACGCGCCGACGACGCCGCGGCCGGCTTCCAGGAGATCGTGCTCGGTGAGCGAGCCTTCCTCCAGCGCGCGGTCCGCTTCCTCGTCGAGGAGGCGGGGGTCAGACAGTTCCTCCAGTTCGGCTCCGGTCTGCCGGCTCCGGGGGACCCGCACGAGATCGCACTCGCCAGCGATCGGCACGCCCGCGTCGTCTACGCCACCGACGACCCCATGGTGCTGACCCACCTCCGAGCCCTGATCTGTGACGGCCGCACCGTCACGGCCGTGCGCGGCGGGCTGACCGAACCCGGCCAGGTCCTGCGCGACGACGAGACCCGCCGCTTCATCGACCTCGACCAGCCGGTCGGACTCCTGCTCACCGGCGTCGTGCCGCACGTGTCCGACGACGAGGACCCGGCCGGGCACATCGCGACCCTGCGCGCGGCGTTCGCCCCCGGAAGCCACGTCGTCCTCAGCCACTACTGCCGCCCCGACCCGGGCCAGTACTCCAAGGACGCGATCCGGGCCACCCGGCTGGAACGGGTCTTCGTCGAGCACCTCGGCTCCGGGTGGTGGCGCGGACGCCGCGCGGTGGAGTCCTTCCTGGACGGCTGGGAGATCCTCCCCCCCGGAATGCTCGAAGTACAGCGGTGGCGCACCCTGCCCGTCGCGCCGCCCGTCCCGGGCACCTACCAGATGCCCCGCCGCAACCGTCGGCTGATCCTCGGCGGTGTGGGCCGGATCTGAACCCGTCGCCCCCTCGTCCCCCGCGTTGGAGCCCCTCCGGCCCGGCAGCGGGTGAGGGGCGTCGTGCCTCCCGCCCCCGCGCACCACGAAGGGCCCTCCCACGGGGAAGGCCCTCACTCGCTCCCGCGACTGGACTCGAACCAGTAACCTGCCGGTTAACAGCCGGCTGCTCTGCCAATTGAGCTACGCGGGACCGCGTTCGGCAGCGTTGCGACGGGGGTCCGCTGCGACAGGAAACAGCCTAGCGCGCTCGCGGAGTGCTCGCGACCGGTGTCGGGCCGTGTGGCCGCGGCCACGACGCGGTAACGTCAGGGCACGAACCGTCCCACCGCCACCAAGGCCTGGAGAGGGAGCCCATGCGCTACCGGATCACCTTCGCCGCCGGACTCGCCGTCGGTTACGTCCTGGGCGCCAAGGCGGGCAGAGCCCGCTACGAGCAGCTCGTCCGCACCGCACGCAAGGTGGCCGACAGCCCCGTCGTGCAGGAGGTGGCCGGGCTCGTCGGCGCACAGGTCAGCAACGCGGGGCGCACGGTCTACGACAAGGCCGTCGACACCCTTCCGATCACCTCGCTACGCGACTTCCTCGCCCGCCCCACGGAGGATGAACGGGATCTCGTCGAGTGGGAGCGGCACATGGCCGAGGGCCGCCCGTCGAGCGCCAACGGCTCGCCCGAGAGCCCTCAGGGCAGCTAGTGGGCCTGTTCGGCCGCGGGGTGCCCGAGTCGGTCCGCGCTCGGCTGGAGCGCGGCGAGCGCGTGCTCGCCCACGCGCCGGTGCGCGCGGCCGGGGGCGAGCAGCCCCTCCTGGTCGCGACCACGCGTGCGCTGTACCTGCCCGACGGCCGTGCGGTGCCCTGGCAGGACATCGACCAGGCCAGGTGGACCCCGGACACGCTGACCTTCGACGAGGAGGGCGAGGGGCGGCGGACCGTCCGGCTGCGCGCGGAACCGGCCGAGGACGCCGTCGACTACCGCCGCATGGCCGAGACGGTCGCCGAGCGCGTCACCGCCACCATCCTGGTCAACCGGTTCGTACCCTACCCCCGCGGCGACTCGGCCACCGGCTTCCGCCTGGTGGCGCGCCGACCGCCCGGAAGCAGTGAGGCACGCTGGCGCGTGCACCTGAGTGAGGGCCTGGACCCGAAGGACCAGGCCCTCTCCGACGCCGTCTCACGCGTCCTGGCCGTCCTCCGGGAACAGATGGGCGTCTGACACCCGCTCTCGCGAACTCGGCACGAGGCTCGGAGCACCGAGCACCGGGCCCTTCGTCCTCGCCTACGCCCGCCGCTCGTCCCCCGCTCCCGGCTCGGCTCCTCCCGCAGAACCCGGTGCGTCCCTCGCGGCGATCCCCCGGGCGAGGACCTCCGCCAGGTGCAGGGCGCGACGGCCGGTGCCCTGGTCGATCTGGGTCCGGCAGCTGTAGCCGTCGGCGAGGACCAGGGTGTCCGCGTCCGCCGCGCGCACCCGGGGCAGGAGTTCGCGCTCCCCGATAGCGGCGGAGATCTCGTAGTGCCCCTCGGTGAACCCGAAGTCGCCGGCGAGTCCGCAGCAGCCCGAGTCCAGGACCTCGCCGTCGATCCCCGCCCTGGCGATGAGTGCGCGCTCGGCGTCGAACCCCATCACGGCGTGCTGGTGGCAGTGCACCTGGGCCAGCGCCCTGGCCGAGAGCCGGGGCGGCCGCCACTCGGGAGCGTGGACGTCGAGAAACCCCGCCAGGGTGTGCACGGCTCCCGCGACCCGCTCGCTCGCGGGGCCGGGCAGCAGCTCCACCAGGTCGTGGCGCAGAGCCGCCGTGCAGCTGGGCTCCAGTCCGACCACGGGCAGCCCCTGGGCCACGAGCGGCTCCAGGGCGCGCACGGCACGGCGCATCACCGCGCGGGCGACGCCGAGTTGGCCGGTCGACACCCACGTCAGCCCGCAGCACACCCGGCCCTCGGGGAGCACGACCGTGAAGCCCGCGTCCTCCAACACGCGGGTGGCGGCCGCGAGCACTCCCGGGTTGAGGTGGTTGCCGAAGGTGTCGGGCCACAGGACGACCCGTCGGCCGGCCGCCCGGCCCCGGCCGCGCCGCTGGCGGCGGCGGAAGGCCCGGGTGAAGGTCGTGGTGGCGAAGGCGGGAAGGTCGCGCTGAACGGCCACCCCGGCGAGCCGCTTGGCCAGGCCCGAAACGCCGGGAAGCCGGGCGACCCGGTTGGCCTCGGCCGGGGCCAGCGTGGCCAGCCGGGCCCAGAACGGCAGCCAGCCCATCGAGTAGTGCGCGGCGGGGCGCGGACGCCCCCGGTAGTGCTGGTGCAGGAACTCGGACTTGTAGGCGGCCATGTCCACGTTGACCGGGCAGTCGCTCAGGCAGCCCTTGCACGACAGGCACAGGTCGAGGCTCTCGCGCACCTCCTCCGACCGCCAGCCGTCGGTGATGACCTCCCCCTTGGCCATCTCGAACAGCAGGTGGGCCCGCCCGCGCGTGGAGTGCCGCTCCTCTTGGGTGACCTGGTAGCTCGGGCACATGACGCCGGGCCCGCTCTGGCGCCGGCACTTGCCCACGCCCGAGCAGCGGCGCAGGGTCCGCGCGAAGTCGCCGTCGTCGTCGGCGTAGGCGAGGGCGACCTCCGACACCAGGGGCAGTTCGGGGCGGTCGTCGGCGGCCACCCGGATGTCGGCGTCCAGGGGCAGCGGGTCGACGATGATGCCGGGGTTCATCACCCCGTCCGGGTCCCACACGCGCTTGAACGCACCGAACGCCCGGATGATCCCCTCCGGGTACATGCGGTGGAGCAGTTCCGAGCGGGCCTGACCGTCGCCGTGTTCGCCGGACAGGGAGCCGCCGTGCGCGACGACCAGGTCGGCGGCCTCCTCCATGAACGCCCGGTACTCCCTCCGGCCCCGTTCGTGCGTCAGGGCGAAGTCGATACGCACGTGCAGGCACCCGTCGCCGAAGTGGCCGTAGACGACGCCGAAGCGCCCGTGCCGCTCCATGAGCGTGTCGAAGTCACGCAGGTAGCCGCCCAGATTCTCCGGTGGGACGGCGGCGTCCTCCCAGCCCGACCAGGCGTCGTCCCCGCTCGGCGTGCGCTGGGTGAGCCCGGCCCCCTCCTCGCGGATCCGCCAGAGCGCCCGTTGCTGTGCGGCGTCGGTGACCACGACGGCGTCCTGCGGCCGGGACGCGCCCTTGAGTTCGGAGAGCATCCGTTCCGCCGCCCCGGCGGCCTCGGCTGGCTCCGCTCCCGCGATCTCCACCAGGAGCCAGGCGCCGCCCTCGGGCAGGGAGACGCGGCTCCGGGAACCGTGGCGGTCCAGGGCCGCGACCATGCGGTCGTTGATGCCCTCCGCGGTCAGCGGCGCGTGGCCGAGCAGGTCGGGCACGGCGTCGGCGGCCGTGGCGGCGTCGGGGTAGCCCAGGACCGCCAGGGCGCGGGCGGGCGGCGACTCGACCAGGCGGACGGTGGCGCCCAGGACGAAGGCGCAGGTTCCCTCGGTGCCGACCAGGGCCGCGGCGACGTCGCGGCCTTCTCGGGGAGCAGCCGGTCCAGGGCGTAGCCGGAGACGCGGCGCCGGAACTCGGGCATGGCGGTGCGCAGGTCGGCGCGATGCTCCTCGACGAGCCGGTCGAGTTCGGTGTAGATCCGGCCCTCGCGTCCGGGCCGCCGGGTCAGCTCCGCCCACTCATCGGGGGTGTGGCGGGAGCCGACCGTCATGCGGGTGCGTCGGCGAGGAGGACGTCGAGGGCGACGATGTTGTCGGCGGTGGTGCCCCAGGCCACGGAGTGGGAGCCGCAGGCGTTGTTGCCGACCATGCCGCCGACGGTGCAGCGGCTGTGCGTGGAGGGGTCGGGGGCGAAGGTGAGCCCGTGGGCGGACGCCGCCTCTCGGAGGTCGTCGAGGATGACGCCGGGCTGCACTGTGGCGGTGCGGGCGACGGGGTCGATGTGCTCGATGGCGCGCAGGTGGCGCGAGGTGTCGATGACGACCCCCGTGCCGATGGCGTTGCCCGCGATCGACGTGCCGCCGCCCCGGGGCACGACCGGGACGCCGTGCTCGGCACAGGTGCGGACGGCGGCCGCACAGTCGTCGACGGTCTCGGGGATGACGACGCCGAGGGGAACGCGTCGGTAGTTGGAGGCGTCGGAGGTGTACAGGGCGAGCGTTCCGGGATCGAAGGCGACCGTCCCCCGGATCCGGCGCTCCAGGTCGCGGCGAAGGTCTGCGGGGGCGGTGCGGGAGGTGGAGTTCTGCGCGTCGGCCATGTCCCCAGCGTGGCCGTCCGGGCCGGGGCGTGGCAACCGCGGCGCGCCCCCGGATCGTCGCCGGTCTGGGCGGCACGGCCGGTGCGCGCTGCCCGCGGAGCGCGGCGCGGACTCCGTCGGGTGCGGTCCTTCGACGGCGCGGGGACAGCCGCATCTGATGGGCCCGGATCAGCCCCACCCGTGACGGGCGGCGCCGGAACCAGCGCTCGTGGCCGCCCCGCACGGATGCTCCAGTGGGGGTCGGGGGCGGGTGGCCGCGGCACGCACCTGCCGTGTCGGCACGCGACGGACCCCACACGCCGCATGCCGTTCCAGGCAGCGCGTGATGTCCTTCTCCGACGGCCCGCCGGGGAAGTCACCACGTGCTCACCGTCGGTCCAGGGACTCGTCCATGGCCCGGACCAGCTCCCCCTGGGGGTCCATGTCCAGGTTCCACATCATGAGCCCGCCCAGGCCGCGGTCGAGGACGTACTCGCCCTTGATCGCGATCACGTCGGCGTTGTCGTAGGTCCACCAGGTGTCGCCGTCGTAGATCCAGTACGCGCCCGCCTCCTCGTCGAGGAACCGGCGCCCGTCGCGCTCCTCCAGGTCGGCGAAGGCCATGGTGGGGCCGTCGTAGGCGTCGTCGGCGGGGGCCTCGGCCGCCTGGCCGCGGCCCGCGTCCTCGGCGCCCACCCCCTGCCAGCCTCGCCCGAAGGCCGGAACGCCCACGACGAGCCGCGACGGGTCCGCGCCCAGGTCGAGGTAGCGCCGGACGGCCCCGTCGACGCTGGCGGCCCGGGGGTCGTGGGCGGGCGCGTACAGGTTGGAGTGGTGGGCGGTCCGCTCGTTCCAGGGACCGGCGAAGTCGTAGCCCTGGACGGTGGCGAAGTCGACGAGGTCGAACAGTTCGGCCTCGTAGGCGGAGCCGGCCTCGGCCCCTCCGGGCAGGGAGACCGACAGCGTGTACCCGACGCCGGTCTCCTCGCCCAACGCGTCCAGTTGGCGGCGGAACTCGGCGACCAGCGCCGTGAGGTTGGCGGGGTCGTCGGGATGGACCACGTTGCCCGGGTCGCCCTGCCCGCCCGGCCACTCCCAGTCCAGATCAACGCCGTCGAAGACCCCGTACGCCGCGCCCCCGCCGCCCTGGGCGCCGCCGTCGAGGACGGGCAGGTCGCCGCGGATCCACAGGTCCAGGCAGGAGGCGACGAATGCCTCCCGGGACTCGGGGGTGCGAGCGGCCACGGACAGGTACGTCGACCAACTCCAACCGCCCAGCGACAGGCTCGCGCCCAGGTGCGGGTGGTCTTCGCGGAGCAGCCGCAACTGGTGCAGGCTCCCGGCCAGGTCCTGGTCGGGGCGGTCGGCCCGGCCGTTGACGCTCTCCTCGGCGGCGTAGGGCCGCTGGTACAGCTCCCACGGCTGGTCGTCGCGTCCGGAGGGGATGTGGCACAGGCCGTCCTCGCTGACGTCCCCGAACGCCCACATCAGGCGGGTCAGGTGCTCGGGTGCGCCGCTGGCCGCCACGTCCGCGACGGTGAAGCCGCGGTCGGCCACGTTCCAGCCCGCGACGTAGGCGACGCGCTCGGGCTCACGGCCGCCCAGCAGGACGACGCCGGTCGCGACGAGCGCGCCGGCAGCCACGGCGGCGGCCAGCGGGGGCAGAGCGCGGCGGCGGAGGGGGCGGGCCGGGGAGGATCGGTTGACCTGCACCCTTCGAGCCTAGGCACGCCGCGCCGCGAGCACAGCGGGTTCGGGGAAGGACGGCCACATCGGGCCATTTTTCGCGCCGCGGAACCCGCGGGGCCGCGGACTCGCTCGCGGCGCTCAGTCAGCGGTGAGGTAGTCGCGCAGGGAACCCGCCCGAGAGGGGTGGCGCAGCTTGGCGAGCGTCTTGGCCTCGATCTGGCGGATGCGCTCGCGGGTCACGCCGAACTCGCGGCCGACCTCCTCCAGTGTGCGGGGGTGGCCGTCGGCCATGCCGAAGCGGAGCCGGATGATCCGGCGTTCGCGTTCGGACAGGTCGCCGAGCAGGGTGCGCAGCTGCTCCTGGAGGAGGGTGAAGGAGGCCGCCTCCACGGGGACCACGGCGTCGGAGTCCTCGATGAAGTCGCCGAAGTCGGACTCCTCCTCCCCGATCGGCGCCTGGAGCGAGACCGGTTCCCGTGCTATCCGCTGGATCTCCAGCACCCGTTCGCCGCCGCACCCGGCCGCCGAGGAGATCTCGGCGGTGCTCGGCTCGCGGCCCAACTGCTGGTGGAGTCGGTGCTGGATCCGCAGGAGCTTGTTGATCGTCTCCACCATGTGCACGGGGATCCGGATGGTCCGCGCCTGATCGGCGATGGCCCGGGTGATGGCCTGGCGGATCCACCACGTGGCGTAGGTGGAGAACTTGAACCCCTTGGCGTAGTCGAACTTCTCCACCGCGCGGATCAGGCCGAGGTTGCCCTCCTGGATGAGGTCGAGGAAGAGCAGCCCCCGCCCCAGGTAGCGCTTGGCGATCGACACGACCAGGCGCAGGTTGGCCTCGATCAGCCGCCGTTTGGCGCGGCGTCCCTCCTCGACCAGGGCGGTCAGCTCCTCGGACGTGCACGCCCGTCCCTGCGGGTTCCGACGCTGGGCGTACAGACCCGCCTCGATCGCCTTGGCGAGGTCGACCTCCTCTTCGGCGGAGAGCAGCGGGACCCGGCCGATCTCGCCGAGGTAGAGACGGACCAGGTCCGAGCCCGACCTTCTGCCCCCTTCGATCGGGGGTCCGGTCTCCTCCGGGTCGGCGACCTCGACCCCGATCCGGGCCAGTTGGGCGACGGCCTGATCCAGGGCGTCGGGGGGAGCGTCCAACCGTTCCAGTGCGGAGGCGACCTCACCGCGACTGACCGTTCCCCGACCCGCGTCAGGGAGCAGCCGGGCCACTCGTTGAACCGGCGGCATTTCGTTCGTCACAACCGTGGAAGCCACCCATACATTGTGCAGCTCAAGGTGCCTCGAAGGGAGACTCATTATTGTCACCCCGGTGCTACATTCACCCCTGCTCGCTCTCCTTGAGGGCTCGTTTTACCTGTTGGAGACGCATGAGTTCGGTGAATACCCGCTGCTCCTCCTCGACCTGCGAAGTTCCTTCGAGGCGGGCGAGCTCGGATTTGAGGTTTGCCACCCGTCGATTGATGGAATGAGTCCTGATTGTGCCCAGCATTTGAGTGGCGTAATGCCCGTCGAGTTCTCCATAGAACTCCACTGGTTCGACCGCCAAACGGGTGAGGAAATCGCGCTGGGCGTCATTCGGCGCGGCCTCGCGCAGGTCGTTCACCCACACCTGGGGATCGTGTGCGGCGGCCACCCCGCCGTGCTGGGCGATGAGGGCGCGCACCGCCCGGTGCTGCGGGACGGTGAAGTCCTCGTCGGTGAACTCGTCGAACCCCCGGGCCAGCCCGGGGAACTGGACGGCGATCTTCAGCGCCTGCCGCTCGCGCTGGACCGAGGGGTCGCGCAGGTCGTAGGGGGCCTCCCCCGCGTCCGGGGTGGGAACCGGTCGGGACTCGGCGCGGGGACGCCGGTCGCCTCCGCGCGCGGCGCCCGCGCGCATGTGCTGGGCGACCCGGCGTTGGACGAGGGCCTCGTCCATGATGCCGGTCCAGCGGTCCAGGCTCGCTCCGTAGTTGCGCCGCACACCCTCGTCGCGGATGCTGGCCACGATCGGCGCGGCCGCGTCCAGGGCTGCCATCCGGCCCTCGGGCGAGGACAGGTCGTAGCCCTCCATGACGTTGCGGATCATGAACTCGTACAGCCGCACGGCGCCGTCGACCAGGTCGGCCACCGCCTGCGGACCGTGCTGGAACCGCAGGTCGCAGGGGTCGAGACCGTCGGACTGGACGGCGACGTAGGTCTCGGACGTGAAGCCGTGCTCCTCGGCGAAGGCGCGTACGGCGGCCTTGTGGCCCGCCTTGTCACCGTCGAAGGTGAAGACCACCCGGCCGCCCTGGTTGGTGCGGCCCAGCAGCATCCGGCGCAGGATCTTGACGTGGTCCTCGCCGAAGGACGTGCCGCACGTGGCCACCGCGGTGGTCACTCCCGCGTCGTGGCAGGCCATCACGTCGGTGTAGCCCTCGACGATGACCGCCTCGCCCTTGTGGGAGATGTCCCGCTTGGCCAGGTCGAGTCCGTAGAGCAGCCGCCCCTTGTGGAAGATGGGGCTCTCGGGCGAGTTGAGGTACTTGGGCCCGTCCTCCTCGGGGTCGAGCTTGCGGGCGCGAACCCGACCACCTCGCCGGTGACCTCGCGCACCGGCCACAACAGGCGGTTGCGGAAGCGGTCGTAGGCGCCGCGCCGACCCTGGCTGGCCAACCCCCCGCTGATGAGCTCCTGGTCGGTGAAGCCCCTGCGGCGCAGGTGAGCGGTGAGGTTCTCCCACCCGGCGGGTGCGAAGCCGAGTCCGAAACGCTCGGCGTGGGTCCGGTTGAAGCCGCGCTCGGTGAGGAAACGGCGCGCCGTGGCCGCCTCGGGGGACAGCAGGTGCTCGGCGTAGAACTCGGCGGCGGCCCGGTGGGCGTCGAGCAGGCGCTGGCGCTTGCCCTCGTCGCGCCGGGTGCTGCGGCCGCCCTCCTCGTAGCGCAGGGTGACGCCGGACTGCCGGGCGAGGGACTCGACGGCCTCGGTGAAGCTGAGGCTGTCGATCCGCTGCACGAACGAGATGACGTCGCCGCCCTCGTTGCAGCCGAAGCAGTACCACAGGTTCTTGGCCGGCGTGACGTTGAAGGAGGGGGACTTCTCGTCGTGGAAAGGGCACAGCCCCTTGAGCGAGCCCCCTCCGGCGCTGCGCAGTTGGAGGTACTCGCCCACCACGTCCGCGATGGGGGTGCGCTCGCGCACCAGGGCGATGTCTTCGTCTTTGATCCGGCCTGCCACGCGTGCCAGCCTAGTTCGCCCCGGGGACCACGTGTCCGCCGTCGCGGTGGGAACCGGCGTCGGACACGCCGGCCCTCCCCTTCCCCGGCGGCCACCCGGTCGGCGCCGGAGCGTCGACGAGGCGGATTAGGCCGCACTGGCGGGCGGCCGGGTGGCCGACGCCCGGGAGCAGGACCCGGATCAGGTCTTCCGGGAGGTCCGCGCCGCCGGTGACCGGGGGCGTCATGGAGCGGCGGCCGTGCTGCCCCTGACACGGAGCCGGGTGGGGACGGGGACGCGCGGCGGGGCCCCGTCCCCCGTGAGCGCGGCAAGCAGGAGGGCGGCGCCGTCCCGGCCGAGGCGGCCGGTGTCGTATCCGACGGTGGTCAGCGGCGGCGTGAGGTAGGCGGCCTCGGGTGCGTCGCCGAACCCGACGACGCTGACCCGCCCGGGGACCGCGATCCCCCGTTCCCGGAGGGCGCGCAGGAGCCCGAGCGCCATGGCGTCGTTGGCCGCGAACACCGCCGTGACCGTCTCCGGCGCCTCGGCCAGGCGCAACCCCCGTTCGTAGCCCGACCGGGGTGTGCCGTCGCCACCCAGGGGTTCGGGGTCGGGCGCCCCGGCCTCGGACAGAGCCCGGCGCCACCCTCGCGCGCGGGCCTCGCCCTCCAGCCAGCCGGGCGGACCGGAGAGGTGGTGCACGGTGCGGTGGCCCAGGTCCAGCAGATGGCGGGTGGCGGCTCGGGCCCCGCCCTCCTGGTCCGCGTCGACCGCCGGCAGCCCCGATCCCGCCGCGCCGCCGACCACGACGAGCGGCCGTGGGGCGCGCAGGTCGCCCAGGGCCTCGACCACCGACCGCCGGGGGGTCAGGGCCACGCACCCCTCCACGGCCTGGTCGGTCAGGGTGGCGACGGCCGCCGCGACGTCTTCCCGCGAGTGCCCGTCCATCCCCACGACGCTCAGGAAGTACCCGGCTGCGCGGGCCGCGCGCTCGACGGCGGCCAGGGTTCGGGGATCGACGGGGGTGTCCGGGGTGAGGGCGCCGAGGAGCTGGGTGCGTCGGGTGACCAGGCGCGTGCGGTGGCGTTGCGCCGGTAGCCGAGGGCGTCGATGGCGGCTCGGACACGGACGACGGTCTCCGGCCGCACGCCGCGGTGCCCGTTGACCACCCGTGAGACGGTCTGGTGGGAGACCCCGGCCAGGCGCGCGACGTCGGCCATGACCGGTGCGCGCCCGTCGCGTGCGGACATCGGGGCCTCCTCGCCGCGTTCGCCGGTGGTGGCGCGGGCACCATCGTTGGACGCGGGCGTCCGCGGTGTCAAGAAGGTCGCGCGGATCTGCCCGGTGCGGGCACGAACCGGGGCGTGCCCCGGAACCGGGCGGGGACCCGGGCGGGTCCGGGCTCTCCTGGTGGTCCGGGCCCGGGCCCCGGCCCGGGCTCAGCGGACCAGCCGGGCGTGCAGGGCGGTGGCGGAGGTGTCGGTGAGCGAGGCGACCTGGTCGACGACCGCCCGCAACGCGGCGGCCTCGTCGGTGGCGGTCTCGTGGAGGGCGCGGAACTGCGGGTCGAGTGCTCCGGGCGCGCCGGCGCGCAGGGCGGCGACCAGCTCCGAGATCGTCCGCCGCTCCTCGGCCTGGTAGGCCAGCGCCTCCTCCCGGGACATGACGAAGTGCGCGGCGACCGCCTTGAGCAGGGCGCACTCCAGCAGCGCCGCCGGGGGAGCACGAGGTCGGCGTGGTAGCGGGTGAGGCGCCCGGGACCGTGGGCCTCGCGGGTGGCCCGCTCGGCGGCCAGGCAGAAGCGGCCGATGAGTTCGCTGGTGAGGTTCTTGAGCGCCGCGAGGGAGGCGAGGTCGCCGGTGAGTTCGCCGGGCCACATCGGTTCGGCGAGCAGATCGGTAAGGACCTGGTCGAGTTCGGCGGGGTCGGCGTCGCAGTAGCGGTCGGCGGCGGTCCGGCACACCTCGGCGCGCTCGACCGGGCTGCGCAGGGCGGCCATGCTCACCAGACCGGCGTGCAGGGCGTCCTCGACGTCGTGCACGGAATAGGCGACGTCGTCCGACCAGTCCATGACCTGCGCCTCGAAGCACGTGCGGCCGCTGGGCGCGCCCTCGCGCAGCCAGGTGAAGACCTCGGTGTCGTCCGGGTAGCAGTTGAACTTGCGGGTGTCGCCGCCCTCACCCCTGCGCCACGGGTACTTGACGGTGGCGTCGAGGGTGGCGCGGGTGAGGTTGAGCCCGTTGCTCCGCCCGTCCGGGGCGATCACCTTGCCTTCGAGCCGTACGAGCAGGCGCAGGCTCTGGGCGTTGCCCTCGAACCCGCCGCACTCGGCGGCGGCCTCGTCCAGGGCGCGTTCGCCGTTGTGCCCGAAGGGAGGATGGCCCAGGTCGTGGGACAGGCACGCGGCCTCGACCAGGTCGGGATCGCAGCCCAGGGCCTGGCCGAGCTCCCGACCGATCTGCGCGCACTCCAGGGAGTGGGTCAGCCGGGTGCGCGGGAAGTCGCTCACCCCCGGCTGGACCACCTGGGTCTTGGCGGCCAGGCGGCGCAGCGCGGAGCTGTGCAGCACCCGCGCGCGGTCGCGTTCGAAGGGGCCCCTGGCCCGGTTCTTGCGGGACTCGCCCGCCATGCGCGCGGTGTCCTCCGGCGCGTAGCCGGGGACACCGCCCTCGGTTCCCGCTCGGTTCGTCATCGTGTACCGACTCTACTCACCGGTTCGGACGAACCATGACATCGCCCCTGGTCAGGCCGCGTCGACGCTGATGTCACTGCTGTCGTTGAAGATCCAGTAGTACCAGAGCGAGACGGTCTCCCTCGTGATGTACCAGAGTTGGGTACGGCGCTCGATGACGGCGGGTCCGGAGCGCGACGGGGAGGTGCCCGCGTCGATGCCGTTGTCCTCGGCCATGCGCTCGGACCGCAGGCTGTGCCAGGGGTCGGAGACCAGGGTGGCCGTCTCCCACTCGTTGGCCTCGAAGACCTCGGCGACGGCCTGGATGCTCTGGAGGGTGTCCCGGCCCTCCTCGACCGCGATGACCTGATCTGCGGGGACGCCGACCTGGACGAGCCAGTTCCGCCCCGACGCGGCCTCGGTGAAGTTGTCGGCGGGCTGTTTGCCGCCGACGGTGACGATCACGGGGGCGACCCCGCTCTCGTAGAGGCTCCGGGCGTGCTGGAGGCGGGCCTCGAAGATCGGTGAGGGGACCCCGTTGTACTGGCTGGCGCCCAGGACGACGATGGCGTCGGTGGGATCGCGGTCGTCCTGTCTGGCCGTGTACCAGACCCAGGCCCAGGTTCCGGGCGGCAGCGCGAGAAGCGCGATCAGCATGAGCGTGATCACCCAGCGCGCGCGGACGCGGCGGCGGCGCGGGCGGACCGCGGACGGTCGCGGACGGTCGCGACGCGGACCGCGGTCGTCCTTCGACCGGCCGTCGCGGTGGCCCGCGGGCGCACGCCCGTGGTCGGGGTCCGGGCCCACCGGGGGCCAGGGGTTCTGGGGTTCGGCCGGTGTGTGGGGATCGTACGGTTCGGTGGCCGGAGCGGGGCGCTGCGCGGCGGGTGTGCCGCGCGCGCGGGTCGTTCGCGCACGAAGCGTCGGGTCAAGCCGCTCCCGGAACCGCGGTCGGTCGTGTCGGGCGGATCCACCGGGTCGAGGGGGGCCTCGCCCGTGGCGGCGCCGGGCCGGACGAAGGCGCGGGTGGTCGCCGAGCCGGAGGTGTCGGCTCCCGGCTGGTCCCGGGTGAAGGCCCGGGTGGTGGCGGCGTCTGCGGCGGCGTTCTCCGTGGCCCCGGTCCCGCGGACGAACGCGCGGGTGTTCTCAGTCTCGCGGGCGAAGGCGTGAGTGGTCCCGGTCGGGGCGTCGCGGGTCCGCTCACGCGTGAACACGTGTGTGCTCTCGTCGTCGGATGGGGCAACGGAGACCGGATTCTCCCCCGCATCGTCACCGC
Organism: Nocardiopsis sp. CNR-923; assembly: GCF_001942255.1. Lineage (GTDB taxonomy): Bacteria > Actinomycetota > Actinomycetes > Streptosporangiales > Streptosporangiaceae > Nocardiopsis. Next base: position 82,145 of record NZ_MKKC01000087.1, read on the forward strand.
GCCCGTCGCTCGCCGTTCGCACCGGCTCACCTCCGCACCATCACTGCCTGGGAGAACTACACCCCTTGGGATGGCCACCGACCGCCGCTGGTTCATACCTCCTCGACCCGGTGGGGGCGGATCGGGCGACCGAAACGGTAGTCGACGCACCCGGGGGCACCGTGTGCGCGAGAGGACTGCGGGGAACGGCGGACGCATCAATGATCAAGAATATATCACGATAGGGTCACAACTTATATCGTGACCGCCGAGGGGTCCGGCACGAGTCTAGAGCGTCCGCGGCGGCGCACGCGCGACATCGGGCGCGGCGGCGGGGCGGGCGGGTCCGACCGCCCACCCCAGCGCCTCCGCGTCAGCCCGTGGGACGCCCGGCGGCCCGCCCGGCCTCAAGACGGGCGACGGGCACGCGGAACGGCGAGCAGGACACGTAGTCCAACCCCGCGTCGTGGAAGAAGTGCACCGAAGCCGGGTCGCCGCCGTGCTCTCCGCACACGCCCAGCTTGATGCCCGGACGCGCGGCGCGTCCCTCCTCCACCGCGATGCGGATCAGGCGGCCGACGCCGTCCACGTCGAGCGACTCGAACGGCGACACCCCGAACACACCCTTCTCCAGGTAGGCGGAGAAGAAGGACGCCTCCACGTCGTCGCGCGAGAAGCCCCACACCGTCTGAGTGAGGTCGTTGGTGCCGAAGGAGAAGAACTCGGCGTTCTGCGCGATCTGACCCGCGGTGAGCGCCGCGCGCGGCAGCTCGATCATGGTGCCGACCGGGAAGTCCAGCTCCACGCCGTTCTCCTCGCCCACCTCGCGCAGCACGCGCAGGGCGTCGTCGCGGATGATCTCCAGCTCCTGCACCGTGCCGACCAGCGGGATCATGACCTCGGGGCGGGGGCGACCGCCCTCGCGGATCCGGTCCACGGCGGCCTGGGCGATGGCACGCACCTGCATCGTGAACAGACCCGGCACGACCAGCCCGAGCCGCACGCCGCGCAGGCCCAGCATCGGGTTCTGCTCGTGCAGCTTGTGCACGGCCTGGAGCAGCCGCAGGTCGTTCTCGTGGCTCTCGCCGCGCGCCTCGGCCACGGCCACCCGCACCGAAAGCTCCGTGATGTCGGGCAGGAACTCGTGCAGCGGTGGGTCGAGGAGTCGCACCGTGACCGGCAGGCCGTCCATCGCGCCGAGGATGCCGCCGAAGTCTTCGCGTTGGAGGGGCAGCAGGGTATCCAGGGCCTCCTGCTGCTCCTGGGCCGTGTCGGCGAGGATGAGCCGCTCCACCAGCTGGCGGCGGTCGCCGAGGAACATGTGCTCGGTACGGCACAGTCCGATGCCCTGCGCGCCCATGCGGCGGGCGCGCGCGGCGTCCTCGGGGGTGTCGGCGTTGGCGCGCACGTACATGCGGCGGGCGGCGTCGACGTAGTGCATGAGGCGGTCGACGGCGCGGACGAGGTCGTCGGCCTGGTCGGAGGCGGGGTCGATCTCGCCCTCGAAGTAGCGCACGACCGGCGAGTCCACGACCGGCACCTCGCCGAGGAACACCTCGCCGCTGGTGCCGTCGATGGAGATGACGTCGCCCTCCTCGACCACCTCGCCGCCGGGCGCGGTCAGCCGCCGGTTCTTGGTGTCGATGTCGAGTTCCTCGGCGCCGCACACGCACGTCTTGCCCATGCCCCTGGCGACGACGGCGGCGTGCGAGGTCTTGCCGCCCCGGCTGGTGAGGATGCCCTCGGCGGCGATCATGCCCTCAAGGTCGTCGGGGTTGGTCTCGCGGCGGCACAGGATGACCTTCTCGCCGCTGCGCGACCACTTGACGGCCGTGTAGGAGTCGAACACGGCCTTGCCCACGGCCGCGCCGGGCGAGGCGTTCATGCCGCGGCCGACGCGGTGGGCGCCGTTGGCGGCCGCGTCGTCGTCGAAGCGCGGGAACATCAGCTGGGCGAGCTGGTCGCCGGTGACGCGCTGCACGGCCTCGTCGAGGCTGATCACGCCCTGGTCGACGAGCTGGTCGGCGATGCGGAAGGCGGCCGCCGCGGTGCGCTTGCCGACACGGGTCTGGAGCATCCACAGCTTGCCGCGCTCGATGGTGAACTCGATGTCGCACAGGTCCCTGTAGTGGTTCTCCAGGGTGTCCATGATTCCCATGAGCTCCTGGTAGCTGCGGGCGTCGACCTCCTCCAGGTCGGTGAGGGGCACGGTGTTGCGGATGCCCGCGACCACGTCCTCGCCCTGGGCGTTCTGGAGGTAGTCGCCGTAGACGCCGGGCTGGCCGGTGGCGGGGTCGCGGGTGAAGGCGACGCCCGTGCCGGAGTCCATGCCGAGGTTGCCGAAGACCATGGAGCAGATGTTGACAGCCGTGCCCAGATCGGCGGGGATGCGCTCCTGACGGCGGTACAGGACGGCCCGCGGCGCGTTCCAGGAGTCGAAGACCGCCTTGACGGCCTGGACCATCTGCTCGCGCGGGTCCGCGGGGAACGGGCTGCCGGTCTGCTCCCGGACGATGGCCTTGAACCGGTCGACCAGGGCGCGGAAGTCGGCGGCGTCCAGGTGGAGGTCGTCGGTGACGCCCTTGGCGGCCTTGGCCTCGTCGATGGCGTCCTCGAACAGTTCGCCGTCGATGCCCTGGACGGTCTTGCCGAACATCTGGACGAGGCGGCGGTAGGAGTCCCAGGCGAAGCGTTCGTCGCCGCCCTGACGGGCCAGGCCGAGGACCGACTCGTCGTTGAGACCGATGTTGAGGACCGTCTCCATCATGCCGGGCATGGAGAATCTGGCGCCCGAACGCACGCTCACCAGGAGCGGGTCGTCGGGTTGGCCGAGCCCGCGGCCCATGGCCTTCTCCAGTTCCTCCAGGTTGGCCTCGATCTCCGCGTCCAGGCCGGAGGGCACCTCGCCGTTGTCCAGGTAGTGGCGGCACGCCTCGGTGGTGATCGTGAAGCCCGGGGGCACCGGCAGACCGAGGTTGGTCATCTCGGCGAGGTTGGCTCCCTTGCCGCCGAGGAGGTCCTTGAGGTCCTTGTTGCCCTCGGTGAACTTGTAGACGTACTTGGCCACGGGGGTGCTCCCTCGTCATGTCGGCGGCCGCGTCGCGAACCGGCCCCTGCTGCGTGGCCGCGACTCTTCCACACCCGCAACTTTCCTCTTTCATGAACCACAGTTTTTCTGTATTCTCGCAGCTCAAGAGCATTGAAAAGGTCTATACCAATGGTTCAGTCCGAGTCTACGGATCCCTCCGTCCAGAATACGGGCCAAGGGGGCCGGAGTCTCGCGACACCGCTGGTCACAGGGGGAACACACGCACACAGGCGGCCCGGGAACGGCGCAAGCGCCACTGGAACGGACACCCGACCAATCCCCCGGCGGCGGCGCGCGCTGTGCGGCGCGACACATATTAACCAGCAAGTAACCTACGAGGCCGTAGGTTAGGCTTCGGTCCTGGGCCGCCATCAGGGCGGAGCACGAGGGAAGGTGCACGGCGGTGTCGGACGAGCAGGCGCGGAACGTGGTGGCCGATCACGGGCACGACGGCGCGCCCGGACGGGCCGCGGCTGCGGCCGGGGAGCTGCTGGAGGCGGTCAAGCCCCGGCTGCGCGGATGGCTCCACCTGGGCACGGCGCCCCTCGCCCTGGCCGCCGGGATCGTGCTGGTCTGCCTCGCGCCGACGTGGCCCGCCCGCGCCGCCAGCGCGGTGTACGCGCTCAGTTCGGTGATGCTGTTCAGCACTTCGGCCGTGTACCACGTCGGCCGCTGGTCGCCGCGGGCGCAGAAGGTCCTGCGGCGCATGGACACTCCAACATCTACCTGATCATCGCGGGCACCTACACACCGTTCGTGGTGCTGGTCCTGGACGGCGGGCTGCGCACCGCGATGCTGGTGCTGATCTGGGGCGGGGCCGTCTCGGGGGTCGGGTTCAAGCTGCTGTGGCTCGGCGCGCCCCGCTGGCTGTCCACGGCGCTGTACCTGGCCATCGGATGGGTCGCGGTGCTGTTCTTCCCGCAGCTGATCGGCGGGACGCACCCGGCGACATGGATTCTCATCCTGGTGGGCGGTGTGCTCTACAGCGTCGGTGCGGTGGTCTACGGCCTCAAGTGGCCCGACCCGGCGCCGCGCTGGTTCGGTTTCCACGAGATCTTCCACTCGCTGACCATCGCGGCGTTCGTCTGCCAGTACATCGCGGTGTCGTTCGTCGCCTACGCCTCGAACTAGGGCGGGTGCCGCGGGCACCCCGTCAACAGACGATCAGAAGAGTCATTCTGCACATCTTGTGGTGATACGTCACTACCCCTAGCATCAGGTCGACCCCACCGGGTCACCGAAGGATCAGCACCCCCACCCCGCAGGGAGCCCCCCATGCTGAGACGTGTCCTCTCACCCCTCCTGATCGCGCTGAGCGCCCTCGCGCTGACGCTGGCAACCGCCGCACCGGCCACCGCGGCACCCGCCGATCCGCCCCAGCAGCTACGCCAGACCGTTCTCTACTACGACGCCAGCCAGGCCGCGGAGTACACCTCCGCCGTCTCCTCGGCCGCGCTCGTGTGGAACCACAGCGTCACCAGTGTTCGCCTGGAGCCGGTCCCCGCCGGACTGCGCGCCGAGATCCGCGTCGTCGCCGACGACGGCTGGCCCCGCGCCCAACTGGGTCCGGTGCGCCCGGGCGGGCAGGTCACCGTCTGGATGGGACGCCAGGGCACCGACGCGGGGCATGACGCCGTACGCATCGCCGCACACGAACTCGGGCACAGCCTGGGCCTGCCCGACATCAAGCCCGGCCCGTGCTCGTCGCTGATGTCGGGCTCGACCGGCGGCGTGAGCTGCACCAACCCCTACCCCAACGCCTTCGAGCGCGCGTGGGTCGAGGCCAACTACGGCAGCGGCCTGACCGGCCAGCCCGTCAGCGACGGACGACTCCTGGTCGACAGCCTCTGACACAGGAGCACTGACTCCGGACCCGACGGCCCTTCGGCCGCGGCCCGTTCCCAGGCCCCTCGGGGATCCCGCCCTTGAGGTGCCTGGGAACGGCTGTGCGGGCTGAACCCGTGGCCGTCGCGTTCACCAACACCCGCTCCTGCGGTGGCCGCGACCGGATCGGGGACCTACCGGGGCGGCGCCGCCTCCCGCCGCACGAAACCGTCGACGAGATCGGCGATCATCGCCGCGCCGCGGCTGTTCTGGTGAACGAAGTCCGTGGTCAGCGCCAGGCCCCGGCGGGCCGAGATCGCATCGTAGGACCGGCGTAGCAGACGGTGCCCCAGCACGGAGGTGTACCGCTCACGGAGCCCGTCCGGGAGCGCGCCGGCGGCGCGCCACTCTCGCGCAGGTACCGGCTCTGCCGCTCGAACAGCGGGAGGTAGTCCACGCCGCGCACCCCGGCGACCTCCCGCGCCGCCTCGGCGAACCGCTCGCCCGCGCGCCCGGCGGGCCCGTCGGGGTCCTGGCCCAGCACCGGTGGGGACAACACCGCGATCCGCGCGTCGGTCTCCGCGACCAGCCTGGCGACGATCGCGCCGAGGCGGTCGCGGTACCCGTCCAGGGTCGGCGGTTCCGCCAGCCCCTTGCGCCGCATCAGCAGCCGCCCGTTCGCCTGGCTGAGGGAGCCCCACAGGTCGTTGGTGCCGATGAGCACGGTGACCGCGTCCGGTCTCAGCCAGACGATCTGGGCCAGGCGCCGCGCCAGGTTCTCGGACGTGTCCCCGTTGACGCCCTCCGCCACGACGTCGATGCCGCGACCGCTCCACCTCTCCCGCAGCATCCCCACGTACCCCACGCCGTACTCGCCCCGTGTGTTGCTGTCTCCCGCGCACACCATCCGCGTCGTCATGTCCGATCCAACTTCCCATCCCATGGCAAGGCCCCGTACGGCCCCGTCCGTACCGCGCCTAGAATCGCGGCCATGCCGTCGTCGGCGCTTTCACGAACGTGCTCCCGCGCCCCGGTGCTGTGGGTCCGGCCCGGACACGCCGGGTATCTGGGCCCCGAGCTCGACGTCGGCGTGCACTCCGCCCCGGTGGCCTGCCTGGGGCTGGGCCTGGACGAGCCGTTCCGTCTGGAGACCGCCGAGAGCGGCGAGCACACGGCGCGCAGCGTGTTCGCGGCGGCCCGCACGCGGCACCGGATCGTCACCGACGGGTGGATCCTGCTGCTGTACGCCGAGCCCGGCGGCGCCGCGTCGAAGGCGCTGCTCGACGGCATGACCCGGACCGAGGGGCCCTACGGCTTCCACTCCCGGCACGAGGCCGCCCTACTGGACGCCGCCCGCACCGGCGTGGACGCACTCGATCACCTGGTGTCGAGCCTGGCTCCCCCGCCACGTCCGCCCGACCCCCGGGTCATGCGGGTCGTGCGCGCGATCCGGTCGGATCCCTCGGCGTTCCCGCGCGCCCGGGACGCCGCGGACGCCGTCGGCATGTCGGTCGCCCATTTCCTGCGGGCCTTCGTCTCCGCCACCGGGACCACCTTCCGCCGCTACCGCCAGTGGGCCAGGCTGCGCGTGGTCGGCGCGGGGTTGGACGCCGGGCATGACCTCACCCGCTGTGCCGCCGACGCCGGATTCTCCTCGCCGTCGCATCTGAGCGAGACCTTCCGCCGCACGTTCGGCCTGTCCCTGACCGGCCTGCTCGCCTCGGGCGTGGAGGTCGACGTCCGGTAGGGGCGCGCCAGTCGCCTACGCCTCGGGCTGAGACTCAGTTGCGAAGACGGGACCAAGCGCGCGAGCTGTTCGATCTCGTAGCGCCCCTCGACCGTGGCCTCGACGTCGAAGGCGTGTGCCTGGGTCGGCGGGTAGCCGATCAGCTCGACGGCTCGGCTGGGCAACGGCCCCGCCGCCGCCTCATCGGACTCCCACAGCAGGACGGCACCCCAGCGGTCGGTCACGGCGTCGGAGATCCAGGACTTGAACCGTAGCCCAGGGACTTCGGCGAAGGCGTCGACGGACTCGTCACGCAGGTACACGCGCAGGGACTCGATGGTCTGGTCCGACCGGGACAGGTCCCACCAGACGATGTGGACTCGCATCGACGTCCTCCCTCATCGATTCGCGGATATCGGATAGAAATCCACTGGAGAATTAATCACCCTTATCACCGAAAACCGGGCATGCGCCACATGAACCCTTGACGGAACTCCAGGCAATCCTCAGCATGGGCAGCGACGTTTCCGGCAACCCAGAGAGGACCCAGAGCATGAGGTTGCGTCACCTGGGGACGGAATCCAACGAGACGGGGTGTCCCGCCCTGTACGCGACGGACAGGAGCACTTTCGTCGTCCAAGGGTGGAAGGTGGCCGATCCCCAGGTGCTCTCGGAGCGCGCGGACACCCGTGATGGCGAGTTCTACGTCGAGATACCCGAGGGCCTGCTGCGGTGCGACGACGCAGACCCCGGGGAGCACGCGTGGCCGTACACAGGCGGTCGGCCCGCGATGTACACCACGAACCGGAACACCTACCTGGTACGTGGATGGGAGGTGACCGACGCCCAGGCGCTCGCGGACCTGATCGACGTACGGGACAATGAAACCTGCGTCGAAGTGCCGAAATCCGTTCTCCGCCTCCCCGAGGGCGCTGACACCGACATGACACTGGGGAACACGTGACGGACCTGTTGCCCCCCACCGCCCTCGCCGACCTCTTCGCCTCCTTCTCCCACACGGCGTTCCGCATCGAGGCCCGCGACTTCTACGATGTGGACTCCGAACACGAACCCTTCCGCCGCTTCCTGGCCGGTGAGCCCGCCGACGACTCCTGGATCGCCGGTTTCTGCGCCAAAGTCGCGCAGTGGACAGCCGAGGGCAAGCGACTGCGGCGCGTCCGTGTCGTCACGGTCCCCCACTCCGGCTACGTCCGGTGGAGCATGACCGTGGCGCGTAGGAACATCGAGGCGGGCGAGGACATCCGCTACCTTCCACGCACCGACACCGAAAAACTCGGAATCCCCGACGAGGACTACTGGCTCTTCGACTCCAGGCAAGCCGCCGTCCTACGCTTCGACGACACCGACCGACTCCTCGGAATCGAGCTCATCGAGGACCCCGGCGAGATCCTCGAACGCTGCCAGCGGCGCGACCTGGCCTGGAAGCACGCGATGGCGTGGAAGTCCTACACCCGTTCATAAGATCACATCCCATGTCGACCTTCCAGCGGGCGCGTGAGGCGCTCGGGCTCCGACTCCGCGAGCTGCGCCGTGACGCGCACCTGACCGGTCGGCGACTCGCGGAGCTCAACGGTTGGCACCCCTCCAAGGTCTCCAAGGTCGAGAACGGCAAACAGAACCCGACGGAAACCGATCTCCGGAGTTGGGCGGCGGCCTGCGAACGTCCAGACCTTGCGGACGAGTTCATCGCCTCCCTGCGCACCCTGGAGACTCACTACGTCACCTACCGCCGGATGTTTCGCAGCGGGTTGACGGCCAAACAGCGAGCGTGGGCCGACCTGGAGGAAGGGACACGGTTCGTCCGCAACTTCGAGGCGGCCGTCATCCCCGGGCTGCTCCAAACCCCTGGCTACGCCCGTTCCCGGCTCATGGAGGGCATCACCTACGACGGGTCGCCCGACGACCTGGACGACGCCGTCGCCGCTCGGATGCAGCGCCAGCAAGTGCTGTACCGCAGTGGCAGGAGGTTTCACTTCGTGATCACCGAGGCGGTCCTCCGGTACGGCCTGTGCTCTCCAGAGGTGATGGCGGGCCAACTCGATCGCCTCGTGGCCCTCTCCACCGCGCCAGGCCTGCGGTTCGGCGTCATCCCCTTCACCGAGCCGCTGGCCAAGGCGCCTCTCCACGGGTTCTGGATCTTCGACGACGCGCGGTCATGGTCGAGAACCTCACCGCCGAACTCAACCTCACCCAACCGACCGAGGTGCAGCGCTACCTGCGGATCTTCGGTCGTCTGGCCGAGAACGCCCGCTACGGCAGCGAGGCGCGCACCGTCATCACACGGGTCCTGACCGACCTCACCGCGACAACGGGCTGACCCGGCGACGACGTACCCCACCGTTCGTGCCGATCGTTGCTCCAGGAAGCATCCGCGAACACGTCATTCGCAATGTGGAGCAACTTTCTTCCCGCGACGCGGCACCGAACCTAGGTTCTAAGGAGGATCGGCAGTTGCCGGGTTCCGAACCGTCAAGAGAAAGGGGCCACGAAAGTGGTTGCTCTCCTCACCAAGGCCACGCACGGCGCGGATCTCATCGACCCCCACCTGTTCGACCGCCTCGTGAGCGACGTCCAGCGGGATCACGCCCGTGACCGCGCGACCTCTGCCCGGATCGTGGACCAGTCTCTCGTCTACCTGGTCGCCTGCTCACACACCCCGTCCCCCATCAGCCCCACGCCCCTCGTCGATCTGGGATGGCACGCCTTCATCCTGCGCACCTCCGAGTACCGGGAATTCTGCCGAGACGTGCTCGGCGGCTTCATCGACCACCACCCCAACGACGCACGCCCCAACGACGCGGAGCGTGAGGCCACCGCAGAGCGCACCCTGCGGGCCGTCCTCGACACCGGTCTGCACGTGGAGCACGACCTGTGGACCGAAGACGCCGGGTGCTCCAGTTGTACCGACACCAAGACTGGTGGTGACGGCGACGGCTGCCACCAGGGATGCCACGACAGCAAGGTGAAGTAGCCGAGCCCACGATGCGACGATTCACCTGGGCGCACCTGCCCGACCCCGCCAAGACCGCGTTCGAGGCGGAGTTCGGGCGGGTGCGCCACACCACGACCACCCCGCCCGGCCTGACGATCGGCATCGCGTCACGTGTGGAGACCGAACGCCACACGGTGTTCGTCAAGGCGGTCCCGATCCGATCCCCTGCCCTCCCCGGATATCGGCGGGAGCGCGCCGTGGCGGAGGCGCTCCCGGCCGGAGTTCCCGCACCCCGGATCCTCTGGGTCTGCGAAGGCGGGTGGCTGACGCTGGTCTTCGAGTACGTCGAGGGGCGGCACGTGGATCTGGCCTCGGACGCGCTGGCGGTCATGCGGACCCTGACGGACATGCGCGACCGGTTGGATCCCTCCCCGGTGCCGGGCATGCGTTCCATCGACGAGAAGCTGAGCGCGTTCCTCGCGGCGGCCCGCGCCGCGCTCGACGGTCCCGCTGAGGAGATCGCCGACGTCGACGCCTACGCCGACGTGGTCGAGCGCGCCGACCTGGCGGCCTTCACCGGGACGGCCCTGCTGCACGCCGACCTTACCTCGGGCAACCTGATCCACGACGGCGACCGAGTGTGGGTGCTCGATTGGGCGCTGTCCTCGCTCGGTGCGCCCTGGGTGGACGTGGCGCTCATGGTGCCGCGCCTGACCGAGGCCGGGTTCTCTCCGCCGGAAGCCGAGAGATGGGCCTCGGAGCACCCCGACTGGCGGACGGCTCCGGCGCACGCGCTCGATCTGTTGGCGGTTCTCCGGCCCCTTTTCCTGGTGGAGAAGATCCGCACGGGGCCGTCCTGGCTGGCTGACGGCCGCCGGGAAGCGTTGCGGTCCCATGAGGCATGGGCGCGTCACCGGTTGCGGCTGTGCACGTAAGAGGCACACCGCAATGAAGCCGTGAGCGGATCGCCCACGGCTTCGTCGTCTTCGGTGGAGGGATGAGGAGAGGTCAGCCCTGCGCGGTCGCGCGCAGGAAGGTGGCCCACGCGTCCCGGGGAAAGGACAGGAAGCCGAGGTCACGCTGGGTGGAGTCGCGGACCGCGAACCGGCCGGGTTCGTTCCGGAAGGGACCCGCTTCGACGCACTCGCCGCCACCGTTGACGCTGTAGCTGCTGATGTGCCAGCCGACCTCGACGCAGTTGCCGCCGCTGTTCCTGCTGTAACTACTGGTCCGCCAACCGACCACGGCCGACGTGTCCCGGTTCATCGCAACTCCTGTTCAACCCTGCGTAGGAAGTCGATGGACTCATCCAGTCCAAGGCTGCCCTCGTACAACCGATCGTATCGGTCTGCCAGGTCGTCCGCTCCGACTGATTCGGCGAAGAGCGCCCCCGCGGGGCTCTCGATGTGCGCAACGAGCGGAAACGGGTTCGGCATGACGATCAGGGTGAAGGCTCCTGCGCTCCCGCAGTGCGCGCCAGACCAGAAGGGCAGGACACGAATGTCAACGTTCTCTCGCGTCGCGACAGAAGCGACGTGCGCAACTTGTTCAGCCATGACCAAGTTTCCCCCGATAGGACGCCGGAGGACGGCTTCGTCAAGTACAGCCGAGAACCTAACCCCGTCTTGGTTCAGGATCTTCTGTCGCGTCATCCTCAAATTGACCCAGCGCTTGATCTGCTGCTTGGGTGCCCCTGGGTCATCGGCGCGCATGAGAGCCTCGGCGTACTCGGAGGTCTGAAGCAGCCTGAGACTGCGCCAACGTTGAATTCCTTGAGCTCATGCGCCCGCTCCTCCAGCCAGAGCGCATCAATCATCCAGCCGCTGACATCTTTGGAGTGTTTCTCCCACCAGCCTGTCTTGGATACCTCATCCACCATGTGCAGCGTGGCCTGACGCTGAGACTCCTCCTCCACCCCGTAGAGTCCATCAGTGCGATGACGTCGTCCTTGCGTGGTGGGTGAATCCCCGCTTCGAACCTGCTCACAGACGACTGATCGCGCCGCAGATACTCGCCGACCTCCTGCAAGGTCATGCCGTTGCGCTGGCGCAACTCCTTGAAGGTCTTCCCTATCCACTGGGCCCGCAGGGTGACCTGTCTCTTCGCTGGCACGGGTTACCTCGCAGATACTCACGCATTATTGGTTCAACTTCTTGCGCATCCTATGTAGGGCGTGCCACTATTGACAACAGGTCAAGCCTAGATCGCTGAGCGTGATCGCTGGGCCTGTCAGGAAACTAGACAGCCGCCCGGAGTGGGGTCATGAGCTTGGACCCTCTACGTCCCACCTCGGGCGGCCTGAGGAGAGGAACGCCGATGAGCGGCATCCCCGAACTCCCACCCCCCATTCTCCCGCAGGCGTGGGCCGAGGTCGACACCTCTGTGGACGACGAGCCCCCGGAGGTGCTCGCCCCGAAGAGGGCTGACCGCCCCAGGACACGACATCGCGCCCCCGCGCGGCCAAGGTCCCCAGAAGAGACCCGACGCACGGGGGCGCGGTCATCGCCCGTGTCAGACGAAGCCGAACACCGGCGGGAACACCAGCACGACCAGCCCCGCCCATGCTGCGTAGACCGGCAGGTAGGTCGTCTGCCACCGTTCGACCGCGGCGAACGGACGGTGGCCCCGAACGAAGCCCAGCATCAGCCACGCCGACCACACCAGGTGCACCAGCAGCACGAGGTTGAGCCCCAGCGCGGCGGTCTTGTTGGCGGTGAACCCGAACTCCGCGATCCTGGTCAGCATCGCAGTCAGCGCGACGGCGTCCACCGCGAGCGCCGCTGCGACCAGCGCGAGTTGCAGCCAGTCGAACACGTTCGGCGGGGCCAACGGGTCGCGGGCGGAGATCGAGTACAGCAGCAGGAACAGGACCAGCACCAGGACGGCGTCCATGAGGATGAGCAGGCCGCGGTCCACCGTGGTCAGCGGACCGTTCACCAGGAGCGCCACCAGGTCCGCGACCAGCATCAGAAGCGCGAGCGGTGTGAACACCCGGGTCAGCACGGGCGCGATGTTCTCCACCACGCTCTTCTTGGCCTCCACCAGCCACGCGGCCACCAGGAGCGCGCCGGGCACGCCGAACGGCAGCAGCCAGCCCTCGAAGAACGGCTCCAGGTCGACGTCCACCAGGGCCAGCACGCCGAAGGTGAGACCGACGAGGACCATCGACCCCAGCGCGAGCAGCGCCAGGTACATCGTCAGCTCGCCCACGAACCGCACGAAGTCCATCCGCCGGTCGTGGGACCGCCAGTTCCCGCCCGCGTGCAGGACGCCCACGAGCAACCCCAGGATGACCGGAGCGTGCGTGATCGCGAGGACGTCGGTCATCCCGGGGGCCGGGAACGGTCCGGGGGTGGCCTCGAAGGGGTAGAGGTTCACCGCCAGGGCCGGTACGGCCGCGACGGCGGCCACCGCCGCGCACACCCACCACGTGACGCCCCGCTTCCAGGCGAACCATCCCGCCAGGAACGGGAGCACCGTGAAGGCGAGGTTGCGGACCTGCGCGAACTCGTCGTCCACGGTCGTGAAGAGGAGTTTGACCGCCAACCCCGCGCCGACCGCGAAGGCGAGCAGCACGCCGAGTTCGCGCCACCGTGACGGGCCGCCCGCACCGTCGTCGGCCTCGGGGACGAGGACCAGCTGTTTCCAGAGCCGGTGGGAGTGCTCGCGCGCGAACTCCCGCGACACCTCGTCCAGGTCGCCCATGCGCTTGACCGCGACGAGGAAGGCCTCCTCGTGGTCGAGGCCGTTGGCCCCCAGGTCGGCGATCTGCTCGCGCAGGTGGTCCTCCATCTCCTCGACGTCCGACGGGGCGATGGCCCGACGGCGGCGCACGAAGCCGCGCCACTGGTCGATCTGGGCCTCCAGGACGTCACCGCGTGCGGCCTCGCTCATCAGGCGATCCCCCCTGTCGTGGCGACCCCCGGGACGGGGGGATGCGACGCGGCCTGCCACACCTGCCTGAGCGCGTCGGCGACGACACTCCACTGTTTCTGCCGCTCGGTCAGCGCCTCCCGCCCGGCCTGGGTGATCGCGTAGTGCTTGCGGCGACGGCCGGCGTCGGACGTGCCCCAGGTCGCCTGGACGTAGCCGTTGCGTTCCAGGCGGTGCAGGAGGGGGTAGAGCATCCCGTCCGTCCACTGCATCTGCCCGCCGGAGAGTTCGTTGACGCGTTTGACGATGGCGTAGCGTAGGACTCGCCCTCGGCCAGGATGCCGAGGACGAGCGGTGTGGCCGACGCCGCGACCAGGTCCTTGTCGATGTGCACGTGTACGTCCTATGCCTCGTTCCGCCAGGGGTTGCTACCCTAGCAGACCTAGGCATAGGAGAACGAGGTATGGAGTCGGGTCTGCGCCCTGGCCCGGCCGCGTGACCGCGCGGAACCCGACGACCCGCATCAGGAACGCTTCGGCGGCGCTCTCGGATCCCGCAGTCACGATTCGCTTACGCGGTAGGACAATGCACACCAAAGGACCGCGTACCGCGCACCCGCTACCGCTAGGTTGAGAGCAGGATCCCTCGGTCGTGTGCGGCCGGGGGAACCGAAGAGACGGCCGGAAACCAATCCCCCCGGGTCCGGCCGTCTCGCCGTGTCCGGAGCCCGGTTCCGGCGCTCACGAGGACGGCGGATATCCCGGCAGACCGTCGATGCTGGCGGCGTTGCGGTGATGCCACATGTCGTCGAAGTAGGCCGGGTCATGGCGTTCGTGGTACCGGTCCAGCAGATCGCGGTCACCGCGCACGTCCATCAGGGGCACGGAGAATCCGCAGGAGTCGGAGACGCGCTGGACGTCGACCACGATGATCGAGCGTTGTCCGTGGGTGCGCTCCTTGGGGAAGTGGGCGCGCAGGCCTCGAACTCCGGATCGGACGGCAGGACCGCGCGGCCGCGGCCGTGGAGGCGGACGATGTTCGGCGGGCCGTCGAAGGCACAGAACATCAGGACGATCCGACCGTTCTCCCGCAGGTGGGCGATGGTCTCGACGCCGGATCCGGTGTAGTCGAGGTAGGCCACCCGGTGCTCGCCGAGCACGGCGAACGTCCCGTCCATCCCTTTGGGAGAGACGTTGACGTGGCCGTCCCCGGCGAGCGGTGCGGTGCCGACGAAGAACACCGGCTGGGCGAGGAGGAACCGCGCGAGCCGGTCGCCGATGGAGTCGTGGATCTTTCCCATGACGGTGAGTCTTCCACCCAGGTCGCACCCGCCCCCTCCCCGGGGACCTCCTAGCCGCAATGTCGTTCAGTTAGGGGTTGACGGGCCGCCCCAACCCCTAACTGAACGACATTGCGGCTAGACCGCGTAGGGGTTGCGGGCGAGCAGGTCGCCATCGCGCTCGGACAGGGCGCGTTCGACGGCCGCCGCCACCCGGTAGGTGCGGTCGTCCGCCAGGGCCGGAGCCATGATCTGGAAGCCGGCGGGCAGGCCGTCCTCGGGCGCGAGGCCGCACGGCACCGACAGCGACGTGTTCCCGGCCAGGTTGGACGGGATCGTGCACAGGTCGGCCAGGTACATCGCCATCGGGGCGACGATCTGATCGAGTTCATGGAGGGTCTGGCCGCATACGAGTGCCGGGACCCCGAGCACGACTGCGCTCCGAGGAGCGGCTGTGCCGAGTTTCGGATGCTCGTCAACGACGTTCGCCGTGCGATGGGCGCCTTCGAGAACACCCGCCACTTGTACATGGAATGGGCACAGAGAAACGGAAGCAGGATAGAATCGCCGCCGCCATCTTCGCCTACTTCGTGTCTGGCGGCATTCTTCTCTACGTCGCCAAGGAAATCCGCAAGGGCGTCGAAGACCCCTACCCCGGTGTGGAGGACCCCGAGAAGAAGCTGGAACGGGCGAAGAAGTCCGTCGCGCCGCTGAGCAAGGAGATCGACGCTGTGGACCGTGCCCGTGAGGAACTGTCGCGCCTCTCCCGGAGCACGTGAGTCCCGCCCGGAGGCCCCTCCCCCACGACACACGGCCGCCCATCCCCACACGGGACGGGCGGCGTCGTTCGTTCGGCCCGCCGGAACTAGCAGCCGGGCAGGCGCTCGAACAGGTAGGTCTCCACCCGGTCCAGCGACACGCGCTCCTGCGACATGGTGTCGCGCTCGCGCACGGTCACCGCGTCGTCCTCCAGGGTGTCGAAGTCCACCGTCACGCAGAACGGCGTGCCGATCTCGTCCTGGCGGCGGTAGCGGCGGCCGATCGCGCCGGCGTCGTCGAACTCCACGTTCCAGCGCTTGCGCAGCCGGGCGGCCAGGTCACGCGCCTTGGGCGACAGGTCCGCGTTGCGCGACAGCGGCAGCACCGCGGCCTTGACCGGCGCCAGGCGCGGGTCGAGCCGCATCACGGCGCGCTTCTCCATCTTGCCCTTGGCGTTGGGCGCCTCGTCGACGTTGTAGGCGTCCAGCATGAACGTCAGCACCGCGCGGTCGACACCGGCCGCGGGCTCGACGACGAACGGGATGTACCGCTCGTTGTTCTCCTGGTCGAAGTACGACAGGTCCACGCCCGACGCCTCGGTGTGCGTCCTCAGGTCGTAGTCGGTGCGGTTGGCGATACCCTCCAGCTCGCCCCACTCGCTGCCCTGGAAGTTGAAGCGGTACTCCACGTCCACGGTGCGCTTGGAGTAGTGGGACAGCTTCTCCTGCGGGTGCTCGTACAGCCGCAGGTTGTCCTTGGCGATACCGAGGTCGACGTACCACTGGAGGCGGGTGTCGATCCAGTACTGGTGCCACTCCTCGTCACTGCCCGGCTTGCAGAAGAACTCCATCTCCATCTGCTCGAACTCGCGGGTCCGGAAGATGAAGTTGCCCGGGGTGATCTCGTTGCGGAACGACTTGCCGATCTGGCCGATGCCGAACGGGATCTTGCGCCGCGCGCTCTGCTCGACGTTCTTGTAGTTGACGAAGATGCCCTGGGCGGTCTCCGGGCGCAGGTAGGCCAAGCCCTTGTCGTCCTGGACCGGGCCCAGGTGGGTGCGCAGGAGGCCGTTGAACATGCGCGGCTCGGTGAAGGAGGCCTTCGCCCCGCAGTTGGGGCAGGCCAGCGACGCCAGGCCCTCCTCCGGCTCGCGGCCGTGCTTCTCCTCGTAGGCCTCGACGAGGTGGTCGGCGCGGAACCGCTTGTGGCAGGACTGGCACTCGGTGAGCGGGTCCACGAAGGCCTGGACGTGGCCGGAGGCCTCCCAGACCTCGCGGGCCAGGATGACACTGGAGTCGAGGCCGACGATGTCCTCGCGCTCCTGCACCATCGAGCGCCACCACTGGCGCTTGACGTTGGCCTTCAGCTCCACACCCAGCGGACCGTAGTCCCAGGCGGCTCGCAGACCTCCGTAGATCTCGCTGGAGGGGTAGACCAGACCTCGGCGCTTGGCGAGGTTGACCAGTGCGTCCATTGCCTCTGACTTGGCGGCCATGGGTGACTCTCCATCCGGCTGGCGGTCGGTGGATCGCGGTGCGCGATACATCGGAGTTGGTTGGGAAGCGGGCCGACCGGCACGACCAGGGAGAGGCACGCCGCGGGCCCGCCTTTCCAGGCTAGAGCACCCGACAAGCGCTCGCACACGAATCCGGCGACGGCACACGGGGTGCCGGACTGCTCAGAGGTCGCCGCCTGCCAGGATCTCGAAGGCGGTCGGTTCGTCGATGGCGCGCGAGAGCAGCGGCACGGCCTGCACCTTGACGTCGAAGTCCGACAACGCCCGCCGGTAGTAGCCCGCTCCGTCCCATTCGGTGACCACGGTCCACAGGGTCGGGTCGTCGGCGGCGCGGCCGATCCGGTGGCCCCGGAACCCGGGACGGCGCGAGAGCACGTCCACGGCGGTGGCCGCGTCGGTCTGGAAGGCCACGGAGTCGGCCTCGGGCACGGAGTAGCGGGTGATGACGATCACGCCGCCATTCAACCGCACGGGAGACCGTGCACGCGCCGCGCCCCGGAACGGGCCCCGGGGCGCCGGCCGGTCGGGACACACGGGTCAGGACCCGCCGAAGACCCGGTCCACCACGCGCGCGGCCGCCTGGCCGTCGTCCAGCGGACAGAACTGGTCGACGAAGGCCCGGTAGGCCCCGGCGTGCCGCTCGGCGACCTCGTCGATGTCCAGCAGCGCGCCGATGACGTCGTCGGAACCGGTCAGCAGCGGCCCGGGGGCGGTCTCCTCGAAGTCGAGGTAGAACCCGCGCAGGTTGTCGCGGTAGCTCTCCAGGTCGTAGGTGAAGAAGAGCATCGGGCGGCCGGTGTTGGCGAAGTCGAACATCATCGACGAGTAGTCCGTGACGAGCACGTCGGTGATGAGGAACAGCTCCATGATCTCCGGGTACAGCGACACGTCGTGGACGAAGTCCTCGCCCACGACCGGCACGCTGTCGACCACGCGCGGGTGCCGCCGCACCAGCAGCACGTGGTCGTCGCCGAGCTTGCCGTGCATCCGACGCAGGTCCAGGTGCAGGTCCAGTTTGTGCTTGCCGCGGGTGTAGTACTTGTCGTCGCGCCAGGTGGGCGCGTACAGCACGACCCGCCTGCCCTCGGGCAGGCCGAGGCGGCGGCGCGTGCGCTCGGCGATCCGCTCCCTGTCGGGGGAGTGGAAGACGTCGTTGCGCGGGTAGCCGGTCTCCAGGATCTCGCCCTCGAACCGGAACGCGCTGCGCAGGATCGGCGTCGCCCACGGGCTGGGCGAGACGAGGTAGTCCCACTGCCGGGTCTCCCACGCGAGCTTGTCGAAGTAGTCGCGCGACTTGCCCCGGACGTCTCCACGTCGAAGCCGATGCGCTTGAGCATTGACCCGTGCCAGGTCTGCACGACCACCTGGTCGGGGCGGCGGTGGAACCAGGCGGGCTCGCGGGAGTTGGTCACCAGGTAGCGGCTGCGCGCGAGCGCCTCGTAGTACTCGCGGCCCCGGAGCCGCACCGGTGACAGGTCCTCGGGCAGGTTCACCTGGCCGTCGGCGACCAGCCAGGACATCGGGTAGTGCGCCCACCGCTCGCGACGGCGCAGTTCGGCGTAGACGCTCCGGGGGCTGTCGGAGAACTGGCGGCCGGTGTAGGTGTCGAAGAGGACGCCCTCGGAGACCGGCTCGTTCCGCTGGGCGGGGTAGAACGTCTCGCGCAGCCGTCGCTGGGCGAAGGCGCCGCGCTCGGCCGGGCGCAGGTCGCTGCCCACCCGCAGCACGGGGGTTCCATGGCCCTGGCAGGCGAGGGTGTAGCCGCGCTCGTCGGTCTCCATCCGTATCGGCATCTCGGCGGTGAGGGTGTCGGTGAACTCCACCCGCACGTCCGTGGCTGCGCCCTGGTCGGCGCCTGCGTCGGCGACCCTGCCCCACAGCTGGTAGGACCCGGCGGGCAGGGACAGGTCGCCGGAGAGTGTGGCGACGTCGGCCGGGGAGAGGCGCGCCTTGAAGCGGGACCCGGTCCGTTCCAACCGGAACTCGTGCTCCTCGTCGCGACCGCGCGCCCTGGCCACGATCCGCAGGGGAGAGCCGGCCGTGAACTCGCCCTCCAGAACCAGGACGCGCCCCTCCCAACGGGCGGCGGCGACCATGGGCCGGGCGTGTCCGGCGCGCAGCGCGACGAAGCCGGTCGCGGTGCGCTGGACGACGAGTTCCCGGTGGGTGCCCTCGGAGGCGTAGACGGCGGTGGCCACCTGGTCGGGCAGGACGACGGGCACCGTCTCCCCGGCCGGGGTGAGCAGGTGCGCCTCCCACTCCTCCTGGCGGATCGCGCCGCCGCACTCGCTGACGGCGCGGTCGAACAGCTCGTCGGCGCCGACCCGGACGGTGAAGCGACCGCCGTGGACGGTGACGGGGTAGGTGAGCACGGCCGTGCCCGGTCGGCGGACCAGGCGCAGGCGGTCTGCCCCGGCGGCGAGCGCGCAGACCAGGTCGCCGTTCAGCTCCAGCTCACCGCGGTGGGCGTCGAACCGGTGGCCGCTGATCCGGGCGCGCACCGGGTTCACGCCGACCACGAGTTGGCGGTCGTGGTTCCAGTGCGGCCGGATCCACACGTCCGCGTCCACCTGGTGGTAGCCGGGGCGCTCGGGCGGCCCGGGGACCGGTCCGGCGACGATGCGGCGGCGCGCCAGCCACCGGTTGAGGACGACCAGCTCCACCTTCCACTCGCCGGGTTCCCAGCGGCCCCCGGCGCGGAGCCTGCGGGGGTCCAGGACGACGGTGAAGCCGCCGTAGTCGTGGCGGGCGGCGTCGGCGACGTCGGGCAGGCGGTACTCCGCGGCCAGACGCGTGCGCACGGGCAGGCGGACGCGGCGGCGGGTGCCCGTGTCGACCGCGAAGGCGACGACGTGCTGCTGCCACCGCCTGCCGGCGCGCAGGTGACGGATGCCGACCCGGCCGCTGACGTGCAGGCGGCCGTCCTTCCAGGAGATGGCCTCGGTCTTCTGCCGCACCTTGAGCTCGTCGTCGAGGCGGTACACCTCGCGGGGCACGGCCCTGGCCGGATCCTCGGACTCGAAGAACGGGTAGCGGGCGTAGTAGCCCAGGCCGCGCCGGACGACGTCGGCCTTCCTGAGCTCGACGCTGCGCGCGAAGGTGACCACCTCGACCAGATCGTCCACGCGCCCACGGCGCACCAGGTGGTACAGGAGCCGGTGCAGGGCGCACAGCCCCTTGACGACGTCGGGCGAGACGTGGTCGAGGAGAGAGGCGAGCAGCGCGACGATCGCCGTGCGCGCCGGGGGCTCGGCATCGTCCACGCGCATCACCAACTGGTGCAGCTCGCCCTGGAGGAGGGCACGGTCCCACAGGTCGCGGTCGGCGGCGGGCAGGGTCTCGGCCAGTTGGCGCATCGCGGTGAGGCGGCGGGTCAGGACGTCGGCGTCCAGCGGGATCGGGGCGCGCTCGCGTTCGCGGACGAGCAGGACCGGTGCGGGCAGGACGTCGACCGCGCGGGCGGACAGGACGGCGCGGCACAGGCCGAGGTCGGCGTCCTCGGGGGCCAGTCCCCGGTCGGGCAGGGACTCCCAGAACTCCCTGCGCCAGAGCTTGTCGCCCACGGTGCGGTCCGAGACCAGCGCGGGGAGCGAGCGGGGGTCCTCGGCCCGGCGGGGACGCGTCCCGTACCTGCGGTGGGCTTTGGACGGGGCGGCGCCGAGCTCGTTGAACCGGTAGGCGTTGCCGACGACGAGGTCGGACCCGGTGTCGGCGGCGGCGCGTGCCAGGTAGGCCAGCGCGTATCCGGTCAGCGCGTCAGCGCCGTCGAGGAAGAGCAGGTGCGTGCCGGTGGCCGCGGCGGCGCCGCGCGCGCGGGCGGCGGCCGGGTCGCCGGCTGGGGGGTCGGCGAGGAGGGTGGCCGTGACCCCGGGCGGCGGGGAGGCCGCGAAGGCGGCGGCGGTGGCGAGAGCGTCCTCGCGGGCGGACTCGACGAACTCGTCGTTGCCGTCGCCGCCGTCCTCCCGCCGTGTGACGGCGTCGGTGTCGGTGCCCTCGGCTCCGTCGTCTTCGAACGGGTCGTTCTCGCTCCGGGCGTGCGCGTGGCCGGGGCGGTCGCCGTGCCCTCCGCGCACCGCGACGAGGACGATCTGGAGGTCGACGTCCGGGCGGGGCTCGGCCGCCGCACCGGTGCGGTCCCCGTCGCGTTGGCGCGACAGGGAGTCGAGGCAGTGCCGCAGGTGCGGCTCGGTGACGTCGAACGTCACGATGACGGTGGGTTCGGGCACGGAAGTAGACACGCTCCGGAGGGTTCGCTGCGGCGGGCGACGGGCGGGCACCGGCTGACACGGGCCACTCTGTCAGACGACTACCAGCCGTATCCAGACCATCACCGCCCCCGTGTCGGGGCTTGCCGCTCGTGGGAGCGGCGGTGCCGCGGGAAGGGCGCGCGACGACCGGGGAGCGGCGGTATCCCGCCACCGCGCCGGGGGCCTGCACTAGGGTCGGACGGAAGCGGGTATCACAGGCGCCGGGGCACCGTGTCCCACGGTGTGACGGCGGGTCGGAGCACCGGGCCGCCGTACCGGCCCGCGGGCCTCCACGGGAACGAGGAAAGCACGGCGATGGTCTCCCCCGAACACGGCGAGGAACGGCGGCGCGACACCGGACGCCCCCTGCCCGACGGCGACTCCCTCCAGACCCCGGGCGCGGGCCGGTTGCGCCAGGCGGTCGAGGCGCGCAGCGCGGTACCGCTGGTGTGGCTGTACCAGTGCCCCCGTTGGCTGCCGCCGCTGGTGCTGGGCGTGCTGTTCATCGCGGGCCTGACGGCCCCGTGGTGGATCGGCGCCCCGTGCCTGCTCCTGGTACTCGTGTTCCTGCTGTGGCTGGCCTATCTGGCGTGGCCGTCCCTGCACTCCCGGCAGCGGGCCCCACGCGTGCTCATGGCCGTGGTGGTGGCGGTGCTGGCCGCCGCCCGGCTGCTCGGGTTCTGAGAAGCACGCCGCTCGCGGTGACTTCGCCGGGGCGGCATCTCGCCCCCTTTTTGACAATCATTTTCATTTTCTCCATACTGGCACCGTGTCAAACCAGTGCACCCGGGACGGGCAACGCTCCCCGGACGTCCCTCCCGCTTTCCAGGTCCTCGCGCCCGCGTCGCCTACGACGCGGCCCCGGTCCTCGACGGGCTCAGCCTCGACCTGCACGCGGGCCAGACCACGGCCGTCCTGGGGCCCAACGGCTCGGGCAAGTCGACGCTCATGCGCGCGCTGCTCGGCATCGTGCCGCTCTCCGCCGGCGAGATCCGGGTGCACGGGCGCCCGCTGCGCCGCTTCCGCGCCTGGAACCGGATCGGCTACGTCCCGCAGCGGCTCACCGCCGGCGGCGCCGTCCCCGCGACCGTGGGAGAGATCGTCGCCTCCGGGCAGGTCGCCTCGCGCGGCCGTCTGTCCCCGTTCCCGAGCCGCTCCGACCGCGCCGCCGTGCACGAGGCCCTGGAGGCCGTGGGCCTGGCCGGACGCGCCCGCGACTCCGTGCGCGAACTCTCCGGCGGGCAGCAGCAGCGCGTGCTCATCGCCCGTGCCCTGGCCGGTCGCCCGGACACCTTCGTCATGGACGAGCCGATGGCGGGTGTGGACACGGACAACCAGCACGCGCTCGCCCGGACCATCGCGCACCTGCGCGACCGGGGATCCACCGTGGTGCTGGTCCTGCACGAACTGGGCCCGTTGGAGGAGGTCATCGAACGCGCCGTCGTCCTCGGGCACGGACGCGTCGTCCACGACGGCCGGGCCCCCGCCGCCACCGGCGCGTGCGCGCGCCCGGGCCACGAGCACCAGCACCCCCACCCCGACCCCAACGACCCCGACCCCCGCACGGCGGCCGCCACGGACGTCGCTCCCGCGGACCTGATCCGACTGGAGGTGCCAGGACGTGACTGAACTGCTCCAGTACGAGTTCATGCGGCGCGCGCTGATCGCCGCCGTGCTCGTGGGTCTGGTCACACCGATCGTCGGCACGTTCCTCGTCCAGCGCCGCCTGGCGCTGCTGGGCGACGGCATCGGCCACGTCGCCCTCACCGGCGTCGCCCTGGGGCTGCTCACCAGCACCTCCCCCGTGCTCACCGCGGCCGTCGTGGCGACGCTGGGGGCCATCGTCATGGAACTGGTGCGCGTGCGGACCCGGGCCAGCGGCGAGGTGGCGCTGGCGCTGCTCTTCTACGGCGGGATCGCGGGCGGTGTGCTGCTGATCAACCTCACCCCGGGCGCGAACAACGCCACACTGACCTCCTACCTCTTCGGTTCCGTGAGCACCGTCGAACCGCGGGACCTGTGGTTCGTCGGCGCGCTGGCCGTGGGTGTGGTCGCGGTCGTCGCGCTCTTCGGCCGTGAGCTGTTCGTGCTGTGCCAGGACGAGGAGGTGGCCCGCGCGCACGGCCTGCCGGTGCGGTTCCTGAGCATCCTGCTCGCGGTGACGGCCGCGCTGACCGTGGTCATCGCCATGCGCGTGGTGGGCGTGCTCATGGTCAGCGCGCTGCTGATCGTGCCGGTGGCCGCCGCGCAGCAACTGACCCGGAGCTTCCGGGTGACCATGGCCCTGGCCGTGGCGATCGGCCTGGTCTCCTCGCTGGGCGGGCTGACCACGGCCTTCTACGCCGACCTGGCGCCCGGCGCCACGATCGTGGTCCTGGCGTTGGCGGCGTTCTGCGCGGCGGTGGCCGTCGGGGGGCTCCTCGGCCGCCGGGCGCGCAGGCGCGCCTCGGCCGCCCGGGGACCCGAGGGGGCCGACTCGGCCGGTACGATGCCCCAGACCGACCGGGGGAGGGTGAAGCAATGAGCACACGTCGTGAGACGGTCCGACAGGCGCTGACCGGGTGCACCGGTTTCCGCAGTGCCCAGGACCTGTACGCGGACCTGCGCGCCGGGGGTTCCAAGATCGGCCTGACCACCGTCTACCGTGCCCTCCAGGCGCTGAGCGACTCCGGTGAGGTGGACGTGCTGCGCACCGACGACGGCGAGGCCGTCTACCGGGCGTGCGACAGCGAGGCGCACCACCACCACCTCGTGTGCAGGAAGTGCTCGACGGCGGTGGAGATCGAGGGGCCGGCGGTGGAGGAGTGGGCGGCCGAGGTGGGTGCCCGGCACGGGTTCACCGGAGTGACGCACACCGTCGAGGTCTTCGGGACCTGCGCGGAATGCGCGCGTTCGTGACGCCCGCGTCCGGGGTCGGGTGAACGCCTCCCGAACCTGGCGCCGGCCGGAGTCCCCACGCGTCCAGAACTGGAGACACCTGGAGACACCCGGTGCGCGCATCCTCGCGGGCGTAGGGCGTGTTCCCCGGACACCCGCCCTGCGGCGCGGCGGGCGGCGTCCACGGAACACACCCGAGTCGAGTATCACCGGGACCGCGACGCGTGCCGCCCATCGCGCGGTCCCGACCGCGTGGCGGGCTACTCCGCGCGGTCGGAGCGGCGGCACGGCTCCAGGGTGGGCCGCTTGGCGGTGACGGCGTCGCCGGAGGAGCGCCCGGTCAGACGGCGGCCGACCCAGGGCACCAGCGACTCCCGGACCCAGGCCAGGTCCTCCCTGCGCGCCTGGGGCCAGCTGACCGGCTCCCGGTCCGGCCACGGCTCGTCCCAACGCCGCTCTGTGGGCACCCCGACCACCTCGGCGACGCGCAGCGCCAGCCTGCGGTGTCCCTCCGAGGACATGTGCAGGCGGTCGGCGTCCCAGGCGCCGGGTGGGTGAGGGCCCGCATCGGCCACTGGTCGACGAGCAGGCAGCCATGGGCGTCGGCGATCGCCCGGACGTCATGTGGTAACGGGCGAACAGCCCGATGGCGCCGCGCATGAAGCCGGTGCTGATGTTGACCCCGGTGAACAGCACCACCTGGCTCCCCGCCGCGCGCAACCGCCCCACGGCGTGGTCGAGGATCCGGGCCAGGCGTTCGGGGTCGCCGCCGGGACGCAGCAGGTCGTTGCCGCCCGCGCACAGACTGACCAGGTCCGGCGCCATGTCCAGCGCCACGGGCAACTGGTCGGTGATGATCTGGCGCATGAGCTTTCCGCGCACGGCCAGGTTGGCGTAGCGCACCTGCCCGACGTGGTCGGCGAGGTGGTCGGCCAGGCGGTCGGCCCAGCCCCGGTAGCCCCCGCCCGGGTAGGGATCGCCCACGCCCTCGGTGAAGCTGTCGCCCACCGCGACGTAGGACATGTCGGGACGCACGAGCCGGGCGCCGTCCGCCCCCGTCGCGGCGGTCACTGGGACTTCCCCGGAACCGGGTTGGGCACTGCGCCGCCGTAGCGGCGGTCGCGGCCGGCGAACATCTCGCAGGCGCGCCACAGGTCGCGGCGGTCGAAGTCGGGCCAGAGCGTGTCCAGAAAGACGAACTCGGCGTACGCGGACTGCCACAACAGGAAGTTGGAGGTCCGCTGCTCACCGGACGAGCGCACGAACAGGTCGACGTCGGGGACCTCCGGCGCGTACAGCTCCCGCGCGATGGCGTCCTCGCTGATCTTGTCCGGGGAGATCCGGCCGTCGGCCGCCTTGCGGGCGAGCGCGCGCGCGGCGTCGGTGATCTCGGCGCGGCCGCCGTAGTTCACACAGAACTGGAGGGTGAGCCGGGTGTTGTCCCGCGTCATCTCCTCAGCCTCCTGGAGTTCCTTGACGACGCTCTTCCACAGCCGCCCGGAACGCCCTGCCCACCTCACGCGGACGCCGCGGGCGTGCAGTTCGTCACGGCGGCGGCGGATGGTGTCGCGGCTGAAGCCCATCAGGAAGCGCACCTCGTCGGGCGAGCGCTTCCAGTTCTCCGTGGAGAACGCGTAGGCGGACAGGTGGGGGATGCCCAGCTCCAGAGCGCCCTCGATGACGTCGAACAGGGAGGACTCCCCCGCCTTGTGCCCCTCGGTCCGGGGCAGGCCGCGCTCCTTGGCCCAGCGCCCGTTGCCGTCCATGACCACGGCCACGTGCCGGGGCACCAGGTCCGCGGGCAACTCCGGCGGGCGCGCCCCGCTCGGGTGCGGGACGGGCTCGGTGTACTCCCGCCGGTTTCCGGTGTCGAAGCTGAACAGACTCAAGAACGCTCCACGTGCCGCAGTGATCGGATTCCGTTCTCCAGGTGCCACTGCAGGTAGGCCGCGACCAACCCGCTGCACTCGGACCGATGCCCTCCCCCGCTGGCGTCCGCGCTGTCCCAGTCGCCCTCGATCAGTGCCGTCATCAGGCGCAGCGTCTCGGCGGACGGGTGCACGGCGCCGTGGGGACGGCACACCGAGCAGACCATACCTCCGGCGTGGACCGCGAACGCGCGGTGCTCCCCCCGACTGCCGCAGCGGGCGCACTCACCCAGGGCCGGGGCGTACCCGGCCACGGCCAACGACCGGAGCAGGTAGGCGTCCAGGACCAACCGGGCGTCGTGCGATCCCTCGCCCAGGACGCGCAGGGCTCCGACGAGCAGGAGGAACTGGCGCAGGGCCGGGTCCTTCTCCACGGCGACGATCTTCTCGGCGGTCTCCAGCATCGCGGTGGCCGCGGTGTAGCGGGCGTAGTCGTGCACGACCGCCTCACCGTAGGAGCGCACGGTCTCGGCCTGGGTGATCACGTCCAGCGTGCGGCCCGTGTAGAGCTGCACGTCGACGTGGGTGCACGGTTCGAGCCGGGCGCCGAAACGCGACTTGGTGCGGCGCACCCCCTTGCCGACGGCGCGGACCAGACCGGTGCGCCGGGTCAGCAGGGTGACGATGCGGTCGGCCTCGCCCAGTTTCTGGTTGCGCAGGACGACACCCTCGTCGCGATAGAGACTCACCCCTCCATTGTCACGGATCCGACCGTCACTCCGCACATCCGGCCGCGCTGGGAGGACCGCCATGACCAGCTTTATTATGATTTGGATTCCCTTTTTGAGACATTTGCTCTACTCTCACGCGCTAAGTGCTCCGCGCCGGGCTCCCCACGCCCGAGAGCGGCGCCCGGTGTCCAGACGAAGGACCGGGCCGCCCCGAGACGCGGAGCCACCCGGCCGCACACACGCACAGGAGCGGCCGAGGGGATCCCCCGGTGACCGTCCCGACGTGACGTGGTCACCCCCCATCCGCACCCGCACGGAAGGTACAGCGACATGGCACGAGGCCGCCGAGGCAAACGTAGGGCGAACGCTCACGAAGGGAGCTCGGGGCGCGGCGGGCGACGCCGCCCGTTGCCGCTGGTGGCGGGTCTGGCTGCAATCCCCGTCGGCCTGACCCTCGCCGGAACCCTGCTGGTCACCGACCTGGGCGACCAGATCAACCCGCTGAGCTCGACCAGCGACGCCTCCACCGCCGGCCAGATCGGCGACGCCGTGGCCGACGACTCCGCGGTTCCCTCCACCGTGGCCGACGACGACTTCTTCGAGACCCCGAGAAGGGGGTCGGGGGAGGAGGGGCGGGCCGGCTCCGACGAGCCCGCGACCGCGCGCGCCACGGCCTCCGACGCCCGCGCCGAGGACACCGAGGCGGACGGCCGCGGGTCCGGGGGCGGATCGGGCGGTTCCGGTGGCGGAAGCGGTGGCGGAAGCGGCGGTGGGAGCGGCTCCCCGGACACCCCGGTGGGCGGCCCCAAGGTCGACCAGGTCGTGCAGTTGGTCAACGCCGAGCGGGCCGAGGCCGGATGCGGCTCCCTGCGCGTCGACGACCGGCTGACGGCAGCCGCCCAGGACCACAGCGAGGACATGGACGCCCGCGACTACATGTCGCACGACAGCCCCGAGGGCGATGGGCCGGGCGACCGGGCCTCGCGCCACGGGTACGACTCGGTGGGCGCGGAGAACGTCGCCAAGGGCCAGACCAGCGCCGAGCAGGTGATGAACGCCTGGATGAACAGCCCGGGGCACCGCGCCAACATCCTCAACTGCGACCTCGTCGCCATCGGAGTCGGCGAGTCGGGCAACGCCTGGACCCAGGTCTTCGGCTTCGTGTAGCCGCGTCCGCGGCGAACGGGACACGCCCCTGGGGGTGCGTCCCGTTCGCGTGCGCGCGGCGGCGGGTCAGGCGCGGGCGATCGCGCCGCACACGGCCTTCAGGGACGCCGTGGTGATGCTGTTGTGGATGCCCACGCCCCACACCACGGTCCCGTCGATCTCGGCCTCCACGTAGGCGGCGGCCCGGGCGTCGCCGTCACCGCCCAGGGAGTGCTCGACGTAGTCCATCACGCGCACCTTGACGTCGACGTCGGTCAGGGCGTCGCAGAACGCCGAGATCGGGCCGTTGCCGGTGCCGGTCAGCTCCCGGATCTCGCCGTTGACGCGGGCGTCGGCCTCGATCCGGTAGGTGCCGTCCTCGGCCGTGGTGGACCGGTGCGCCAGGACCGCGACGGGCCCGGACTCGGCCAGGTAGGTGTGGGAGAAGATCTCCCAGATGCGCTCGGCGGAGAACTCGCCGCCCTCGGCGTCGGTGTGCTCCTGGACCACCCGGGAGAACTCGATCTGCAGGCGGCGCGGCATGTCCAGCGAGTGGTCGCGCTGCATGATGTAGGAGACGCCGCCCTTGCCGGACTGGCTGTTGACGCGGATGACCGCCTCGTAGTTGCGGCCCACGTCCTTGGGGTCGATGGGCAGGTAGGGCACGTCCCACGCGTACTCGTCGACCGGGGTCCCGGCCGCGGCGGCCTCGGCCTCCAGGGCGGTGAAGCCCTTCTTGATGGCGTCCTGGTGGGAGCCGGAGAAGGCGGTGTAGACCAGGTCGCCGCCGTAGGGGTGGCGCGGGGCGACGGGCAGCTGCGTGCAGTGCTCGACCGTGCGGCGGATCTCGTCGATCTGGGAGAAGTCGATCCTGGGGTCCACGCCCTGGCTGAACAGGTTCAGGCCCAGGGTCACCAGGCAGACGTTGCCGGTGCGCTCGCCGTGCCCGAACAGGCAGCCCTCCACGCGGTCCGCCCCGGCCATGACGGCCAGCTCGGCGGAGGCCACGCCGGTGCCGCGGTCGTTGTGCGGGTGGACCGACACCACCACGTGCTCGCGACGGCTCAGGTTGCGGCTCATCCACTCGATCTGGTCGGCGTAGACGTTGGGGGTGGCGCGCTCGACCGTGGCGGGCAGGTTCAGGATGATCTCGCGGCCCGGCCCCGGCCGCCAGACGTCCATGACGGCCTCGCAGACCTCCAGGGCGAAGTCCATCTCGGTGTCGACGAAGATCTCGGGCGAGTACTCGTAACCGAAGTACTCGGTCTCGCCCAGGTACTGCTCGGCGAAGCGCATGACGTGCCGGGTGCCCTCGACGGCGATGTTCGTGCACTGCTCGCGGTCGACACGGAAGACCACGCGACGGAAGGTCGGGGCGGTGGCGTTGTACAGGTGGACGGTGCAGCGCCTGGCCCCGACCAGGCTCTGCACGGTGCGCTCGATCAGGTCCTCGCGGGCCTGGGTCAGCACGGAGATCTGGACGTCGTCGGGGATCATGTCGCCCTCGATCAGCGACCGTACGAAGTCGAAGTCGGTCTGGCTGGCGGCGGGGAAGCCGACCTCGATCTCCTTGTAGCCCATCGTGACCAGCAGTTCGAACATTTCGCGCTTGCGCACGTTGTCCATCGGCTCGATCAGCGACTGGTTGCCGTCGCGCAGGTCGGTGGACAGCCACCGGGGCGCCTCGGTGATCGTCTTGGACGGCCAGGTCCGGTCGGGCAGGTCGACCGGGGTGAAGGGCTGGTAACGCTGAAAGGGCATGGAGCTGGGCTGCTGCTGCGGCACCATCGGGTGTCTCCTGAAGGATCTGCTGGCGTGTGGTCAGTGGCCGACCATGGCAAGCCGAAGTCCCGCGGCGAGGGAGCCGACCGTCTAACGACCCCCGCCGCGGCCGCTAAGGAGAAGCAGCTCGCGCAGCATAGTGACCGACACGCTAGCAGAGTGCTCCGGAATTCTGGTACTCGACGTCCACATTCTGGGACACGATGCGCGTGACCTGCTTCTCCTCCGACAGGGAAACGGTGGCACCGCGTGAGAAGGGCGGCGTCGCGGCCGTAACCGTTCACTACGACCGCGACGCCTGTCGATTTGTTCCCCTGGGGCGTCCCCGAGGGAAGCCGATCCCCTGACCGGCTACGCCCCGGGGAGAGGCTCGAACTCCTTGACCGCGTCGATGGCGGGGCCGTGCGGCGTGTTGGCCTCGCGCTCGATCATGATCTCGACCAGAACCGGACGCGAGGTGGCCTTGGCCTCCTTGCGCGCCCATTCCAGGGCGTCCCGGATCTCGTTCGGGTCGGCGACCCGGCGGCCGGAGCAGCCGTAGGCCTCCATGATCTTGACGTTGTCGGTGCCGAACTCGTCGTAGTGGATGTCGACCTGGTAGTTCATCTCGTACGGGAGCGAGGCCTGGCGGATGAGGCCCAGGTACTCGTTGTTGATCATGATGATCACGTAGGGGACGTCGTACTGCGCGGCGACGGCCAGCTCCTCCACCATGTACTGGAAGCCGTAGTCGCCGACGATGCCGACGACCTCGGCGTCCGGCTCGGTGTTCTTGAGCGCCTTCTTGACGCCGATGGCGGCCGGGATCTCCCAGCCCAGCGGGCCCGCCTGACCGCAGATCTGGTAGTGGCGCGGCTTGTAGGCCTTCTGGTGCTGGCCGCCCCAGATCTGGTAGAGGCCGATCGCGGTGACGAAGTAGGTGTCGGCGTCGAAGACCTCGTTGATCTCCTTGTAGACGCGCGGCGCCTTGATCGGCACGGTGTCGAAGTCCTCGCGGCGGGTCAACGTCCGCCTGAGTTCGTTCACGCGGTCCACCCACGGCTGGACCTCGGCCTTCCTGCCCCGAGCTTGGCGGTCTCCAGGAGCGCGGACAGGAACAGCCTGGCGTCGG
The DNA here is from genome assembly GCF_001942255.1 of Nocardiopsis sp. CNR-923. Classification (GTDB taxonomy): domain Bacteria; phylum Actinomycetota; class Actinomycetes; order Streptosporangiales; family Streptosporangiaceae; genus Nocardiopsis. Next base: position 112,904 of record NZ_MKKC01000087.1, read on the forward strand.
AGACCACACCCAGGTCCGGCTCGAAGACCCTGCCGATCTGGGTGGGCTCGATGTCGACGTGGATGAACGCGCGGTCACCCCGGTAGACGTCGATCTGTCCGGTGTGGCGGTCGCCGAAACGCGCGCCGACCGCCAGGACCAGGTCCGACTCCAGGAAGGAGGCGTTGCCGTAGCGCTGGGAGGTCTGGACACCGGTCATACCGGAGTACAGCGGGCTGTCCTCGTCGAAGGAGCCCTTGCCCATGAGTGTGACCTGGACGGGGACGTTGAGGTACTCGGCGAGTTCCCTGAGCTCCTCGGAGGCCTCGGACAGGATCACACCGCCGCCGGCGAGCAGCAGCGGGCGCTCGGCGGCCAACAGCATGTCCAGGGCGCGCTCGACGCGCGGCTGGTGCGGCTCGACGACGTTGATCCTCAGCGGGGCGTCGATGGACGGGTCGTACTCGATGACCTGCTTGGCGACGTCCAGCGGGATGTCGATCAGGACGGGGCCGGGACGACCCTCCTGGGCGACGCGGAAGGCCTCGCGGAAGATCCAGGGGGCGGTGGCCGCCTCCCTGATCTGCACGGCCCACTTGGTGACGGGCTTGGCTATCTCGACGATGTCGACCGCCTGGAAGCCCTCCTTGTCCAGCAGGGACGTCATGGCCTGACCGGTGATGCAGACGATCGGAACGGAGTCCGCCATCGCCGTGTACAGACCGGTGATCATGTTGGTGCCGGCGGGACCGGAGGTGCCGATGGCGACACCCACTCTGCCGGTGGTGCGCGACCACCCGTCCGCCATGTGGGTGGCGCCCTCCTCGTGGCGGACGGTCAGGTGCTCGATACCGCCCACCTCCTCCATCGCCTTGTAGAGCGGCAGGATGGCGGCGCCGGGGCAGCCGAAGGCGGTGTCCACGCCTTCGTCCTTGAGGACCTCGACGACGGCGTTCATCGCGGGCATCTGTACCATGTGGAGCGAACCCTTCAGTGCTAGGGGGGTTGACGGATTCCGCCGGCGGGACCCAGGGTGCGGCCAACACCCGAGGCCGCCGTCAGCCACGCGGATCACACGTAAGACGTGGGTACGGCAGGCCGGTACCGCCGGCGGAAGGCCACTGCCAGGTGGCCGATTACTCGGTGCGGCCGGAGAGCTGCTCGACGATCTTCAGCAGCGCGGAGTGGTCGAGCCCGCCGTGGCCCTGGTGCTTGAGGGCGCCGACGAACTGGGCCACCTGGGCTCCCAGCGGAATCGCCACGCCGGCCTCACGGGCGGCGGTGGTCACGATCTTCATGTCCTTGTCGTGCAGCGCGATCCGGAAGCCCGGCTGGAACTCGCGCTTGCGCATGGCCTCTCCCTTGCGCGCCATCACGGTGCTGCCCGCGAGTCCGCCGCCGAGGACCTCCAGGCCCGCCTCGGTGTCGACGCCGTGCGCCTCCAGGAAGACGAGGGCCTCGGCCACGAGCTGGATGTTGCCCGCGACGATGAGCTGGTTGGCGGCCTTGACGGTCTGACCGGCGCCGTTGGGGCCGACCAGGACCGGGGTGGTGCCGAGGACGTCGAAGATCGGCTTGGCCGTGTCGAAGTCCTCCTGCTGACCGCCGACCATGATGGACAGCTTGGCCTCCACGCGCCCGCCTCACCGCCGGAGACCGGGGCGTCCAGGACGCGGAAGCCGCGCTCGGCGCCGGTCTCGGCGAGGGCCCGGGTGACGTCCGGGCGGATGCTGCTCATGTCGATGACCAGGGCGCCGGCCTTGGCGTTGTCGTAGACGCCGCCCTCGCCGGTGAGGACCTCCTCCACGTGCGGGGAGTCCGGGACCATCGTGATGACGACGTCGGCGTCGGCCACGGCCTCGGCGATGCTGCCCGCGCCCCTGCCGCCGGCCGCGACGAGCTTGTCGATCGCGGCCTGGTCCAGGTTGTAGCCGGTGACGCCGTACCCGGCCCTGACCAGGTTGGTGGCCATGGGCAGGCCCATGATCCCGAGTCCGATGAAGGCGATGTCGCTGTTGGCGGGCATGTCCGCCCCTTTCGTGGTCTGTCGTCTGCGGGTGTGTCGATCGCGTCCGGGTGGTGCGGCCGCCCGCCCCGAGGGCGTGCGGGGCGGACGGCCGGCGGCGGTCACCGCGTGCGGCGGCCGCCCGTCCGGGGCGCGGTGGTCAGCGGTTCAGCCAGCCGAAGCTCTCGGCGGAGGGCACGGTCGGCTTGTACTCCAGACCGACCAGGCCGCGGTAGCCGCGGGTCTCGGCCTCGGTGAGGAGTTCGTCGAGGGGCAGCGACCCGGTTCCGGGCTCGCCCCGGCCGGGGGCGTCGGCGATCTGGATGTGGCCGAAGTCGGCCGCGTGGTCCCGCACGACCGCGGCCACGTCGTCGCCGTTGACCGCCAGGTGGAAGAAGTCGGCGAGGAGCGCCACGTTGGCGGCCCCGGCCTGCCTGGCCTCGGCCACGAACGCGAGGGCGTCGGCGGCGGTCTTGAGCGGGTAGTCCTCGGAGCCGCTGATCGGCTCGACGAGCACGGTTCCGCCGACCTTGGCCACCGCGTTCGCGGCGGCGACCGTGTTCTCCAGGGCGATACGGTCCTGCTCGGCCGGGTCGACGCCCTGCTGGCGCAGGCCGTAGAGGGCGTTGAAGCCGGTGGTGCCGGTGCGTTCGGCGATGCGCGCGACGACCTCGATGTTGGCTTGGAACTCGCCGCTGCGGGAGGGCTGGGACAGGACGCCGCGGTCGGGGCCGGGAAGGGCCCCGGCGAAGAAGTTGAGGCCGCTCAGCCGGACACCGGCGTCGTCGATCGCGCGGACGAAGGCGTCGATCTCGTCCTGCACGGGCGTCGCGCTCTCGAACGGCCACCAGAACTCCACCGCATGGAAGCCCGCGTCACGGGCGGCCCTGGGACGTTCGTTGATGGGGAGCTCGGTGAACAGCAGCGAGCAGTTCACCGTGTAGCCCAGCGCGTGGCTCATGCCTGACCTCCGTCACCCTGTATTCCGCGATGCGGAAAGTAGTTTTCACTTGAAGGAATAATCAGAGTGTGCGCTCCCAGCGTGACCTTGTCAACCACCCGAGCCACTCCAGACCGCCGACGCCCGCCGCGAACCCGCCCACGGGCCCCGCCCACCCCATCCGACCCGCGCCTTCCGCCGGGAAGATCGCCAGATCTTCGTGCGGGAGTACGAAACCCGGACTTTTTCCACAATCCCCCCTTGCCAGTGTTGACAAGATCACACGGTCTGGAGTTAGAGTCCCTCCATCCGTCATACGGAAACAACCCTCTGCACTACGAAAAATGCCCGGTGACTCTGTGGGAACATCCGAGTGTCGTGAGCGGGGTAGGGCCCCTCACGGGACTGACCGCACACCGGACACGGGGAGAGAACACATGCCCGAGACCAACGCGCGAGAGCCGGACGGGGTCGCCGACCCGGGTCTGGCGCGCCTGAACGCCCTGTCACGGGAGGACCTGCGCACCGAACTCGCCCAGGTCCTCGACATCGACCGCTGGGTCGAGGCCGTGGCCGGGCAGGCGCCCTACGCCGACCGGGACGCCCTCACCGAACTCGCCGACGAACACGCCCGCGGGATCACCGGGGACGAGGTCGCCTCCGCGCTGGCCCGCCACCCCCGCATCGGGGAGAAGGCCGAGGGGAAGGGGACCGAGGCGCGGTGGTCGCGCGGCGAGCAGTCCGCGTTCGCCGCCGACACCGACGACGCGTCGCTGCGCGTGCAGCGGATCTTCGAGTTCGCCCAGGGTGAGTATGAGGAGCGGTTCGGGCAGATCTACCTGGTCTGCGCCAGCGGCCGGTCCAGCCGCGCACTGCTGGCCGACCTCGTCGCACGGCTCGACAACGACCTCTCCGGTGAACTGCGGGTGGTCGCCGAGGAACTGCGCAAGATCGCCGGACTCCGACTCGACAAACTCCTGGACGCCGCATGAGCCACGTGACCACGCACATCCTCGACGCGTCGCTGGGCCGCCCCGCCCGCGACGTCCCGGTCCGCCTGGAGGCCGCCGCCGACGCGGAGCGCACCTCGTGGAAGACCGTCGCCGAGGGCCGCACCAACGACGACGGGCGCGTCCCCGACCTGGGGCCCGACCAACTCGCCGCCGGCTACTACCGGGTCGTCTTCGACACGGCGGCCTACTTCGCCGCCACCGACCAGACGGGGTTCTACCCTGAGGTCGCCATCGTCTTCCACCTCGCGGACGAGGACGCGCACTACCACGTGCCGCTCCTGCTGAGCCCGTTCGCCTACTCGACCTACCGGGGTTCCTAGACCGGCCCCGGCCGGGCCCGCCAAGGAAGGAGCACGACACGACCCGAATCCCCCAGCGCAGACCACGAACCTCTTCGAGTGCGTGACAGGTCCTTCCGCATGTCCACAGCGGTCCTCCCTCGTGCGCACCGCACGGGCGCGCGACGCCCGGCGCGAAACGACGTCATGTACACACATGGGATGGAGTACGCCCTGATGGGTATCCGACTCGGAGACAACCAGTACGGCAAGGCCGAGGTGCGCCTCGTCCACGTCAACCGCGACAGCGCGGTCCACCGGATCAAGGACGTCAACGTCACCTCGCAGCTGCGCGGCGACCTGGAGACCGTCCACACCGTCGGCGACAACAGCACGTGCCTGCCGACCGACACCCAGAAGAACACCGTCTACGCCAAGGCCAAGGAGTGGGGCGGCGTCGGCGCCATCGAGGACTTCGCGCTCGGGCTCGCGCGTCACTTCGTCGACGAGCACGAGTACGTGCACGGCGCGCGTCAGGAGATCCAGGAGTACTCCTGGGAGCGCATCGCCACCTCGCACGGCCCGCACGACCACGCCTTCTCCCGCAGCGGTGCGGAGACCCGCACCACCGTGGTCAACAAGGACGGCGACAGGGAGTGGGTGGTATCCGGCTTCGAGGGCCTGACCGTCCTCAAGTCCACCGGGTCCGAGTTCCACGGCTACCCGAGGACGAAGTACACCACCCTCCAGGAGACGGACGACCGGATCCTCGCCACGGACGTCACCGCCCGCTGGCGCTACGTTGGCACGGACCTGGAGTTCGACAAGCTCTACTCCTCGATCCGCGCCGCCTGCCTTGAGGCGTTCGCCGAGACGCACAGCCTCGCCCTCCAGCAGACGCTGTACGAGATGGGCAAGGCCGTCCTGGAGACGCACCCCGAGGTCGCCGAGATCAGGTTCTCCATGCCGAACAACCACCACTTCCTGGTGGACCTGTCGCCGTTCGGCCTGGACAACCCGAACGAGGTCTTCTTCGCCGCCGACCGCCCCTACGGCAAGATCGAGGCCGCGGTCGAGCGAGACGACGCTCCCGACGCCGGTGACGCCTGGAAGGCCGTCCCCGGCTTCGTGTAGGAATCCCACGATTCCCGGGGCCCGTTCACCGGTCCGGCCGGGCCCCGGGTCCCGGGTCCCCGCCCCACGCCGCGCCACACCGCGCCGACCAGTTCCTTCGCCCAGAACATCGGGTTGCTGGCGCTCACCGGAATCCGCAGCCGGTTCGTCGTCGCGACGGGCGGTGTCATCCTGCTGGCGCTCGGCCTGTTCCCGATCCTGAACGGGGTGATGGCCGCCCTGCCCGCCCCCGTGCTGGGCGGCGCGGGCTCGGGCGGCCCCCGCGTGCGCGCCGTGTGCGGTCAGGTACGTTGTGTGCGCACCGTGCACGCCGTGGCCACATCCGGCCACGGCGTGTGCGCGTCCGCGGCACGGGGAAGCGGGCCCCACCTGCCCAAGGGGCCAAACCAGGCATTTCGTCGCGACCGACACGCTGCGTTAGACGGATTGACAGGCTTTGCGGCATTCCTTAGCAATGACGCCAAAAGTCAGACGCCTCACCCCCCGCTCCCCGGAGGCCGTGTCATGCGTTCCCCCACCCCCCGAAGAATCCTCGCCCCCCTCGCCGCCGGAGCGCTCGTCCTCGGGCTGCTCAGCCCCGCCAGCGCCCAGACCGCCGACGCCCCCGCCCTGTACGAGGTCAGCGGAGTGTCGACGGCTCAGGAACGGACCGAGATCGCCTCGGCCGGCGCGGCGATCGACGACATCGGCTCCGACACGGTGCTCGTCACCGCGACGATCGAGACCGCCCGGACCATCGACGCCCTCGGGTACGAGGTCACCGAGTTCGACCCGCCCACCACGCTGCGCTCCCCCGACCCCGGGTACACCACGTACTCCGAGTTGCGCGACGCCGTGGACCAGGTGGTCTCCCAGAACCCGGACATCGCCTCCCAGTCCGTCTACGGGCACTCCTACCAGGGCCGCGAACTGATCGCGATCAAGATCAGCGACAACGTCGGCTCCGACGAGGATGAGCCCGAAGTCCTGTTCACGCACTCGCAGCACGCCCGCGAGCATCTGACGGTCGAGATGGCCGTCTACCTGATGGAGCTGCTCACCAGCGAGTACGGCTCCGACACGAGGATCACCGACCTGGTCGACGACCGGGAGATCTGGATCCTGCCCATGGTCAACCCCGACGGCGCCGAGTACGACATGGCGGGCTCGTCGTGGCGCAACTGGCGCAAGAACCGGCAGCCCAACTCGGGTTCGTCGTACGTCGGCACCGACCTCAACCGCAACTGGGACTACAACTGGGGCTGCTGCGGCGGTTCGTCGGGCAGCACGTCGAGCCAGACCTACCGCGGCACCGCCCCCGAGTCCGCCCCCGAGGTGTCGGAGGTCGCCGACTTCGTCCGGAGCCGGGTGGTCGGCGGCGAGCAGCAGATCACGTCGGCGATCGACTTCCACACCTACAGCGAACTGATCCTGTGGCCGTTCGGCTACACCTACAGCGAAGTCACGAACGGGATGAACCGTGACGATACGACACCCACGAGGAACTCGGCACGTACATGGCCCAAGCCAACGGGTACACGCCGCAGCAGTCCAGCGACCTGTACCTGACGGACGGGACGATCAACGACTGGCTGTGGGGCGACCAGCGGATCGTCAACTTCACCTACGAGATGTATCCGAGCAGCTTCTGGGGCGGGGGCTTCTACCCGCCGTCCTCGGTGATCGACCGGGAGACCGCGCGCAACCGTGAGGCGGTCCTGCGTCTGCTCGACTACGCCGACTGCCCGTACCGCATCATCGGCGAGGAGGACTCCTACTGCGGCTGAGCCGCTCGGCACGGTACGGTCCCGGGGCGCGATCGCGCCCCGGGACCGTACCGGCTCCGGAGCTCAGCCCCGGGTCAACAGCCGACCGGCGGGGGCCTCCAGGTCGACGTCGGCGCCGCGCAGGATCGTGCGGCGCACCCGGCCCACCAGATCGGCTCCGTCGTAGGCGCTCACCGGGTTCCTGTGCTGAAGGTCCCGCGCGACCACGTGCAGCGTCTCCTCCGGGGCCACGATCGCGAAGTCCGCGTCGCCTCCCCCGACGATCGAGCCCTTGCCCTCGACCCCGGCGACCCGCGCCGGGCCGGAGGACATCCACCGCACGACGTCCTCCAGCGGCACCCCGCGCCGACGCGCCTCGGTCCACACCGCGCTGAAGCCCACCTGGAGCCCGGACACCCCGCCCCAAGCCGTGCCGAAGTCCCCCGTGTCCAGGTTCTTCAGGTCCGGTGTGCTCGGCGAGTGGTCGCTGACCACGCAGTCGATCAGACCGTCCGACAGCGCCCGCCACAGCAGGTCGCGGTTGGCGTGGCCGCGGATCGGCGGACAGCACTTGAACTGGGTGGCCCCGGCGGGGATCGCCTCGGCCTCCAGGGTCAGGTAGTGCGGACACGTCTCCACGGTCAGCGGCACGCCGTCCGCACGGGCTCGGGCGATCAGCGGCAGCGCCGAGGCGCTGGACAGGTGCAGGATGTGCGCGCGGGTACCGGTCCGGCGCGCGGTCTCGATGACCAGCGCGATCGCCTCGTGCTCGGCCGCGTCGGGGCGCGAGGCCAGGAAGGCCGCGTACTCGCGCCCCGACGCGGCGGGCGCCCCGACTAGGACCGAGGGGTCCTCGGCGTGCACGATGATCTGGCCGCCGAACCCGCCGATCGCCGCCGCCGCCGTGCGCAGCTGGTCGGGCGACAGGTGCCCGAACTCGTCCACGCCGGACGGCGACAGGAACGCCTTGAACCCGTACACGCCCCGCTCGTGCAGCGCCCGCAGCTCCTCGGTGGCGCCGGGGGCGCAGTTCTCGGGCACGGCCCCGCCCCAGAACCCGACGTCCACCGCGACCTGGTCGCGCGCCACGGAGCGCTTGACGTCCAGGCCGTGCACGGTGGTGGTCGGGGGCACACTGTTGAGCGGCATGTCGACGATCGTGGTCACACCGCCCAGCGCGGCGGCGCGCGTGGCGCTGGCGAAGCCCTCCCACTCGGTGCGGCCGGGCTCGTTGACGTGCACGTGGGAGTCGACCAGGCCCGGCAGCAGCACCTCGTCCTCGGCCAGGACGATCTCCCTGGCGGCACTGGCGACCGCGTCCGCGCCTGGTAGGACGGCGGTGATCCGCCCGTCGGTGACGGCGACGGTCACCGGCCGCACGCCCTCGGGGGTGACGGCGCGCCGGGCGCGCAGAACGAGGGTGGTCATCACTGCTCCTGTCCGACTCGGCGGGTGGCCAGGCCCAGCAGGGTGGCCGCGTCCGTCCCCGTGCGCTCCTCGACCTCGGCCTCGTCGAGAGCACCGCAGCGCACCCCGTTGACCAGGGCCGACGCCAGCGCCTGCGCGGTGGCGGGCTCGTCCATGACGCCGCCGGCCACGGCGCCGAAGTAGGCCCTCAGACGGGCCGCGGCGGGGGCGAAGGCCTCCCGGTAGAAGGCGTAGACAGCCAGGAACCGCATGGGCAGCTGGCCCGGGTGCAGGTCCCAACCCTGGTAGTACCCGCGTTCCAGGGACCGGCGGACCAGCCCGGCGTGCAGCCGCCAGGCCCGGTGGACGTCGGCGCGCCCGCCCACGGGCAGAACGTTGCTGCCCCCGTCGGAGAGCCACACGCCGGTACCCGCGGCGGCCAGTTGCATGACCGCCTTGGCGTGGTCGGCGACCGGGTGGGCCAGGCTCTGGTAGGCGGCGGTGATCCCGCAGGCCGCGCTGTAGTCGTAGGTGCCGTAGTGCAGGGCGCTCGCCCGGCCCTGACCCGCGCCGATCATCCGGGCCACGGCGGCCGTGCCGTCCTGGAGCAGGATCGACTGGGGGGTTTCGATCTGGAGCTCGAACCGCAGACGGCCCTGGGGCAGATCGAACCGCCGCTCCAGCCGGTCGCAGACCCAGGCCATGGCCTCGACCTGTTCGACGGAGGTGATCTTGGGGAGCGTGAGGACGAGGTTGTCCGGCAGGGAACCGTGGCGCTCCAGGAGGGTCTGGAGGAACAGGGTGAGGCTACGGACCCCGCGGTGCCGTCCAACGGCCTCCATGCCCTTCATCCGGATGCCGAAGTAGGGGGTGGCGGCGCCCGCGGCGAGGTCGGCGCAGAAGGCTTCCGCGGCGGCGGCGACGTCGGCGTCCTCAGCCTCGTCGCCGCGGTTGCCGTAGCCGTCCTCCAGGTCGGCGCGCAGGTCCTCGATCGGCTCCCGGGTGAGCTTGGCGCGCACGCGCGGCAGCGCCTCGGCGACGGCGGACTCGCTCAGCCCAGTGATCTCGACCAGGTCGACGGCCTTCGGGGCGAACTCGTCGAGGGCTTCCAGGGCCTCGCGCCCCCAGTCGGCCGCCAGGCCGGGACGGATCCGGTCGGCGGGGACGTAGACGGTGTGCACCGGTTGGCGCGCGGTGTTGGCGCCGGGGTACTCACGGGCCAGGCGCGCGTCAGCGTCGGCCAGGCGAGCGTCCAACGCCGCCGTGAGCTCGTCGAGGGACAGGGGATCCTCCGCTGTCACGTTGCGGTTCCTCTCCGTAGGGGTGGCCCGGCCTCCCGAAGAAAGGCCTGCCATAATTCCTATATGCGGATGCTAACTTCTGCGATTCGGAATAACAAGAGCTCAGCGGTACCAGAGGCGCCCCGATCGCCCCGACCCGTTGCGCTTGGGGCAGCGTCACGTGACCGTGCCGTGCTATAGAGGACGCAGAGATGGGAAGTACTTTTCGTATCGCAGAATTAAGACCGTGACCGCACGGCCTTCACAGGGGAGCATGACCGTTGTCAGCCTCGCAGACCACCCAGACCGACACCCCGTCCCTACCTGAGGAGACCACCAGGCGCGGTCGTTCCGGTGGGGTGCAGTCCCTCGAACGGGCCTTCGCCCTGCTGGAGATCATGGCGGAGGCGGGGGGCGAGACCTCCCTCAGCCAGCTCGCCGAGTCGTCCCAGCTGCCGCTGCCCACCATCCACCGGATCATCCGGACGCTGGTCGGCAACGGATACGTACGGCAACTGCCCTCGCGCCGCTACGCCCTCGGCCCCCGGCTCATCGGTCTGGGCGACAAGGCCTCCCAGATGCTCGGCACCTGGGCCCGCCCCCACCTCGCCCACCTGGTCGAGGTCCTCGGCGAGACCGCCAACCTGGCGATGCTCGACGGCGACAAGGTCATCTACGTGGCCCAGGTGCCGTCGCCGCACGCCATGCGCATGTTCACCGAGGTCGGCCGACGCGTCCTCCCGCACTCGGCCGGGGTCGGCAAGGCCCTTCTGTCCCAGCTGAGCGACGAGGAGGCACTGGCGACCGTGCGCCGCACCGGCATGCCCGCAGCGACCGACCGCACCATCACCGGCCCCGAGGAGTTCGTCGCCGAACTGCGGCGCGTTCGCGAACGCGGCTTCGCCATCGACGACGGCGAACAGGAGATCGGCGTGCGCTGCGTGGCGGTTCCCGTGGAGGGCGCGCCCTCCCGGATGGCCGTGTCCGTCTCGGGTCCCGACCGCCGCGTGACCTGGGACTTCGTCGACCGGGCCGCCCCGCTGGTCCAGGAGGCCGCCCGCACCCTGGCCTGCGACCTCAACCACCAGACCTGACCGTCCCCGAACGCCGAGCGAGCCGTGACCGCGCTGGTCACGGCCCGCATTCTTCGGCCCGGTCACCCCTGGCGGCGCCCCAGGTCCGACGAGCGTGGTGGTGGGCGACGGGCGGGACGAAGCGGAGCACGGGCCCGAGGAGACTACGTCGGCTGGTCGAAGCCCAGCTTCCGCAGCTGCTTGGGATCGCGCTGCCAGTCCTTGGCCACCCGCACGCGCAGGTCCAGGAAGACCCGCCGCCCCAGCAGCCCCTCGATCTGCTTGCGCGCCCGCGAGCCGACGTCGCGCAGCCGCGACCCCTTCGACCCGATGACGATCGCCTTCTGACTGGAACGCTCCACGTACAGCGAGGCGTAGATGTCCACCAGTTCCTTGCCCGGCCTGGTGTTCTCGCGCTCGGTCATCTCGTCCACGACCACGGCGATCGAGTGCGGCAGCTCGTCGCGCACACCCTCCAACGCGGCCTCGCGCACCAGCTCCGCCACGAGCATCTCGTCGGGCTCGTCGGTCAGGTCGCCGTCCGGGTACAGCGGCGGCCCCTCCGGCAGATGCGAGCACAGCACGTCCGTCACCGTGTCGAGCTGGAACCCGCCCTCGGCCGAGACCGGCACGATGTCCGCCCACTCGCCCAGCTCCTGCGCCGCCAGCAACTGCTCGCCGACGGCCGCCCGGTCGGCCAGGTCGGTCTTGGTGACCAAAGCGACCACCGGCGTGTTGGTCTGCTCGGCCAACTCCTTGGCGATGTAGGTGTCGCCCCGGCCGATCGGCTCGTTGGCGGGCAGGCAGAACGCGATCACGTCCACCTCGACCAGGGTGGACCGCACCAACGAGTCCAGCCGCTCCCCCAACAGCGTGCGCGGCTTGTGCAGGCCGGGCGTGTCCACGATGATCAGCTGCGCGTCGGGCCGGTGGACGATCCCGCGCACCGTCCGCCGGGTCGTCTGCGGCCGGTTGCTGGTGATCGCCACCTTCTGGCCGACCAGCGCGTTCATCAGCGTGGACTTGCCCACGTTGGGACGGCCCACGAAGCAGGCGAACCCGCTGCGGTGGCCCTCCGGATAAGAGGGCGCGGGCAGCGGAAGCCGCAGCTTCTCCAGGTCGAGGTCGTTCATCTGTCCTACTCAGCGCCGGGTGATGCTCGCGGGCACCCCGTCGGGGGCCGCGATCACCACCACCTGGGTCTTCAGGTCGTCCGCGACAGCGCGGTCGGCCTCGTTCAGTTCCTTGGACTCGGTCACCACCACCGCGGCCTCCAGTGCGGAGGCCTCGCTGGACACGGCCGCGGCGACGGCCGCCTGCAAGGCGGTGAGCCTGAGCGAGGGCAGCGACACCGTCGTCGCGACGTAGGTGCGCCCGGTCTCGTCGCGCACCGCCGCGCCCTCGGCCGCCGCGTTGCGGGCCCGGGATGCCCGGGCGAGGGTGATGAGCTTGCCGTCCTCGGGGCCCAGCCCCGTCGTGTCCGTCACTGCTCCGTGCTCCTTACGTCCTCGTTCTTCCCCTGGCCCCCGAGCACGCCCTCCCCGTCGGTCAGGCGTTCCACCAGGGCCGTGGTCAGGCGGTTCCGACGACCGCCCCGACCCTCCAGGGTGAGTCTGAGACCAGCGTATTGCGCCTGCGCGCCGCCGGCGGGGACCCGGCCCAGCACGTACGCCACCAGACCGCCGACCGTCTCCACCTCCGGAGCCTCCAGGTCCAGGTCGGGGAAGAGCTCGGCGAGCTCGCCCAGCGGCAGCCGAGCGGTCACCCGCACCCGCGTCTCGTCCAGCCACTGCACCGGCGGGATCTCGTGGTCGTACTCGTCGGTGATCTCCCCGACGATCTCCTCCACGATGTCCTCCAGCGTCACCAGGCCCGCCGTGCCGCCGTACTCGTCGATGGCCACGGCGACGTGGTTGCGCTGCTGCTGCATCTCGCGCAGAAGTTCGTCGATCGGCTTGGTGTCGGGGACGTAGGTGGCCGAACGCATCACGTCCGCCGCGGTCATCGCGGGCTCGGTTCCCCCGCCAGCGGTCGCCGACCAGCGGTCGCGCAACCGCTCCACGAGGTCCTTGAGGTAGACGATGCCGACCACGTCGTCCTCGTCCTCACCCGTCACCGGGATCCGCGAGTAGCCGCTGGCCAGTGCCAGCGACAGGACCGCGTCGCGTCCGCGTCCCGGTTGGTGAACACGATGTCGGGGCGTGGCACCATGACCTCGCGCACGGAGGTGTCGTCGAGTTTGAACACCGAGTGGATCATCTGGCGCTCCTCGGGGTGGATCACCTCGCCCCGCTCGGCCAGGTCGACGAGCTGGCGCAATTCCACCTCGGTGCTGAACGGGCCCTCGCGGTCCCCCTTCTCCCGAGGGGTGAGAGCACGGCCCATCCCCACCAGGAGCCGGGCGACCGGACCCACCGCGAACTGCAGGGGCTGCACCACGGCCGCGCTCGCCAACGCGATGGGCCCGGCGAACTGGCGGCCCAGGATGCGCGGGGCGATCGCGACGAACACCGACTCGGCCACGACCAGCACGACCAGGGCCAGGACCAGCGCGGGCCAGCCCGGACCCAGCAGGAGCACCATGCCCGACGCGGTGGCCAGCGCCGCGCACACCTCGGTGACCACGCGCAGGAACAGCAGGACGTTCAGGTGGCCGGTGGGGTCTGCGGCCACGCGTGCCCAACCGGGGGCGGCGCTCCGCTCACCGGACGTCTCGGGCAGCCCCACGGAGGCCACCCGGGTGACCGCGACCTCGGCGGCGGCGAGGAATCCGGCCACGGCCGTCAGCAGCAGGGCGACGGCGAACGCGACCGCCCACAGGACGGGGTCGCCGACCGCCCACGGATCCGTGGTCGACACGGCGCTCATCGGTCGCTCTCGTCTCCCCCGGACCCGGCCGACTCCCGCTCGCACCAGGCGGAGAGGATCTCGGCCTGGAGACCGAACATCTCCTTGTGCTCGTCGGGCTCGGCGTGGTCGTAGCCGAGCAGGTGCAAAATGCCGTGCGTGCACAGCAGGTCGATCTCGGCCTCGGTCGAGTGCCCGGCCTTGCGCGCCTGGCGTTCGGCGACCTGGGGGCAGATGATCACGTCGCCGAGGACGCCGGCTCGCTGGTGCGGCCGGGCCCCCCGGGACGCAGTTCGTCCATCGGGAAGGAGAGGACGTCGGTGGGGCCGGGTTCGTCCATCCACCGGACGTGCAGGTCCGTCATCGGCTCCTCGTCCACCAGCACGACGGACAGCTCGGCCAGCGGGTGGACGCGCATGGCGTCGAGCACGTGCCGAGCCAGGCGGGAGAGTCGCTCCTCGTCCACGGTGGTGACGCCCGACTCGTTGGCGACGTCGATACTCATCGGTTGCGGCTGCCTCACTTGGGAATCGTCAGGGCCGAGCGGGATGACCACCCGGCGGCGCGTCGGCGCCGGGACGTCCGAGCCGATGGGCCCGCACCGCGGCGGGCCCATCGGCTCGGACGTCGTACCACTCCAGTCTGCCCGCTATTCGGTGTGGCCGCTCCCCGTTCCGGCGTCGCTCGGGGCCTCGGTGGGGCTCCGCCGGGGGCCCGGCCGGCGGGGCGCCCGCCGTTGCCGGGCCGCCCCGCCTGGGCGGCGTCGTAGCGGCCGTAGGCGTCCACGATCCGCCCGACGAGCCTGTGGCGGACCACGTCCTCGCTCGACAGGCGGACGAAGGCGATGTCGTCGATGTCACTCAGGATGTTCTCGATGGTGCGCAGTCCGCTGGTCTGCCCGCCGGGGAGGTCGACCTGGGTGACGTCGCCGGTCACGACGATCTTCGATCCGAAGCCGAGCCGCGTGAGAAACATCTTCATCTGCTCGGGCGAGGTGTTCTGCGCCTCGTCCAGGATGATGAAGGAGTCGTTGAGGGTGTTGTGCGTCAGCAGGAAGTCCTCGGTGACGTAGAGGGAGTCCTGGGCCGCCACCTGGATGCAGACGCACTCCTCGCTCCCCGCCGGCTCGACGGAGTCCACGAAGCGCCTCGGACGGCCGCCGCCGGCGGCACGGTACCCGTCCCTCTTGCGCCCGAGCCGGAACGGTGCGATCCCCTCGGGGAGCCGCAGGTCCAGAACATGGGCGTCCTGGCGGTGGAACGCCTCCCGGGCCCGGCCGGGTGGCCGCCCCCGCGCGCGATGTGTGCGCTCGTCCACCACCCCGCCGAGCGACCGCACGAGGAACCGCACCGCCGAGGCCAGGTGCCCAGAGGCGGTGCCGTAGCGGATCCGGCAGGTGCGGCCGTTCTGGGCGACCGGCCCTCCGCCTGAATCCAGCAGCCCCTGAAGCAGGGCCAGCCGGACGTCGGCGGTGTTGTACAGGTAGTCGTCCGGGACGAACCTGGCGCCCGGGTTCGTCTCGGACGCCCCGAGCTCGCGCGCGACGGCCGTCACCGGGTCGGCGATGGTGATGACGTCCCCGGGCAGCGTCGCCCGGTTCAGGACGCGGTCCGGTCCGGATTCCCACGCCCGGACCCCGGCCGGGCTCGGCGTCGTCGACCCGGTCGGGCTCCCGTCCCCCAGGAGCAGGCCCAGCGCGTACGGATCCATGGGCACGTCCCGTGCGGGGAAGGCGACCGGAGCGCTGAGCAACGGGAGTTCGTACTTGCGGTGGTGGGCTGTCCGCAGGCCGCTCTCGACCATTTCCCTCGCCGTGAGCACCCGGTACGGCCTGCCCCGTCGGGTGTCCTCACGCGTGCGCACGGACCACAGGTGGTCCTCGGAGCACAGGTCGAAGCGCCGTCCTGCGAGGAGAAGCGGTAGATCGCCTTCCTGCCCTGCGGGTAGACCCCGATCACCGGTGTGGGCTCACCGTTCGAGCCGACGACGAGGTCACCGACGCGCAGATCGCCGATCGGGCGGAAGCCCTCAGGGGTGAGGACCTTCGTCCCGACCGGTTGGGCACGGCCCCGCATGTAGGCCAGGGGCGCGACCTCGATCGTCCCGGCCGACATCAGCTTGGGGATGGAGTCGGGGTCGAGCATGTCGTGCAGCGCGTCGTACAGCGGCCGCAGGTACGGGTCGATCTTCTCGTAGAGGGTGCCCGGCAGGAACCCCAGCCGCTCGCCCGCCTCGACCGCCGGACGCGTGAGGATGATCCGGTTGACCTCCTTGTCCTGGAGGGCCTTGACGGCCTTGGCCATCGCCAGGTAGGTCTTGCCGGTTCCCGCCGGTCCGATGCCGAACACGACCGTGTGCCGGTCGATGATGTCGACGTACCGCTTCTGGTTGACGGTCTTGGGGCGGATCGTCCTGCCGCGGTTGGACAGGATGTTGGTCGTGAGCACGTCGGCGGGGCGTTCCGTGCCGGGCGTGCGCAGCATGTGCACCATGCGGTCGATGGTGTCGGGGGTGACGTGGGTTCCGCTCTTGGCGAGTTCGATGAGCTCCTCGATGAGGCGGACCACGACCGCGGTCTCCTCGGGGCTGCCGCTGATCGTGAACTCGTTGCCGCGGACGTGGATGTCGCTCTCGAACGCCCGCTCCAGCGCCCGGAGGAGTTCGTCCCCCGAGCCCAGCAGGCCGACCATGGTGTGCTCGTCCGGGACCACGACCTTGACCTGTGTGTCCCGTCGCGGTTGCGTGTGCGTTGTCTCGGCCATGACGTGGCCTTGCGGCCGCTGTCCTACCCTTCGTTCCGACCCCGCCCGCTCCGGCGGGGTACGCCGCGTCCGGCGACCGAAGCCGGTACCGGACCCGCCCCTGGACCGGCGCCTCCGGCGGCTCACCGGCCCCTGGGACCACTCCTTGAGTCTACCAACGCGTCCCCGCCCGGCTCGATCGCCTTTCCGACCGCACCGGACACAGAACTCCTAACCGGGGGGCCAGTTCAGGCCGCGCCCGCCCAGCAGATGCCCGTGCAGGTGGAACACCGTCTGCCCGGCGCCGCTGCCGGTGTTGAACACCAGCCGGTACCCCGAATCGGCCACGCCCTCCGCCTCGGCCACCTCACGGGCCTCCAGCGCGATCTCGTCCAGCAGTCCCGTCCCGGTGGCGGCCGCGGTCGCGGCGTCCGGGTGGTGGTCGCGCGGAACGATCAGCACGTGGGTGGGCGCCTGGGGGTTGATGTCGCGGAAGGCGACGGTGCGCTTCCCCTCGCGAACGATCTCGGCGGGCACCTCCCCCCGAACGATCTTGCAGAAAAGGCAGTCGGCCTGGGCCATCGCGTACCTCCGTCGGGGGACTGTCGCCCGGTTGCTCCCGCCGCGCGGGCCGCGCGGCGGGCTCCGTGGCGGCCGTCTCGGAATGTCCGGTCACCATGATGCCGCAGGTCCCGCGCACCGGATGCCATCAAGTTCGGAACGGCAGACCCTGGTACCGCGTCTCCCTCGGGAGAAGACACGATAGGCTTTGCACCCGTGCGCGGCGGGTCGTCGGCCTCCTCCACCGACGTCCACCCTCCGGCGTGTTCGGCCTGAAACGCACCCCTACTTGGAAAAGAAGAGGTATGCCCTTTCGTAAACCCCGCGACAAGGGTGTGCGTCGAACTGATGTGACGACAGAAACCATGGTGGCGGGAGCCACCACGGCTTCCCTCGCCGTGGCCTGGGACGCGACCACGCGGTGACCGAACTCTATCGGGAGCACTACCGCCCGTTGGTCCGTCTCGCCTCGCTGCTCGTCCGGGACCACGCGACCGCGGAGGAGGTCGTGCAGGACTCCTTCGTCGCCATGCACTCCGCCTGGCGACGGCTGCGCGATCCCAACAAGGCCCTGTCCTACCTCCGGCAGGCGGTCGTGAACAAGGCGCGATCGGTCCTGCGCCACCGGGCCGTGGTGGAGAAGCACGCACCCAAGGCGTTGCCCGACGCTCCCAGCGCGGAGCACGGCGCCATGAGTCAGTTGGAACGCGAGGCCGTCATCAGGGCCCTGCGTAAACTACCCACCCGTCAGCGAGAGGCCATCGTGCTCCGGTACTACGGCGACCTGTCCGAGGCGCAGATCGCGGACGCCATGGGGATCAGCAAGGGCGCGGTGAAGAGTCACACGTCCCGTGGCATCTCCGCACTCCGCTCTGTCCTGGAGCAGACGACATGACCAGTCCCACCGAGAACGACCCGTTCGAGAACCAGCTCCGCTCGATCCTGAGATCCGAGGCGGACACGGTCGAGCCCTCCGCGGAGGCCCTGAACCTGATCCGTGAGCGGACCGAACGCGGACGCGGCTGGGCGTGGTTCGGGCTTCCCTGGCTACGACCGGTGCTCGCGGTGGCGGGAGCAGTGCTGATCGCCGCTTCCGTGGTCGTCTCCAGCCCCGAGTTCCGCGACCACGTCCTGGAGATCGTCCCGGCGGGAGCCGACCGCGCGGGCACGCCCCAGTCGTCCGAGCCCTCCGGGGACGACGTCGCCACCATCGCGCCCACCCCCGACGCGGGCGGCGACGTGGCGGCCCCCGTGCCGGAGCCCACGGACGATCCGACGCCCGCCACGGTGCCCTCGACGGCGCCGTCCTCGTCGCCCGACGACGTCGAGGCGAGCGCGACCTGCGGCCCGGTGCCAGCCTCTCCCACCGAACGGGAGAGCCCCGACACCGGTGAGGGGGCGTCGACTCCCTCCGATGACGAGTGCCCCGCCCCCGACGACGAGCCCACCGACGAGGACTCCGGGAGCGGCACGGGCGGCACCGGCGGCAGGGATGAGGACCCGGGCGAGGACGACGGCCCGGACGGCTCGGGGAACTCAGGCCAGTCCCCCGGTGACAGCGCGGGCGGTTCGGACTCCACCACCGCCCCGGTCGAGTCCGCGCTGCGCTGACCGGGCTTTCGGTGAGCGAGGGGCGTCCCAGGGACGGAATCCCTGGGACGCCCCTCGTCTCGTCATAACGTCCGTTCGCGCCCCGGGGCCGCACCCACGCGTGCCGCGGACACGTCGGCGCCTCCGTGGACGCGGCTTCCCCTCACCAGCGGCCGGCGCGCGCCTGGAGCACCGACAGCGCGGCCACACCGGCGGTGGAGGTGCGCAGGACCGTCGGGCCCAGCAGGGCGGGGACGGCTCCGGCCGCGGTGAAGTCGTCCAATTCGGCGTCGGAGAAGCCGCCCTCGGGTCCGACCACCAGGACGATTCCCGTCCCGTCGCCCCGGGGCAGGTCCAGCTCGGCCAGACGCCGGGGGCCGTCCTCGTGCAGGACGACCGCGAGGTCGGCCTCGGCCAGCAGCGTCGTCACGGCCGTGCGGTCGGCGAGGTCGGCCACCCGTGGCAGGCGCCCCCGCCGCGCCTGCTTGGCGGCCTCCCGGGCGGTGGCGCGCCACTTGCCCAGGGACTTGGCCGCCCGGTCGCCCTTCCAACGGGTGACGCACCGCTCAGCCGCCCAGGGCACGACGGAGTCCACCCCGGCCTCGGTCATCATCTCCACGGCCAGTTCGCCGCGGTCGCCCTTGGGCAGGGCCTGGACGACGGTCAGGCGCGGGCTGGGCTCGGGCTCGTCCCAGCGGTCGAGCACCCGGCAGACGATGCCGTCCTTGGCGGCCTCGGTCACCGTGCAGCGCGCACGCCGACCGAGGCCGTCGGACAGGTCCACCGTCTCGCCCTCGCGGATCCTGCGCACGACGGCCGCGTGTCGTCCCTCCGGACCCGACACCTCGATCCGGTCGGCCGCCATGTCAGCGGTCTCGACCAGGAAGACCGGCGGGGTCACTTGGCTCCGAAGGCGTCGCGGAGCTTGGCGAACAGGCCGCCGTGACCGGGGCTGAACCGGCCCGGCGACTGATCCTCTCCGCGAAGCTCGGCGAACTTGCGCAGCAGGGCCTCCTGCTCCTCGTCGAGTTTGGAGGGGGTCTCCACGTCGACGCGGATGCGCAGGTCGCCCCGACCGCCTCCGTCCAGGTGGGTGACGCCCTTGTTCGGAAGGGTGATGACGTGGCCGGAGTTGGTGCCGGGGCGCAGGTCGATGTTCTCCGTGCCGTCGAGGGTGTCGAAGGCGAAGGAGGCGCCCAGCGCGGCCGCCGTCATCGGAACGGTCACCGTGCAGTGGAGGTCGTCGCCCCGGCGCTCGAACGTGGGGTGGGGGCGCTGGAGGATCTCCAGGATGATGTCGCCGCGCGGTCCGCCGTTGGGGCCGACCTCGCCCTCGCCCGCGAGCTGGATGCGGGTGCCGTCGTCGACGCCGGCGGGGATCTTGACCGTGCGGGTCACCTTCTCCCGTACCCGGCCCTCGCCCGCGCAGTCGGCGCAGGGGTCGGTGATGACCGTGCCCTGGCCCGAGCACTGCGGGCAGGGGCGCGAGGTCATGACCTGGCCGAGGAAGGAACGGGTCACCTGGGAGACCTCGCCCTGGCCGTGGCACATGTCACAGGTGGTGCGGTGCGATCCGGAGGCCGTGCCCTCCCCCTGGCAGGTCTCGCACAGGATCGCCGTGGGGAAGGTGATGTCCTTGCTGACGCCGAAGGCGGTCTCCTTCAGGTCCAGCTCCACGCGGATCTTGATGCTGCGTCCGCGACGCACCCGTTCACGCGGGCCCCGCCCGCCAGGCTGACCGCCGCCGAAGAACGCGTTCATGATGTCGTCGAACGCGAACCCGCCCGCGCCGCCGAAGCCGCCGGGGCCGCCGCCCGCCGGGGCGTAGGGTCCTGGCCCATGTCGAACATCCGGCGCTTGTTCTCGTCGGAGAGGACCTCGTAGGCTGGGTCACCTCCTTGAAGCGCTCCTGGGTGGCGGGATCCGGGTTGATGTCCGGATGCAGCTCGCGTGCGAGCCGACGGTACGCCTTCTTGATCTCGTCCTTGGACGCGTCACGACGCACCCCGAGAACCTGGTAATAGTCTCTGGCCACTGAGTTACTGTCCTGCCAAAATCTGTCCGACATACCGGGCCACCGCGCGTACGGCGCCCATCGTTCCCGGGTAGTCCATCCGGGTGGGACCCACGACTCCGATCTTGGCCAGCGACTGGTTTCCCACGCCATAGTCGGCCGACACGATGGAGGTGGACCGCAGACCCTCGTGGAAGTTCTCCTCACCGATGCGCACGGTCAGCATCGAAGGGTCTTTCGCCTCACCCAGCAAACGGATGAGGACCATGCTCTCTTCCAGTGCTTCCAGAACGTCCCGCAGACTGGCCGCGAAGTCCACCGCCGCGAGGTTGGCGGTCCCGGCCAGGACGATCTTCTCCTCGTGCCGCTCGACCAGGCTCTCCAACAGGACCGAGAGGACCGAGACGGCCATGGGACGGTGTTCTGGGTCGATCTGGGCGGGGAGGTCGTCCACCGCGTCCGGGACGTCTCCGAGGGGAAGTCCCGCGATGGCCCGGTTCAGCATGGAGCGCAGATCGCCGACCGCGCTCTCGCTGATCTCGCCCGCGCCGTCGATGACCCGCTGCTCGACCCGGCCCGTGTTGGTGATGACGACCATCATCAGCCGCGTCGCTCCCAGGGGAACCAGTTCCACGTGCTGCACCGACGAGCGGGTCAGGGAGGGGTACTGGACGATCGCGACCTGTCGGGTGAGCTGGGCGAGCAGGCGCACCGTGCGCGCGATGATCTCGTCGAGGTCCACGGCCCCGATGAGGAAGGACTCGATCGCCCGCCGTTCGGCCGCCGAGAGCGGCTTGACCGAGGACAGGCGGTCGACGAAGAGGCGGTAGCCCTTGTCGGTCGCACACGCCCAGCGCTGGTGTGCGGCTGGGTGATGTAGCCGTCCTCCTCAAGGGCGACCATGTCGTTGCGGATGGTCGCGGGTGAGACCCCGAGGCGGTGCCGGTCGGCGAGAGCCTTGGACCCCACGGGCTCGTTGGTGTTGACGAAGTCCTCGACGACCGCACGCAGCACAGCGAGCTTGCGCTCATCCAGCAACTCGCCACCTCCTGGCACTCCGTGGTCTTCAGTGCTAATTCTATGCCCGGCCGCAAACGCGGTCGGCTACCCATGGGTAGTAACGCGGCCCACGATCCCCGATCTTCCCTCCCGGACCGGCCGTGCGCCCGTCGGCCACGCGGTCGTCGGCCGTGTCGGCGGCCACACCCGAGCGCCGCACGGGGAACGGCCCCCGCACCAGTAGACTGCACGACCGTGGCTACCAAGGGAACCGGCCGCTACGGCCGCGACGTGCTGGCCGAGGACTGGCGGCGACCCGGGAGGCGCGCGGTCCGCCAGACGCCGCTGAGCCGGGACCTGGTCGTCGAGGACGTCGAGGAGACCTTCTGCGGCGCGTGGTGGCCTGGGACAAGGCGACCGTGACCCTGGAGGACCGGCACGGCCGCCGCCGTGTGTTCGACCTGGAGCCGGCGGCGTTCCTGGTGGACGGCGAGCCGGTCACCCTCGTCCGCCCCGGGGGCGCGCCGAGGGGACCGCTGCGCAGCGCCTCGGGCTCGACCGCGGTGACGGACGCCCGGGCGCGCACGGCACGTGGGAGCCGCATCTACGTCGAGGGCGCGCATGACGCCGAGTTGGTCGAGAAGGTCTGGGGCCACGACCTCCGGGTGGAGGGCGTGGCCGTGGAGTTCCTCGGGGGCGTCGACGACCTGCCGGCGATCGTGGCGGAGTTCGCGCCCGGCCCCGGCCGCCGGTTGGGCGTCCTGGTGGACCATCTCGTGCCCGGGTCCAAGGAGAGCAGGATCACCGATCGGATCCGCGGCGAACACGTGCTGGTGACCGGGCACCCCTACGTCGACGTCTGGCAGGCGGTGCGGCCCCGGAGCGTGGGCATCGCCGCCTGGCCGGAGGTGCCCCGGGGAATCCCCTGGAAGGAGGGGGTGGTGCGGGCCCTGGGTTGGCGGCTGGAGACCGGTGAGGCCTGGCGCCGGATCCTGGGGGCGGTCCGTTCGTACGCCGACCTGGAACCGTCTCTTCTCGGCCGCGTGGAGGAGCTCATCGACTTCGTTACGGGACCGCATCCCGGCGAACACTAAAATTCACACCGGGCGACGGCGAGGACGCCCCGCGTCAGGTCGTGCCGGTCGCCCGCCTCGGGCCCTCCGCGGCCGTCGGCGCGGCCCCCAGACAACAACCGCCCCTGAGCAGCGGAGCCAAGGAACAGCATGAGCCAGACCCCGACGAACCCCCCGTCCCCGGAGGACCCGCAGGGCCAGCCGCCGGAGCAGCCCCAGTGGCCGCGGAACAGCCGGACCAGGGCCAGGACCCCGGGTACGCACAGCAGCCGCCCGCCCAGCCCGGCCAGGCCCAACCATCCGGTGGGCAGCCGCCGTACGCTCCGCGGCCGGAGGTCGCGCAGCCGCAGCTCCCGGGGTACGCGCAGCCTGGCGCCGCGCAGCCCTACGGCGGACACCCCGGTGACGCGCAGCCCTACGGCGGCCAGTCCCCTACGCCCCCCAGCCCGACCAGGCGCAGCCCCAAGCCCACCCCCAGCAGCCCGCTCCGGGCCAGGCGGGGCAGCAGTTCCAGGGCCAGCCGGGCTTCGCCGCCGCCGCCAGGCCCCCCGGGGCAGGCGTACGCTCCGCAGCCGTCCGCCCAGCCCGGGCAGGCCCAGCCGCCCGGTGGGCAGCCGCCGTACGCCGCGCCCCCGCACTCCTATGGGCAGCAGCTCGCCGCCGCCCAGTCCGGTTACGCTCCCTACGCGCCCCAGCCCGGCCAGCCCGGATTCGGCCAGCCCCAGCCCCCGCTGTTCCCCGGCGCCCAGGCGCCGCACGGCCAGCCCGGGCCCTACGGCCAGCCGCCCGCGCAGGATGACGACGGGGCCCTCGTGTCGATGATCGCGCACCTGTCCGGGTTCGTGGTCGCCTTCCTCGGCTGGATCCCGCCCCTGGCGATCTACCTCGCCAAACGCGGCCAGTCGCCCGTCGTGCGGCACCACGCGTCGGAGGCCGCCAACTTCCAGTTGACGCTGCTCATCCCCTATGTCTTCGCCTGCGTGGTCTTCATCGGACTGGGTATCTTCTTCCCAGGGCTGTCCTGGATCGGCATCGCCGTGATCGCGCTGATCTGGATCCTCGCGATCGTCCTCGGCGTCCTGGGCGCCTCCAACGCGAACAAGGGAATCTGGTACCGCTACCCGGTGAGCATCCGACTCCTGAAGTAGTCCCCCCATGAGTGCCTGAGTGAGTCAGCACGAAGGGACACCGCCATGTCGCACCCGAACACACCACCTCCCGAGGAACCCGACGACCGGGAGCGGCGACAGCAGGGCCAGGAGGAGACGGGCGGCCAGGCTCAGGGCGGCTACGGCGGCTACCAGCCGGGCGGACCCACGCCCGGCAGCGCCGAGCCCTCGTCGGCCACCAGCGGCCAGCCCAACCAGGCCGAACGGCAGATGGGCCTGATCGCCCACCTGGGCGGCGGTTTGGTCGGATTCTTCTTCTCAGGGTTCGGCTGGCTCGTCCCTCTGATCGTGTACCTGATCAAGAAGGACGAGTCGCCGTTCGTCCGCGACCAGGCGGCGCACGCGCTCAACTTCCAGCTGCTCATCACGATCGGGATCGTGGTGTCCTGGGTGTTGACGCTGGTGATCATCGGCGTGC
Source organism: Nocardiopsis sp. CNR-923 (assembly GCF_001942255.1). Taxonomy (GTDB): domain Bacteria; phylum Actinomycetota; class Actinomycetes; order Streptosporangiales; family Streptosporangiaceae; genus Nocardiopsis. The sequence goes on from NZ_MKKC01000087.1 coordinate 137,170, forward strand.
TGACGTGGATCGTCGTGGCCGTGGTCTGCCTGGTCTTCGGCATCCTCGGCGGCCTGGCCGCCAACCGGGGCGAGTGGTACCGCTACCCGTTCAACGTCACCTGGGTGAAGTAGCCCCGGTCCCGTGCGGGGCCGCCTCCGCGCGGGTGCGCGGATCAGGTCAGGTCGCGGACCACGGCGTCGGCGAGCAGGCGTCCCCTGCGGGTCAGGACGGCGCGACCCGCGTCGTGGGCCGCGGGGTCGAGCAGCCCCTCGGCCACGGCGCGCCGCGCGGCCTGCCTGCCCCGCGGCTCCAACAGGTCGAGCGGGCACCCCCGTTCCACCCGCAGTTCCAGCAGGACGCGCTCGAACCGGCGCTCCCGCGCGGTGAGCACCTCGCGCGCCTGGCCCGGGCTCGACCGCGCCGCCAGCCGCGCCGCGTGGGCGGCGGGGTGCTTGACGTTCCACCACCGGGTGCCGCCCACGTGGCTGTGCGCCCCCGGGCCGACACCCCACCAGTGGCCGCCGGTCCAGTAGAGGAGGTTGTGCTCGCTGCGGCTTTCCGGGCTGCGCGCCCAGTTGGACACCTCATAGGGCGTGAACCCGGCCTTGGCGAGGGCTTCGTCGGCCATGAGGTAGCGGTCGGCCAGGGCGTCGTCGTCGGGAGCGGCGAGTTCTCCCCTGCGAACGCGCGCGGCCATGCGGGTGCCCTCCTCCACGATGAGCGAGTAGGCGGAGACGTGGTCGGGTTCGGCGGACAGCGCGGCCTCCAGGGAGCTGCCCAGTCGTCGTCGTCCTCGCCGGGGGCGCCGTAGATCAGGTCCAGGTTGACGTGCTCGAACCCGGCCTCGCGTGCCCACTTGACGCACCGCTCCGGACGTCCCGGGGTGTGCCCGCGCTCCAGGACGCGCAGCACGTGCGGTCGGGCGCTCTGCATGCCGAAGGAGACACGCGTGAACCCGGCCCCGCGCAGCCGCGCCAGGTAGTCGGGGTCCACGGTCTCCGGGTTGGCCTCCGCGGTCAGCTCGGCGCCGGCGGCCAACCCGAAGCGGTCGCGGATCGCGGCGACGATCCGGCCCAGATCCTCGGCGGCCAGGACCGTGGGGGTTCCACCGCCGAAGAACACCGTGCTCACCGCGGGACGGTCGCCGCGCAGGACCCGGTCGGCCAGCTCGACCTCGGCGATCGCCTGGTCGGCGTAGGTCTCGCGGGAGGCGGTGGCCGTCCCGTCCCGCGAGACCAGCTCGTCCGCGGTGTAGGTGTTGAAGTCGCAGTAGCCGCAGCGCGTGACGCAGAACGGCACATGGACGTAGAACCCGAGCGGGCGGTCGCCGAGTTCGGCGAGGGAGGACGCGGGAAGTTCCCCGCTCCTCGGGACGGGTTCGCCGTCGAGGGCAACGGAAGGCATGTCCCCAGTGTCGCCGACCCGGCGGCGTGCCCGGGTCGGCGTGGCGGAGGGGCCGACCTCGCGGTCCCCACCTACGCGCTGGCGGACTCCACGGCGCCGCCGGCGTTGGCGGACTCGGCGATCCGCGGCTGGACCGGAGCGGCGGCGCGGAGCGGGGCCACGGCGGTGGAACCGCGCACGATCAGCTCGGGGTCGAACAGGTACTCGGTGTGGGAGACGTGGTGTCCGGCGATCTCGTCGCACAGGGCGCGGACGGCGGCGAGCGCCATCGCGTTGACCGGCTGGCGGACCGTGGTCAGCGGCGGGTCGGTGAACGCGATGAGCTGGGAGTCGTCGAAGCCGACCACCGAGAAGTCCTCGGGGACGCGCAGTCCCCGCTGGCGGGCGGCGCGGATGGCGCCCAGGGCCATCATGTCGGAGCCGCAGACCATGGCCGTGACGCCGCGCTCGATGAGGCGGGCGGCGGCGGCGTGGCCGCCCTCGACCCCGAACAGGGACAGTTCCACGAGGTCCTCGCCGTCCAACCCGTGCTGGGCCAGCGTCTGGTGGTAGCCGTCGAGTTTGCGGCGGACGGGGACGTAGCGCTCGGGGCCGCTGGTGAAGCCGATCCGTGTGTGGCCCAGGGCGACCAGGTGGTTGACGGCCAGGCGTCCGGCCTCCCGGTCGTCGCAGGAGATGAAGGCCGCGGGGATGGCGTCGGCGAACCCGTTGACGAGCACGATGGGCAGGCGGCGCGACACGAGCGCCTGGTAGCGCTCGTGGGAGGCGGAGGTGTCGGCGTGGCGCCCGGAGACGAAGAGGATGCCGGAGACGTTGCGCTCCAGCAGGAGTTCGACGTACTCGTCCTCCGTTATCCCGCCGGGGGTCTGGGTGCACAGGACCGGGGTGTAGCCGCGCTGGGCGAGGGCGCCCTCCGCGGCCTGGGCGAACATCGGGAAGACCGGGTTCTCCAGTTCGGGGATGACCATCCCGACGAGTCCCGCCGAGCGCTGGCGCAACCGGGCGGGCCGCTCGTAGCCGAGGACGTCCAGCGCCGTCAGGACGGCCTTGCGCGTGTCACTTCCGACACCGGGCTTGTCGTTGAGCACTCGCGAGACGGTCGCTTCGCTGACACCTGCGTGCCGCGCGATGTCGGCAAGTCGTGGACCCATGCGGACAACTCTAGTCGAGATCACCGTCACATGACCGCAAGTAGGCGGTAATCTTGCGCAAGAAGTTGCAGAAGTCCACAGGGAAGGATCCCCGTTTTGCTCCAGGCACACTGGTGGCGCGACGCCGCCATCTACCAGATCTACGTGCGCAGCTTCGCCGACTCCAACGGCGACGGGGAAGGCGACCTGGCCGGGATCCGTGAACGCCTCCCCCACCTCGTCGAGCTCGGTGTCGACGCCCTCTGGCTGACGCCCTTCTACGTGTCCCCGCTCGCCGACGGCGGGTACGACGTCGCCGACTACCGCGACGTCGACCCCAGGTTCGGCACCCTGAAGGACTTCGACGCCCTTCTCCTCGCCGCCCACGACCTCGGCGTGCGCGTGATCATCGATGTCGTGCCCAACCACTCCTCGTCGGCGCACCGCTGGTTCCGCGAGGCCGTGGCCGCCGAGCCCGGCGGCCCCGAGCGGGCCCGCTACCTGTTCCGCGACGGCAGGGGACCGGACGGGGAGCAGCCGCCCAACAACTGGAAGTCGATCTTCGGCGGCCCGGCCTGGACCCGCCTCAAGCGGCCCGACGGCACACCAGAGCAGTGGTACCTGCACCTGTTCGACCCCGAGCAGCCCGACTTCGACTGGACCAACCCGCAGGTCCACGCGGAGTTCGACGACGTGCTCCGGTTCTGGCTGGACCGCGGGGTGGACGGGTTCCGGATCGACGTCGCGCACGGGATGGTCAAGGACCCGGACCTGCCCGACATCGCCGACGACGCCAGGGCCGACCTGCTCGACGGCAGCACGACCCTGCCCTACTTCGACCAGGACGGCGTGCACGGGATCTACCGGCGCTGGGCCGCCATCGCGGCCGAGTACCCGGGCGACCGCGCCTGGTGGCCGAGGCGTGGGTGGAGGACGCCGACCGGGTGGCGCGCTACCTGCGTCCCGACGAGCTGCACCAGGCGTTCAACTTCGAGTACCTGACCGCGCCGTGGGACGCCGGACGTCTGCGCCAGGTCATCGAGCGCTCCCTGGCCGCCAACGGCTCCGTGGGCGCCACCACCACGTGGGTGCTGTCCAACCACGACGTGACGCGCCACGTCACGCGGTTCGGAGGCGGCGAGCAGGGCCTGCGCCGGGCGCGCGCGGCGACGCTGCTCATGCTGGCGCTGCCCGGGTCCGTCTACCTGTACCAGGGCGAGGAGTTGGGCCTGCCCGAGGTCACCGACCTGCCCGAGGAGGCGCTCCAGGATCCGACGTGGGAGCGGTCGGGCCGCACCGAGCGCGGGCGCGACGGCTGCCGTGTGCCGTTGCCCTGGGAGGAGGGCCCCGCCCCGTACGGCTTCGGCCCCGAGGGCAGTGTGCCCTGGCTGCCGATGCCGGAGGGGTGGGGCGCGCTGGCGCGTTCCGCCCAGCGCGGGGTCGAGGGGTCGACGCTGGAGCTGTACCGGCGTGCGCTGCGGCTGCGGCGCGAGCTGGACGCACTCGGTGACGGGACCATGACCTGGGCGGACGCCCCGGAGGGGGTGTTGTGCTTCGAGCGCGAGCCGGGCGTGCGCTGCGCGGTCAACTTCGGCGACGCGCCGGCCGAGGTCGCCGCGGCGGGCGAGGTGCTCGTCGCCAGCGGCCCGGTGGAGCCGCCCTCGGAGGGCCGTCTGATCCTGCCCGGTGACACGGCGGTGTGGCTGCGGCGCTGAACCGCGCCGACCCCGTTCCGCCCATCCGTCACCCGCCCTCGTCCCCGGGCTCCGCGGGTGACGGGTGGGCGGCGGCCCGCCCGTCGCCCGCCGCAACCGCCCGCGACGGCGGCGCAAGGGAACGGACCGGTGGCTCTCGGCCCGCCATCACCGGACCGTTTCCCGGACGTTTCCGCATCTTTATCCCCAACTCCTGCAAAACCTTTCAAATCTTGCAAGGCATTGCTAATGTCACACCACAGCGCAGGTCCGTGACGGCCCGACCACCGGCCCCTCGCGTGCGCACCCCCATCAGCACCGCCTCCCGGAGGGAAGACACCATGAGATTGCGCAGCGCACCAGCGTTCGCCGGTATCGCAGCGATCGCCCTGATGGCGACCGCCTGCGGCGGCGACGAGGGCGACGCGGGCGAGGCGTCCGGGGGCGGCGAGCTCGTCGTCTGGACCGACCCCGAGCGCGCCGACGCCGTCCAGGCCGCCGCCGGGCAGTTCTCCGAGGCCAACGGAATCAACGTCAGCGTGGACAGCGTGGCTTTCGAGGACATGCAGGGAGACGTGCTCAACGCCCACCAGGCGGGCAACGCCCCGGACGTCTTCATCGGCGCCCACGACTGGACCGGAAACCTGGTGCGCAACGGAGCCGTCCAGCCGGTCGAGCTACCCGAGGACCGGGCGGCGCTGCTCGACGGAACCGCGCTGGAGGCCATGACCTTCGACGGCCGACTCTTCGGAGTCCCCTACGCGCAGGAGAACCTCTTCCTCCTGCGCAACACCGCGCTGGCCCCCGAGGCCCCCGCGACCTTCGAGGAGCTGGTGGAGGCCGGGACCCGGCTCCAGGACGACGGCGAGGTCGGCGAGGTGCTGTCCATGGCGGTCGGCCAGGAGGGCGACCCCTACCGGATGAACACCCTGTTCACCTCGGCCGGGGGCTACCTGTTCGGCCAGGACGGCACCGGCGCCTGGGACCCCTCGGACCTCGGGGTGGGCGCCGACGCGTCGATCGAGGCGATGGAGCGGATCGCCGAGTACGGCGAGGACGGCGCGGGCGTGCTCCGCCGCTCCATCACCACCCAGAACGACGCGGCGCTGTTCTTCGACGAGGAGACCGCCTTCTTCGTCGCCGGCCCCTGGAACCTCGCCGACGCGACGAGTCGGGTGTCGACTACGCGATCAGCCCCGTTCCCGGGTTCGAGGCGCCGGCCCGGCTCGCCCCTACATCGGCTACCAGTCCTTCTTCGTGACCGAGGGCAGCGCCAACTCCGCGCTCGCCGAGGAGTTCGCGACCATCCTCGTCACCGACACCGCGTTCGTCCTGGGTCTGTACGACGCCGACCCGCGCGTCCCCGTCCAGGCCGACGCCCTGCGCAGCGTCTCGGCCGACGACCCCAACGTCGCCGCGATCGCCGAGGCGGGCGCCGAGGGCGTGCCGATGCCGTCCATCCCGGAGATGGGCGAGACCTGGCAGCCCCTCGGCGTCGCCCAGGCCGAGATCATCGGCGGTGGCGACGTGCGCGCGGCCATGGAGGCCGCGGCGCGGACCATCTCCGAGCAGATCGGCGAGTAGGCGTGCCGGTTCCCGCATCCGCCACGGCGAGCGCCCCCGCGAACGGGGCGCCCGCCCGTCCACCGCTGCCGGGCGGGCGCTGGGCCCACGAGGGGTCGCTGGCGGGTCGGATCGTCAAGATCGGTCTCCTGGGCCTGTTCACCGCGCTCGGCGTGTGGGCCGTCCTGCCCCTCTACCTCGCGGACAACTGGCTCGGCCTCGGGCTGGTCGTCGCCGTGGTGGCGCTCGTCTACCACGTCTACCTGTCCCGGCGCACCGTCCCGGCCAAGTACCTGGTGCCCGGCGTCCTGTTCCTGCTGGCCTTCCAGATCCTGCCGGTCCTGTACACGATGAGCACGTCGGTCACCAACATGAGCGACGGGCACCGCGGGGACAAACAGCAGGCGATCAACGCCATCGAGTCCCTGTCCGTGACACGGGCTCCCCACTCCGAGGAGTACGTGCTCACCGTCGCGACCGCCGGTGAGCCGGACACGGGTGAGCTGGTCTTCCTCCTCACCGACGGTGAGGGCGAGGCCTTCGTCGGCGACACAGACGGGCTCCGCGACCTCGGCGCCGCCACCGTCGACGCCGCGGGCAAGGTCACCGAGGCCTTCGGATACACGATCCTGTCCCCCGCACGGGTCAACGCCCGCAGCGCCGAACTGGAGGAGTTCGCCGTTCCCACGGGGAACGGCGCCGGCATCCGCTCCAGCGGTCTGTCCACCGCCTACGCGGGGACGGCGGTCCGCTCCTACGACGCCGGATGCGACTGCGTCACGGACGGCGAGTCGGGAACCGTCTACGTCGCCGACGACGAGCACGGCGCCTTCGTCTCCGAGGACGGCGACCGCCTGCCGCAGGGCTGGCGGGTGAACGTGGGCCTGGGCAACTTCGCCCGGTTCCTGCTCGACCCGACCTTCGCCTCGTCCTTCTTCGGCATCCTGGTGTGGAACATCGCCTTCGCCGTGGCCGTGACCGGCCTGGTGTTCGTGGTCGGTCTGGCCGTGGCGCTGACCCTGCACGTGCCCCGCATGCGCGGCAGGACGGCGTACCGCATCCTGGTCGTCCTGCCCTACGCCATGAGTTCGCTGGCCATGTACCTGCTGTGGCGGGACATGTTCAACACCGACTTCGGGCTGTTCAACCGGATGCTCGGGCTCCAGGTGGACTGGTTCGGCAACGCGTGGAGCGCCCGCGCGGCGGTCATCCTCGCCAACGTGTGGCTCGGGTACCCGTACATGTTCCTCGTGAGCACGGGTGCGCTCCAGGCCATCCCGCGCGACTGGAGCAGGCGGCGCGGATCGACGGCGCCAACGCCTGGCAGGCCTTCCGGCACGTGACGCTGCCCCTGCTCATGGTGGCGATGACACCGATCCTGGTCGCCGTGTTCGCCTTCAACTTCAACAACTTCAACGCCGTGTGGCTGCTCACCCGCGGCGGCCCGCTCTTCTCGGACAACTCCACGGCCGGGGCGACGGACCTGCTCATCACCTACACGTACCGGCTCGCCTTCAACGAGGCCACCGCCCAGTACGGGTACGCCGCCGCGCTGTCGGTGATGATCTTCGTCATCGTCTCGGTGATCTCCGTGGTGAGCCTGTGGCGGAGCAGGGCGCTCAAGGAGGTGGATCGATGACGGCGCGGACCGCAGGGGCCGCACGGCTGCGCCGCGAACGCGGCGCGGCGGCCAGGTTCGGACCGTGGGCGGCACGCCTGGGCTGGCGGCACGCGGTCATGTGGCTGGTCGCGGCCTTCGCCCTCTTCCCCGTGCTGTTCGTCCTCTCGGCCGCGCTCAACCCGCTGGGCACGCTGAGCAGCGCGGAGTTGTGGCCGACTGGCGCGAGCCTGGCCAACGCGCACGACCTGTTCCGGAACACACCGTTCACCACCTGGTACGCCAACTCGCTGTTCTTCGCGCTCGTCAACGCGGCCGTCACGGTGCTGCTCTCGGCGCTGGCCGCGTACGCGTTCAGCCGGATGCGGTTCCGGGGGCGCAGGGTCGGGCTGGTCGGGCTCCTGGTGATCCAGATGTTCCCGCAGTTCCTGGCGATCGTGGCGCTCTATCTGATGTTCTCCGGGATCGGCGAGTACTACCCGGAGATCGGGTTCGACACCCGCTGGGGGCTGCTGCTGGTCTACCTCGGCGGCGCGCTGAGCATCAACACGTGGCTGATGAAGGGCTTCTTCGACACCGTTCCCAAGGAGTTGGACGAGTCCGCGCAGATCGACGGGGCCACCCACGCACAGGTGTTCTTCCGGATCATGCTGCCGCTGGTCACGCCGGTCCTGGCGATCGTGGCGCTCCTGGTGTTCATCTCCACCATCAACGAGTTCCTGCTGGCGAGCGTGTTCCTGCGCGACACCGACGCCAAGACGCTCGGGCTGGGGCTGTACCAACTGGTCGCCTCGCAGCGCAACGCCAACTTCGGGATGTTCGCTGTGGGCGCGGTGCTGCTGTCCCTGCCGACGCTGGCGGTGTTCTGGTTCCTCCAGCGGTTCATCGCCGAGGGCCTGACCTCCGGCGCGGTCAAGGGCTGAGCGAACCGGACCCGCGCGCCCCGACGGGCGCGCGGTCCGGGGAACCTACTTCTTCTTCTTGTCCTCGCCACCGGTGTCGGTGGACAGCGCGGAGATGAACGCCTCCTGGGGGACCTCCACGCGGCCGACCATCTTCATGCGCTTCTTGCCCTCCTTCTGCCTCTCCAGCAGCTTGCGCTTGCGGCTGATGTCACCGCCGTAGCACTTGGCGAGCACGTCCTTGCGGATGGCGCGGATGTTCTCCCGGGCGATGACCCGGGCCGATGGCCGCCTGCACGGGAACCTCGAACTGCTGCCGGGGGATGAGCTCGCGCAGCTTCTTGGTCATCTCCACGCCGTACGTGTAGGCCTTGTCCTTGTGCACGATGGCCGAGAAGGCGTCCACGGCCTCGCCCTGGAGCAGGATGTCCACCTTGACCAGGTCGGCCTCCTGCTCGCCGGTGGGCTCGTAGTCGAGCGAGGCGTAGCCCTTGGTGCGCGACTTGAGGTGGTCGAAGAAGTCGAAGAGATCTCCGCCATGGGGAGGGTGTAGCGCATCTCCACACGGTCCTCGGACAGGTAGTCCATGCCGTGCAGGACGCCGCGCCGCTCCTGGCACAGCTCCATGATCTGGCCGATGTAGTCGGAGGGGCTCAGCACGGTCCCCTTGACGACGGGTTCGAAGATCCTGGCGATCTTGCCGCTGGGGAACTCGCTGGGGTTGGTCACCACGTGCTCGGTGCCGTCCTCCATCTCCACCCGGTAGACCACGTTGGGCGCGGTGGAGATGAGGTCGAGTTTGAACTCGCGCTCCAGGCGGGCGCGGGTGATCTCCAGGTGCAGCAGGCCGAGGAAGCCGCAGCGGAAACCGAAGCCGAGCGCCGCGGAGGTCTCCGGCTCGAACACCAGCGAAGCGTCGTTGAGCTGGAGCTTGTCCAGGGCGTCGCGCAGCACCGGGTAGTCGGTGCCGTCGATCGGGTACAGGCCCGAGAACACCATCGGCTTGGGTTCCTGGTACCCGGCGAGCATGTCGGTCGCGGGCGCGTCAGGGAGGTGATGGTGTCGCCGACCTTGGACTGGCGCACGTCCTTGACGCCGGTGATGACGTAGCCGACCTCGCCCACGCCCAGGCCGTCGCACTTCCTTGGCTCGGGCGAGCTGACACCGATCTCCAGGATCTCGTGCGAGGCCTTGGTCGACATCATCTGGATGCGCTCGCGCGGGCTGAGCCTGCGTCGATCACGCGGACGTAGGTGACGACACCGCGGTAGGTGTCGTAGACGGAGTCGAAGATCATCGCGCGGGCGGGCGCGTCGGCCTCGCCGACGGGCGGCGGCACCTGGTTGACGATCTCGTTGAGCAGCTCCTCGACGCCCTCACCGGTCTTGGCGCTGACCTTGAGCACGTCGGAGGGCTCACAGCCGATGATCCCGGCGAGCTCCTCGGCGTACTTCTCCGGCTGGGCGGCGGGAAGGTCGATCTTGTTGAGCACCGGAATGATGGTGATGTCGTTCTCCAGCGCCATGTACAGGTTGGCGAGGGTCTGCGCCTCGATGCCCTGGGCGGCGTCCACCAGCAGGACGGCGCCCTCGCACGCGGCCAGCGAGCGGGACACCTCGTAGGTGAAGTCGACGTGGCCGGGGGTGTCGATGAGGTCGAGCGTGTAGGTCCTGTCGTCGAGCGCGGTGAACGGGATGCGCACCGCCTGGGACTTGATGGTGATGCCGCGCTCGCGCTCGATGTCCATGCGGTCCAGGTACTGGGCGCGCATCTGGCGGTCCTCGACGACGCCGGTGATCTGGAGCATCCGGTCGGCCAGCGTCGACTTGCCATGGTCGATGTGCGCGATGATGCAGAAGTTGCGGATCAGCGCGGGATCGGTCCAGTTCGACTGTGCCACCGTGCTCCGTTCACAGGTTGGGTCCGGGTCCCGGGCGGGCCCTGGGCTCCGCCCCGCCGCGGCTGGGGCCGACGGCGTCGTCCATCATCCCACGGGGACGGGGTCGTCCTCTCCGGAGACGGTCGCGCCGCATACGGCAGTATGGGGCGCGGGTTCGGGACCGGTGTCCAGATTATGCGACCTGGGACTGGGAACGGGCCGTCGGGAGGCGCGGCGGGCGCGCCGGTTCGAGCGGCGGGGAGGAACGGTCCGTTGAGGTGGTTTCTGACACGCGTGCTGGCCGGGCTGGCGGCCGTCGTGGTGGTGCTGGTGGGGGCCGCGGGGCTTCTGGGGTACCAGTTCACGGGTGAACCGGCGCCGTGGGCGGCGTCACAGGGCGCCGACGCGGCCTGGGTGGGCTCCTGGGAGGACACCGCGGCGCTCGACGCGTTCTGGCGTCCGGCGGGGTGGACACGGTGTACGTGCATGCGGGCGAGATCGACGCCGACGGGGCCGTCGAACGGGTTCCGGACACCGGTGAGCTGCTCTCGTGGCTGGCGAACCGGTACCCGGACGTGCGGGCGCTGGCGTGGCTGAGACACGTGACCGAGGGATCCTCACTGATTCGGGACCGGTTCGACGAGCAGGCCCGGGCGGCGTTGGCGAACGGGGCCGCCGAGGTCGCCGACGACGGGTTCGCGGGGCTGCACCTGGAGATCCGGCCGGTCACCGTGAACGACCCCTCGGTACCGGAACTGATGGGCATGGTGCGCGAGGAACTGGGCGAGGACGCCGTGTTCTCGGTGCAGGCTCAGCACATCGAGTTGGCGCCCGGTGGCCGGGTGCCGTCGTTCGTGGCGGGCGGCGAGGAGAAGTACTGGTCCGCGGGGTACGTGGACCGCGTGACCGAGTACGCGGACGAGGTGGTCCTCCCGGGCGTGGGCGCGGACATGCCCATGGAGTCCCTGTACGGGGGGTTCATGGTGCGGCAGGTGACCGAGGGGGTGACCGCGCTCACCGGCCGGGACGAGGTGACGCTGCGGTTCGGTCTGCCGACCCACACCAGCGGGGAGTGGGGGCCGGTCGAGGACACCGAGTCGGTGGCGACCGCGCTCACCGGCGTGCGTCTGGGGATGACGCGCGTGGAGCCGCCGGAGGGGATGACGCTGGGCGTGGGTCTGTACGTGGCGGACGAGGCCGACGCGGAGGATCTGGCGGTCTACACCTCGGGGTGGCTGCTGACCTAGGGCGTTCGCCGTGGGCACCGGTCGGGCGGTGCGCGAAGTGGTTCGGGCGTGCGGCATACTGGAAGTCCGTGTCTCGGACCTCCGCGTTCGAATTCGAGCCCTGAGGACTCACACACCCTGTGTCGGCGCCCGCGCTGGCCGCTCGCGGTACGGCTGCCCGCGAGCTGAGCCGCCGGTTCGCCCGGCACGATGATCAGATCAACTGGAGCACGTTTTCGCATGGCGAACATCAAGTCGCAGAAGAAGCGCATTCGGCAGAACGAGAAGGCTCGTGTCCGCAACCAGGCGGTGCGCTCTTCGCTGAAGACGGCCATCCGCAGGTTCCGTGAGGCCGCCGAGGCCGGCAACGTCGAGCGTGCCGTCGTCGCCCAGCGCGCCGCCGCGCGTGCGCTGGACAAGGCGCACAGCAAGGGCGTCATCCACAAGAACCAGGCCGCGAACCGCAAGAGCGCGATCGCCAAGCGCCTGCACCAGCTTCAGTCCGTCTAGGACTGAATTACGACGCAGGGCCCGGTCCGGCGAGTTCGCCGGACCGGGCCCTGCGTCGTGCCGCTGCGGGATCGCGCGTTGTCCACAGCCTGGAATCGGCTGCTGACACCGTGTGGGCGCCTTCCTACGGTGGAGGGCATGAGCCTTCAGCGCCGCATCCGACGTGACTCCCGCGCCCCCGATCCCCGCGAGCGACTCCGTGCGCTCTCCCTCGGCCCCGCCGACCCCGGCGGCGGGCCCTGCCCACCGACGGCCGCGCCGCCGACCGGGGTCCCGAGCGCGCCCTACGCCGTGGCCGCTCCCCGGGCCCCGGAACCGGCGGCGGAGGGGCGGTCCCCTCAGCGGGGCCCCGCGACCACGCCCGACGTCCGGCTCCCGCGAGCGAGGGCCACGGCAACACCGGAGACGGCACGGGGCACCAGGTCCGTGACGGCCGACCGGAGGAACCGTCCCCAGTCGGGCGACGTCCACGGCGACCGACGTCCGCCGGACGGTGCGACGGACACCGGGCACGGCCGCCCGGCGGACCCGCAGGAGCCCCCGGCGGCGCACCCCCGGAGGACCCGGCCCCACGCGGACGACGTCCACGGCGAGCGGATCGAACGACCACCGTCGGGGTACGAGGAGTTCCTCCCCGAGCCGCCGGCCTCGGTTCTGGAACGGGTCGCCCGGCGGTGGCGGATCGACGCCGCTCTGTCGCGGCGCGCGGTCCTCGCCCTCCTCGTCCTGGGCCTGATCGCGGTGGGATCGGCTCTGGTGCTCCTGCGTGACCGGCCCGAGGCGGTGACCGCCGAGGCGGTCGCCGCCGCGTCGCCCGCCGGGAGCGTCGGCCCGGGGGAACCCGCCGAGTCGGGCGACCCGGGTGGCGCAGCGCCCGAGGCCGCGCGACCAGGGGAGGACCTGACAGTCCACGTGGGCGGGGAGGTCGCCGAACCCGGGCTGTACACCGTGCCGCCGGGCTCCCGGGTGGCGGACGCCGTGGAGGAGGCGGGCGGTGCGCTGCCCGAGGCCGATCTCGACACCCTCAACCTCGCCCGTCCCCTGGTCGACGGCGAACAGGTGCTCGTGGGCGTGCCGCAGGCGGCGGGCATGGGACCCGCCCAGGGGACACCGGTGGACGTCAACCGGGCCGACGCCGCCACGCTCACCGGTCTGCCCCGGATCGGCGAGGTCATCGCCGCCGAGATCGTCGCGCACCGGGAGGCCAACGGACCCTTCGCCAGCGTCGACGAACTGGTCGAGGTGAACGGCATCGGCGAGCGGACCCTGGAGACCCTCCGGCCACACGTGACAGCGGGGTGAGCGCGGTGACGACATGGCTGGGAACGGACGCGTTCGGTCTGCGACGACCGCCCGACGTGCGACTCCTCCTTCCGGCGGTCATGGCGTGGCTGACGGCGCTGGGCGCGCTGGCGGCGCCGCCCCGGCTGTCGTGGGCCTGCTCGGTGGTCGCGGGTGGCGCCGCGATCGGGGTGTACCTGCGGGCGCGACCGCGGTCGGAGCCGGTGGCCCTCACTCTGGTGGCCGCGCTGGCCTGCTCGGCGACGGTGGCGGCGGTCACCGGCGCCCACGTCGCCCGCGCGACGGGCAGCGCGGCCTCACGGGTGGCAGCCCTGGAGAGGGAGGCGGAGTTCGCGGCGACCGTGCGGACGGACCCGCGGTCCCGGGCGGGTGCTCCCCGGCCTGGGCGCGCGGAGTGGGTGATGGTCGCCCGAACTGCGTGGGTACGCGTCGACGGTCGGCGGACCGTGTCGAGCGCGCAGGTGGTGGTCCTTGCCTCGGGTCCGCGGTGGAACGGCCTGCTGCCGGGCCAGGAGTTCCGCGCCCGCGGCGTCTTCCTCCCCTCCGAGGGCGATCCGCTCACGTCGGCGCTGGTCCTGGTGCGGGGTCCCCCCGAGGCGGTGACGCGGCCGAGCGGCCTCCAGGCGCTGGCCGGCCGGGTCCGAGCGGGGCTGCGCGAGGCTGCCTCCGCACTCCCCCAGCCGGAGCGCGGGCTGCTTCCCGCACTGGTCGTCGGGGACGTGCGGCTCCTGCGCGAGGACACCGCTGAGGACTTCCGTTCGACCGGCATGGCTCACCTGCTGACCGTCTCCGGATCCAATTTGGCGGTGCTCACCGGTTTCGTGCTGGGGCTGGCCCGGTGGCTGCGGGCACCCGTGTGGTGCTCGGTGGCGGGCGGCGCGGTGATGATCTGGCTGTTCGTCCTGGTGTGCCGACCGGAGCCCAGCGTGGTCCGGGCCGCGTTCATGGGATCGCTCGCCCTCCTCGCGCTGGCCACCGGCCGTGCGCACGCCGCCCTCGGGGCGCTGAGCCTCACCGTCCTCGGGGTACTGTTCGTGGCACCCGGGCTCGCGGTCTCCTACGGATTCACGCTGTCCGTGCTGGCCACGGCGGGCATCCTGGCGTTCGTTCCGTCCTGGACCCGGATGTGGTCGCGGTGGCTTCCCCAGCCGGTGGCCGACGCGGTCGCGGTCGCCGTGGCGGCGCAGGTCGCGGTCGCTCCGGTGCTGGTGCTGCTCTCGGCGGAGGTGTCGTGGGTGGCCGTTCCCGCCAACGTGCTGGCGGCCCCGGTCGTGGCCACGGTGACGGTCGCCGGGTTCGTGCTCGCGGCCCTGTCCGTGCTCTGGCCGACTGCCGCTGCGGTCGCCGCGCATCCGCCCGGGTGGGGTGTGGCGTGGATCGCGTGGGTGGCGGAGACGGGGGCGGGGGTGCCGCACGGAGCGCTCCCCTGGCGTTCGGACGCGGTGGGCGCACTCGTCCTGGCGGGGATCCTGCTCATCCTGGTGTCGGCGCGGGGGTGGCTGCTGCGCGTGGCGGCGGCGATCGTCGTCGCGGTGCTGCTCCTGTTCCTGGCGGTGCGGTGCGTCCCCGGCGACTGGCCGCCGCAGGGGTGGGACCTGGTCGCCTGCGACGTGGGGCAGGGGGACGGGTTCGTGCTGTCGGCGGGCGCCGGGTCGGCGATCGTGGCCGACACCGGCGAGGACCCGGCCGTGATCGACGCGTGCCTGACCCGACTGGGTGTGCGGGAGGTCCCGCTCCTGGTGCTCAGCCACGACCACGCCGACCACGTGGACGGGACACCGGGCGTCCTGCGGCACCGCCGGGTCGGGGCGGCGCTGGTCCCGCACGGCTTCGGCGACACCGCGATGGGCCGCGCGCTCGCCGAGGACGAGGTGGAGCTGTGGGCGGGCCGACGCGGGCAGTCCTTCCGGGTCGGCCCCTGGCTCCTGCGTGTGCTGTGGCCGCCGCCGGGCTACGCCGGGTCGGTCAACGACGGATCCGTGGTGGTGCGTGCGGACGGCGCCTCCCTGTCGGTGCTGCTGACGGGTGACATCGAGGAGCAGGCCCAGAGAAGGATGCTCGCGGGGCCGGATGCCGGGCTGCTGCCGGTGACCGTCCTCACCGCGCCGCACCACGGCGCGAACACCCAGGACCCGGACTTCCTTGCGGCCACCGAACCTGTGGTCACGGTGACGTCGGTGGGCGAGGACAACGCCTACGGGCATCCCTCCCCGTACACGTGGGCCCTGCTGGAGCGGCTGGGGCGGATCAACCTGCGCACCGACCGGGACGGGGACGTCGCCGTCCTCGACGGTGGTGGGACCGGTCCCGTCCGGGTCGTGGCGCGGGGCCCGGCCCCCGGCCGGTGACCGTGCGGCGTGCCCCGCCCGTCCACGGCGCGGGCACCGAAGGGGGCCGCTGGCGGTGGACCGAGCCCGGTCGGTCGGTGGACCGTGGCATCCTCGGAGTATGCCTGCACCCGCCCCTGTCACCGTCATCGTCGGCACCGAGGAACTCCTCGTCGACCGCGCCGTGGCCGCAGCGGTCGCCGCGGTCCGCGCGACCGACCCCGACGTCGACGTCCACGACCTCCTGCCCGCCCAGGTGGGCCCGTCCACGCTGGTCGAGGTCACCTCGCCCTCCCTGTTCGGCGACCGCAGCGTCGTGGTGCTGCGCTCCGCCCACGACCTGACCAAGGACCTGGCGGCGACCGTCTCCGACTACCTCACGGCGCCGGCCGACGACGTCCACCTGGTCCTCACCCACGCCGGGGGCGCCAAGGGCAAGGCCTTGCTCCAGGCCGCGGTGAAGGCGGGCGCCCAACGGGTCGACTGCAAGGGGCCGACCAAGGGCTCGGAGCGGGTGGCGTTCGTCAAGGGCGAGTTCTCCGCCGCCGGGCGACAGATCACGCCGGACGCGGCGCAGGCTCTGGTCGACGCGGTGGGAACCGAACTCCGGGAGATCGCCGCCGCGTGCACGCAGCTCGTCGCCGACGCCCAGGGCCGGGTGGACGCCGCCGCAGTGGCCCGCTACCACTCCGGAAGGGCCGAGGCGTCCGGGTTCTCGGTCGCGGACCGCGCCGTCGAGGGCCGCCTGCCGGAGGCGCTGGAGCAGCTGCGCTGGTCGCTGGCCGTGGGCACCGCCCCGGTACTGATCAACAGCGCCCTGGCGGGTGCGGTGCGCGGTATCGCCGTAGCCGCCCAGCCGCAACGGGGCACGAGTGAGGCGGAGCTGGCCAAGCGGGCCAAGGTGCCGCCGTGGAAGATGCGCACGCTCCGCCAGCAGGCACGCGGTTGGTCCCCGGCCGGAATCACCCGCGCCATGAGCGTGGTCGCCGAAACCGACGCGCTGATCAAGGGCGCCGGACGCGATCCCGAGTACGCCCTGGAGCGCGCCGTGATCGAGATCGCCCGCGCCCGCGGCACCCGCTGACCCCCGGCCCGGCCACGGGCCAGCGGAACCACGCCGAGGGTGGTCGGGCGCACCGGCTGGCGGCGGTCCTGGAAGCCACCGGCAAGACGGCGCCGCGCCGAGGACGACCATCGAGCGTGGCGGGCGGGCTAGTTGATCGCCCGCCCTCCGTGCCACACACGCAGGGCGTTCAGGCCCATTGACCAGGCGAACGCGCCCTCGTGGTCGGCGTCCCACTGCACGAGGTCCGCCACACTGCCCGGCGTGAGCGTTCCCCGGTCGGGGAGACCGAGCGCCCGCGCCCCACCCCTGGTGGCCGCGTTGAGCGCCTCGTGGACCGTCATCTCGAACATCGAGATCGCCAGCGAGATGATCAGCGGCATCGACGTGGCCCCGGACTGGCCCGGATTGTGGTCCGTCCCCAGCCCGACCGGCACCCCGTGGTCGAGCAGCGTGCGCACCGGCGGGGTCCGGCGCTCGTGCAGCGACGTGGTGGGGCAGGCCACCACCGGCGTCCGGGTGGCGGCCAGCGCCAGGACGTCCTCGTCGTCGGTCTCGTGCAGCAGGTCCACCGAGGAACACCCCAACTCGGCGGCCATCCGCACGGCCCCGTGGCGGGGGCGCGAGCAGGCGTGCAGGGTCGTGCGCAACCCCACCGACTGGCCCACGCTCAGCAGCATGTGCGCGTCGTCGGTGGTGAACTGCTGGTTGTCGCAGTACACGTCCACCCCGTCGGCACCGGCCATCGCGGCGTCGTTCAGCCACGAGGCGGCCGTGCTCACGTACTCCTTGGGGCGTCCGAAGAACTCCGGCGGCACCCCGTGCGCGGGGAAGAACGTCACGTGCAGGCGCGGCATCCCCGGTTCCTCCTCCAGGGACCGCAGCAGGCGCACGTCGGCGAGTTCCCCGTCCCGGGTCAGGTGGTACCCGGTCTTGGCCTCCACCGTGGTGGTGCCCGTGAGCACCCAGTGGCGCAGGCGCTCCCGCACCGCGTTGCACAGCGTCCAGGGGTCGGTCCCACGGGTGATGGTCACCGTGGTCGACACTCCCCCGCCGGCCGCGAAGATGTCCCCCTTGGACGCGCCTTGGCCCACATGTTGACCTCGGCGTACCGGTCGCCCGCGTACACGGGGTGGCAGTGGGCGTCGACCAGTCCCGGAGTGACGAGGCCGCCGCCGATGTTGACGACCTCGTCCACGTCGGTGAGGTCGTCGAACACCCCGGGGATGCGTTGTGGCAGGTCGGCGGCGGGGCCGACCCAGGCCACGCGGTCACCGTTGAGCAGGAGCGCCGCCTTGGTCAGCAGCTCGTTCCCGGTCCACAGCCGACCGATGTTGGTGAGGAGTACCAGCGTCATGGTTCGTGTTCGCCGGTCAGATCCGCCGATGACGGCTGGCGACACGGTCGTGGGGTACACGGGCGGACATAGCGACCTCGTATCTGGAGCGATCCGACTGAGCCGGGGCGGCGGCGGGGCCGCCGAGGGCCGTGTCAGCGGTTGGGGGCGTCGCCTGTCAGAGGGGACGGCGGCCGCTGAGGGCCGGTGCTCCAAAACCGTAGTCCATTCTCCGACCCCCTGTACACCTCCCCTGAGGGACGAATGCGAGTGATTGTCGCCAATACTCGCGAGTCGCCTTGGGTGACGATCGCCACGCTCGCACGAAACGGCCGGGGCGCCCCGGTGGAGCGCCCCGGCCGTCCGGTGTGGTCGCGGGGAGACGTCGCCCCGCCCTCAGGCGGTGCTGGGCGCGTACTCCCCCAGCTTGGCGGCGAGCAGTTCGGGGACGAACGCGTGCAACCGCGTGCCCTCTCCGGTGTGCTCCTCGCTGAGGACCCGCCCCTCCTCGTAGGCCTTGGCGACCAGGTCGCCGCGCGAGTACGGGACCACCGCGCGCACCTCGTGCGCCAGTTCGGGCAGCGCGTCGGCGACCGCGGCGACGAGACCGGACACGCCCTCGCCGGTGCGCGCCGAGACCTCGACGACGTCGGGGTAGCGGCTGCGCAGCACCTTGAGCGTGTCGGGGTCGGCCGCGTCGACCTTGTTGACCACGATCAGCTCGGGAACGTCGGTCGCGTCGATCTCGGCGAAGACCTCGTGGACCGCCCTGATCTGCTGCTCGGGGTCCGGGTGCGCGCCGTCGACCACGTGCAGGATCAGGTCGGAGTCGCCGACCTCCTCCAGGGTGGAGCGGAACGCCTCCACCAGCTGGTGCGGCAGGTGCCGGACGAATCCGACCGTGTCGCTCAGGGTGAAGCCGCGGCCGTCGGGCGTGCGCGCCTGGCGCACGGTCGGGTCCAGGGTGGCGAACAGGGCGTTCTCCACCAGCACCCCGGCGCCGGTCAGCCGGTTGAGCAGGCTCGACTTGCCCGCGTTGGTGTAGCCGGCGATCGCCACCGACGGGACCTCGCGGGTCCGGCGCACGTCGCGCTTGACCTCGCGAGCGGTGCGCATGTGGGCAAGCTGCCTGCGCAGCTTGGCCATCCGGTCGTTGATGCGCCGCCGGTCGGTCTCGATCTTGGTCTCACCGGGGCCGCGCAGTCCCACACCGCCGCCCGAACCGCCGCCGGAGCCGCCGGCCTGCCGGGACAGGGAGTCACCCCAACCGCGCAGCCGCGGGAGCAGGTAGTTGAGCTGGGCGAGTTCGACCTGGGCCTTGCCCTCGCTGCTGCGCGCGTGCTGGGCGAAGATGTCCAGGATGAGCGCGGTGCGGTCGACCACCTTGACCTTGACGACGTCCTCCAGCTGGCGGAGCTGGCCGGGGGTGAGCTCTCCGTCGCAGATGACCGTGTCGGCCCCGGTGGCCTCGACGATGTCGCGCAGTTCGGCGGCCTTGCCCTTGCCGATGTAGGTGGCGGGGTCCGGCTTGGGGCGGCGCTGGGTCAACCCCTCCAGCACGAGCGCCCCGGCGGTCTCGGCCAGGGCCGCGAGTTCGGTGAGCGAGTTGTCCGCGTCGGTCTGCGTGCCTTTGGTCCACACGCCGATGAGCACGACACGCTCCAGACGCAGCGTTCGGTACTCGACCTCGGTGACGTCGGTGAGTTCGGTGGACAGCCCCTGGACACGGCGCAGCGCGTGCCGCTCGGCGAGTTCCATCTCGCCCCGCTCGGGAGCGTCGCGCGAGGCGGTGTCACGACCGCCGTCCGTCTCCTCTGCGCGGTCGAGGAGGTCGTCCGCGTCCCCGGTGGCGATCGCCTCGCGGAACTCGTCCTCGCCCGGGGTTCCGGCCGGGTCGGTTCCGCGGATGTCAGAAGTATTCATATCCCTCCAGGTGGGTCAACGTCTCGGCCGCCGCGGATCTTCCCGGTCGGGCGTGCGCCGGCGGGGTCGTGGGGTCGATGGTCCCACCTCGGCCGCATCCAGGCACGTCATTATCCCGGGCGCCCCCCGAAACTCTTGAGATCGAGAGGGTGAGATGGGGCCGACGCATCGGATGAGATACTGAAGAAACACGCAACTTCATGCGAGAAATTTCGCAAACCTTCGCATAGTAGAAATTCTTCCCGACGTGCAGCACACACAGCGCGTTGACCGCTCGACATCAAGAGAGTAGCTTCTTTTCCACATACCAGAAGCTTGTTCCGTATTGCGGAAGGTTATCCATGGGCGCCACGCACGGGGTCGAGATCACGGGCCCCCTCCACGACCGTTTTGACGAGATCCTCACCGACGAGGCCCTCGACCTCGTCGCCGAACTACACCGCACCTTCGAGGGCCGCCGCCAGGAGCTGCTCGCCGCGCGCAGGACGCGCCAGGAGCAGATCTCGGCCGGAACGGACCTCGACTTCCTCCCGGAGACCAAGCACATCCGCGAGGACGACGGCTGGAGGGTCGCCGACCCCGCCCCCGGCATCACCGACCGCCGAGTCGAGATCACCGGCCCCACCGACCGCAAGATGACCATCAACGCGCTCAACTCCGGCGCGAAGGTGTGGCTGGCCGACTTCGAGGACGCCAACACCCCGCTGTGGGAGAACATGATCGGCGGGCAGCTCAACCTGCGCGACGCCCTCGACCGCCGGATCGACTTCACCTCCCCCCAGGGCAAGAGCTACGCCCTCAAGGAGGACTCCGAGCTCGCCACGATCGTCGTGCGCCCGCGCGGCTGGCACCTGGACGAAAAGCACATCCTCGTCGACGGCCAGCGCACCAGCGGCGGCATCGTCGACTTCGCGCTCTACTTCCTCCACTGCGCCCAGCGCCAGCTGGACAAGGGCCGGGGCCCGTACTTCTACCTGCCCAAGATGCAGAGCCACCTGGAGGCCCGCCTCTGGAACGACATCTTCGTCCTCGCCCAGGAGCGCCTCGGCATCCCCCGCGGCACCATCCGCGCCACCTGCCTCATCGAGACCATCCCCGCCGCGTTCGAGATGGAGGAGATCCTCTACGAGCTGCGCGAGCACTCCGCCGGTCTCAACGCGGGCCGCTGGGACTACCTCTTCAGCATCATCAAGACGCACCGCACCCGCGGCCGGAGCTTCCTGCTGCCCGAGCGCAACGCCGTCACCATGACCGCGCCGTTCATGCGCGCCTACACCGAACTGCTGGTCAAGACCTGCCACAAGCGCGGCGCGCACGCCATCGGGGGCATGGCGGCCTTCATCCCGTCCCGCAAGGACGCCGAGGTGAACACGGTCGCCTTCGCCAAGGTCCGCGACGACAAGTCCCGCGAGTCCGGCGACGGCTTCGACGGATCCTGGGTCGCCCACCCGGACCTGGTGCCGGTCGCCAAGGAGATCTTCGACGGCGTCCTGGGCGAGCGCCCCAACCAGATCGACAAGCTGCGCCCCGAGGTCGAGGTCTCGGCCGCCGACCTGCTCGCCGTCGACCGGACCGAGGGCGGCGTCACGCTCACCGGTCTGCGCAACAACATCAACGTCGCCCTCCAGTACCTGGCGACCTGGATGGGCGGCAACGGCGCGGTGGCGATCCACAACCTCATGGAGGACGCCGCGACCGCCGAGATCTCCCGCTCCCAGATCTGGCAGTGGCTGCACAACGACGTCACCCTCGACGACGGCCCCAAGGTCACCGCCGAGCTCGTCAAACGGATCATCGACGAGGAACTCGGCGCGATCCGCGGCGCCCTCGGCGACGCCTTCGACGAAGCCCTCTACGAGCAGGCCAGTGAGCTGTTCGCCGAGGTCGCCCTCGCCGACGACTACGTCGACTTCCTCACCCTGCCCGCCTACGAGCGCATGCCGTAGCCACACGAGCGGCCGTCTCCCCCGGCGGGGTCGACACTCCACGGCACCCCTTGCCCCGGCCAGGGGTGCGTCATACGTTGCGATCGACACGCTGCGACGACGGCACCGGGGGCACCCATGTCCGAGGCCCTGACCACCCTCATCCCACGGCTCCGCGACATCTGCGGGCCCGACGGGGTCCTCACCGAGGCCCGGGAACGCCGGGCCTACGACCACGACGGCCTCACCCACCGCCGGTCGCTGCCCGGCGTGGTCGTCCTGCCGACCACCACCGCGCAGGTCGCCGCGGTCCTGCGCCTGTGCTCCGGGACCGGCGTCCCGTTCGTCCCCCGCGGCGCCGGGACCGGCCTGAGCGGCGGCGCCCTCCCGCACCACGAGGGCGTCCTGCTCACCACCGCGCGGATGCGCCGCGTCGTGGAGGTCGACATCCCCAACGAGTGCGCGGTCGTCGAACCGGGAGTGCCCAACCTCGACATCACCACTCTGGCCGCGCCGCACGGCTACTACTACGCCCCCGACCCCTCCAGCCAGGCGGTGTGCTCGGTCGGCGGCAACGTCGCCGAGAACTCCGGCGGCGCGCACTGCCTCAAGTACGGGTTCACCGCCACCCACGTGCGCGGACTCGAACTCGTCACGCCCGAGGGCGAGGTGGTGCGTCTGGGCGGCAAGGCTCCCGACGGCACCGGCTACGACCTGGTCCGCGCGGTCATCGGCTCCGAGGGCACCCTCGGCGTCGTCACCGAGGTGACCGTCGGACTGACACGGCTGCCCGAGCGTACGGTGACCCTGCTCGCGGCCTTCGACTCCCTGGACGCGGGCGGCGCGGCGGTCAGCGCGATCGTCTCCTCCGGTGTGCTGCCTTCGGCCGTCGAGATGATGGACGCCCTGTCCATCGAGGCGGTCAAGGCCTTCGTCGACTGCGACTACCCCGCCGACGCGGCCGCCGTGCTCATCGTCGAACTCGACGGGCCCGCCGCGGACGTGGACGCCCACCTGACCGAGGTGGTGGGCCTGTGCACCGCCCACGGCGCCCGCCGGACCCACACGGCCAGCGACGACGACGAACGGGCGCGGATCTGGGCCGGCCGCAAGGCGGCCTTCGACGCGGTGGGCCGGATGAGCCCCGCCTACATCGTTCAGGACGGCGTCGTCCCACGGACCGCCCTGCCCGAGGTGCTGCGCCGCATCGCCGCGCTGTCTGAGGAGTCCGGCATCCGCGTGGCCAACGTCTTCCACGCCGGGGACGGCAACCTGCACCCGCTGGTGATGTTCGACGACTCCGACCCCGACGGCTACCGCCGCGCCGAGGAGGTCTCCGGCGCCATCCTGGACCTGTGCGTGGAGTACGGCGGGTCGATCACCGGCGAGCACGGCGTGGGCGCCGACAAGGCGTGCTCGATGCCCCGCATGTACTCCCCCGACGACCTCGACACCTTCGAGCGGTTCCGCCGGGCCTTCGACCCGAGCGGGATCGCCAACCCGGACAAACTCCTGCCCACCCCGCGCCTGTGCGGGGAGCGGCCCGGGGTGCGCAAGGGCGTGCACCCACTGGTGGAGTCGGGCCGGGCGACACAGTTCTGATCCGCTGATCCGAAGGAGCCACGTGCGGCCTGTCCGATCGACCACCGGCCCCGTCGACCCGTCCGTGCTCGACGACCTGGCCGGTTCCGGTCCACGCCCCGGCACGCCCGGCGACGTCGTCGGCG
Source organism: Nocardiopsis sp. CNR-923 (assembly GCF_001942255.1). Taxonomy (GTDB): domain Bacteria; phylum Actinomycetota; class Actinomycetes; order Streptosporangiales; family Streptosporangiaceae; genus Nocardiopsis. The sequence goes on from NZ_MKKC01000087.1 coordinate 160,681, forward strand.
GTGTGGTTCCCACCGTGGTGGCGCGCCCGCGCGGCGAGGCCGACGCGGCCCGGGTCATGGCGGCGGCGGCCCGCCACGGCCTGAGCGTGGTGTCCCGGGGCGGCGGCACCGCTCTGGACTGGGGCGCCCCGCCGCGCTCGGTGGACCTGCTGGTGGAGACGGCCGCCCTGACCGGGATCGAGCACACAGCCGACGACCTGGTGGTCACGGTGGGCGCAGGAACACCCGTGGCGGAGCTGACGGACGTGCTGGGGGCGGCGGGTCAGCGGCTGTCCGCCGACCCCGTGCGCGTGGGCGGCACGGTCGGCGGCATGGTCGCCACCGGGGTGTGCGGGCCGCGCCGCCTGCTGTTCGGCGCCCTGCGGGACCTGGTGATCGGCATGACGGTCGTACGCGCGGACGGCGTGCTGACCCGTACCGGCGGCCGGGTGGTGAAGAACGTGGCCGGATACGACCTGGCCAAACTGCACACCGGCGGCCAGGGGACGCTGGGGATGATCACGTCGGTGACGTTCCGGCTGCACCCGACGCCGCCCGCCCTGCGGGTGGTGACCGCCGCCGTCTCCTCCCGGGCCCACGGTGAGCGCATGGCGGCGGCGCTGCGCGCCCGTGCGGTGGCGCCCTCCGCGGTGGCCCTGGACTGGCCGTCGGAGGGCGGCGCCCACCTGCACGTGGTCCTGGAGGGGATGGCCGAGGGCATGACCGCTCGGGTCGACGGGGTCCGCGCCGCACTGGGCGGCGACACGGTCGTCTCGGAGCGGCTCCCCGAGGGATGGGGGCTGGTCCCCGCGCGGGGAACGCTCGGCTTCGTGGCGTGTCCCCCCGCCGAGTCGCTCGCGGCGGCGGAGCGGATCGGCGAACTCGTCCGGGCCGCCGACGCGGACGTGCTCGTGCGGGGCTCGGTCCCCAGCGGAGCGCTCCACGCCGTGTTCCCACCTGGGACCGGCGCGGACGTGATCGCGACGGCCGCCGAGGGCGTGCGCTCCCGTCCGGGCTGGTCGCTGACGCTGATGCGCGCCGAGCAGCACGTGCACGAGGCCGGTGTGGACCTCTGGGGCGAGGTTCCGGGCCTGCCGCTGATGCGGTCGGTCAAGGACGCCCTGGACCCCCGGCACCGGTTGGCCCCCGGGCGGTTCGTCGGCGGGATCTGAGCCGGAGCGGACGCACACGCCCGTCGTGCCCGGGCCGCGGCAGGAACGGCGCTGTGCCATCGGCGCGCCCCGGACCGCTCCCGAGCCCCCGGTCAGACCAGCGAGGTCTCCCCCTCGGCCACGATGACGGCCGCGCCGCTCAGACGCGCCCCGTCGGCGTCCAGGAACACGACGCACTCTCCGCCGGGAACACGCACGGTCCACGTGGCGCTCCCCCCGGTCGGGGTCGCGGCGGCCGCCGCGGCGACGATGCCGGTCCCGCACGAACGGGTCTCCCCCGAGCCGCGCTCGTACACGCGCATCTCCAGGACCCCCGGCGCGACCTCGGCGTAGACCTCCACGTTGGCGCCCTGCGGGAAGGCCTCCGTGTCCAGCTCGGCGCCCGGGTGAGGTCGACCTCGGCCACCGGTCCCTCGACCTCGCAGGCCAGGTGGGGGTTGCCGACGGAGATCTGCGCGCCGTGCACGACCTGGCGCGCGAGCTTGGCCGATGAGGCGCCCTGCATCTCCACCCGGCCCATGTCGACGGTCACGTCACCGCTGGCCTCGATCCGCACCTCCTTGGCCCCGTCGCGGGTGCCCACCTCGAAGCGGTCCCGCTCGACCAGTCCGGCGTGCAGCAGGTAGCGCGCGAAGACCCGGACCCCGTTGCCGCACATCTCCGCGACGGTTCCGTCCGCGTTGCGGTAGTCCATGAACCACTCGGCCCGCTCGGCGGTTCGGGCCGCCGGGGCCAGGGCCTCACCGAGGGCACGGGTGCGCACCACGCGCAGGACCCCGTCACCGCCGATCCCGGCCCGGCGGTCGCACAGCAGACGGACGGTCCCCTCCGTGAGGTCGAACTCCCCGTCCGGGTCGGGGAGGATCACGAAGTCGTTCTCTGTTCCGTGGCCCTTGGCGAATCGCATGCGCACCATCCTAGGCGGTACCGCCGACACGGGCTCCGGACGCGAGCACCCGTAGCAGCGGCCGGAGCAGCCTGAGCCGTGGTTACGCTGGGGACATGATCAAGCTGATCGCGGTCGTCGGCCCGACCGCTGCGGGCAAGTCGGACCTCGCCGTCGAACTGGCCCTCCGGTTGGAGGAACGCACGGGGCTGCGCGGCGAGGTGGTGAACGCGGACTCCATGCAGCTGTACCGGGGCATGGACATCGGCACCGCGAAGGTCACCCGCGAGGAGATGCGCGGCGTCCCCCACCACCTTCTGGACGTGTGGGAGGTCAGCGAGCCCGCCGATGTGGCCAGCTACCAGGAGATGGCCCGCGACAGGATCGAGGAGTGCGCCGAACGCGGCGTCCTGCCGGTCCTGGTCGGCGGCTCGGGGCTGTACGTGCGCGCGGTCCTGGACCACCTGGAGTTCCCGGGAACCGACCCCGAGGTGCGCGCCCGCCTGGAGGCCGAACTGTCCGAGGTCGGCCCGGGCGTCCTGCACGCCCGACTGGCCGAGGTCGACCCGGAGGCGGCGCGCACCATCCTGCCCGGCAACGGACGGCGCATCGTACGCGCCCTGGAGGTCGTCGAGCTCACCGGCCAGCCCTTCACCGCCACCCTGCCCGACCACACCCCCTACTACCCGTGCGCACAGGTCGGGCTGACCGCCCCGCGCGAGGAACTGGACGCGCGGATCGACGCCCGCGTGGACCGCATGTGGGAGCGCGGGCTGTTGGACGAGGTCCGCCGACTGGACGCCATGGGCCTGCGGGAGGGCCGCACGGCCTCGCGCGCGCTCGGCTACGCGCAGGCGATCGGTCAGCTCGACGGCGACCTGACCGAGGAGGAGGCCCGCGAGAGCACCGCCCGCGCCACCCGCCGCTTCGCCCGCCGCCAGGAGTCGTGGTTTCGCCGCGACCCCCGCGTGCGGTGGCTGCCCTACGACTCCACCGATCTCGTCGAGCGCGCGCTCGCCCATGTCGAGACCGCGATGACCCGCCCGAGGGAGGAGCCGGGCGAGACGCTCGTGGACGTGGCCACCCTCGTTCCGCACGGTCAGCCGCCCACCGTCGGCGACTGACCCTCCACGGCCGGTTCCCCGTCCCCCGCCGGAGTGTGCCGTGGATGCCGCCCGTCGCGCAGCAGGGTAGGGAGTTGCGGGGCACACCCCAGGCGATCCAGCTGATCCGACCCGTCACCTGGGCGCTTGCCAGGCGTCCCGTCGTCGCCTAGCGTTGACTCCATGACCAGATTCGAAATCTGGTCATGGAGTCAGAACCCGCAAGGGGGCACGGCCATGATCCTCGCGTCGACACCGCTCCGAACGGAGCGCAGCCGTGTCCCGGTCAGGAGAACGCCGTGCCCTCCCCACCCGGTCGACGAACAAGACCGCCAACCGCGCCGCCCGCGCCGAGCGCATCCTCGACGCGGCGGGCGACCTCCTCGTCTCCTGGGGCTACCCCAGGATCACCATCGAGGACGTCGCCCGCCGGGCCGGTGTCGGCAAGGGCACCGTCTACCTGCACTTCCCCACCAAGGAGGTGCTGTTCCTGGCAGTCCTGCTCCGCGCCCAGACCGCCATGACCGAGCGGACGCTGGAGGTGCTCCGCGAGGCCCCGAGGGGATCTGGCCCAGCGCCCTCGCCCGCACCTACGCCCTGGCGATGCACGAGTCACCGATCATCGCCACGGTGGTGACGGGCCGGACCGAGATCCTGGGCAGCCTCGCACGGGCCGCCGCCGAGTACAGCGCAAAGCTCGTCGAGCGGCAGCACACCACCACGGGAAGCTACTTCGACGTCCTGCGCGACCACCGCCTGATCCGCACCGACCGGTCCCGCGCCGACCAGGTGTACGCCTACTCCTCGATCCTGACCGGCTTCCTCGTCGCCGAGCCGCTCCTTGCCGAGCACCCCGGCTTCACACCGCCGACCGTCGACCACCACGCCGACGTTCTGGCCGACGCCATCCGGTCCACCCTGGGCGAGTCCGACGACGACGGCACGCTGCACGCCGCCTGGCCGAAGGTCGCCGCCCTGTTCGAGAACCTCGCGCGCGACTTCCGAGCCGAGGTCGACCGCTACACGCACGCCACTCGCGACACCTGACACTGGAGTGCCCATGACGGCCACACCCTCCGCGACCCACGACCTGATCAACCTCATGGACCCGGCCTGGACCAGCGACCCCCGCTCCCTGGTCGACCGGGTCGCCAGCGCGGGCGGGTCCGCTCCGGCCCTGTTCGCCGACGGCTTCGAGGTCGTCCTCTTCGCCGACGACGAGGACGTGCGCACGATCCTGAGCGACCGCCGATTCGTCGTCGACCCCGCCAACGTGCGCGAGGGAGCCACCACCCAAAGGAAGTCCCAACTCCTCGAAACCATGGGCATCACCCCGGACCTGGCCGCCTACGTGAGCGAGAGCGTGCTCCAGATGGACGGCGCCGACCACACGCGGCTGCGCAAGCTCGTCTCGCGCGCCTTCACGGTGCGCCGCGTCAACGAGCTCCGTCCCAAGGTCCAGCGGATCACCGACGACCTCCTGGCCCGGCTGCCGGACCACGCACAGGAGGACGGGTCCGTGGACCTCCTCGAACACTTCGCCTATCCGCTGCCTATCACGGTGATCTGCGACCTGGTCGGCGTCGCCGAGGAGGACCGGCCCGCGTGGCGGGAGTGGAGCCGCACCCTCCAGGAGTTCGACCCCACCAGGCCGGAACGGATGAACGCCGTGCTGGGAGCGATGATCGACCACATCAAGTCGACGATCGCGCGGCGCCGCGCCGAACCCCAGGACACCCTGCTCGACGCGCTGATCGCCGAACAGGACGAGGACGGCGGCAGACTCAGCGAGGCCGAACTGATCACCCTGGTCTTCACACTGGTCATCGCGGGGCACGAGACCACCGCCCACCTGCTCACCAACGGCACCCACGCCCTGCTCACGCACCGCGACCAGTGGGACCTGCTGCGATCCGACCCCGAGCTCGTGCCCGCCGCCGTGCACGAGATGCTGCGCTGGTGCGGTGTCGCGCTCCTCACCCAGGTCCGGTACGCGGCGGAGGACATCCGGCTCAAGGGCGGTCGGCTGGCCGCCGGGGACCGTGCGGTCGCCCTCATCGCGGGCGCCAACCGCGACCCCGACGTGTACCCGGACCCGCACCGGTTCGACATCACCCGCCACCACGGCAAGCCCGGCGAGTCGCACGTGGGCTTCGGCCACGGCATCCACTACTGCCTGGGCGCCGCCTGGCCAGGCAGGAGGGACAGGTCGCCTTCACTTCGCTGGTCAGGGCCTACCCGGACCTGGACCTCGCGCCCGGCCGCGAGCCCGCACGGACGCACTCGCCCGGAGCGATGCGGTTCAGGGATCTGTACGTGCGCCTCGGCCGCGACTGACGCGGCCGCGGCCCCCGGCGTCGTGCCGGGGGCCGCGGAGAACACGGGTCGGGTCAGGCGTCGCAACACCCGCCGACGGGGGTGACGGGCTCGGCCGCCGGAGCGCCGACCTTCGGCATGCCCAACAGGACGCCGGGGCCGGCTGCCTCGGCCGATCGGCCGTTCCGTGCGGCCCAGGCGTCCCCGGCGCGCGTGCGGCGCAGGTTCCGGACACCGGAGTCGGCCACCAGGTGGTGCGGCGCGGCGTAGGTGACCTCCACGGTCGCCACGTCGCCGGGGCGCGGCTCCTCGCCCTCGCCCACGGCGAAGTGTACGAGTCGGTTGTCGGGCGCCCGTCCCGACAGGCGGCGGTGCTCGCCGTCCTTGCGGCCCTCGCCCTCGGCGACCAGCAGCTCGACCTCCCGCCCCACCAGCTTCTGGTTCTCCTCCCACGAGACGGCGTCCTGGAGTTCCACCAGGCGCTGGTAGCGGTCCTTGACCACCTCGGGCGGGACCTGTCCGTCCATCGTCGCCGCCGGAGTCCCCGGCCGCTTGGAGTACTGGAAGGTGAACGCCATCGAGAACCGGGCCTGGCGCACCACGTGCAGCGTCTCGGCGAAGTCCTCCTCGGTCTCCCCGGGGAAGCCCACGATGATGTCGGTGGTGATCGCCGCGTGCGGCATGGCGGCGCGCACCTTCTCCACGATGGATAGGAACCGCTCCTGGCGGTAGGAGCGACGCATGTCCTTGAGCACCCTGCTCGACCCGGACTGCAACGGCATGTGCAGCTGCGGCATGACGCTGGGCGTCTCGGCCATCGCCTCGATGACGTCGTCGGTGAAGTCGCGCGGGTGCGGGGAGGTGAAGCGGACCCGCTCCAGCCCCTCGACCTCACCGCAGGCGCGCAGCAGCTTCGAGAAGGCCTGGCGGTCGCCGAACCCGCTGCCGTAGGCGTTGACGTTCTGTCCGAGCAGGGTGATCTCGCTGACGCCCTCGTCCACCAGGGCGCGCACCTCGGCCAGGATGTCGCCGGGACGCCGGTCCTGCTCCTTGCCGCGCAGCGCGGGCACGATGCAGAAGGTGCACGTGTTGTTGCAGCCGACGGAGATCGACACCCACGCGGCGTACGCGGACTCGCGGCGGCTGGGCAGGGTGGAGGGGAAGTGCTCCAGGGACTCGGCGATCTCCACCTGCGCCTCGCGCTGGACGCGGGCGCGCTCCAACAGGGCGGGCAAGGACCCGATGTTGTGCGTGCCGAACACCACGTCCACCCACGGGGCGCGGCGCACGATCTCACCGCGGTCCTTCTGCGCCAGGCAGCCGCCGACCGCGATCTGCATGCCCGGGTTGGCGTCCTTGACCGGACGCAGGTGCCCGAGGTTGCCGTACAGGCGGTTGTCGGCGTTCTCGCGGACCGCACAGGTGTTGAAGACGACGATGTCTGCGGTGGTCTCCTCGGCTGCGCGCGCGTACCCAGCGTCCTCCAGCAGGCCGGAGAGGCGCTCGGAGTCGTGGACGTTCATCTGGCAGCCGTAGGTCCGCACTTGGTAGGTACGACTCTGGCTCACGGTCCCAGGCTAACCGGTGACGCGAACACGCGAACCACCCTCGGGACCCGGATCCCGGGGCGGCCCGTGCCGCCGACCGCCATGGGTCGACGGCACGGGCCGCGCATGCCGGACGGGACGCGGCTCAGTCCTGGCCCTCGGCCGCCTCGCCGGCCGCTCCGGGGCCGGAGGCCGCGGCGCCGCTGTTCGCCTCCGCCCCGACGGGGGCCGAACCCACCGTCGGGATGACCTTCGCGCCGCCCTCCCGACGGGTGACCAGCTTCTCGTGCCCGATCACCGCCACCAGCAGGACCAGACCGATGACGTTGGTCGCGAGGCTGCCCGAGACCAGGCACAGGCCTCCCACGACCAGTCCGATCCGCTTGTACCAGGGCAGCGGCCGATCCAGGTACCCGACCAGTCCGAGCGCCACCAGGACCGCGCCGGCCACGCCGGTCACCGCGGCCACCGCGCCCGTGAACCAGTCCACCTCCTGCAACAGCAGTTCGGGGGAGAACACGAACATGTACGGCATCACGAAGGCCGCGATGGCGATGCGCACCGAGTAGAACCCGGTCCGGATCGGGTCGCCGCCGGAGATGCCCGACGCCGCGTAGGCCGCCAGGCACACCGGCGGAGTGATGTCGGCGAGCACACCGAAGTAGTAGACGAACAGGTGCGCCATCAACAGCATCGCGAGCCGCTCGTCGACCTCGCCCTCCAGGATCGCCACGATCGCCGGAGCCGCCAACGTCGCCGTGATGACGTAGTTCGCGGTCGTGGGCAGACCGATGCCCAGAATCAGGCACGCGACCATCGACATGAACAGGACCAGGAACAGGTCCACCCGCATCGTGCCGACCGCCGCGACCCCGAAGTCCGCGCCCGCGCCGGTCCACGCCAGGAGGGGAGAGGTGGCCACCGACGTCAACAGGGCGGCCAGACCCGCGCTGATCGACTCGGCGATCCCCAGCAGACCGCTGCTGAGCTTGAGGCCCAGGTCGGTCGTGGTGATGACACCCGCGATGATGCCCGCCGACGCGCACGCCACGATGATCGGGATCGCCAGGCGCGCCGCGCCCACCAGCCCGTCCAGGAACGAGTGCAGGTTCAGCTGGTCCTCGCCCGAGGCGCTCCACCGGTGGAACGCCACCGACACCGTGATGCCCGCCAGGGTGAGCAGAACGGTGGCGCCCAGAGCCATCATCCCCCGGTCCATACCGGACATGAGCGCCTGGGCGGCGGTCACCAGGAGCGCCGCGGCGCCCGCCGCGACGACGATCGGCAGGGACAGCCGCATCGCCGCGCCCAGGACCTCGCCCATCGGCCGGACCCCGAACCTGGCCGTCCCCTCCACACGCCGGAACGGCATGACGAGGAACTGCGTGAGGATGTTGACCACGACCGTGGCCACGACCGCGCCCATCGCCGAGAACATCGGCGAGAAACCCATCGACAACAGCGCGAAGATCGCCACGACGGGCGCGATGAGGTAGCCGCGGGTGACCATGAGCCGCCGCAGGTTGGGCAGCAGCTCCTTGGGCAGGCCGCCGATCCCCATCCGCTTGGCGTCGTAGTGGACCACCACGTACTGCGAGACGAAGAACATCACCGCCGGGATCGCGGCGGCGGTCAGGATCTGCTGGTAGGTGGCGCCCGTGAACTCGATCATGATGAACGCGCCCGCGCCCATGATCGGCGGCATGATCTGCCCGCCCGTGGAGGAGGCCGCCTCCACCGCGCCCGCGTACTCGGGCTTGTACCCGGACTTCTTCATCATCGGGATGGTGAACGCGCCGTTGGAGACGGTGTTGGCCACCGAACTCCCCGTGATCGTCCCGGAGAAGGCACTGGTGACGATGCCGACCTTGGCGGTACCGCCGACGGACGACCCCGTCGCGCCCAGAGCCAGATCCGTGAAGAACCGCTCCATGCCCGTGCGCTGGAGCATCGCCGCGAAGATCATGAACAGGAAGATGAACGTCGCCGAGATGCCGAGCGGAGTCCCGAACACGCCCTCCGTGCCCACGTACAGGTTGGTGACGATCTGGTCGACGCTGGACCCGCGGTGGCGCAGGAACCCGGGCATCGACTGGCCGAAGTAGGCGAACGCGATCAGCGAGCCCGCCAGCACCACCAGCGCCGGACCCAGCACCCGGGACGCCGCCACGAGGATCAACAGCAGACCGATCGTCCCGACCGTCACGTAGGTCGCGTTGTAGATGCCGACCGACCGGGTGATCTCCTCGTAGTTGACGAACATGTACAGACCGGCGAACAGGCCGAGACCGGCCAGCGCGATGTCGAACAGGGGCATCCCCCACACGTTCCAGGGGACGTGCCGCGCGCCCTGGACCACGACCAGCACGACGAGCGCCGGACCGAGCACGTTCCACTGCGCGATCCCGGCCAGCCACATGTAGGCCAGGGTCACCGCGCCGACCGCGGTCAGCCCCCACCGGGTCACGACCGGCCACAGCCAGACCGGGAACACCGACGGGAACCGCGTCAGCGCCACGGCCGCCGCTACGGCGACCGCGACCAGCACCAGGCCCAGGATCGGCAGGAAGAAGAAACCGCCGCCCGCCTCACTCGTGACCAGGTCCAGCGCGATCAGCACCGAGCCGACCAACAGCGTCCACCCCGCGGAGCTCTGCGCCCGGGAGGAGTCCGCCGTCCCTCGGGTACGCCACAGTAGAACCCCGGCCCCGCCGATCAGCAGGACCGCGACCAGGCCGAACACCCACTGAGGCAGGTACAGGTACATGCTCGTGTCCGACCCGGAGAACACGCCGACGCCGATGTAGCCCACCAGCAGGGCGCTGAAGGCCATCGCGCCACCGTAGAAGGGGCCGTGAGGGCCCTCGGCACGCGGTTTGGTCGGGTACAGCAGGAACACCAGGCCGAGGCCGAGCGCGAGGTGGAACGAGCGCTGCTGAAGGGGTGGCAGCGTCTGGGTGAACGCGGTCCACAGGTGGAAGACGGCCAGGGCCAGGGCCACGGCGAACACGCCCCAGCGCCACACCGCCCGCAGGTCCGTGCGTACGTCCTCGACCCCCGTGTCCTCGGTGAAGTCGTGCTCCTCCAGAGCCTCCAGATCGCGCTCGATCTCCTCCAGCGCCCGGGGGGCGGGCTCACCGCCGGCGGAGGCTCCGCCCGCGGTCACTGCGGCACCGGACTCGCCGGCGCCTTCGGTTCGGTCGTCATCACCCTCGTCCTCATCATCAGTGGGGGACACCCCACGGCCTTCACATCAGGTGCGCGCCCGGATGGGTCTGCACGTACAGCTCCACGCTCGCACCGGGGTCCACCACGTCCAGGAGCCGAAACTCCCGGCCCCGCAGCGTCAGCCGGTGGTCGACGTCAGACGTCCCCACGACCATCAGCACCGTGCCGAGCGGACGCCCGTGGTGGTCGACGCGATAGCCCTCGCCCCCCTGGACGAAGGTCGAGGTCACCCCGTCGACCGTCTCCGGCCCCGAGGGGAGGTTGGCCCCGTGGGCGTCGGCGCGGATCTCCTCCAGCGCCAGCCCCGAGGAAGGCGAGACCGAGTAGACCTCGTGCACCGGACGCCGGTGCACGGAGTGCGTGTGGCTGAGCTCGATCCGGTCCCCGATCTGGACCGGAACGCTGAGGACGGGCGACTCCCGACCGTACACGCGGACGGCGAACCAGGAGGAGCCCGTGTCCGCGGAGCCGGTCAGGAGCAACACGCACCCCAGCAGGACCGCCGCAAGCGCAGGGCCGCCCGGAATCCACCGGACGGCCCTGGGCGAACCGGTCATCAGTCGAGGAGCCCCTGCTCCTCGTAGAAGCGCTGGGCGCCGGGGTGCAGTTCCATCGAGCCCAGACCGTCCAGTGCGGTCTCCAGCAGGACCTGGCCGCCGACGTCGTGGCCGATGTCGCCAGCGTCCTCGTACATCACGCGGACCAGGTCGTAGGCGAGCTGCTCGTCCAGGGCCGAGGTCGTGTACAGGGTCGCCCACTGGGTCAGGGTGACGACGTCCTCGTCCTGGCCGTTGTAGGTGCCGCCCTCGATGGTCAGCGGGCTGTAGCTCGGGTCTTCGGCCATCAGGGTCTCGGCCTCCTCACCCTCCAGCGGCAGCAGCCGGACGTCGTTGCTCGCCGACACCTCGACGATGCCCGCCGCTGGCACGGACAGGATGCCGAAGGCGGCGTCGACCTGGCCGTCGCCCAGCGCCGTGGCCGCGTCGCCGAACGTGCTGTCATAGGCGTTGATGTCCGCGTCCGGGTCCAGACCGTAGGCCTCCAGGATCTGGCGGGCGGCGACCTCGGTGCCGCTGCCGGGCGGACCGATCTCGACGTTCATGCCCTCCAGGTCCGCGACCGACTCGATGTCGGAGTCGGCGCGGACGACGATCTGCATGACCTCGGGGTAGATGTTGCCGAGCGCGCGGATCCCGTCGGGGCTGGCGAGCGGCTCCTCCTCGAAGGGACCGGTGCTGCTCTGGGCCTGCATGGCCACACCGTTGACCGCCATGATGAGTTCGCTCTGGTCGATCTCTCCGGCGTCCGCGTCCTCGGTCTCACCCTCCAGGGCACGCAGGTTCTGCACCGAGGCGCCGGTGGCGAACGTGTCCACCTGGACGTTCTCGATGTTGTTGCTCCACAGCTGCGCGATCTCGCCGCCGAGGGGGTAGTAGGTACCGCCGGTGGACCCCGTGGCGAGCTGGAGGAATGTGGTCTCCGAATCGTCGCCGCCGGGACCTTCGACGTCCTCGGGGGCCGCGCAGGCCGACAGGGCGACCACACCGGCCGCGGCGATCGCCACGGAGGCCCGGATGGTCCCGCGTCCCTTGCTCATCGCTGGCTTCCTCTCTAGCAGTACGGGTGACGACAGGGCCCGGGCCGCGCGCGGCGGTCCGCCGCGGAGTCCCCGGCCAGCCATCACCTGGTGATATCCGCGAAAGCATAGAACGGCGCATCGATCCTCGCCGTGTCGGAGCAGTCACGAATGGAGAACGATACTCAGCGGTCGACCCCGCCTCCGCCGCGTCACAGGCTATGGCCTGCGACAACGCACGCCCTGACGAACTGATCTCCCGAAGCGGGGGCGTGGACGACTAAGGTCGACATGTCATCAGTTTTCCATCCACGACCCTTCCTGAGCGGGACATGTCTGAACAGTCAAGCCCCCACGGCTCATGGCCCTCGCCCATCAGCGCCGGTGACGTCGCCCGAGGTGTGCACCGGATGTCGTTCCCCTCCGTCGTCGGAGACGAGATCTGGTGGGAGGAGGAGCGCCCGACGGAGGGCGGACGCTCCACCATCCTGCGCCGGAACGCCGACGGCGCGATCGTCGAACTGCTGTCCGCGCCCTGGAGCGCGTGCACGCGCGTGCACGAGTACGGGGGACGGTCCTACCTCCCGGTGCCCCGGCGTGACGACAAAGCCCTCACCCGCATCGGCATCGTCTTCGCCAACGCCGATGACCAGCGCCTCTACCTGCTCGAACGCGACTCCTCGACACCGACCCCGCTGACCCCGGAGCCCGACCGCCCCGCCGCGCTGCGCTACGCCGACCCGACGCTGAGCGCCGACGGCAAGCAGATCCTGTGCGTACGCGAGGAACACGTCGCGGACGGCGTGCGCCGGGCCGTGGTGACGGTTCCCCTGTCCGGCCGGGGCGCCGAGGACCCGGCTGCGATCCGCGTCCTGGCCTCCGGCGCCGACTTCTACGCCTCGCCCGTCCCCTCCCCCGACGGCCAACGCCTGGCGTACGTGCGGTGGAACCACCCGAGGATGCCCTGGGACGGCACCGAGCTGCGGCTCGGTCGACTGGAGGGCGCGGCACTCACCGCGGAGGTCACGCTCAAGGGCGGGGTCGACGAGTCCGTCCTCTCGCCGACGTGGGTGGACGCCGACACCCTGTACCTGGCCTCGGACTGGCCGGGGTTCTGGAACCTCTACCAGGCGGGCGTGACCGGGCAGGCGCTGGCGCTCTACCCGGCGGAGGAGGAGTTCCACGCCCCGCCGGGCCGCCTGGGCCACCGGTCCTACGCGGTGCTGGACTCCGGGAAGGTCGTGGTGCTGCACGGAAACGCCGACCTGTCGCCCAGCGTGTACGACCCCGACACCCTGGAACTGACCCCCGTGGCCACCGACCTCACCGCCTGGTCGCAGGTGGACTCGGACGGGGCCGTCGTCGTCGCGATCGCCGCCTCCCCCACGCGCCCGCAGTGCCTGGTACGTCTGCATCCGGAAACGGGACGGGTCGAGGTGCTGCGCGAGTCGCTGGACGCCCTGCCCGACACCGCCTACCTGCCCTTTCCCGAGCACGTGACGCTGCCCGGACGGTACGGCTCGCCGGTGCACGCCAACGTGTACCGGCCGAGCCACCCCGAGATCACCGCCGAGGGTCCCGCACCGTTCGTCGTGTGGGTGCACGGCGGCCCCGTCGCGCACGCCTCACAGGAGCTCGACCTGGCCAAGGCCTACTTCACGAGCCGCGGCATCGGTGTCGTGGACGTCAACTACGGGGGATCCACGGGCTACGGCCGTTCCTACCGCACGCGCGTGCACAAGGAGTGGGGCGTGGTCGACGTGGAGGACGCGGCGGCCGCGGCGCGCGCCCTCGTCGAGCAGGGAGTGGCCGACCCGGAGCGGCTGGCGATCCGGGGACCGAGCGCCGGCGGCTTCACCGCCCTGCTCTCGCTGACCGGGAACATGTTCGCCTGCGGAGTGTCCTACTACGGGGTGGCGGACCTGCTCGGGCTGGCGGAGACCACCCACGACTTCGAGTCGCGGTTCCTGGACTCGCTGGTGGGAACGTTGCCGGGGTTCACGGAGCGGTACCGCGAGCGGTCGCCGATCAACCGGATCGACGAGATCGACGTGCCGGCCCTCCTGCTCCAGGGGACCGACGACCGGGTGGTCACGCCCGACCAGGCGTTCACCATGGCCACCGCCCTGGGAAAGCGCGGGGTGCCCTACGCGCTGCTGGAGTTCGAAGGCGAGGCGCACGGGTTCCGGTCGGCGGCCTCGCGCGTGCGCGCACTGGAGGCGGAGCTGGCCTTCTACGCGCGGGTGTTCGGCTTCGACGCGGACGTGGCGCCGCTGACCCTGGCGACCGAACCGCCCGCGCCGCGCCCGGAGCCGGAGGCGGCGGAAGGAGCCGAGGCGGCGAACGGAACCGGGGAGGCCGAAGGGGCGGGGGGCGCGCAGACCTCGGAGGGCGAGGCGGCTCCGGACACCGCCGACGCACCGGTCGGGGACGCGGTCGCGCCGTCGCCGGCCGAGGGCGGCGGGACCGGCGACTGACGGTCGGCCACAGGCGGCGACGCGGTCTGGCGGGACGAGCGGACCACGCCCACGCTCGAATCGGGGTACGCGCGTCGCCCGTGGGCGCGTGGGGCGCCCCCGAATCCAGTATCCCCCTGGAGCGCGCCGATCCGCCGAACGAGTCCCGCCCTGTCGGCTGCTGGGGCTGGCGGCCGTCCCGTCGTGCCGGGATTCCTCAACCGGGCCGGGGAGGGCCGGACCCCGCACCGCGCGTGGCCCGGTCTCGCCGTGGTCCCCGTGGTGGCCTCCGGAGACGTGCGTGAGAGTCGGTGGCGAGCCCGTCCCGGCCTGGCAGCGGTCAGAGTTCCGGATCGTCCCATTCGACCTCGGCGCCCTCGCGTTCGAGCTCCTCCCGCACCACCCGGTAGGCCAGCCCGGACGAGTAGCCCTTGCGGGCGAGCACGCCCAGGGCCCGGCGGATCCGGGTGTCGGGGTCCTTGCCCCGGGACATGTCCAGCCGTCGGCGGGCGAGATCGCGGGCGGCTTCCACCTCGTCCTCGTCCGACAGGTGGGCGACGGCGTCGCGGACGGTGTCCTCCTCCACCCCGCGGGTGCGCAGTTCCCTGGCCAGGGCCCGCCGGGACAGGCCCCGCCCGTGGTGGCGGGAGGTCACCCACGCGTTCGCGAAGGCCGCGTCGTCGATGAGTCCGGCGTCGCCGAAGGCGCCGAGCACCGACGCGACGGTCTCCTCGGAGAACTCCCGGCGCAGCAGGGCCCGTTCCAGTTGGGCCCGGGTGCGCGGGGAATGCGTGAGCATGCGCAGGCACAGAGCCCGCGCCCTGGCCTCGGGGTCCTCCCCGAGCGGGCGGGACCCGCCCGGGGAGATCTCGTCCTCGGGTGACACGGAGCGGTCCGCGGACCGGCGCCGGTCACGCATCAGGGGCGGGCGCCTTGGTGGTCTTGGCCGGGGCGCGCTTGGTCGGAGCCTTGGCGGGGACCTCCTTGGCCGGAGTCTCCTTCACCTCGGTGGCCTTGGCGGGGTCAGCGGGGTCGGCGGGGTCGGCGGCGGAGGAGCTGTCGTCACCCGCGCCGGGCACGCCCAGCTTCTCCTTGATCTTCTTCTCGATCTCGTTGGCCACGTCGACGTTCTCGCGCATGAACCGGCGGGCGTTCTCCTTGCCCTGCCCCAGCTGGGTGCCCTCGTAGGTGTACCAGGCGCCGGACTTGCGCACGATGCCGTGCTCCACGCCCAGGTCGATGAGGCTGCCCTCGCGGGAGACGCCCACGCCGTACAGGATGTCGAACTCCGCCTGCTTGAACGGCGGCGCGACCTTGTTCTTGACCACCTTGACGCGGGTGCGGTTGCCGACCGCGTCCGTGCCGTCCTTGAGGGTCTCGATGCGGCGCACGTCCAGCCGGACCGAGGCGTAGAACTTCAGCGCCTTACCACCGGTGGTCGTCTCGGGGCTGTTGTGCACCATCACGCCGTCAGCGAAGTAGTTATGACTTCCTTCGACCTCAATGTCGAACCGGTTCATCCTCTGGTGATCCCTCTTGGTCGAGATCTCCTTGATGACGGCCGGGCTGGGATGCATGGACGGTTCCACAAACTCTGGAGCGACTTCGAACTTCCCTCGATGCTTGGGAAGCAACTTGTGCTCCATCGAGAGATGCACATACGGAGCGATCAGCTTCTGGAACTCATCAGAAGCGGCCGTGGTGAAGGAGATCATGCTGACCTCACGCGCCCCCTTCTTCCAGAGCTTCACGTCGAACCCCCAGTGATCCCGCAGGTAGCCCAAGATCCGTTCGCGAGATCCAGAACTCATGGCCTCGACACAGATCTCGATCCGACCGCTGCCGCCCTCGGTCCGGACCCGGGCGCCCTGGGAACGCACAGTGAAGCAGCCGTCGTCCATGTACCAGACTGCGAGCGCCAGGGGTGTGAGTTCCTTGAGGTAGTCCCACCCGATGTGCTTCTTCCCTCCACCGGGGTGGACCGCTTGGCGCAGCTCGCCAAGTTCAGCCAACGGCGTGAAATCAGCGAAAACCGATCCCTCCTCGTTCTGGTAGACCGAGTGCTGCACGTTTTCCAGCATGGACACCTTCCAAGCCATGTAGTCGGCTTGCTTCTGCCCATGCTCCATCCGAAATCGCGCGCTTTCAGTCGATCCACCGACTGGCTCGGACAGACTCCCTTCCCCGAGCAAAGCACCCAGAATGACCTGACGCTGGGTCTCGCCGAGAAGGTAAGGCTGAGCAGTCATCACTCGATCGCCCACCATGAGATCGCCCGCTTCTCGCCATCCACCAGGAGTTCGAACCAGGTGATTGTGCGTGAGATCCATCGAACTGCATCCCCGGTCCGCGTCCCCTCCGGGACGCTCAATCCTGAAGTGCAGGAACTCGTCGGCAGGACCATTGTCGAACCAGCGAGTCACACGGCGAGGGACGATCTTCCCGAGTTCGGGGTCGTACGAGAGAACCTCAACGTCCATCTTCTGATCGACGATCTCACCGATTCGCTCACGAGAACCATCGCCCAGGGTTACCTGGGTGTCCCAGGACGCACAGCCGAACATCACGCCGACTTTTTCGCGAAGCTGGTTGATGAAGATGGCGGTGGTGCCGGTCTGGTGCAGCGCGCCGGCGATCTTGCGCAGCGCCTGGGACATCAGCCGCGCCTGAAGCCCGACGTGGCTGTCGCCCATCTCGCCCTCGATCTCCGCGCGGGGCACCAGCGCGGCCACGGAGTCGATGACGATGATGGAGACCGCGCCGGAGCGGATCAGCATGTCGACGATCTCCAGCGCCTGTTCACCGGTGTCCGGCTGCGACAGCAGGAGATTGTCGGTGTCCACGCCGATCTTCTTGGCGTAGGCGGGGTCGAGCGCGTGTTCCGCGTCGACGAAGGCGGCGATCCCGCCCGCCTTCTGCGCGTTGGCCACGGCGTGCAGCGCGACGGTCGTCTTCCCGCTCGACTCGGGTCCGTACACCTCCACGATCCGACCCTTGGGGATGCCCCCGATGCCGAGCGCCACGTCGAGCGCGATCGCCCCGGTGGGGATCGACTCGATCGGCGGGCGGTCGTCGTCACCCAGGCGCATGACGGAGCCCTTGCCGAACTGCCGCTCGATCTGCGCGAGCGCTGTTTCGAGAGCCTTGTCTCGGTCTCCAGATGCCACGGGGTACCCCTGTTGGTCGATGCCTTCTTCTTCATGATGCGCACGACGCTACGCGGTCGGTACGACAAACGCGACGCCCGACCTCCGTCTGTGGACAACCCACACTACCCGAACCTCTGTTCGATTGTTCGAACGAGTCCCGCACCCGCCGACGGCCGCTCCCGGGCGGCCTCAGCGGACGGACGGGGGAAGGCCGAACGCCTCGCACACGGCGCGCCACACGTCCTTGGCGCCCACCCCGTCGGCGAGCGCCTGTTGGACCGTGCGCGAACCGAGCCCCTCGATGACGTAGTCCTTGGCCAGGCTCTCCGCGTAGGCCTCGCCGAACTGCTCGTGCATGTTCCGCCAGAAAACCGTGAGTCTCATCGGTCCCAGTATCGGCGATCGCCGCCTCCTTCGCTCCACCGCCGGGAGAACGTCTCGGCCACGGGGACTACCGCGCCGAAGGCGCCGATTGAGGGTGTCCCACCCCTCCGCGCGGCGGCCGCTGGGGGGTGGGCTGAGGGGTGGAGGGTGACGGGAGGGCACACTGACTCCATGAGCCACGCCGCACGCGCCCTGGACCGCTTCGCGCCCGCCACCCGCACCTGGTTCGAAGAGGCCTTCCCCGCGGGGCCGACCGCCGCCCAGGCCCAGGCCTGGTCCGCCGTCGCCGAGGGCCGGAACGTGCTCGTGGTCGCCCCCACCGGGTCCGGCAAGACCCTCTCCGCCTTCCTGTGGTCCCTCGACCGGCTCTCCTCCACTCCCCCGCCCGAGGACCGGTCCCGGCGCTGCCGGGTCCTGTACGTGTCACCGCTCAAGGCGTTGGCCGTGGACGTGGAACGCAACCTGCGCGTCCCGCTCGCCGGGATCTCGGAGCGGGCCGCGGCGGCGGGCACGCCGATCACCCCCGTCACCGTGGGCGTGCGCACCGGCGACACCCCCGCGAGCGAGCGCCGCCGCCTGGCCACCCATCCGCCGGACGTGCTCATCACCACGCCCGAGTCCCTCTTCCTCATCCTCACCTCGCGCGCCCGCGAGAGTCTGGCAGGGGTGGAGACCGTCATCGTCGACGAGGTGCACGCACTGGCGGGCACCAAGCGCGGCGCCCACCTGGCGCTGAGCCTGGAACGGCTGGCACGGCTGCTGGACCGGCCGGCGCAGCGCATCGGCCTGTCCGCCACGGTGCGCCCCGCCGAACTGGTCGCCGAGTTCCTCGGCGGCGCCGCGATCGTCGCCCCACCGGACACCCCGCACATGGACCTGGGGGTGGTCGTCCCCGTCCGCGATATGGACGAACCGGGCCCCGCCCCCGGCGCGGAGACCCGCGGGCTCACTCGCGGGTCGATGTGGCCGCACGTGGAGCGCCGGGTGCTCGACCTGGTCGAGCGACACACCTCCACGATCGTGTTCACCAACGGCCGCCGCACCGCGGAGAGGCTGTGCGCCCGCCTCAACGACCTGCACGCGGAGCGTGTCGGGGCACGGCTGCCGCCCGAGGAGATCCCCGCCCTGGTCATCGCCCAGTCCGGGAGGTCACGGGGCGCCGAGCCGGTGGTCGCGCGCGCCCACCACGGGTCGATGTCCAAGGCGGAGCGGGCGCTGGTCGAGGACGATCTGAAGTCGGGGCGCCTGCCGTGCGTGGTGGCCACCTCCAGCCTGGAGCTGGGGGTGGACATGGGCGCGGTCGACCTGGTGGTGCAGGTGGCCGCTCCCCCGTCGGTGGCCAGCGGCCTGCAACGGGTGGGCCGGGCGGGGCACCGGGTCGGCGAGGTCTCGCGCGGCGTGTTCCTGCCCCAGCACCGCGGCGACCTGCTCGCTTCGGCGGTCGTGGCCGAACGGATGCGCGCGGGCGGCATCGAGCCGCTGGAGATGCCGCGCGACCCGCTGGACGTGCTCGCCCAGCAGATCGTGGCCATGGTCGCGATGGACGAGTGGCCGGTCGCCGACCTGGCGGCCCTGGTCCGCCGGGCGGCCCCGTTCGCGGACCTGGCGGACCCGGTGCTGGAGTCGGTGCTGGACATGCTGTCCGGCCGCTACCCCTCGGACGAGTTCGCGGAGCTGCGGCCGCGCGTGGTGTGGGACCGGGAGTCCGACGTGCTCCGGGCCCGGCCGGGCGCCCAGCGGCTGGCGGTGGTCAGCGGCGGCACCATCCCCGACCGGGGCCTGTACACCGTGCACCTGTCCGACGCGCCGGAGGGGTCGCGCGCCCCCACCCGGGTGGGCGAGCTGGACGAGGAGATGGTGTACGAGTCGCGGGTGGGCGACGTGTTCGTGCTGGGGTCGTCGTCCTGGCGGATCGACGCGATCACGGCCGACCGGGTGCTGGTCAGTCCGGCGCCGGGGCGGCCGGGCCGGATGCCGTTCTGGAAGGCGGACGCGATCGGCCGCCCCGCGGAGTTGGGCCGGGCGGTGGGAGCGTTGACCCGGGAGCTGGCCGCGGCCGACCCCGGGCGGGCCCTCGAACGCGCCGTCGCGGCGGGGCTGGACGCGTGGGCGGCGGACAACCTGGTGGCGTACGTGGCCGAGCAGAGGGAGGCCACGGGGCGGGTGCCCGACGACCGGACGGTGGTCCTGGAGCACTTCCGCGACCAGGTGGGCGATTGGCGGGTGGTGCTGCACTCTCCGCTGGGCGCGCGGGTGCACGCGCCGTGGGCGCTGGCGATCGGCCAGCGGTTGCGGGAGGAGTTGGGGCTGGACGCGCAGGTGGTGCACGGGGACGACGGGATCGTGGTGCGCCTGCCGGACGTGGAGCACGACTCGCCGGTGTTCGCGCGTGGGCTCGCCGAGCTGGTGTCGCTCGACCCCGAGGGCGTGGAGGCCCAGGTGACGGAGGCGCTGACGGGGTCGGCCCTGTTCGCGGCGCGGTTCCGTGAGTGTGCGGCGCGTGCCCTCCTGCTTCCTCGGCAGCGTCCGGACCGGCGGATGCCGCTGTGGCAGCAGCGGCTGCGGTCGGCGCACCTGCTGTCGGTGGCGGGACGGTACGGGTCGTTCCCGATCGTGCTGGAGGCGGTGCGCGAGTGCCTGCGGGACGTGTTCGACGTGCCCGCGCTCGTGGCCTTGTTGGCCGACGTGCGCGCGCGGCGGGTGCGGGTGGTGGAGGTGCGCACGGAGTCGCCGTCGCCGTTCGCGCGGTCGCTGCTGATGGAGTACACGGCGGCGTTCCTGCACGAGGGCGACGCGCCCGCGGCGGAGTCGCGGGCGCGGGCGCTCACCCTGGACTCGTCCCTGTTGGCGGATCTGCTCGGTCAGGCGGACCTGCGGGAGCTGTTGGACCCGCGTGTGGTGGAGGAGGTCGACGCCCGGCTGCAACGGCTGTCCTCCCCGGTCGGGGACGCGGAGGGGGCGGCCGATCTGCTACGGGAGGTGGGGCCGCTGACCACGGACGAGGCCGCGGAGCGCGGTGTGGACGCGGGCTGGCTGGGCTGGCTGGAGTCCGCCGGGCGCGTGGTGCGGGCCCGGGTGGCGGGCGCGGAACGCTGGTGCGCGGTGGAGGACGTGGCGCGGCTGCGGGACGGGGCCGGGGTGGAGCCGCCCGCGGGGGTGCCCGAGGCGTTCCTGGAGCCGGTGGCCGCGCCCAGGCGGGACCTGGTGTCGCGGTACGCGCGCACGCACGGCCCGTTCGTCGCGGTGGAGGCCGCGGCGCGTCTGGGGCTGTCCCAGGACGTGGTCGTGGCCGAGTTGCGCGCGCTGTCCTCAACGGGGCGGGTGGTGCGCGGCGGCTTCCGTCCGGGCGGGTCGGGGACCGAGTGGTGCGACGCGGACGTGCTGCGCCGTCTGCGGCGCGGGTCGGTGGCCCGGTTGCGCCGGGAGGTCGAGCCGGTGGATCCGTCGGCCCTGGCGCGGTTCCTTCCGTTGTGGCAGAACGCGGCGCCTGGTGAGCGGTTGCGGGGGCCGGACGCGGTGTTCGCGGCGGTGGAGGCCCTGCGGGGGGTGCCCGTGGCGGCGTCGGCGCTGGAGTCGTTGGTGCTGCCCGCCCGGGTGGAGGGGTACGCGCCGACGGGTTTGGACGAGTTGACCCAGGCCGGGGAGGTCGTGTGGGCGGGGGCCGGTTCTGCCGGGAGGGGAGGGGTGGGTCGCCGTGATGCCCGCGGACGAGGCCGCGCTGCTCCTGCCCGACCCGGTGCCACCCGAGCCGGGCACCCTCGCGGACACCGTTGTGGGCGTGCTGCGCGAGGGCGGCGCTTTGTTCTTCCGCGACCTGGCCGACCGGACCGCCCGAGCGGCCGGCGGTGCGGCGCTGGCGGACACGGACGTGGTGGCGGCGCTGTGGGATCTGGTGTGGTCGGGTCTGGTGACCAACGACAGCCTGGCGCCGCTGCGGGCGCTGCTGGGCTCGGCCCCCGCTCCCCGGTCGCGCACGCGGCGGCGGTCGGGGCGGCCGGGCAGGCCCGTCATGCCCGCGCGCTCGGGTCCGCCCGCGGCCGCGGGGCGCTGGTCGGCGCTGCCGGAACGCGAGGCGGATCCGACGCGGGCGGTGTTGGCGCGTGTGGAGGCGCGGCTCCAGCGGTCGGGGGTGTGGGTGCGGGGCCAGCGCCGGGGGGTCCAGGACGAGTACCGGGTGCTGCGGTCGATGGAGGCGGCGGGCCGGGTGCGGCGGGGGTACTTCGTCGAGGGTCTGGGCGGCGCCCAGTTCGCGCTGCCCGGCGCGGTGGACCGGTTGCGGACGCTGACCGGTGAGGGGCCCGGCGGGTCCCTTCCGCCGGTGGTGCTGGCGGCCACGGATCCGGCCAACCCGTTCGGTTCGGAGCTGCCGTGGCCCCGGGGCGCGGAAGACGTGCACGTGGCCCTGCGTCCGGGGCGGACCGCCGGCGCGTGGTGGTGGTCGACGGGGGGCGGCTCACGTTGTTCGTGGCCCGGGGCGGGCGGTCCGTGCTGACCTTCGGTTCCTCCCCGGCGTCGTTGGAGCGGGCGGCGCGCGCGCTGGCGGAGGTCGTGCGCGGGGGTGCGCTGGGCACGGTGTCGGTGGAGCGGGCGGACGGCGCGGAGGTGTTCGGGACCGCGCTGGACGCGGCGCTGGTGGCCTCCGGGTTCCACGTCACGCCCAAGGGGCTGCGGATGCGCCCTGGGGTAGCATCCGAGCGGCCCTTGGCGGAGGAGGGCGGTGCGACGTACGGGAGGTAGACGTGGACGTGCAGATCCGTTCGATGCGGTCGGAGGACGTGCCCGGCGTGGTGGCGGCGTCGCTGGCGGCCGACACGGTGTTCGCCTACGCCGGTGTGGTACTGCCGCCGGACGATCCGCGTGAGTTGATCGAGCACGCCGACCGGATCCTGGTCACGGGCGAGCCGGTGCGCGGGCTGGCGGCCACGATCACCGTGGACGGCCACACGCACCTGGAGCAGTTGGCCGTGCACCCGGACCACGGTCGGCGCGGGCTCGGCTCGGCCCTGTTGGAGGCCGTGTGCGTCGAGGCGGCCGGGCGCGGCGACCGGGAGTTGACCCTGACGACCTTCCGCGATCTGCCGTGGAACGGGCCCTGGTACGCGCGGCGCGGGTTCGTCCCGTTGGCGCGCGGGGAGTGGGGCCCGGGCCTGGAACGGGTGTGGGAGGCCGAGGCGCGCGCGGGGATCGGGGTCCTTCCCCGGATCGCGATGGTGCGCCGCGTGGGCTGAACGGGCGGTGCCCCCCGGCGGGCTTCTCCGGTTGGGCGTGGGTCGCCGCGCCGTGGACCCGTTCGCGACGGTCGCCGGCCGGGCCGGCGTCCGCGCCCCTTCGGTGGGAGGCGGGGCAGGGCTCGGCGCGAGGGCTCAGACGGTGGAGGAGAAGACCTCCTCGCGGGCGCGCTCCAGGGCGTGCAGGACTGCGCCGCGCAGCACGGGGCTGCCCTCGACGGCGCCCAGGCGGACCTCGGTCTCGTTGGGGGCGATGCGCGCGGTGGCGGTCTGGATCCGCTCGGCGAGTTCCTGCCCGCCCGCGCGGGCCACGTCCCCGCCCAGCACGACGAGTCCGGGGTCGAGGATCACGCTGACCGAAGCGACGCCGCGCGCCAGGCGTTCGGCGAACAGGTCCAGGAAGGCGTCGGCGTCGGCGGTCCCGGAGCGGGACGCGGCCGCGACGACCTCGGTGACGTCGCTTCCCGCGACTCCGTGCTCGCGGGCGAGCGCGACCACCCGCTTGGCCTTGATGAGGGCCTGGAAGCCGTGTGGCAGATCCCCCTCCGGGGCCAGTGACTCGTAGCCGCCGGAGACGCCGACCTCGATCGGGGTGGGTGCGCCGGGTACCGGGAGGTAGCCGATCTCGCCGGCCCCGCCGGAGCGGCCCCGGTGGATCCGGCCGTCGATCATGGTGGACATGCCGACCCCGCCCGCGGCGCTGAGCCAGATCAGCACGAACTCGTCGACGCCGGACGCGGCGCCCGAGGCGTGCTCGGCGAGCGCGGCCAGGTTGACGTCGTTCTCTATCACCACCGAGCGCTTCAGGTCGCGCTCAGGGCCTCCAGGACGCCCTTGTGCCAGGAGATGAGGTCGAAGGAGAAGCGGATGTCGCCGGTGCGCGGGTCCACCACGCCGGGGGTGCCGATGACGCACGCGCGGACGCGGTCGAGGGGCACGCCGGCGGTGTCGACCAGGCGCATGACGGCCGTGTGGACGAGGGAGACGGGGTCGTCCGAGGTGCTGGGGTCGACGGTGACGTCCCCCACGACCTCGCCCGTGATGTCGGCGATGGTCGCGGTGACGCGGTGCGCGCTGACGTCGAGGGCGGCCACGTAGGCGCTCTCGGGCACGACGGCGTACAGGGCCGCGTTCGGGCCGCGCCCTCCGGCCTGGCTGCCGACGACGCGTACGAGGTCGCGTTCCTCCAGCCGTGCGAGGAGTTGTGAGGCCGTGACCTTGGACAGGCCGGTCCTCGTCCCGAGCTGTGTCCGGGTCAGCGGACCGACGGACAGCAGCAGTTCCAGTGCCGCGCGGTCGTTGAGCTGGCGCAGCAGCCGGGGAGTCCCCGGGCGTGAGACATAACCGTGACACCTCACCCTGTTTTTATTAGGAAAGTTTCCTGTTAATTTAGCTCACAACCTCACAGGAGGTCACGTCCCGGCGGGTCCGACCCTGCGATCGGACTCCCCGGTACCCGCGCCGGCGGGGCGTCCGACGTGCTATCCGAGCACATCCCCCGGTCAGTCGTCGAGGCGGCGGGATCAGTCCATGGTCCCAGGCCTGCTCAAGCACAGGCGTCGTACCCGGCCCGTCGTGCGAAGGGAGACAGGTACACATGAAGTTCCCGAAGATCGCCGCGGCCACGGCCGCGGTGCTGCTCGCGGCCGCGTGCTCCGCCGCATCCGACGGCGCGGACGGCGACGGCGGCGCGGGCGACGCACCGCGGACCCTCACCGTCTGGCGGATGGGCGACGCCACCGAGGCCCAGACCGCGTTCGTGGACACGGTCACCGCCCAGTACCAGGAGCAGTACCCCGACACCGGGGTAGAGGTCCAGTGGATCCCGTGGGGCGAGTTCTCCCAGCGGTTCCAGACCGCCCTGGTCAGCGGCGGCCCGGACGTCGTGGAGATCGGCAACGACCAGGTGTCCACCTGGACCGACGCCGGAGCCCTCTACGACGTCGCCGAACTCGCCGAGCTGGGAGGACCGCGGGGACATCCTCAACGGGTGGAGTGCCGCCGAACTGCTGGGCGCGAGCGGCCTGATGGACCCCGCTCCCTCCGACGGCGTGTGAGGGGCCGGTCCACCCGTGGCCGCCCGTGCCACCGGGCCGCCTCCGGCCCGGCTCCGGCGTCGCACCTGGAACTGGGCAGCAGTGCCGCGCGCCACCCCTCACCCGCGCGGTGGGACCGGCCTCGGGCATGTCCCCGAAAGCCGGTCGGAGAAGTATTCTTATCCTGTAGCACCCCGGGCGCGGACAGTCCCGTCGGCTCCCGGTGCCCCATTCGCCCTTCTAACCACGGCATAATCACAGCATGCGCCTTTCAGCCCGGGTCGACTACGCGCTACGCGCGGCCGCAGAACTCGCTGTCGCCAGTGAGGGGCCGGTGACGGCCGAGCAGCTCGCACGCGCCCAGGACATCCCCGGAAAATTCTTGGAGAACATCCTCACCCAGCTGCGCCGCGCGGGTCTGGTCCGCAGCCAGCGGGGACCGGTCGGAGGCTACTGGCTCGCCCGCCCGGCCGAGGAGATCTCCCTCGCCGACATCATCCGCGCCGTGGACGGCCCCCTGGCCAACGTGCGCGGGGAGCGCCCGGAGCACGTCGACTACGACGGCGCCGCACGCAGCCTGCAGCAGGTGTGGATCGCCCTGCGCGCCAGCGAGCGCGCCATCCTGGAGGGCGTCAACCTCCGGCACCTGGTGACCAACGAGCTGCCCGAGAGCGTGCGCGCCCTGGCCGAGGACCCCGACGCCTGGGTGAACCACACCCACCCCTGAACCCCCGGCACCGCCCGTGACCGCGTGAAGGAGCCGACCACCCGAGGGTGGTCGCTCCTTCACGCGGTCACGGTGTCGAACGGATGGACCCGAGGGGGTCAGACCCCCACCATGTCGGCGACGTGGGAAACGCGATCCGGCACCGGTTCGATGCCGAGTTCCTGGGCGGGGACGGGGTCGGTCGGGACCGCGTCCCCCAGGAGCGCGGCCTCCTGGAGCTCCGCGAGGGCGAGCTGGTCGGAGACCTCGCGCAGGACCTGAGAAAGCGGGACACCGAGTGCCCCGCAGATCGAGGAGAGCAGTTCGGAAGAGGCTTCCTTCTGCCCCCGTTCGACCTCCGACAGGTAACCTAGGGACACACGAGCATCGGCCGACACCTCGCGGAGAGTGCGGCCCTGGCGCTGTCGCAGCCGCCTGAGCACGTCACCAAGTAGGTGACGAAGCAGGACCATCATTCGCGCTCCCTCCCACCGGTAGCGACCTTCATATACAACACCGTACCTGCCCCACGCCCGATTCGGGCACCTCTTGCCATGCTGTTCGCTGGAGGGGGAACGGCCTCGTCACATGGTTTTGTTCCCTCGGAGCGGAGGACCGGAGCCGACCGCGGGGTCAGTTCCGGGAGTCTCCCGCTCCCCTTCCGCGGACGACCGAGTCCAGGAGCGCCAGGGCGCCCCGGACCGTGTGGTAGCGGATACCCGAACGATCCCCGGTGAAACGGAACTCCCTGACCTCGCAGGTCCCCGCGGGTGCGGCGACGGCCGCGAAGACGGTGCCGACGGGCCTGCCTTCCTGGGGGTCGGGTCCGGCGACGCCGGTCACCGCGACCCCGTAGTCGGCGCCCAGCAGGCGCCGGACGCCGCGGGCCATGTGGGCGGCCACGTCGGGGTGGACGGCGCCGTGGGCGGCCAGCAGATCCCCGGGGACGCCCAGCAGGCCGGCCTTGGTGTCGGTGGCGTAGGTCACGACACCGCCCCGGTAGGTGGTGGAGGCGCCGGGGACCGAGGTCAGGTGGGCGCCGACGAGCCCCCCGGTGAGGGACTCCGCGGTGGCGCAGGTGGCGTCGCGTCCAGCAGGGCCCGGTGGACCGCCTCGGCCGCGGCGCGCGCGTCCCCGCCGGGTACCGGGGTCGGGTCCGCCGCGCTCACCGGGGGCTCTGGCCCTTGGCGCGGATGAGGCGGACGGCGTCGACCACGTAGGCGATCCCGGTCCAGAGGGTGACCGCCAGGGCCGCGCCCATCACGACGTGGGCGGCCCAGTTGAACACCGCCCCGAACGGCAGCAGCGCCGCCGGGAACAGGTAGAGGCTGATCGCCACGATCTGGAGGACGGTCTTGAGCTTGCCGCCCTTGCTGGCGGGCATGACGCCGTAGCGCAGGACGGCGAAGCGCAGCGCGGTGATGCCCCACTCGCGCACGAGGATGGCGATCGTCACCCACCACCACAGCTCGCCCTGGAACGAGAGCACGACCAGCGCCGCCCCGGTGAGGGCCTTGTCTGCGATCGGGTCGGCGATCTTGCCGAAGTCGGTGACGAGGTTGCGGCGGCGGGCGATCTCGCCGTCGATCCGGTCGGTGACGGCGGCCAGCACGAACACCGCGAACGCGGCCAGGCGCCACCACGGGCCGTCCAGGAGCATGAACCACACGAACAACGGCACCATGACCAGGCGGCTCATCGTGAGGATGTTCGCGATGTTCCACAGCGGGACGTGGGGGGCGGGCGACGCCGCGGAATCGTGGGTGTTCATCTGTCTCCGGTTTCCCCGTCCGGCGCGTGGCCGTCCTGCTCCGCGACGAGGTCGGCGCCCGCCGCCTGGATCACGGTGGCCCTGACGAGGTCGCCCACGGCCAGACCCTCGCCGTACAGGATGGTGCTGCCGTCGACCTCGGGCGCTGGTGCTCGGCGCGGCCCTCGTAGGCGCCGTCCTCCAGGACCGATTCGACCAGGACGGTGACCTCGGAGCCGATCCGCTCCTCGGCGCGCTGGGCCATGAGTTCCTCGGCGAGCCGGTTGAGCCGGTCCACGCGCTCGTCGATCACCTCGGCGGGCAGCTTGCCCCCGTGGCCGACGGCCTCGGTGCCGTCCTCGTCGGAGTACCCGAAGACGCCGATGGCGTCCAGGCGGGCCTCACCGAGGAAGGCGACCAGGTCCTCGAACTCCGCCTCGGTCTCGCCGGGGAAGCCCACGATGAAGTTGGACCGGGCCCCGGCCTCGGGGGCGCGCTCGCGCACCGTGCGCAGCAGCTCCAGGAAGCGCTCGCGGTCGCCGAAGCGACGCATGCGCCGCAGCAGCGTTCCGCTGGCGTGCTGGAAGGACAGGTCGAAGTAGGGCACGACGCCCGGAGTGGAGGTGAGCACGTCCACCAGGCCGGGACGCACCTCGGCGGGCTGGAGGTAGCTGACGCGCACCCGGTCGAGCCCCTCGACGGCGGCCAGGCGCGGCAGGAGCCCCTCCAGCGCGCGCACGTCGCCGAGGTCCTTGCCGAAGGACGTGGAGTTCTCGCTGACCAGGAAGACCTCGCGCACGCCCTCGCTGGCGAGCCACGCGGCCTCGCGGACGATCTCGTCGGGGTGGCGGGAGATGTAGGCTCCGCGGAAGGCGGGGATCGCGCAGAAGGTGCACCGGCGGTCGCAGCCGGAGGCGATCTTGAGGTTGGCGACCGGTCCGCCGGTCAGTCGTCTCCGGGGGACCGCCGCGCGGTAGGGCAGCGCCGTGCCCTCGGCGCCTGGGACCCGGCGAACGCGGCGTGGCCGGGCACGTGGACGTCGGCGGCGTCGCGGTCGACCGGGCTGATCGGCAGCAGGGTGCGCCGGTCCCGGGGGTCGTGCGGGACGAGCGTGCGTCCGGCGACGACGTCGTCGAGGCGGTCGGAGATGGACGCGTAGTCGTCGAAACCGATGACCTGCGCCTCGGGCAGGGACTCGGCGAGTTCGGAGCCGTAGCGCTCGGCCATGCAGCCCGCGGCGACGACCCTGCCGCCGTTCTCCGCGGCGTCCAGGATCGTCTGGATGGAGTCCTGCTTGGCGGCGTCGATGAACCCGCAGGTGTTGACGACGGTCACGTCGGCGTCACCGTCCACGAGCTCCCATCCGCCTTGGGAGAGGCGGCCGGCCAGCTCTTCGGAGTCGACCTCGTTACGCGCGCACCCCAGGGTGACGAGCGAGACAGTACGGCGCGATGACATGGCTTCCAAGCGTGTGGGAGAGCTTCGACGTGGTGTGCGGGGCGCGCCACGGCGGATCCGGTCCGGCCAGGCGCGCGGCTCGGCGCCTGGTGGCGCCGCCCACGACCCACCACACTACCGTGGACGGCCCACCCGCCCGTACCCTACTCGCCTCGTCCCGCCCGTCGCCCTCCGCCATCCTCGTCGGACGCCTGCGGCGCGGCCCCATTCCCGAGAACCCCGCCGGCGCCAGGACGCGCGACCCCCCGGAGTGCGGTCGGCGGAGGAAGCGCTATCCCTCGACGCCGTCGGCACCGATGGTCACGGACTTGACCTCTCCGGCGAGCCCGAGCGCCCCGAGGTCCTCGCCGTCGACGGCGACGTTGACCACGCCCGCGTTGCCGAGCCACAGGTCCACGGTGTCCCCGGTCGTGTACTCCTCGGTCTCTCCGTCCAGAAGGAAGCCCGTGAACAGGTCCTCCCCATCGCCTCCG
Source organism: Nocardiopsis sp. CNR-923 (assembly GCF_001942255.1). Classification (GTDB taxonomy): domain Bacteria; phylum Actinomycetota; class Actinomycetes; order Streptosporangiales; family Streptosporangiaceae; genus Nocardiopsis. The sequence continues at coordinate 190,128 of NZ_MKKC01000087.1, forward strand.
GTGACCTTGACCCAGCTGCGGTCGGAGGCGGTGAGGGCGACGGTGAACTCCTCGGGTTCCGCCGGCACGGGTTCGTCGAGCGAGGGGCGCTCCGCGGGCACCCGCGCGTCGCCGGCCCCGGCGACGGCGGAGCCGACGGTGTCCGACCGCGTGTCGAAGGCGGCGCGCAACGGGTTGGCGCCCTCCCACTCCAGCCAGGCGTGCGCCCCCACCAGGACGCCCAGGAGCAGGATGATCCCCACGACGGCCCAGGGCCAGTGGCGGCGAACCCCGCCGTCCCGACCCGCGCGGGCGTCGCCGACCGCGGAACGGGGACGGGGGACCGTGTCGAGACCGCGCCGGTCGCCCTCGGAGCCGCCTCGCGGGCCGGGCACGGCGGCGGCCCGTCCGCGCGCCCGCCGACCGGCGCGGACGCGGGAACGCGTCCGCTGGCGGCGTTCGGAACGGCCCCGGCCAGGCGATCCGTCGGCGGGGTCGTGGTCGCCGCCGATCCGCCGGGGCACCGTGTGGGCCTCGGCCAGGCCGTCGTCCCAGCCCTGACCGCGCGCGGCCTCGGTCGCCGCGCGGGCTGCGGAGGGCCCGGCGGCGGGATGCCGGGTCAGGGGGACGAAGGCGCTGTCGTCGAGGTGGGCGTGTTCACGGTCGAACTCCTCGATGAGCGGGACCGCGTCCAGCCCCAGGGCCCGGCAGATGCCCCGGATGTGCCCCCGGGCGTAGAAGTTTCCCCCGCACGGGACGAAGTCCTCCTGCTCGATACCGCGCAGCACCTGCGTCCTGATGCGTGTACGGGTGCTGAGATCCGTGATCGTGAGTCCAGACGCCACTCTGGCCGCCGACAGGGTCTGACCGATCGTCGCCATGCGCACTCCCCCGCTACTCTCTGCGCTCACACGGAACCACTCTGCTCTTCCGTGCGCGCACGCGCAGGCCACCACGCCCAAGGCCGCCCCAAAGATCACACCAAATCGGACAGATGCCCGAGTATTGGTCCACGCCGGGAACCGTCAGCCGTCCACCCTCATCCGCCGCGGATGTCAGCCAGGACGCCGGGCAGGTCGTCGGGGGTGACGAGGACGTCGCGGGCCTTGGAGCCCTCGCTGGGTCCGACGACGTCGCGGCTCTCCATCAGGTCCATGAGGCGGCCGGCCTTGGCGAAGCCACCCGGAGTTTGCGCTGGAGCATGGAGGTGGACCCGAACTGGGTGGTGACCACCAGTTCGACCGCCTGGAGCAGCAGGTCGAGGTCGTCGCCGATCTCCTCGTCGATCTCCTTGCGCTTGGTCTCCCCCGCGGCGACGTCCTCCCGGTAGTCGGGCTCGGACTGCTTCTTGCAGTGCTCGACGATCGCGCGGATCTCCTTCTCCGACACCCACGCGTTCTGGAGCCGGATGGGCTTGCCCGCGCCCATGGGGAGGAAGAGCGCGTCGCCCTTGCCGACCAGCTTCTCCGCGCCGGGCTGGTCGAGGATGACGCGGCTGTCGGACAGGCTGGAGGTGGCGAAGGCCAGGCGGGAGGGCACGTTGGCCTTGATCAGCCCGGTGACGACGTCGACGCTGGGCCGCTGGGTGGCCAGCACCAGGTGGATTCCCGCCGCGCGCGCAGTTGGGTGATGCGCACGACCGCGTCCTCGACGTCGCGCGGGGCGACCATCATCAGGTCGGCGAGCTCGTCCACGATCACCAGGAGGTAGGGGTAGGGCCGGTACTCGCGTTCGCTGCCGGGGGGAGCCTTCAACTCGCCCGTGCGGACGGCGGCGTTGAAGTCGTCGACGTGCCGGTAGCCGGACGCGGCCAGGTCGTCGTAGCGCCGGTCCATCTCGCCCACGACCCACTGGAGCGCCTCGGCGGCCCGCTTGGGGTTGGTGATGATGGGGGTGATCAGGTGGGGGATGCCCTCGTACATCGTCAGTTCGACCCGCTTGGGGTCGACGAGGATCATGCGCACCTCCTCGGGGGTGGCGCGCATCATCAGCGAGGTGATCAGCCCGTTGATGCACGTGGACTTGCCGGCGCCGGTGGCTCCCGCGACCAGCACGTGCGGCATCTTGGCGAGGTTGGCCACCACGTTGGATCCCTCGACGTCCTTGCCCAGGCCCACGAGCATGGGGTGGTCGTCGGAGGTCGCCGCCGGTGAGCGCAGCACGTCGCCCAGGCTGACGACGTCCTTGTCGGTGTTGGGGATCTCCACGCCGATCGCGGACTTGCCGGGGATCGGCGACTGGATGCGCACGTCGCGCTCTTGACCGCCAGGGAGATGTTCTTGGCCAACGCGGTGACCTTCTCCACCTTGACCGCCGGGCCCAGTTCGATCTCGTAGCGGGTCACCGTGGGGCCGCGCGTGAAGCCGGTGACCTCGGCGTCGACGGCGAACTGGGTGAGCACGCCCGACAGGGCGTCGACGACCTCGTCGTTGGCCCTGGTACGGGGCTTGGACGGGCTTCCGGGCCTGAGCATCCCCGGGGTCGGCAGGTGGTAGTCGCCGTCGACCACCCGGGAGGGGATGGACAGCTGCTCGCTGGTGACGGGCTGCGGCGAGTGGTCGGGGGCCGGTTCCCCGTCGGCCGGGGCGGGCTTGCCCCTGCGCTTGGTTCGGGGCCGATCCCGTGCCGTCTCCGTCTCCTCCTCGTCTGTGAGGGCGGGGGCCAGGGGTGCGGTGTCGGGGTCGCCGGGCAGGACGGGGCTGTCGTAGGGGCGTTCGCGGTCGCCCGCGACGGTCTGCCCGCTCTGCTTCCTCCTCGGCCCGGGGCGGCGCCGGGTCCGGTCCGGTCCGGGGTCGGCGCCCAGGATTCCCAGGCCCGAGTCAGGGCCGGTGTCGCGCTCCATGAGGGCTCCGAGGAGCGTCTGGAGCCGTTCAGGGACGCGTCGGATGGGGGTGGCGGTGACGACGAGGACGCCGAAGACGAGGATGAGCGCCAGGAGCAGGCCGGTCAGCCACGGGGTGACGATGGCGCTGAGCGGCCCGGCAGCGACGTAGCCGATGAGCCCGCCGGAGTCCATGAGCGCCTCCAGCCCCTCGGCGGGTTGGGGGACGCCGTGACCGATGTGGACGAGTCCGAGCAGGCCGAGCATGATCGCGCTGAAGCCGATGAACAGGCGTCCGGCGTCGCCCTCCCGCGCGGTGGAGGGGGTGCGCATCAGTCGGACGGCGACGGGCAGGAACAGCAGGGGCAGGATCGGTGAGAAGGTCCCGAAGCCGCCGACGACGACCGTGCGGGTGGCCCGCAGCAGCAGCCCATCGCTCTGCCACCACACCGCCCCGGCGATGAGGACGCCCGCCGCCAGCAGGATCAGTCCGGCGCCGTCCCGGCGCAGGTCGGGGTCGAGGTCGCGGGCGCTGCGGCCCACGGCGCGCGCCGCGCCGCCCACGGTATGCGCGAGGATCTTCCACAGCACCAACAGGAACTGTCCGAACAGGGTGAAGACGAACGCGATGGGGCCGTCTGGCATGCGTGCGGGGGCCGACCTGCGCGCGTGGGGTCTCTTCCGGCCGGAACGCCCGGAGCCTCCGGAGGACTTGGCACGCGCGGCCATCGGGGGTGCACCTCCAGGGGGCGGCGGATCGTTCGGTTCGGCGGGCAGGACGCACGCCACGGCGCGCAGCCTACTAGGAAGTCCAGGCCCGGAGCGGATCCCGAGTCGGCGTGTCGCGAAAGTGGCCCGCCGGGAACACGCACGGCCCGAGTGCGCGGGTCGCGCCTCGGGCCGTGCGTCGGGTGTGGGTCAGACCTCGACCAGGACGGGGATGATCATGGGACGGCGGCGGTAGGTCTCGTTCACCCACCGGCCCGCGCTGCGGCGGATGAGCTGCCGCAGCTGGTGCGGGTCGTTGACGCCGTCGGCGGCGGCCTTGTCCAGGGCGGCCTGGAGCTTGTCCACGACGTCGTCGTAGGCGTCCGGGGCGATCCCGGCGCCGCGGGTGTGGATCTCGGGTTCGCCGAGCATCTTGCCGGTGGTGGAGTCCACGGCCACGACGACGGAGATGAACCCCTCCTCGCCGAGGATGCGGCGGTCCTTCAGTGAGGCCTCGGAGACGTCGCCGACCGACGAGCCGTCCACGTACACGTACCCGGCCTGGACCGCGCCGACGATCTTGGCCCGGTTCTTGTACAGGTCGACGACGACGCCGTCCTCGGCGATGGCGATCCGGTCCTGCGGGATCCCGGTGGCCTTGGCCAGGTCGGCGTGGGCGCGCAGGTGCCGCCACTCGCCGTGCACCGGCATGAAGTTGCGCGGTCGCACCATGTTGAGCACGTACAGCAGTTCTCCCGCGGACGAGTGTCCCGACACGTGCACCAGCGCGTTGCCCTTGTGCACGACCCTGGCGCCCCAGCGGGTCAGGCCGTTGATCACCCGGTTGACGGAGTTCTCGTTGCCCGGGATCAGCGAGGACGCGAGCAGGACGGTGTCGCCCTCCTCGATCCGGATCTGGTGGTCGCGGTTGGCCATGCGGCTCAGCGCGGCCATCGGTTCGCCCTGCGACCCCGTGCACACCATCAGCACCTCGTGCGGCGGCATCTGGTCGAGCTGCTTGGCGTCGATGACGGTGTCCCCGGGCACGCTCAGGTAGCCGAGGTCGCGCGCGATGTTCATGTTGCGGACCATGGAGCGGCCCACGAACGCGATCTTGCGGCCGTGTTTGACGGCGGCGTCGATCACCTGTTGGACGCGGTGCACGTGGGAGGCGAAGCAGGCCACGACGATGCGCTTGTCGGAGGTGCGGAACACCTTGTCGATGGCCTCGTTCAGGTCGCGCTCGCTGACCACGAAACCCGGCTGCTCGGCATTGGTGGAGTCCGACAGCAGCAGATCGACACCCTCGTCGCCGAACCGGGCGAACCCTCCCAGGTCGGTGAGGCGCCCGTCCAGCGGCAGCTGGTCCATCTTGAAGTCGCCGGTGTGCAGCACCGTCCCGCCCGGGGTGCGGATGCCGATCGCCAGAGCGTCGGGGATGGAGTGGTTGACGGCGAAGAACTCCAGGTCGAAGGGGCCGAAGTCATGCCGCTCCCCCTCCTCGACCAGGACCGTCTCCGGCTTGATGCGATGCTCGCCCAGCTTGGCGGTGATCAGCGCCAGGGTGAGCTTGGAGCCGACGAGCGGGATGTCCTCGCGCTCGCGCAGCAGGAAGGGCACACCGCCGATGTGGTCCTCGTGTCCGTGGGTGAGCACGATCGCCTCGACGTCGTCGAGCCGGTCCCGGATGTAGTCGAAGTCGGGCAGGATCAGGTCGACGCCGGGCTGCTCCTCCTCGGGAAAGAGGACGCCGCAGTCGACGACGAGCAGTCGGCCGCCGTACTCGAAGACCGTCATGTTGCGGCCGATCTCGCCGAGCCCTCCCAGGGCGACGACGCGCAGCGCGCCCTCGCCGAGCGGGGGCGGCGGCCCCAGTTCGGGGTGGGGGTGGCTCATACGGACCCCTCCGCCAGACGCTCGACGTTGACGGCGCTGGCCGGGACGGCCTGGTGGGGCGCGAGGCCGATCGGGCCCTTGACGCCGGCCGCGGCGAGGTCCTCGCGCAGGAGGGCCTGGAGCTCGGCTGAGGCGTCGGCCAGCGGCGTGCGCACCGGACCGGACGGCAGGCCGAACAGGTTGAGCACGGCCTTGGTGGTGATGACGCCCTGGGTGCGGAACATCCCCGTGTACACGGGCGTGAGCCGGCGGTGGATGGCCAGCGCCTGCTGGACCTCACCCGCCTCGTAGACGTCGATCATCTCGCGCAGGTCGGCGCCGACGATGTGGCCGACGACGCTGACGAACCCGGCGGCGCCCACCGACAGCAGCGGCAGGTTGAGGATGTCGGTGCCGCAGTAGTAGGCCAGGTCGGTGCGCTCCATGACCCAGGAGCTGGCGCCGACGTTGTCCTTGGCGTCCTTGTTCGCGACGATGCGCGGGTGCTCGGCCAACCGGACCAGGGTCTCGGAGGCGATCGGCGTCCCGGTGCGGTGCGGGATGTCGTAGAGCATGACCGGCAGTTCGGTCGCGTCGGCGATCGAGGTGAAGTGCCGGATCAGGCCCTCCTGCGGCGGCTTGTTGTAGTAGGGCGTGACGGCCAGCAGCCCGTGCGCGCCCGCCTTCTCCGCTGCCTGGGCCAGGCGGATGCTGTGGCGGGTGTCGTTGGTCCCGACCCCGGCCACGATGGTGGCGCGGTCGCCGACGGCCTCCAGGACCGCGCGAAGCAGGCGGTCCTTCTCGTCGTCGCTCGTCGTGGGCGACTCACCGGTCGTGCCGCTGATCACGAGACCGTCGTTGTGCTGCTCGTCCACCAGATAGGTGGCGAGTCGGGCCGCGCCCTCGTAGTCGAGTTCGCCGTCCTCGATCATGGGCGTGACCATCGCGGTCAGCATCTTGCCGAATGGGCGGTTCTTGGTGTCCACCATCGCTGTGAAAGGCGTTCGGGCCGCCGCTGCGGGGCGGATGGGCCCGGGTGTGCCCCTCCTCCTCTCGGTGTGCGTCAACAGCTGGACGTGCCCGCGGTCCGGACGCGTCCGGGCGCGGGCGGGCGGCGCTTCGCGTCCGCCGCCGCGACCGGCGGAAACCGTTCCGGTCGCGGGAAAGATCTGGTGTGCCCCGCGTGGGGCACGGGGTCGAGCCTGCGCGGGCCGCCGTCCTCGTGGGTCGAGGTGGATGGCCCGGATGGTGAACCTACCCTCCCCGGACCCGCGCCACGCGGGCGGGTCCGGGGTCCGCTCGCAGGTCAGCGCGGCGGGACGGGGGGTGAAGGGTCAGTCGTCGGCGCCGTCGGGAAGGAACAGGCTGGCCAGCCAGCTCACGATCGAGATGACGATCGCGCCCCAGAACGCGGGCCAGAACCCGTCGATGCTGAACGGAAGGTCGAAGAGTCCGGCGATCCAGTTCGTGAGCAGGAGCAGCAGCGCGTTGACGACGAGCCCGATCAGTCCCAGGGTCAGGACGTAGAACAGGCATCCCACCGTCGTGACGATCGGTTTGATGACCGCGTTGACGAGGCCGAAGATCGCGCCGACACCAAGGTAGACGAGGATCTGCTCGGTGGTGTCCCGGGTGGCGACCTCGATTCCGTCGATCAGGAAGACAGCCGCCCAAAGGGCGAGCGCGTTCACGATAACTCTGATAATGAGGCTCACGACGTAGATGTTCCCATGCCATGGCAAGGTCCGGAAACTCCGGTGTTGGTCATCTTGCCGATCGAGGAGGCCCGACCGTGTCCCGAGCCCAGTTCGTCCGCCCCGCCCGCGCCGCCGATGTGGACGCCGTGGTGGCCGTCCAGGTGGACTCGTGGCGGGCGGTGTACGGGACGATGCTGCCCGACGACGTGCTCGCGGAGATGGCGGGCGAGGAGGCGCGCGACCGGTTCCGGGAGAGGTGGACGGCGGCGCTGGCGTCGCCGCCCACCTCCCGGCACCGGTTGGTCGTGGCCACGGACGAGGAGTCCGGGGTTCGCAGGGTGGTGGCTTCGCCGCGTTCGGTCCCGCCGGGGACCCGGATCTGTGGCCCGGCGGGGACGCGGAGGTGTTCGCCCTGCACGTGGCCCCGGAGCGCACCCGGTGCGGGCACGGGAGCCGGTTGCTGAACGCGTGCGTGGAGCAGCTGGTCGAGGCGGGTTTCGGGACCGTGTACGTGTGGGTGCCCGAGTCCGACAACGCGTTGCGGGCCTTCTTCGAGTCCGCCGGGTGGCGTCCGGACGGGGCCCGCCGGGAGATCGACCTGGGACGGCCGTTGGCGTTGGTGCGCCTGCACGCCGCGATCGCCGTGTGATGTCAGGTCCGCGCTCCGGTCGGCCCGTGGCCCGCCACCATCGGGGCGTGCGGGCGCGACCCCGGGCGGTGATCGCCGCGATCGCCGAACCCGGAGGGCCGGCGCGACCCGCCTCGGGCGGGGACTACCGTGGGGAGGCGGTGCGCCCGGCGGGCGGGCGCGTCGAGGGTGGAGGGACCGCGCGTGGCCACGGTCAGGGAATGGGTCTCGGGGACGCGCCCCCGTACGCTGGCGAACTCGATCGTGCCGGTGGCCGTCGGCACCGCACTGGCGTTCGCCCTGGGCGGGTTCGTGTGGTGGAAGGCACTGCTGGCGATGGCGGTGTCGCTGGCGCTCCAGGTGGGCGTGAACTTCGCCAACGACTACAGCGACGGCGTCAAGGGGACCGACACCGCCGAACGGACGGGCCCGGTGCGGCTGACCGCGAGCGGGCTGGCCCCGGCCGGGCAGGTGCTGACGGCGGCGCTGGCGTGTTTTGGTCTCGCGGCCGCGGTGGGCCTGGTGCTGGTGGCGACCTCCTCGTGGTGGCTGCTGCTGGTGGGCGCCGCCGCGATCGCCGCCGCGTGGTACTACACGGGCGGACGATCGCCGTACGGGTACCGGGGCCTGGGCGAGGTGTCGGTGTTCGTGTTCTTCGGGCTCGTGGCCGTCGTGGGCACCGTGTTCGTCCAGGTGGGCGCCGCGCCGTGGCAGGCGTGGGTGGCGGCGGTGCCGGTGGGCCTGCTGTCGTGCTCGGTGCTGGTGATCAACAACTTGCGGGACATCCCGACCGACCGGGAGACGGGCAAGATCACGCTGGCCGTGCGGCTGGGCGAGACCGGCACGCGCCGTCTGTTCGCGGCGGCGATCGCCGCGGTCTACGCCGTGGCGCTGGTGCTGACCCCGGTGTTCTGGTGGGTCCCGCTGGTGGTGCTGTCCGCGCCGCTGGCCGTGCCGCCGATCCGCCGCGTCCTGGGCGGTCAGGTCGGCCGCGAACTGGTGCTGGGGCTGGGCGAGACCGGCAAGCTCCAGTTGGCCTTCGGCGTGCTGTTCTCGATCGGTCTGGCTCTGGGCTGAGGAGCGGGGTCCCCGGCCGCCGGGGCGCGTGCCCCCGCATGCCCTAGGGTCGGGGGCGTGACCGAGGAGGAGTTCTACGCGAGCCTGCCCGCGACCCGGGGCGCCGCGGGGGCCGTGATCCGCTCCGCGAGCGGCGGGGTGCTGCTGGTCGAGCGCACGTACGCCCCCGAGCGCCCCTGGGGGATCCCCGGCGGGATCATCGAGGCGGGTGAGTCCCCGCTGGCCGCGTGCCGGCGCGAGCTGCGCGAGGAGTTGGGCGTCGAGGCCAGCGTCGCGCGCCTGGCGGTCGTGGACTGGGTCCCGGCGCGCCCACCGCGCACGGCGGCGCTCCACTGGCTGTTCACCGCGGAGCTGCCCGAGCGGGCCGAACTGCGGCTCCCCGAGGACGAGCTCTCGGGGTGGGCGTGGCACGACCCGGACGGCCTGTGCCGGGTCCTGTCCCCGAACGTGGCCCGGAGGATGCTCGCGGCGCTCACCGTGGCGGACGGCGGGGGGCCGCTCTACCTGGAGGACGGCGAGCAGGTTCTGCCGCCGACCGGGTGACCGGGGTCCGGGCCGCGCCTCGTCCGACGCGGCCCGGGACGCCGGGCGCTACTCCAGGCCGAGCAGGGGCTCCAGGCCCAGGGTGAGCGGCTCGGGTAGGTCGGCAACCCTCCGGATGCCCAGGAGGACGCCCGGCATGAAGGACGTGCGGTTCATCGAGTCGTGCCGGATCGTGAGGGTCTCTCCGTCTGCGCCGAACACGACCTCCTGGTGGGCGATGAGCCCGCGGACGCGCAGGGCGTGTACGCGGACGCCGTCGACGTCGGCGCCCCGGCGCCCGGGATCTCGGAGGTGGTGGCGTCGGGCATCGGGGCGAGGCCCGCCTCGCGCCGGGCCTCCGCGACCAGTTCGGCGGTCCGGTAGGCGGTGCCGCTGGGAGCGTCGGCCTTGTCGGGGTGGTGCAGCTCGATGATCTCGGTCGAGTCGAAGTACGGGGCGGCCCTGCGCGCGAAATGCATCATCAGCACGGCGGCCACACCGAAGTTCGGCGCGATCAGGACCTTCGCGCCCGGTTTGGCCGCCAGCGCGGCCCGCACCCGCGCGAGCTTGGCCTCGTCGAATCCGCTGGTGCCCACGACGGCGTGGACGCCGTGGCCGATCAGCCACTCCAGGTTGTCCATCACCGCGTCGGGGTGGGTGAAGTCGACGACGCAGTCCGCCCCCAGGACCGCGTCGCGGTCGGCGGCGCGGTCGATCCCCGCGACGAGTTCCATGTCGTGGCGCCCTGAACCGCCCTGACGACCTCTGACCCCATGCGCCCATCGGCGCCGAAAACTCCTACCTTGAACACGGCACAACGGTACCGGAGTCGCTGCCCGTCCCCGGCCCGGCCACGTGCGACGATGACGCCATGGCACGGCCAGGACCCGAACCGGGGCCCGACGGGGCGGACGGGAAGCAGAAGCGGCTGGGGTCACTGCTGAACCGGCTGCGCGCGGCGGTGCTCGGCGCCAACGACGGCATCGTGTCCATGGCGGGCCTGGTCGTCGGCGTGGCCGGAGCGACGCCCAACCGCGGGGCACTGCTGATCGCGGGGGTGGCCGGCACCATGGCGGGGGCCCTGTCGATGGCCGCCGGGGAGTACGTGTCGGTCAGCACGCAGCGGGACGCCGAACGGGCGGCGATCGCGCGCGAGCGGTGGGAGTTGGCGACCGATCCGGCCGGTGAGCTGCGGGAGCTGACCGACCTCTACCGCGCCCGGGGCCTGGACGCACGGCTCGCGCACGAGGTGGCGCGGGCGCTGACCGCGCACGACGCGCTCAGTGCCCACGCCGAGGTTGAGCTGGGCCTGACCCGCTACCGGGTCAACCCGTGGCAGGCGGCCGGGTCGAGTCTGATCGCCTTCGTGCTGGGGGCCCTGGTGCCGCTGTCGGCGATGCTGCTCAGCCCGGACGCGTGGCGGTTGGCGGTCACGGTGGTGGCGGTCCTGGCGGCCACCGGGGCGCTGGGCGCGGTGAGCGCCCGGCTGGGCCGTGCAGCGGCCTCGCGTGCGGCGGCGCGGTCCGTGGCGGGCGGGGCGTTCGCGATGCTGGTGACGTACCTGGTGGGGACCCTCCTGGGGATGGCCACGGCGCTGTGACCCGTTCAGTGGACGGTGGCCAGGGCGAGGGCGAAGTCGTCGGCCGGGTCGGTCCACCAGCGCGTGGGGGTGAACCCGGCGCACGAGCTCCCCTCCCAGGCGCTCGCGGCGGAACTTGGCGGAGATCTCGGTGCGCATCTCCTCACCGGCGGAGAAGTCGACGGTCAGGTCCAGGTCGGCGACATGGACCCGCTGGTCGACGAGGGAGCGCAGGCGCATCTCGACCCACTCCTGTTCGGCGTCCCACAGGGCGACGTGGCCGAAGGAGCCGGGATCGAAGTCCGCGCCGAGCTGGTGGTTGATGACGGAGAGGACGTTGCGGTTGAAGGCGGCGGTGACGCCCCGGGCGTCGTCGTAGGCGGTGACGAGGCGTCCAGGGTCCTTGACGAGGTCGGCGCCCAGGAGGAGGGAGTCGCCGGAGCGCAGGACGCCCCGGACGTCCCGGAGGAAGGTGGCGCGGGCGAGGGGTTCCTGGTTGCCGATGGTGGAGCCGAGGACGGCGAGGATCTGGCGGCCGTGTTCCTCGCTGACGGGCAGCAGACCGAGGTGTTCCTCGAAGTCTCCGACCACGGCGTGGACGTCCAGACTCGGGTAGTCCCTGGCGAGCCCGGAGGCGGAGGCGGCGAGGAAGTCACCGCTCACGTCCACCGGCACGAACCGCGTGAGGCCGCCGTGGCGACGCATCGCGTCGAGCAGGAGCCTGGTCTTCACACCGGATCCGGATCCGAGTTCGATGAGTGCCTCGCGCCCGCGGCGTCGGCGATGTCGTCGGCGCGTTCCTGGAGGATCGAACGTTCGGCGCGCGTGGGGTAGTACTCGGCCAGCCCGGTGATCTCCTCGAAGAGGGCGCTGCCGTGTTCGTCGTAGAACCACTTGGGCGGGAGCTGCTTGGGACGCGCGGTGAGCCCCTCGGCAACATCCCTGCGGAGTGCCTTGTCAAGGTCCTCAGCGGTCAAGTTTCGGTCAATCCGGAACATGATGCCTCCTGTGTCCCTAAGTGATGTACCCAGGGCGCGAGGTAACGGTGGGGGTGTAGTGCCGTAGGCGTCTGCTCAGCGGAGCGGTGTGATCTCGGTGCCCTCAGGGGTGGCCACGACCAGTGCGTCGTCGGGGATCGGCCGCCATCGCGGCCGGTCGTCGAAGGGTTCGGAGGCCAGGAAGACCCCTCCGTCGGGTTCGCGCAGGGTGAACAGGGTGTCGCCCGCAGCGGTGCCGACGATCGACCGGCCGTCGCTGGCCAACAGGTTGTACCGGCCCTCGGAGTGCTCGCGGGCGTGGACGACCACGGCCGCGAGCGTGCCCGGCAGGTCGCCCGAGGAGCGCCACAGCCGAACGGTGTGCGCGAACAGCGGCGCGGAATCGACCGGCGAGCGCGCGTCCAGGGCTCCGGCGGGCGGGGGCGCGGCGAGGGCCGCGGTGAGCGCCTCGTCGTCCTTGACCGCGCCGTTGTGACTGAACAGCAGCCGGTCGCCGCGGAACGGTTGGGCCCCCGACTCCTCCGAACCGAACCCGGCGGTGGCGTCCCGGACGGCCGCCACCACGCATCCGGCGGTGATCGCCCGGGCGGCGTCGGCGAACGAGGCGTCACCCCAGATCGGCATGGCGCGCCGGTAGCGGAGGGGTTCGGGAGGAAGTCCCTCGGCGGAGTCCCCCCGTGGGTACCACCCGACCCCGAACCCGTCGGCGTTGACCGTGCCGTACCGTTGGCGGCGCGGCGCCCAGGACTGCGTGTGCAACGAGTGGGGCGCCGCGTACAGCAGATCGTGCAGCGTGCGCGGCGGCCCCAGGTAGGCGAGATGGCGGCACATCAGACGGGCTCCGCGTCGCGCGCGCAGCGCACACCGCTGAAGATCTGCCGGCGGATCGGATGGTCCCAGTTCCGGAACGTCGAGCGGACCGCGGTGGGGTGGGTCGCCCACGAACCCCCGCGCAGCACCTTGTACCCCTCGTCGAAGAACACCTCCGAGTACTCCCGGTAGGGGAAGGCGTGGAACCCCGTGTAGCCGTCGAAGGTCGTGGACGTCCACTCCCACACGTCGCCGATCAGCTGCTGCACGCCCAGCGGGGAGGCCCCGTCGGGGTGGCGCCCGGCCGGCGAGGGGCCCAGGCGGCGCTGGCCCAGGTTGGCGTGGCGGGGTTCGGGCTCGCCGTCGCCCCACGGATAGCGGGTCGACCGCCCGGTGTCGGGGTCGAAGCGGGCGGCCTTCTCCCACTCGGCCTCGGTGGGCAGGCGCTTGCCCGCCCAGCGCGCGTACGCCTGCGCCTCGTGGAAGCTGACGTGCTGGACGGGTTCCTCCGACGGCACCATCTCGTTGCGGCCGAACCTGCGGCGGGACCACTCCTGTCCCTCGCGGCTCCAGAACGCCGGGGCGATAGCGTTGCGCCGGTTCAGCCACTCCCAGCCCTCACGGCTCCACCAGTGCCGGGTCCGGTAGCCGCCGTCGTCCATGAACCGCAGGTACTCGGCGTTGGTGACGAGTCGGGTGTCGATCCAGAACGCGGGCAGGTCGACGGTGTGCGCGGGGTGCTCGTTGTCGTAGGCCCAGGGATCGTCGGAGGCGCCCATGGTGAACGGCCCCGCGGGCACGAGCACCTCGGTCGCGGCGGGCGGGCTCAGCGGGGCGACGTCACCGGACGTGTCCAGGAGCACCGGTTCGCCCTTGCGGAGCTGATGCGTGGCGAGCATGGTCTCGTCGTGCTGGTGTTCGTGCTGGATGACCATGTGGAAGACGAACCCGGAGTCGAGCAGGGCCCGGTGGGGGTCGCAGCCCTCGCGCTGACCGGGCACGGCCGGGGAGATGTCGACCTCGTCCAGGACGTCCAGCACCTGGCCGCGGACCCGGTCGTTGTACTCGGCGGCCTCCTCCGGGGTGAGCAGCGGCAGGGTGACGCGTTCGGCGCGCGGGTTCTCGAAGGCGTCGTAGAGGCGGTCGATGTCGGGGCGCAGGGACTCCCGTCCGCCAGCGGCCCGCAGCAACCACTGCTCCTCGTAGTTGCCGATGTGCGCCAGATCCCAGACCAGCGGCGACATGAGCTTGGAGTGCTGGGCGAGCAGCCCCTCGTCGTTGAGGGCGTCGAGTGTCAGACCGTTGCTGCGCCGGCGGCTGCGTTCGAGTTCGACGGCGATGCGCTCCTTGGCGCGATCCTGTTCGTGGTTCACCGCGCTCCTCCACTGGACTCGGGGTGGTGTGTCGGGTCCGGACCCGTCCCGGACGCCTGGTCTGCGCGCCCCGGGGACCGGGGACGCGCGGACCGTCGTCGGCCGGGGACAGCCCCCGCCGCGTGTACCGGTCCGCGTAGTCGTCGACAAGGGAGGCCAGATGGGCGGCGCCCATCCGGGGCAGGGCGCGAACGGCCGCGTCGACGCAGGCGATGGCGCACTTCGCGACGTCGGGGTCGGCCATGCCCCGCTGGGCGGACCGAAGCCACAGGCGGGGATCGGGTACACCTGGTCCGCACAGCCGTTCCGCGACCTCCTCCGCGGTGGAGCGGGCCACGGGGTCGTCGAGCAGGGCGGCGGTCAGGGCCAGGGGGACCGGCCACCAGCGGTGGGGCAGGGCGTCGATCATGCGCAGCTCCCACCAGCCGCGCGGACGGACGGGCGGGAAGAGCGTGCTGAGGTGGAACTCCAGGTCGGCCAGGGTGGCCGCTCGGGGCCCTCGGCCCCCGAGCCACTCGGCGAAGGTGATCCCGGGGTCGGGGGCCCATCGGCCGTCCCCGTCGGGGGTCTCGGGGATCGCCATCACCCGGGCGGCCAGCGCGTACTGGCCCCAGGCGGTCGCGGGGTCGGCCCGGTGGGCTCCGTCCAGGACCGGCCGGGTACGGGAGGAGTCGGTGGCGGCCCAGATGACCCACCTGGTGGACTTCCATCCCGTCGGGCGGCCCCGCCAGTGGGCGGAGTTGGCGAACACGGCGACCAGCGGCGGGCCGAGGCGGTGCGCGAGTTCCCAGCGGGCGCGCAGGTCTGCGGTGTCGGAGCCGGTGTCCAGGCAGACCTGGACGGAGGCGGTGCTGCACATCATGGTGCGGCCGCTGGGCTGGCGGTGATTGGCGAAGAAGCGCTCCATCGCCGCGTAACGGGGCGAACGGAGTTGCCGGCGGGGCGGATGGACCGGGTCGAGGGCCGCGCCGGAGAGTCGGAGTCCGGCCTCGGCGAGGTTCTTGGCGACGTGGTCCAGGTCCGCGGCCAGGGCCTCGTGGACCCGGGCGGGGCCGGGTAGGGCTGGAGAGCTGAGTTCGAGCTGTCCGCCGGGTTCGAAGGTGACCCTGCTTCCCCCGGGCAGGGTCGTCGTGGTGTCCAGCGCCTCCGCGAGGCGGTCGAGGCGGACGCGTTCGGTCGGCCGGGCCGGGTCCGTGACGAGCCATTCGGTCTCGACCCCGACCTTGCCGGGAGGTCCGGTCTTGAAGCAGACCCCGTTGATGTAGTCGTGTACGTCGTCCGTGGTGATGCGTGCCATGGGACGCCCCTCTCGGTGCACCGAGCCTCGGTGGCACCTCAAAGGTCCTGCCCATGAGTCAGTGAGGTCGAACATGGGAAATGACCAGAAATCGGATGAACAATCCGCATGCGCCGTGTCACGCCCGGCAGGCCCACCGACGACACTCCTGATGACTCCGAGTGGCGTGGCGCATGCGGACAGCGCACATCCCCTGCTGTGAGCTGCATCACCCCTGGCTGGACTCCCTGAGGCGCTCCTCGACCACGGCGCGCTCCTGGGCGCCCGCCAGTCCGACGCGCTCCAGGTAGGCGTCGAGGTCGAGCTCCCGGCCGTGCCAGACGTCCCGTTCGGTGACCACCGGCCCGGGAGCGGGCGTCGCGGCGGCGGATCCGGTGGTGTCGGTGCTGTCCGGGACGGTGCGCGCTGATGTCATGGCCACCCGAACCCCGCCCCCGCGGAATGCTGTTCCATCGCCTCACACACCGGACCGTGGCCGTATCCGACCACCTTCGTCCGCGCTCACGTGGCACGCGTACTGGCGCCCTCCGCCACCCATCAGGCTCCCCGGGTCAACCGTCCGGCAGCGGTCGGCCACGCCCGCGCGCTCCGCCTCGCCCGAGGCCAGCACCGGGCAGCGCGGGTGGAAGCGGCATCCCGGGGGGACGTGACGCGGGTCCGGTGGCTCCCCCGACAGCACCATCGGCTCTTCCCCGGTCTCGGGCAGCACCGACAGCAGAGCGCGGGTGTAGGGGTGCGCGGGCGCCGCGAGCACCTCCTCCACCGGGCCGACCTCCACCACCCGCCCCAGGTACATCACGGCGACGCGGTCGGCGATGTTCCACGCCAGGCCCAGATCGTGCGTGGCCACCAGGGCCGACAGCCCCAGGTCGGCGCGCAGGTCCAGCAGCAGGCGCAGGATCTCGCCGCGGACCGACGCGTCCAGGGAGGCCACCGGCTCGTCGGCCACGAGCACCTCCGGATCCAGCACCAGCGCGCCCGCGATCACCACGCGCTGGCGCTGCCCGCCGGACAGTTCGTGCGGGTACCGTGCCAGGAACCGTCCGGGCGGACGCAGACCGGCGCGGGCCAGTGCCCGAGCCACCGTCTCAGCCTCGTCGGCCGTGGTCCCCTCGTGGACGCGCAGCCCCTCGGCCACCGACTCGTAGACGGTGCGGCGCGGGTTGAGCGACCCCGCGGGGTCCTGCTGCACCAACTGCACCCTGCGGCGGAAGTCGCGCAGGTGGCGGCTGCCGTAGCGCAAGGGCTCGCCCTCGAAGGTCACGTGGCCCCGGGTGGGACGCTCCAGGCCGAGCAGGACCCGCCCCAGGGTGGTCTTGCCGCACCCGGACTCCCCCACCAGCGCCACGATCTCCCCCGCGCCGACGTCGAGGTCGACGCCGTCGACCGCGCGGGAAGTCCCCCCGCCGCCGCCGGGGGCGATGCCCGCTCTGAAGGCGACCTCCACCCCCCGCGCGCTCAGCACCGGGCGGGTGCCCGGGACCCCGGCGGGATCGTGCTCGGGTGGCGAAGGTGTGCGGGCGTCGGTGCGCGCGGTGTTCAGGCGGCGGCCCTCCTCGACGGGGACACGGGTCATGGGCGCTCCACGGGCACGGACCCCCGTCCGGCCGGACCGACGTGCACGCACGCCGCGTGACGGGAGGAACGGCCCTCGCGGTCGGGGGCGACCGGCCACAGCGGCGGGTCGACGGTGGTGCAGACGGCCTCCGCCACGGCGCAACGCGGCCGGAACACGCACCCCGGGGGCGGGGCGGCGGGGTCGGGCGGCTCGCCCGGCAGGCCCCGGGGGGCCAGACGCGAGGCGGGGTCCCCGATCCTCGGGAACGCGGCGCTCAGCGCGCCCGCGTAGGGGTGCGCCGGGCTGTCCACGACCTCGGCCGCGGGTCCCTGCTCGACGATCCGGCCCGCGTACATCACGGCCAACCGGTCGCAGTGCGCCGCGAGCACGGCCAGGTCGTGGCTGATCATGATCATGCCGATGCCCTGGTCTGCGGTGAGTCCCCCGAGCAGGGCCAGGACCTGCGCCTGGATCATCACGTCCAGGGCGGTGGTGGCCTCGTCGGCGATGACCAGGCGCGGCTCGCACGCCAGCGCCATGGCGATCATGACCCGCTGCCGTTGGCCTCCGGAGAGCTGGTGCGGGTAGTCGCCCGCCCGCGTCGCGGGCAGACCCACCCGCTCCAGCAGTCCGGCGACCCTGCCCCGCACCCGGCCCGAGGGGACCGTGCGGTGGATGAGCATGGGCTCGGCGATCTGGTCGCCGACCCTGCGCACCGGGTTCAGCGAGTGCGACGCGCCCTGGAAGACGATGGCCGCGCCCGTCCACCGCACCGCGCGCAGCCGGCCCCACCGCATCCCCAGGACGTCCTCGCCCTCCAGCAGGATCCGCCCAGTGGTGCGGGCGGTCCCCGGGAGCAGCCGCAGCAGCGCCAGTGCGACGGTGGACTTGCCGCTGCCGGACTCCCCCGCCACCCCGAGCGTGCTCCCCGCGTCGAGGGTCAGGTCCACGCCGCGCACGGCCGGGACGTCACCGCGCACGGAACGGTAGGCGACGTGCAGGTCGCGCACGTCGAGGAGGGTGGTCAACGCGCCTCCCGCGGGTTGAGGACGGACTCGACCGCGCGCCCGCACAGGGTGAACGACAGGGCGACCACGGCGATCGCCAACCCCGGCGGGAGCATGTACCACCAGATCCCCGCGCTGATCGCCCCCGCGTTGCGGGCGGCCTCCAGCACGCCGCCCCACGACACCGTGGCGGGGTCGCCCATGCCGAGGAAGGACAGGGTGGACTCGGCGATGATGGAGGTGGCCACCAACAGCGTGGTCTGGGCCAGTACCACCGGCATCACGTTCGGCAGAACGTGCCAGAGCATGACGTGGGCATGGCCGCCGCCGAGCGCGCGGGCGCGCTCGACGTAGGGTCTGGCCTCCACGGCGAGGGTCTGGGCACGGACCAACCGGGCGGTGGGCGGCCACACGGTGAGTCCGATGGCCAGGACGACGGTGCCGAGGCCGCGTGGCAGGACTGCGGCGAGCGCGACGGCCAGCACGAGGGTGGGCAGCACGAGGAACCAGTCGGTGACGCGCATCAGGGCCGCGGACACCGCCCTTGCGCCCAGGCCGCCGTGGGAGCCGAAGTGCCCCGCGCTCACCCCGACGAGGGTGCCCAGCGCGACCGAGACGAACGTGGCGAGGAACCCGACCGAGAGCGAGACCCGGGCGCCCCAGACGACGAGGTCGAGGACCGACCGGCCGAAGTTGTCGGTGCCGAGCGGGTAACGGCGGCTGGGCGGCTCGTAGGGACTTCCGGGCGCTGGGTGATGGACAGTCCGCTCTCGTCCACGAAGAGGGGGGCGGTCAGGGCCGCCGCGCCGATGGCGAGCAGGATCGCCAGCCCGACCAGGCCCGAGCGGTGTCGGGCGTAGTCACGGGCGAACGCGGCCAGGGCCGCCCGGCGGCGGCGCCAGGCCAATGCGGCGGGCCCGGGTGGAGCCGGGAGCGGGCCCGCCGCGGCGCCCGACACGGGCCCGGTGCCCGGGTCGGCCGGGCGCGGGTCGGGCCGGGCGCCCGGCCCGTTCGGGGCGCTCACGGCCGTACCCGGGGGTCGAGCAGCGGATAGACCAGGTCGGCGAGGAGGTTCATGAGGATCACCGAGGCCGCGAAGACGACGAACAATCCCTGGACGAGCCCGAGGTCGGGCACGCGCAGGCCGGAGTAGAAGAGCTGGCCGAGTCCTGGCCAGGAGAAGACGGTCTCGACCAGGATGACGCCGGAGACCACCTGGCCGAGGTTGAGGAAGACCAGTGTCACGGTGGGCAGCAGGGCGTTGGGCACGGCGTGCCTGCGGCGGACGAGACCGTCGCGCAGGCCCTTGGCACGGGCGGTGGTGAGGTAGTCGGCGCCCCGCTCGTCCATCAGGGAGGAGCGCATGATCATCAGGTACTGGGCGTAGATCACCGCGACCATGGTGGCGACGGGCAGCACCATGTGCCACGCGACGCTCAGCGCGGTGTCCAGTGTTCCGGTCACTCCCGGGTCGGCCATGCCCCCGGTGGGGAACAGTCCGGGCACGAACCCGCGCCCCGAGGCGAGCACGACGATGAGCAACAGCCCCAGCCAGAACGTGGGCACCGACCACAGGAACAGGGCCACGGCGGTATGCGCGCGGTCGGCGCGTCCGCCCGGCCGCCACCCCGCGCGGGCGCGAGGGACAGGCCGAGCAGCGCCGCCACGACCGTGCCGGTCCCGGCGAGCAGGACCGTGGGACCCAGCCGTTCGAGGATGAGGTCGGCCACCGGCTCCCGGTACTGGAAGGAGGTGCCGAGGTCGAAGCGGGCCAGCCCCGCGCAGTAGTCGAGGAACTGCTGCCACAGCGGCTGGTCCAGCCCGAACTGGCGGCGCAGTTCCTCGCGCTGCTCGGCGGTGACCTCGCGCCCCTCGGTCATCGCCCGGACCGGGTCGCCGGGCAGGATCCGGAAGAGGAAGAATCCGGCGACGACCACCGCGAGCAGGGAGACCGCCGCGGTCACCAGCTTCCCCGCCACGTGGACGAGGACGCGCCAGGCGCGCTCGGGGCCCGCGCCGGCGTGCGGGGCGGGGGCGTCCGGCGCCTCCTGGGCGCGCGGACCGCCCGTCGTGGTGGGGTTCGAGGTCACTCGCGGTCCTCCACGGTGGCGCGGCGGCGAACGAGGACGAAGGCGCCGGCGGCCACCGCGACGGCCACGACCGCCCCGGCGACGACCAGGAAGGACAGGCCCGCGCCGGACAGCCCGGAGTCCGCGGAGGCGACGGGCTGGGCCGACCAGAACGCCCAGTAGCCGTCCTGGCCCCAGATGTTGCCGCCCGGGTCCGGCTGGATCTGGATGCCGCCGACCTGGTCGCTGCGGTAGGCCTCCATGATGTCGGGGTAGGCGAGGACGTTGACGACCGCCTCGCGGTAGAGGACTTCCTGGAGATCGTGGATGATCGCGGCGCGCGCGGGGCGGTCGTACTCGGCGAGCTGGGCCGCGTAGAGCTCGTCGTAGCGCTCGTCGCAGAAGTAGGCGTCGCCCTGCATGGTGCCCGGCTCCTCGGGCAGGGCGTCGCAGGTGTGGATGCCGAGCACGTAGTCGGGGTCGGGGTTGACCGTCCACCCGGTGAAGATGAGGTCGTACTCGCCCGCGTACAGGGCGTCGCTGAGCACACCCGGGTCCACGGTCAGGTTCTCGACCTCGATGCCGATGTCGGCCAGGCGCTCGACGAGGATGAGTCCGGCGTTGACGTTGGCGGGCCGGTCGCGGTGCACGTGCAGGCGCAGGTCGAGCCGGTCGCCGTCGGGAGAGACCCGTACGCCGTCCTCCCCGCGCTCGTACCCGGCCTCGTCGAGCATCGCGTTGGCGGCGTCGGGGTCGAAGGCGAGGACATCCTCCTCCCCCTCCGGCGACCAGTGGAAATCGTCGTAGCGGGCGGGGATGTAGCCTCCCGCGGCGACGGCCTGGCCGCCGTGCGCGAGTTCGACGATCTCGTCGTTGTCCACGGCCGTGGCGATGGCCCGGCGCAGGGTGCGGTCGGCGAGGGCGGGGTGGCCGTCGCCGAACTCCTCGCCGTCCTGGGTACGGGCGCCGGGGTTGACGGTGAAGGCCTGGAAGCGCTTGCCCTCGGCCCGGTTGACCGTGATGCCGTCGACGCCCTCCAGGGAGGTGGCCTGGGCCTCGGTCAGTTCGTAGACGAACGAGACCTCGCCGCCGCGCAACGCCTCGACCGCGGCGTCCTTCTCGGAGTAGTACCGCAGGACGATCTCGTCGAAGCCCGGGGCGCCCCGCCAGTGGTCCGGGTTGGCCGCCAGGGTGATGGACTCGCCCGGTTCATGGCCGACCAGGGTGAACGGCCCGCTGCCGACGACGGGGAACTCCTCGTTGGCGTAGTCGGAGAAGGCCTCGCCCTCCTGCTCCAGGATCGGTTCCCACACGTGTCTGGGGACGATGGGGACGGCGAGGGACTCCATGGTGGCCTGGGGTTCGGCGAGTTCGACGACGACGGTGTGGTCGCCGTCCGCTGTGACCGACTCGAACCCGGCGACGTAGCTGCCCGAGGCGACGGCGGCGGCGCTCTCCTCCATGATCGTGGTGAGCGTCCACACCACGTCGTCGGCGGTGAGCGGCTCCCCGTCGGTGAAGACGGCGTCGTCGCGCAGGCGGAAGGTCCACGTGAGACCGTCCTCGCCGGCCTCCCACTCCTGGGCGAGGGCGGGGGCGGGCTCGTTGGTCTCGGGGTCGACGGTGACCAGGGTGTCGTAGACGTGGCCGAGGACGTGGTGGTAACCGCCAGCTGGGCGACGAAGGGGTTGAACGTGTCGACCTGTTGGGAGACGGCGACCGTGAGCGTGTCACGGTCGGGGACCCCGGCCGCGGCGGGCGCGCCGTGCCCCCGACGAGGAGGAGCGCGACGACGGTGGCGCCCGCGCGCGGAGGAGGATGCCGGGAGTGCGGGGGTGGGTGTGCATGGCGGCCCCTGTCGGGATCGTGGGCTCGGTGGCGTGCCACCGGGGGGTTGGTTGGTTGTTTACCAACCGGAGGAGATCAGCGTCAATGACCTCCAAGGCGAGCTGTGGATATCGGACCGCGATCACCGCGCGAGAATGGCGTGAACGAGCCTGACGGGCGTCGTGCGTCGAATGTGGCGGCCCGGAATTCCCCTCTGATTCGCGGTGAATGCGGTACTCCGCTACGGTTCCGGCCATGATGGGGCACTCTCACGCCATGAGCGGCGTGGTCGGTTGGATGGCGGTCGTTCCGCTCGTGCAGGGGACGGAGTTCCTCGGGCTCAGCTTCGACCTGGGCGCGGGTGAGATCGTCGCCGGATCGCTCGTGTGCGCGGGAGCGGCGCTCCTGCCCGACCTCGACCACCGCAGCGCCACGGTGACCAAGACCTACGGGAAGGTCACCGAGACCCTGAGCGGGATCCTCTCGTGGGCGTTCGGCGGGCACCGCGTGGGCACGCACTCGTTCCTGTTCGCGGTCCTCATGGGGGTCCTGGTCCAACTGCTGGCCCTGTGGTCGGAACTGGCCGTGCAGGTGTTCGTCTTCCTGCTCATCGGCATCGCGCTCCAGGGCCTGGGTTTCGGACTGGACAAGAACCGGGCCGCGTCCGGGATCATCAACGCCCTGGGCACGGCGGCGATCACCATCGCCCTCTTCACCTCGGGCGTGAACTACACGTGGCTCGGGCTGGCGGTGGCCTTCGGCTGCGTCCTGCACTTCGTCGGCGACATGATCACCAAGATGGGCGTTCCGCTCTTCTGGCCGATCAGCAAGAAGAAGATCGGCCAGGGCCAGGGGTTCGTGACCGACGGCCCCGTGGAGAAGAAGGTCGTCACGCCGCTGCTGACCGTCGGCGTGATCGTCTACTCGGTCTACCTCTTCGACTGGCCCGAACTGCTCCCCGCCTACTGACGCCGGGCGCTCCCGACGACGACGCGCCCGCCCGGACCGATCCCGCCGACCGGGTCGCACCGCGCCGAGGCACACGAGCGGATCGGCGCGATCAGCGGACGACCGCACCGCCGGGTAGTCCATCCCGGCACCGCCGACTAGACGAGTCTTTCCAAAAGCCTGCGCGCACGAAGAGAGGGTGTCCATGATCTGGTGTGAGCCAAGACATAGACACCCTCGTGACAGCACTCTACGTCAAGATCGACGACGACCGCGCTGGTTTGGCCCGGCTCCCCGGACGTCCCCCGAAACTCAGTCACTCGGAGTTGCTGTGCCTGGCCGTCATGCAGGCCCTGCTCGGCCACCACAACGAGGCCCGGTGGCTGCGCTACGCCCGCAAGCACCTGTCCGAGGCCTTTCCCCACATCCCCCTGGACCCGGGATACAACAAACGGCTCCGAGCCGCGCTGCCCCAGATCAAACGATGGATCCGGATCCTGGCCGCCGACACCGACTTCTGGAACGAGACCGTGTGGATCTGCGACTCCACCCCGGTGCCGTGCGGGATGTCACGGACCACGGTCAAACGCTCGGCTCTGGCGGGCTGGGCCAACTACGGCTACTGCGCGTCGCACTCCCGGTTCTTCTGGGGGCTTCGGCTGTACCTGGTGTGCACGCCCTCGGGGATGCCGATCCTGTGGGCCCTGGCCGACCCGAAGATCGGCGAGCGCGAGGTACTGGCCGCGATGCTGGAGGTCGACGCCGATCTGGTGGCCGACCGGAAGGGGTTGCTGCTGGTCACCGACAAGGGTTTCGCCTCCAAGCCCTTGGAGCGGTCACTGTCCGAGCAGGGCATCACCCTGCTGCGGCCCTCGCGCAAGCGGGAGGTCATGCGTCCCGGGGAGCCGATGCTCAAGAAGGTCCGCCAGTTGGTCGAGTCGGTCAACGACACCTTCAAAGGACAGCTTGACCTGGAACAACACGGCGCTCGCACGATCGAGGGCGTCAGTGTGCGGGTGGCCCAGCGGGTGCTCGCGCTGGCGGCCGCGATCTGGCGCAACTTCCAGACCGGCCAGGCGGTCAGCCGTTCACTGACCGCCTACGACCACTGAACGTGTTCGGAAAGACTCGTCTAGG
>NZ_MKKC01000088.1 GCF_001942255.1 Nocardiopsis sp. CNR-923
GACCAGGGCGGCAGAGGGGCCCCAGCGAGATCGGTCCCGGGTCACATCCCGGGGGTTAGTGCGGTTGTGAAGTTACACCACTCCAAGGGACATGACCGGACCACCGGGCCGACCGGTCCGGAGATCTCCCCGGATCGCCGGCCGCCTCCGCGGTCCCGGAGCCGTGCGCCTCCTCGGCACGCGGGTCCACCACAGCCCACACGGTGAGCGGGCCGCCCGACCTCCCGAACCACCCCCAGGCCTGCGACAGCTCCTCCACCAGGCGCAGCCCGTATCCCCCGCCCAGGCACGGTACGGTCGGCGCCACTCCCCCACGGGCCCCGTCGTCGGTCACCGCGACCTGGATCAGGGCCCCGTGCCGCTCCATCCGCAACCGCACTCGACCGAACCGCCCCCGGACGCCGTGTGCCGCAGGGCGTTCGTGTGCAGCTCCGACGCCACCGTGAGCAACGGGTACGCGCGGTCGAAGCTCAGGCCCGAGCCGTGCCAGCACCACTGCCGCGAAGTCGTCACCTGACCCGGCAGTGATCCGAAACTCGCCATCCGCACGCCCGGAATCACGGACGGGATCCGCTTCGGCAGCGCTTCCCTCTGTTCGCCCATCGCCTACTCCCCTAACCTCGATCTTTCATGAGGGCTGGGCTGTCCGCTGACGAGACGCTCGATACTGGCCAAACAGCGAAAACCTGGATATGGGCATGCTGGTGTCCCGATGCGCTCGGGTGAGCGCCAGGATCCACAGACCCCCAAAGACGCTTCCTCATACTCGTCGGTGCAGGTAACAGCAGGTCATCCTGGGGCGGGCAGCACCCGCAACCGGGTGAGGGCTCCGACCAGCAGCCCGCCCCAAGGCCAGGAACGGTTGAACCGCAGCAGTTGTCTTCGCCCGGTCCTGACCAACCGGGCTGCGGTCGAGAACTAGCGCAGCCGCAGGCGTTTTGGCTCCCACCGGCGGGCGTCGTGTCCGGTCAGGGCAAGCATCTGCGCCCAGGCGATGAGGTCCAAGCCGAGCATGACCAGCTCGATCCAGATCTGGTTGGCGGCGAAGCCGTGCAGGGGCAGGTTGGCCAGCCCGGTGTCCTTGGCCGCGCGGATACGGTCCTCGGCTCTGGCCCGGCGGCGGTGACGCAGCTCCAGATCGGCGAGCTGGCCTCGGGGGGTGTTGGTCGCGAACGCGGTGAGGCGGTTTCCGTCTGAATCGGTGATGCGTAGCCGTGCTCCGGGGTGGGGGCGCTCGGCGCGCACGATCAGCGTATCCCGGTGGGCCAGCCTGGTGGGGGCGGCTTCGTCTTTCTGGAATGGGCGGTGAGGGTGCGGGCGACGGTGGGGTCGGAGGCCACGGGCCCGTGCAGGTCGGGCTGGTCACGCAGCAGTGCGGCATCGGCCAGGCAGTCGCCGCCCAAGGCCAGAGCCAGGGCCAGGTGGGCGCTGATCGTGTGGTCCAGGCCGGTGGCGCGGACGGTCTCGGTGAGGAGTGGGCCCGCGGCGTGGGAGAGGGCTCCGGTGCCGTCGGTCGCGGGCTGTGGTCGGGGGTAAGGGTGGATAGGCTCCACTTGGAAGGTGCTTCTGTTCGTTGTGGGCCAAAGGCTTCGACACCCTTGATTATCCCAGTTCAGATGCACCTTCCGTGTGTTCAGGGGCCTTGATGGTCACGCCCTCGTGAAAGCCCGAGGCTAACCTCTCTTCCGACAACCGCGCCCGAGCAGGGGCGCGCACCCGCGACGAGTCGGACTGGTCGGAGGGCCAGCGCGGCCCGCTGCTCGTCGAGAACTCGTCCACAGCCTGGGGATACTTCCCGCTCGGCCCCCGGGGCGACCTGGGCGCCAACGTGTGGGCCGAGTTCCGGGTGGACCCCGTGACCGTTCCGGCGGGCCTGCTCCCGTTCGTCTTCACCGCCGACTGACGCCAACGTCCGGCATGGATGGCGGACACCGCGGACTCAGGCCGATGACGAGGCCGCCCGCGCCCCCGCCGGGGAAGGACGGGGCGGCCCGTGTCGCGCGGCGCGCTACGCGCTACGCACACAGCTTGTCGTCGAGATTCCTCTGTCGCTTCGAGATGATCAGGTCCGGCGTGCTGTCGAACAGCAGGCGATCGGCCGTGCCGTCGATGTGGAACCCGGGAGCGAAGATGAAGGGGTTTCCCGGTCCGGCCAACCGCCAACCGTCCTCGGCCCTGCGCTCCTCCTCCGCCTCGTCCACCTCCTCGACGTCGAAGCCGTGGTCGAAGATCTCGAACACCGGTTGGACGCGGAACGTCCTCTCGATGGGCGTCGCGTCCAGCCAGACCTCGGTGCAGGGTTCGATGAGCATCGCTCGCAGCCTGGAGACCTCGAAGGCCCGGCCCCAGGCCCACGTGAAGTTGGTGTCCCTGCTCTTCGTGGTACTGAAGATCTCGTCGGTCACCGTCTTGGAGAAACTGAAACCCGTACTGGTCGTCGCGTCGAAGCCGGTGAACCAGGTGACGGTCAGTTCGTAGTAGTCGTCGCCGGTTCCCAGGTTCTGCTGCACGCCGGTGATGCGCCGGGCCGCGCCGGGCTCGTCCCAGCCGCCGAGCACCGGGAAGTGGCACTGCCCCCGGAGGACCTCCCAGGGCCCCTGCGGGGCGAAGTTCCCGTGCTCGCGCACGAAGGCGGGTCTGGTCAGGAAGTCACCGGTCTCGTTGTTGAACGCCCCCTGGATCGGCTTGCCCGGACCTCTCTGGCAGAGCTCCCCCATCAGAGCGGCCGAGTCGAACGGCTCCTCGGCCCCGAAGTCGATCGCCCCCGGAAACGGCACGTCCTCCTGCTTGGGCGGCGCCTCCCCGATATTCACCATCGCTGGATGCTCCGGCATCCCCGCGAGCGGCGGCATGTTGGTCTGGTGGGCGGGGTGCTGCGGCGTCGCGCCGCTCACCGGTCTCGGCGGCTGCCCGCCGTGTCCGGGGGTCCACTCGGGGTCCTGCGCGTGCGCCGCAGGGCCCATGAACACCTGGCCGCCCAGGGCCACGACCGCGGACAAGGTGAGCGCCGCCACTCTCGTGGCGAGCGCCCGCCGTCTCCGTTGTTCCCGTCTCATCGGTCCCTCCGCATCATCGACCCGGTTTCGCCTCCGATCCGCAGGGCGCGACGTGCGGGAAACGCCAGAAGGCGACATTTCACTAAAAGAACATCGCGCGGAACCCTGAGGTTTTCGAGGCGGTCAACGGCAGATTAACTCCCTACCGACCGGAAGGGCCCGCGACGCGCCCACCGGAAACGTACGCGGCACTTCTCCCGAAAGGCGTTGTTATCTGCGACGGGGAGACACTGAGCCTTTTTCATCCTGCTTCGCGGAGTTGAAGCACCAGCACCGCGCGGGTGATCTGGCCGACCCGGTGCGGGCAGCAGCGTAGGCGGCGTAGGACATCCCAGTTCTTGAGTTGGGCGATCGCGCGCTCGCCGGGTGCGCGGAGCTTGGCGTGGGCAGAGTTGGCGTCCTTCTTCCACTGGGGCTTGCCGCGGCCCTTGAACGGGCAGAACACCACCTCGGACAAGCCGACGTAGCCCTTGTCGCCCAGCCCGATGAGCCCTGCGGCCTGGAGCCGTTCGGTGATCTTCCATACCCGGGCGGCCTTGGTGTCGTGCACCGCGCCGGGCAGCGACCACGACGTCCAGAGGGGTTCGCCGTCGGGTGCGGACACGACCTGGATGTTCATGCCGTGCTGTTCGTGTTTGCCCGAATAGAAGGGCCGGTCGGCGGCGAGGCGGTCGCAGGCGATGAGGGTGCCGTCCACGATCACGTATCCGTGGCCGTCTCCACGAGCGCGGCGCAACCCCTGTTCGAGGGTGGGTGCTTGTTCGGCGAGCAGGCGGGTGGTCTCGCGCACGTACCTCCAGGCGGTGGTGGTGCCGACATCGAAACCGGCCGCGACCTGGATGAGCGGCTCCCCTTTGTGCAGGTGGACCAGTACGAGCAGGGCTTGCTGTGCGGGGTTCAGGCGTCGCCATCGGGAGCCGGTGGCGGCCCGGCGGGCGCGGATGGCGCGGGCGGCCAGGTTCAGAGTGCGGCGTCACAACGGCAAGGCGGCGCGGTAGAACAGCATCAGAGCCCTTGGGATTCAGGTCTTCGCGGTTGTTGACCCGTTTACCAAGGGCTTCTTGCTGTCAGCCCCGACTATTCAGCTGAATTGGGATCCCTGACGACCCGAAAACACGAAAGGCGCCCTGAACTGCAAGGAGGCGAGTGTCGAAGTCGTATCCGGTACACAAGTCAGGAGCACCTTTCTGGTGAGCGACCCTACACCGTGGGACCGGCGCCTGTACGTGACCTCCGACGGCAAGAACCTCATCGGACACGCAGGAGCCGTGCTCCTGCGTAAGCTCGCCGACCGCACCGGACTCACCCGAGCCCTGTCCGGCACGCTGCCCTCCAGCACCGCCAACACCTGGCGGGACCGGGCCACGGTACTCGTCCACCTGGCGGTGGCGATCGCATCGGCGCGCGCAGCCTGCTGGAAGCCGAACAACTGGGTCTGCACCAACAGCCGTTGTCGGGCACCCCCGCCTCGGACTCGACCACCCGTCGGCTCCTGGCCGCCATGGACGAAGCGATGACAGCCAAGATCGCGAAAGTGCGGCGGCGGATCCGCCGCCACGTGTGGACACTGCTGCACCTGCGACCAGGCGGATTTCCGTACCTGACCGTGGCCGGACGGCACCTGAAGGGGTGGATCGTCGTCGACCTGGACGCCACCGTCATCACGAGCGCCTCCAAGAAGGAGAAAGCCGCACCCACGTTCAAGGGCACGTTCGGGTTCCACCCGCTGGGAGCCTGGTGCGCCAACACCGGCGAGAGCCTGGCGATGCACCTGCGGCCCGGCAACGCTGGAGCCAACACCGTGGATGACCACGTGCGTGTCCTGGCCGACGCCCTCGACCAGGTCCCCGGCTCGGCCCGCGCCAAGCTCCTCATCCGCATCGACGGTGCGGGCGCCACGCACGAGTTGTTGAAGCACCTAGAAGCGTTGAACACCACCCGGCGCACCGTCCGCTACACGGTGGGCTGGAAGATCACATCCGCCGACGAGGCCGCGATCGCTCGCCTGCCCGAGAGCGCGTGGGAAACAGCGCTGACCCGGACGGAAGTCTCCAGGAGGGCTACCAGATCGCGGAGCTGACGAGGCTGAACGTGCTTCCGGCCGTCACCTGACGGCTGTGTCCCGTCCTGACAAGGACCAGGAAGGAAGGGCCTGTTCCCGGGCCTGTGGAACCCGGCGCACTCCGCGGCGTCGCGCGACGGCCCGTCCTCCCCGGCGGACGACATTACGGGCAAACCGCTGGGCAGGTCAGCGGCCGATCCCCGCTGACGAACCGAGGCCAGTGCCGTGGCTCAAGGTTCCACCGCCGACGTCGACGGTGGCTGCGGAGGCGACGCCAACAGCTCCACCAGCAATTCCTGCAGCCAATAGCATCGCAACTGTGACGCGTTTCATCATTTTCTTCATGAGGCATTCCTGACTCGACTCGTGGGGACTTCACAGGCGGATTTCCTGCGAAGCTCGAACCAGGAATGAAGCTATCAGGACCACGGAGGACCCGTCTACTCTGAGCCTTTTTTATCCTGAAGGCGCAGATCACAGCCGCGTACCGGCCTCACGGAACCACCTCTGAAAGCAGGAAGCCCCTGGTGGACGGGTTTTCGACCAAGAAGAACCAGCACCAGAGGCTTCACATGCTGTTCTACCGTGCCGCGCTGCCCCTGTCACGCCGGACCCTGAACCTGGCCGCCCGCACCATCGGGGCCCACCGCAGGAACACCGGTTCCCGATGGCAGCGCCTGGATCCCGCACAGCAGGCCCTGCTCGTACTGGTCCACCTCTACAAGGGAGAGACGTTCGCCCAGGTCGCAGCCGGTTTCGAGGTGGGCACCACGACCGCCTGGCGGTACGTGCGCGAGACCACCGGCCTGCTCGCGAAGCAGGCACCCACCCTCGAACAGAGACTACGCCGCGCACGCCGCAAAGGGTGGGGGTACGTGATCGTGGACGGCACCCTGATCGCCTGCGACCGCGTCGCGGCCGACCGCCCGTTCTATTCCGGCAAGCACAAGCAGCACGGCATGAACGTCCAGGTGGTGGCCGCACCGGACGGGGAGCCCCTGTGGACGTCGTGGTCGCTCCTGGGATCGGTGCACGACACCAGGGCCGCACGGGTGTGGAGGATCGCCGAGCGCATCGCCTCCTCGGGTCTGCTCGGCCTGGGCGACAAGGGGTACGTGGGCCTGCCGGAGGCGGTGTTCTGCCCGTTCAAGGGCCGGGGCAAGCCGCAGCGGAAGAAGGACGCCAACTTCCGAGAAGCAGGATGAAAAAGGCTCACTCACTCGATGCGTTTTCTACACCTTTATCCGTTTTCCACCCATGAGGAAGAAATCGGGTGAATGGCCCCTTATGAGTCCACCATGACGGTTCTTTCCTCCTGGGTGCACCGAACCACGCCCCCACGCACAGGAGTGCGTCACCCGGTACGCCCGTCGTCGCTCCTCTCGGACCGACCCAGGACGCGACGACACGACGCCCCCACCGGACGGTTCCGGAAGAGGCGTCGTCGGGGATGCCCGGCGGTCGCTCACACGGCCAGCGGGGACCCCACCGGCAGGGAGGTGTCCGTACCCAGCTCAAGCGTGGATGGGGGCAGCCCGGCCGCGACCACCTCGGCGCCGAGGGCGGCGATCATCGCGCCGTTGTCGGTGCACAGGCGCGGGCGCGGGATTCGCAGCTCGATCCCCGCCTCCCGGCAGCGCACCTCCGCCAGGGCGCGCAGGGCCGAGTTGGCCGCCACGCCCCCGCTGATGACGAGGGTGCTCACCCCGTGTTCCACGCACGCGTCCACGGCCTTGCGGGTCAGCACGTCCACCACCGACTCCTGGAAGGCCGCGGCGATGTCGGCGACGACCAGGGGCTGACCGGCGCGCTCGGCGTCCTCCACGTGCCGTGCCACGGCGGTCTTCAGTCCGGAGAACGAGAAGTCGTAGGTACCGTCGCCCCACTTGCCGCGGGGGAAGCGGATGCCCCGCGGGTTGCCGGTCCGTGCGGCCCCGTCGATCGGCGGCCCGCCCGGATAGGGCAGGTCCAGCAGCCGCGCCACCTTGTCGTAGGCCTCGCCGGCGGCGTCGTCCACGGTGTCGCCGAGAGAGACCACGTCGGTGGCGAGGTCGTTGACGAGCAGCAGCGACGTGTGGCCACCGGACACCAGCAGCGCGACGGCGGGCTTGGGCAGCGGGCCGTGTTCCAGCTGGTCGACCGCCACGTGCCCGACCAGGTGGTTCACCCCGTACAGCGGCTTGTCCAGGGCCATCGCGTACGCCTTGGCCGCGGAGACGCCCACGAGTAGGGCGCCCGCCAGACCGGGACCGGCGGTGACCGCGATCGCGTCGACGTCCGCCAGCTTCACGCCCGCGGAGTCCAGCGCGCGCCGGACGGTCGGGGTCATCGCCTCCAGGTGGGCGCGGCTGGCCACCTCGGGCACGACGCCGCCGAAGCGCACGTGCTGGTCGACGCTGGAGGCCACCTGGTCGCCCAGCAGTTCACAGCCGCGCACGAGACCGACGCCGGTCTCGTCGCACGACGTCTCGATCCCCAGGATCAACGGATGGTCGCTCATGGGTTCCCCTCCCCGCCGGACACCTGTCCGGGCTGGGCCGTACGCCGCATGACGATCGCGTCGGCCCCGTTGTAGTAGCCGCGCCGCACACCGATCCGCGTGAAGCCGAAGTCGGTGTACAGCTTCTGGGCGCGCGGGTTGTCGTCGCGCACGTCCAGGAAGACGTGGACGACACCCTCGCGCGCGGCCCGGTCGAGCAGTTCGGTCAGCAGGGCCCGGCCGATCCCGCGCCCCCAGGCCGCCCGAGCCACGGCCATGGTCTGGACGTCGCCCTCCGGTGGGGCGGAGCGCAGGCCCGCGTAGCCGATGACCCGGTCGTCGGACTCGGCGACCACGTAGTACCGCGTCGGCTGGGACAGTTCGTCGCGGAACATCCCCTCGGTCCACGCGTCCTCGGGGAACAGCGCACGCTCCAGGTCCATGACCGCGGGCAGGTCGTCGCCGGACATGGAGCGCAGGCGCGCCCCGGTCACTTCACCCACTGCCGGACCTTCTTCGGCGCGCGGGGCACCACGGCGTCGGGGCGGCGCAGGTAGAGCGGGTTGGGCTCGGGCAGCTCCTCGCCCGCGTGCAGGCGGAGCAACGCGAGCTCGACCACGGCGGCGGCGTCCGGGAACAGCGGGTCCGGATCGGCGGCGGCGTCGCCGAACACCTCGGCGTACACGCGGGCGCCGTGTCCGACGACCGGCAGGCCCCCGGTGTCGATCTCGGCGGGTCGGTCGACGCGCACCTCGCCCACGCGCGTGAGGCGGTCGTCGTAGCGGGCCCAGAACACCTCCTTGCGGCGGGCGTCCGTCATCGCGACGAAGGGCTCCGTGCGCCGGGTGGCGAACGCGAGCGCGTCCAGCGTGGTGACGCCGTGGCAGGGGATGTCCAGGGCGTCGGCCAGGGCGTGACCGGTCGCCAGACCGACGCGCAGGCCGGTGTAGGGCCCGGGTCCGACACCGACGGCGACCCCGTCGAGGTCGCCGAGGGCGACGCCCGTCTCCTCGGTGAGGCGGCGGATGGTCGGGCTGAGCAGTTCACCGTGGCGACGGGCGTCCACGGAGGACGCGCTCGCGCGCAGCGTGAAGTCGCCGTCGGCGGAGGTCTCACCGATCGCGGCGGTGACCGCCGGAGTGGCGGTGTCGAAGGCCAGGAGCAGCACGGGTGACCTTCCTCATCCGCGCCCGGCGACGATGCCGGGCAGATCGACGTCGGCCCAACGGTCCCCGACGGGGCGCAGGCGGACGGTCCGGGAGTCGTCCGGGTGGCGTTCGAACCGGATCTCCAGCCGGTCGTCGCTCAGGCCCTCCGCGACGCCCTCGCCCCACTCGACGACGGTGACGGACTCGGGGAGGGTCATGTCAAGGTCGATGTCGTCGATCTCGTCCGGCCCGCCCAGGCGGTAGGCGTCCACGTGCACGAGGGCCGGTCCGCCCGTCAGGGACGGGTGGATCCGGGAGATGATGAAGGTCGGTGACGTGACCGACCCGCGCACGCGCAGGCCCTCACCCAGGCCCTGGGTGAACGTGGTCTTGCCCGCGCCGAGGGGACCGGTCAGGATCAGGAGGTCTCCGGGGCGGGTGAGGGCGGCCACGTCGCGCCCCAGGGCGCGCATGGCGCCGTCGGTGGCGGCGGTGACCGCATGGACGGTGGGCGCGCCGGCGGCGGTGGCTGTTACGTCTGTCATCTGACTCGCAGCTTGTGTCGGTAGTGGGTCGGTTGGCGACCGGGCACACGGCTCCTGGCACGCCGGAGGTGACCTCCCCACCCAGGCTAGACGGGCTGGGAGAGCGGGTGGTACGCGTCGGCGTCCAGCTCAGGCGCCGCCGACGTACTCGCGAGGCACCCGCGCGCCCACCCGCGTGACGATCTCGTACGGGATGGTGTCCAGGACCTCGGCCCAGTCCCCGGCGGTCGGAGTCGCGGGGTGGTCGGTCGGATCGCCGAACAGTACCGCGTACTCCCCCGCGTCCACCGGCTCATCGCCTACATCCACAACGAACTGGTCCATGCAGACTGTTCCCGAGATGACGTGGGTACGCCCCCCGAGCAGCACGGGACCCTTGTTGGTGGCGTGACGCGGGACGCCGTCCGCGTACCCGAGGGGCACCAGTGCCAGGGTGGTGTCGCGATCGGTGACGTAGCGGTGTCCGTAGGAGACGCCGTTGCCGGGACCGACGCGCTTGGTCAGGGCGACACGCGACCGGAGGGTCATCGCGGGGCGCAATCCGGGCACGTCGTAATGCGGGATGGGGACCAGACCGTAAGTGGCGATGCCGCCACGCACGAGGTCGAAGCGCGCCTCGGGGAGGGTGAGCAGGGCCGCCGAGTTGGCGATGTGGCGGACCTGCGGGGTGAGGCCGATCTTGTCGGCCACCTCCAGTGCCTCGTGGAAGTTCGAGAGCTGGAGCGGGATCGACGCGTGTCCGGGCTCGTCCGCGCAGGCGAAGTGCGACCACACGCCGCTGACCCTGAGGTGCCCGGCGTCCTCGGCACGGGCGGCGGCCTCCACGAGGGAAGGCCACTCGGAGGCGCTGACGCCGCCGCGGTTGAGCCCGGTGTCGATCTTCAACTGGACGCGGGCGGGGCGTGCGAGTTCGCGCGCGGCGGCGATCACGGTGTCGAGGACCGCGCGGTCGCTGACGCCGAGGTCGATCCCGGCCGCGACGGCCTCGCCGACGGGCTCGCCCGGGGGGATGATCCAGGCGAGGACGGGCGCGGTGATCCCGGCCGCCCGGAGCGCGAGGGCCTCGCGGATGAAGGCCGTGCCGAGCCACGCGGCGCCGCCCGCGAGGACGGCGCGGGCCGCCGGAAGCAGGCCGTGGCCGTAGCCGTCGGCCTTCACCACCCCCATGAAGGGCGTGCCGCCCGCGCGCTCGCGAAGGAGCCGGACGTTGTCGGCGATCGCGTCCAGGTCGACGCGGGCGTGCGCGAAGTGAGCCATGTTCCCAGTCTTCCACGTGTGGGTTACCGCTCGGGAGCTGCGGGTATGTGGGTTCCGACCGAGTTCGAGGCCGTTTCTGGAGGGATCGGCATGAGCGAGTTCGGAAGTGAGCGTCCGGTCGACGCGGTACGGCTGTGGTCCGGGGGACTGGCCACCGCCGTGGTCGCGGCGCTGGTCGTCCTGGTCGGCACGCTGATCATTCGGGGGGTACTGGGAATTCCCGTGCTCGCGCCGGAGGAGGCGGGCTACCTGGGTGACACGGGGACCGTGGCCTACGCGTTGATGGCGGCCGCGGCGGCGTTGCTGGCCACGGGCCTGCTGCACGTGCTGCTGCTGACCGCGCCGCGACCGCGCGCGTTCTTCGGGTGGATGATGGGGCTGATGACGGCGGTCGCCGCGGTCACGCCGTTCACCCAGGGAGCCGAACTGGCCAGCCAGATCGCCACTGCGGTCGTCAACCTCGTCGCCGGGGTGGCGATCGCGACGCTGTTGGGCGGCGTCGCGGGGACGGCCGCCGTCAGGTCGGGGAACAGGCCGCCCCCGGTGTTACGGCAGGAGGGGATCCTGCCGGACGTGGACGGGTCCGACTACCGAAGGGATCGGCGGAGACCGTGACCGGAGCGGACCCAGGGCGCGTGCGACGCCCGCGGAACGCGGACGGGCAGCACGGACCGGAGCGGACGCGGACGGAACGCGTGCCCGAAGCGGACGGGCGGCACGGACAGCCATGAGGGGCGGGGCCGAAGGGCCCGCCCCTTCGCCGTGCGCGGGCGCGATCCCGCTCTCCGGCGACCTACGAGGCCCGGTCGAGGGCTTCGGTCAGTGCGACCGGAACGACGTCGAGGCGGTCGAAGCGCCAACCGTCCTCGGTGCGGCGCGCCTCGTAGCGGTGGATCGCGGCAGCGATGGCCTCGGTTCTGTCGCCCATGACGTAGACGGCGAGGTCGTGGGCCCGCACCGTGGCGGTGTCGCCGTCGGTCTCGATGACGAGGTTGGACTTGTTGTGCAGGGTGCGGACGAAGGTGTCGTGGCCCGAACGGGCGAGCGCGACGAGCTCCTCGATGCCCCGGGCCCGTCCGCGGAGGGACGTGACGACGACGTCCTCGGTGAAGAGTTCGTCGGTCTCGTCGTACCGGCCCTCGTCGATCCACAGGCTGTGGCGGGCGACCAGGTCGG
Organism: Nocardiopsis sp. CNR-923; assembly: GCF_001942255.1. GTDB lineage: Bacteria > Actinomycetota > Actinomycetes > Streptosporangiales > Streptosporangiaceae > Nocardiopsis. Next base: position 11,724 of record NZ_MKKC01000088.1, read on the forward strand.
CCAGTTCCGCGCGGTCGGCGAGTCCGCGGATCAGGGTCTCGGTGCTGGTCATGACAACCTCCGAAAATTAATTAGAAATACTAACGTTTAAATCGCCAACGAACATACATCGTTAGTTTCGCTAATGCAAGAGGGATAGGGTGTCCGCATGGAGACGAGCGACGAACTGCGATTCGACCACGGCGAGCAGACCCCTGAGCGGCTCAGGCGCCAGCTCTCGCGCCTGGCCGGAATGACAGCCGTCCAGACACGGCGCGTCGCGGGGGAGGCGCTCCGCGCGGTGGGAGCCCACAAGGACCACTTCGTGGTGCTCGCCGCCCTGGCCGAGTTCGGCCCCGCCAGCCAGGCGACGCTCTCCGGCCGCACCAGGATCTACAAGAGCGATCTCGTGGCGGTCCTCAACGACCTCGCCGACGGCGGCTGGGTCCGCCGCGCCCCCGACCCGTACGACAGGCGCCGCAACGTCATCACCATCACCCACGACGGCGAACGCCGCCTGTCCGAGCTCGACCGGATCCTCGACGAGGTCAACGAGCGCGTCATGGCCCCGCTCAGCACCGACGAGCGCGCACAGCTGTTCGCGCTGCTCGGCCGCGTCAACGCCCACCTCGCCGACGCGCCGGGCCGTGCCTGGCCACCGCGCCCCGCGTCGAACCGCCCCGGCCCAGGGGAAACCCCAGCGACGTCACCGCGTCCTAGTACGGACAGCGCCGGAACCCCCATCCACCCGTGGACCGGCCCCTGCCCCCACCCCCGGCGCCCCGGGCAGCGGGCCCAGGAAAGAGACGGCCGTGATCTTCAAGCGCATGCTCGCCAGTGTCGGCATCGGAGGTGCCACCGTCGAGACCACTCTCGACACCGAGTCCGTGACGCCGGGCGGCACCGTCACCGGCACCCTCAAGGTCACCGGCGGCGACGTCGCCCAGACCGTAGAGGGCATCAGCGTCGGTCTGCGCGCCACCGTGGAGAAGGAGTACGAGTACGAGGACGACGAGGGGGAGGTGCACTCGGGCGAGTACACCATCGACCAGGTCGTCGCTGAGCACGTCGTCAGCGACGCGGTGTTCGAGCTGGAGGCGGAGCAGGAGATCGAGTTCCCCTTCGAGTTGCCCATCCCCATGGAGGCGCCCGTCACCGCACTCTGGGGCGAGCACATCCTGGAGGGCGTGGGCGTCAACACCCGACTGCACGTGGACAACGCCCTGGACCGCACGGACGTGGACCCGCTGCTCATCGAGCCCCTTCCCGCCCAGGCCGCGGTCCTCCAGGCCCTGCACGCGCTGGGCTTCGAGCTGAAGGGCGTCGACCTGGAGAAGGGCGAAATCGCGGGATCCCGCCAGAAACTGCCCTTCTACCAGGAGTTCGAGTACACCGGAGCCGGACAGTACGAGGGACTGGAGTCCCTGGAGCTGACCTTCCTCACCGACGATGAGGGCGTGGACGTGGTGCTGGAGCTGGACAAGAGGCCCGGCATCCTGTTCGGGGAGGGCGGCGACACCCTGCTGCGCCTGAGCGTCGGTCACGACGCCACCGACGCCGAGGAGATCGCCGGAGCGCTCCACGAGTGGATCCACGCGATCGCCGGCGAGCGCGGCCTGTTCTGAGCGCCGAGGGGAACCCCCGCCCCGGGACCCACCGGATCGCGCGGACCGCGACGCGGCGCCGCACCCCCGGTCACTCCACGACGGTGACCTCCAGGGGCAGGGGTTCCCCTCGTAGAAGGCTCGCCAGGACGCGTGCCTCCTCCTCGGTGAAACCGCCCTCGATCACCGCGATCCCGCCGCCCAAGCCGACCTGGCAGGCGACGTCGGAGCCGACCTCCGGCGCGGAGACCGCCTCGTCGTCGACGACCACCGCGATGCGGCGCTCGGCCGCGCCCAGGGGATGACACGCCGCCTCACCGGTCGCCCGGGACCAGGCGTCGGCGCCCTGCGCGGTGAAGCCGACGTGCACGTTCCACCGGCCGCTCGACGGGTCGTGCCCGGCCTCGGCGGACTCGAAGCCGTCGTCGTCCATCAGTGCCGGACCGAGGAGGAGGTCGCCGTTCCCCTGCGGATCGGGCAGGGTCAGCACGGCCTCACCGGGGTGCACCGGGTCGGTCTCCCCGGTCGCTCCCACCACCGGATGGACCGACAGGAGCCCGCGTCGTTCCAGGAGGACCTCCGCCTGGTCGCGGTCCGCGCCGCGGGGCAGTTCCACGGAGACGGTCCCCTCCCCCGTGGTCACCCGCGGCTCACCCGCTCCCATGGCCACGACCCGTCGTTCCACGATCTCGGCGACGCCGTCCACGTCCTCGGGCGCGGCGGCGGCTCCGGGTCCGCCGACCCTGAGAACGACGGTCTCGCCCCTTCCCGGCCACAGGACCCACACCGTGACCCCGGCCAGGACGAGCACGGCCAGAGCGGCGGAGACGAAGACGGGGATCAACCACAGCCGGGCGTGGTACGAGGACGACGGGGGGTGGGGGGCCACGGGGTTCCTCTCGGGGCCGAGGGGAGGCCGGCTCCCGCGCGCCACGGCGGGGCCCGCCCCCTGTCGGGCTCACATCATGGGGGCGATGACCACGCGGTAGCGGCCACCGTCGGCGGTGGAGACGTCGCGGCGGAAGTCGTTGACCCGGTTCACCGACCGTTGCACGACGCCTCCGTCGATCTCGCTCGTGTCAACCGTGGGCAGGTACTTCTCCACCGCGCGGAGCGCTTCGTCGACGGTCATGGCGGTCTCCCGCCGTTCCGGGACGATGCGCCACCCGTCGTCGGCGAGGCGGCTGATGGCGATCCGGAACATACCCGGTCTCCCTGCGGTCTCGGGGGGCTCTGACCGCATTCTCCCCCATCCCGTCCGACGCTGTGAAGTGCCCGGAAACGGACGACCCGCGATCGGGCGGCACGCGCCCGCCGCGTGGTCCACGGGCGCCACGAAAGCTACGTTCCGCGACGATCCGGCCACCGCCGCGCTCGACGGTTCCCGAACGAACGGTCGTCTACGCTGAACAAGCCACCGACCGTTCGACCAGCGGCCCCGACCGCACCCGCCGACCCGGGCCCCGGGCAGGCGCCACCCCCAGCACGCGGGGATCCGGCAGGAGGTAGATTCGACAAACGTGTCCCGAACTTCCCCAGTCGAACCAGCTCCCGCGCGCGGTGAGTCCGCCCGGCGCCGCTCCGGCCGCCCCGGCCACGACGCCGACTCCGTCCTGCGCGTGGCCGCACGCGTGTTCAACGAACGCGGGTACGACGGCACGAGCATGGAGGACCTGGCCCGCGCGCTCGGCGTGACCAAGTCCGCCATCTACCACCACGTCAGCGGCAAGACCGAGCTGCTGCGCCGGTCCCTGGACCTGGCGTTGGACGCGCTCTTCGCCGTCACCCGCGAGGAGGCGTCCACGGCCGGCCCGGCGATCGACCGTCTGGAGCACGTCCTCCACGGCAGTGTCCGCGTCCTGGTGGAGCAGTTGCCGCACGTCACGCTGCTGCTGCGGGTCCGGGGCAACACCGAGGTGGAGAAGCACGCGCTGGTCCGCCGCCGCGAGTTCGACCACCTGGTCGCCGACCTCGTGCGCGAGGGCATCGCCGCCGGTGAGATCCGCGACGACGTCGACCCCGCGGTCGCCTCCCGCCTGCTGTTCGGCATGGTCAACTCGATCGTCGAGTGGTACAAGCCCGACCGCGGCCTGGACGCCGCGGAGCTGGCGGACTCCCTGTGCCGCATCGCCTTCCAGGGGATGCGGACCGTGGACCGGTAGACGCCGGCCGCGTGGCCCACGGCCGTCTCCCGGCTCCGCCAGTCCTCCCGGCGCCGTCCGGCACACCCTCGGCGAACACGTGACGCACGTCACACCGCACACACGGGTCCCGTCGGCGCCCCGTAACTTCCGGTGGCGGCGGACCGACGGAGCCGCCGAGGGCATCCGGGGCTGGAACCCGTCCGGCTCCCACGTGGTCCACGCGACCTTCGCCCTGCTGTTCATTCCGTTCACCGTCCGCTTCGCGCCGCAGACCGAGGGCCGGTCGGCGCAGGACGCGGAATGAGGCGGCCAACCCGTGCACCCACGTGAGGGGGTCGACCGCACCGGTCCCCCTCGCGCGCCGACGCCGAGGCGGCGGAGCAGCCGGGCCCGCCGGAAAACCGCTGGCGCCCGAGGCCAGGTCACGCCTAGAATCACGGGGCCCGCGCACGGTGCGGCGGGCCGTCCGGCGACGGAGAGGACCACACCATGGCTGATCGCACGTTCACCCCCCAGCCCACCTCCCCGATCGTCCGCGAGCCCTGAGGACGCAGACTCCTTCCGGCTCGCCGTCACAGAGAGCCCGACGTGAGCACTCACGATTCCGACGCCCCTGCGTCGCATCCCCTCACCCCGTACGCTGGTCCTCCCGTGTCGAGGCGGCCTTTGACGCCGTCGCCCTGACCAGCGAACACGTACTCCTGCCCGCCCGCGTGTCCGCGGCGCGCCGAGGCGGCGCCGAAGTGCTGCTGCCCGAAGCCGAGACCGCCGAGCACGCCCCCGCCGTGCGCCGTTCCGCCCGGACCGACCCCGCGAGCGCCCCGACCAGCGGCGACTGGGTGGCCGTCCGGCGCTCCGGCGACACCTGGCTGGTCGAGGCCGTCCTGGAGCGTTCCTCGGCCCTCGTCCGTCAGGGCGTGGCCACCGACTCCCACGACCAGGTCCTGGCCGCCAACGTCGACGCCGTCCTCATCTGCGAGGCGGCGGACCAGGGGCCCAACGTGGGCCGTCTGGAACGCTTCCTGACCCTGGCGTGGGCAAGCGGGGCGACCCCCGTCGTCGCCGTCACCAAGGCCGACCTCGCCGGAGACCGCCTCCCGGAGGTGGTCGAGCTGGTCGAGTCGGTCGCGGGCGGCGCGGACGTGCACACCGTCAGCGCCCACACCGGGGACGGCCTGGACGAACTGGCCCGGCTACTGCTGCCCGGCAGCACGTGGGTACTTCTCGGCACGTCCGGCGCCGGGAAGTCCAGCCTGGTCAACGCGGTCGCCGGACGCACGCTGATGGACACCGGCGAAATCCGCGGCGACAAGCGCGGACGACACACGACCACCCGCCGCCAGCTCCTCACGCTGCCCGGAGGCGCGATGGTCCTGGACATCCCCGGAGTCCGCCGGATCGACGTCCCCGGTGACGCGGACGGCGTCGACCGGACCTTCGACGACATCCAGGAGTTCGCCGAGCGGTGCCGGTTCGCGGACTGCTCGCACGGCCCCGAACCGGGCTGCGCGGTCGTCGCCGCCGTCGACGAGGGCGACCTGGACGCCCGGCGGCTGGAGCGGTGGAACCGGCTCCGGCGCGAAGCCGAGCGGAACCGGTCCCGGGCCGACCACCGCCTGCGCGAGGAGGAGAAACGGCGCTGGAAGGCCAACGACAAGGTGGCCAGGGACGCGCGGCGGCGCAAACGCGGTCACATGTCCTGACGGTCGCGACGCACACGAGGGACGCCCGGCCCCTCCCTTCGGGGGAGCCGGGCGTCACCTGGGGTGCTCAGATGCCGAAGGCGCGCCGGGCGTTGTCGGCGACGGCGGTGGCGAGTTCGTCCTCGTCCATGCCCTTGGTCTCGGCCAGCGACCGCAGCGTGTGCGGGATCAGGTAGGGGGCGTTGGGCCGCCCCCGGTAGGGTTTGGGCGTCAGGAACGGCGCGTCGGTCTCCACGAGCACCAACTCCGGCGGGGCGACGCGGGCGGCCTCGCGCAGCGCCTCGGCGCTGGCGAAGGTCACGTTGCCCGCGAAACTCATGTAGTAGCCCTGCTCGGCGCAGACCTTGGCCATGTCGGCATCGCCGGAGAAGCAGTGGAAGACCACCTGTTCGGGCGCGCCCTCCTCCGCCAGGATCCGCAGGACGTCGTCGTGCGCCTCGCGGTCGTGGATCATCACCGCCTTGCCGTGCCGCTTGGCGATGTCGATGTGACGCCGGAAGGACTCCTCCTGCGCACGAGCCCCCTCCGGGCCGGTCCGGAAGGTGTCCATCCCCGTCTCGCCGACCGCCACCACGTGCGGCAGGGCCGCCAGCTCGTCGATCCCGGCCAGCTGCTGCGCCAAGCTCTCGTAGCCGCCGCCCGGCCGGGCCTTGCCCGCCCAGTCGGTGTCGTCGACCTCCACGCCCTCGGCCCCGTCGCCGTGCACGACGCGCGGCGCCTCGTTGGGGTGCAGCGCCACGGCCGCCCACACCCCGCCCGGGTGCGCGGCGGCGGTCTCGGCGGCCCAGCGCGAGGACGACAGGTCCACGCCCACCTGGATCAGCGGGGTGACGCCGACGCTCGCGGCCGTCGCGATGATCTCCTCGACCCCGGGCGTCTGCATGTCCATGTGGGTGTGGCTGTCGGCCACCGGGACGCGCAGGGGCTCGGGCACGGGCGGCGGCGTCTGGCCGTTGCGCTCCCTGACCGCCTTCCCGCTGCGCCTAGCCATCGGATCCGCCCTCCAGGCGGGCCAGCTCCTCGTCCACCACGGACGGGTCGAGCTTGGCGAACAGCGGCTCCGGCCGGCTGAGCGGGGTGCCCGCCGCGATCGGCCGGGACTCCCAACGCGCCTCGTCGTCGGCGTAGTCCCCGGTGATGACCGGATAGTCCACGGACTCCTCGGAGCCGCCGATGGTGTCGTGGCCGGTCTCCAGGCGCGGCATGCCCGACCAGGCGCCGGTGCCGCCGAGCATCGCGTACACCTTGTTGGCGGACTCGGGCAGGAACGGTGTGAGCAGCGTGTTCGCGTCCTGGACCAGCTGGAGGGCCACGTGCAGGACGGTGGCCATCCGCTCCGGGTCGGTCTTCTTCAGCGCCCACGGGGCCTGGTCGGAGATGTACTTGTTCGCCTCGGCGACGGTGCGCATCGCCTCCTGGAGCGCCGCCTTGAACTGGGACCGCTCCAGCCTGGCCCCGACCGCGGCGAACGCCGCCCGCGAGTCGGCCAGCACGCGCCGGTCCTCGTCGGTGAGCTCGCCCGCCTCGGGGATGCGGCCGATGTTCTTGGCGGCCATGGAGATCGACCGGTTGACCAGGTTGCCCCAGGCCGCGACCAGCTCGTCGTTGTTGCGCCGTACGAACTCGGCCCAGGTGAAGTCGGTGTCCTGGGTCTCGGGGCCGGCCGCCATGATGTAGTACCGCAGGGCGTCGGCGGAGTAGCGCTCCAGGAAGTCGCGCACGTAGATCACGACGCGGCGCGAGGAGGAGAACTTGCGTCCCTCCATGGTGAGGAACTCGCTGGAGACGACCTCGGTGGGCAGGTTGAACCCGCCCAGCTCGCCCGCGTCGCCGCCGCGGTCGCCCTCGCCGCTGGCGCCGAGCAGGATCGCGGGCCAGATCACCGAGTGGAAGACGATGTTGTCCTTGCCCATGAAGTAGTAGGACCGGGCGTCGTCACTCTGCCACCAGCGGCGCCACGCGTCCGGCTCGCCGATCCGGCGAGCCCACTCGATCGAGGCGGACAGGTAGCCGATGACCGCGTCGAACCACACGTACAGGCGCTTGTTGGCGTTGTCGGACCACCCCTCCAACGGGATGGGCACACCCCAGTTGAGGTCGCGGGTGACCGCGCGCGGCTGGAGGTCCTCGACGAGGTTCAGGGAGAACTTGAGGACGTTGGGACGCCAGTCGCCCTCCTTGCCCTTGAGCCACGTGGTGAGGATGTCGGCGAAGGCGGGCAGGTCGAGCATGAAGTGCTCGGTGTCCACGAACTCGGGCGTCTCGCCGTTGATCCGCGAGCGCGGTCCGATGAGGTCCACCGGGTCGAGCTGGTTGCCGCAGTGGTCGCACTGGTCGCCGCGGGCGCGTCGTAGCCGCAGATCGGGCAGGTGCCCTCGATGTAGCGGTCGGGCAGCGTGCGGCCCGTGGACGGTGAGATCGCGCCCTTGGTGGTGTGCGTGAAGACGTAGCCGTTCTCGTACAGTGTGGTGAACAGCCGCTGGGCGACGGAGTAGTGGTTGCCGGTGGAGGTACGGGTGAACAGGTCGTAGGACAGACCGAGGGCGACCAAATCCTCGGCGATGATCCGGTTGTAGCGGTCGGCCAGCTCCCGGGCGCTGACGCCCTCCTGGTCGGCCAGCACCTGGATCGGGGTGCCGTGTTCGTCGGTGCCGCTGACCATCAGCACGTGGTTGCCCGACATTCGCTGGAAGCGGGAGAAGACGTCGGAGGGGACCCCGAAGCCGGACACGTGACCGATGTGGCGCGGTCCGTTGGCGTAGGGCCAGGCGACCGCGGTCAGGATGTGGCGATTGGACGACATGCCTCAAGACTAAAGCCGCCGGGGTACGGCCGCGCCCTCCGGCACAGGGTCCACGTGAACCGGACCGCTCCGGATCCCGGGCCCCGCCTGAAGTGCGCGGGTGGTCGTCCACAGGTCTCCATGGGACGATTCCCCCGGGTACGACCGTGCCCGTATGCTCTGCACAACGCCGCCGATCGCGACCGGGGCGCCCGGCGGCTCCACAGGCAACCCGGTCCTTCTCGTTCGAGGCGGTGGTCACCACGGTTACCCGTGCGCTACCCCGCCCTGCCCACACCACCATCCTGATCACCGGAATGGTGCTGATGGTGGTGCTGTCGCTCCCCCTGACCTCCAGCGCCGCCGCTCCCGGCGAGCCCGAACTCGCCAGGCACGGCCTGGTCGCGCCGAGCAGACGCTCGACCCCGGCAAGGACGCCGGCGCCCGGCGCACGACCGGCGCGGAGCGCGCCGACGCGCCGACCGACGAGAGCCCCCGGGAACACGCCAGACCCGGCGAGCGCCCCGTGCTCGCCGCCGTGGCCGCCCCGGTCACCTGCGAGCAGCGCACCACGCCGCGCGACCTGCCCGACGCGGTGCCCAGCTGCGCGCTCCGGTTGGCGGCGTGGGAACAGCCGTGGTGGCCGCTGCCCCGCCCGCACCCCGATTCGCTGCCCGAGCCGGTCACCAGCGGGGAGCTGCCACGACGCGGGCGCCCCCTCTCACCGCGCCCACCTCCGTCTGACCCCCGTCGGACCGCGCCCGGGGCACACCGGTCGCGCCCGGCGATCCACCCACCCGCAGTGAGAGGTTCCACCCCTTGTCCAGTCAATCGGGAGCCGGAGGGCGCTGGATTCGCGCGCTCATCTCCCTCCTCGTCATCCTCGTCGCGTTCGGTGCGGCGTGGTTCATCCCGCCGCGCCTGGGGCTCGACCTCAGCGGCGGCACGCAGATCGTCCTGGAGACCCAGGACGGCCCGGACGGCACCCCCGCCAGCTCCGAGAACACGGACCTGGTCATCGAGGTGCTGCGCCAGCGCATCGACAGCCTCGGCGTGGCCGAGGCGAACATGTCGCGTTCCGGTGAGAACCGCATCATCGTCGAACTGCCCGGCGTCCAGGACCCGGCCGAGGCCGCCGAGATCATCGGCCAGACCGCGCAGCTGACCATCCACCCCGTCCTCGGCACCGGCCAGGGCGGTCAGGGCATCCAGCCCCCGGGCGACTCCGCCAACGCCCCGCCGGACACCGCGGACGAGGCGCGCGCCCCGGCCGACGCCGAGGACGGCACGGGTGAGGAGTCCACCGAGGACGAGTCCACCGAGGGCGAATCCGGGATGACCCAGGAGGAGGTGGAGGAGCTCCTCGGCGGCATGGGCGGCGACCCCGCCGCCGGTCAGGGCCTGCCCGCGGAGGACCCCAACGACGTCGTCATGACGCTCCCGGACTCCACCGGCACCTACCTCCAGCTCGGCGAGGCCGCCATCCAGGGCGACCACATCGCCGGCGCCACCGCCCGCCTCGACAGCGCCACCGGCGCCTCGTGGGTCGTGGACGTCAACTTCCGCGGCGAGGGCCGCGACGAGTGGGAGCAACTCACCGCCGAGGCCGCCTGCAACGACATGGGCGACCCGCGCCGCCGCGTCGCGATCGTCCTCGACAACGAGATCATCTCCGCCCCGGAGCTCAACAACAGCTACATCTGCGACGCGGGGAGCCGCGAGGGCGTCACCACCATCACCAACACCGAGTTCACCAGCGAGACCGCGAACGAGCTCGCCGTGCTGATCGAGGGCGGTTCGCTGCCGCTCCCCGTCACCGAGGTCCAGCGCCAGACGGTCGGCCCGACCCTCGGCGCCGCGGCGATCGAGGCGAGCGCCATCGCCGCCCTCCTCGGCATCGCGTTCACCGCGCTGTACATCACGCTGGTCTACCGCCTCGTCGGTCTGCTGGCCTCCGTGGCCCTGGCTTTCTACACGCTGATCGCCTACGGGGCCCTGGTCGCGATCGGGGCGACGCTCACACTGCCCGGTCTGGCTGGTTTCGTCCTGGCGATCGGTATGGCCATCGACGCCAACGTGCTCATCTTCGAACGCGCGCGCGAGGAGTTCCAGCGCCAGCAGCAGGTCTACGACGCCAACCGGGCCTCCGGCATGCGGGAGGACGACGAGGAGGACACCAAGGGCGCGGCGGCCCGCCGCCGTCGCCGCCGGGCCATCCCGCCGAGCCTGGAGAAGGCCTTCGTCGAGGGCGGACGCAAGGCGTGGAGCGCGGTGCTCGACACCAACATCACCACGTTGATCGCCGCGGCCCTGCTGTTCTTCTTCGCCTCCGGCACCGTCCAGGGGTTCGGTGTGACCCTGAGCATCGGCACCATCGCCTCGATGGTCTCCGCGCTGGTCATCGCGCGTGTGCTGGTCGAGTGGGCGGTCCGCCGCGCGGTCGTCCGCAAGCACCCCGCGATCTCCGGTCTCAACCGGATCGGCTCGGTGCGCACCTGGCTGACCACCAAGAACCCCGACGTGATGAGGTACCGCCGGATCGCCCTGGTGGTGGCCGGGCTCATCGTCGCGACCTCGGTCGCCGCGCCGTTCGTGCGGGAGGCCAACCTGGGCGTGGAGTTCACCGGCGGCCGGGTCCTGGAGTACGAGATCACCGGCGACCAGGAGCTGAGCGTGGACGCCGCCCGCGAGGTCGTCGCCGGGCTCGGCTTCCCGGGCTCGGACACCGCGGTCGTGCAGGAGTCCGGTGACGGTGACCTCTCCGTGCGCACCGGCGAGATCTCCGACTCCGACGCGGCGTCCGTGCAGGACGCCCTGGACGACGCCACAGGCGGGGTGGAACTGGTCAGTGACGAGCTGATCGGCCCCAGCATGGGCGACGAGCTGCGCAACCGGGCGCTCATCGCCCTGGGCGCGGCGCTCGCCCTGCAGCTGATCTACCTCGCATGGCGGTTCCGCTGGTCGTTCGGCCTGTCGACGATGCTGTCGCTGGCGTTCAACATCACGCTGGTGATCGGACTGTTCATCTGGCTGGGCAAGCCGATCGACGGCGTCTTCCTCGCCGCGATCCTGAGCGTCATCGGCTTCACCGTCAACGACACGGTCGTGGTGTTCGACCGCGTCCGCGACGAGTGGGCGCGGGACGAGAAGTCGCCCTTCCCGGAGATCGCCAACCGCGCGGTGCTCAACACGGTGCCGAGGACGGTCAACACCTCCGTCGGGGCACTCATCATCCTGGGCTTCCTCACCTTCCTCGGCGGGTCGTCGCTCCAGGACTTCTCGATCGCGATGCTGGTCGGTCTGATCACCGGCGTGTTCTCCACGGTGTTCGTGGCGGTGCCGCTGGCGATCTTCTTCCAGAAGTGGGACAGCACGCCCGCCCCGCACGTGCTCAAGGAGCGCAAGGCCAAGCAGCGCAACGCCGCCAGCGCCCGCGAGATGGACGACGGCGCGGTCGTGTAGGCCACGCGACGGGGATCGTCTCCCGAACGCGAGGGGCCTCGGGAACCGTGTCGCGGCACGCGCCCGGGGCCCCGCCGTGTTCGGGGGGAGGGGAGCGCGTTCGGGGCTTCGGGAGGCCGTTCGGGCGACCCCGCGCGCGGCCCGATCCGGGGACCGTTCCGGCCTCGGTGTCCACGAAGGTCGGCTGGGGCGAGTTCGCTACGCATGCCCCTGACCCTGCCCCACACCGTGGACCAGGTCGTACACCTCGCGCTTGGGCACCCCTGCCTCCTTCGCCACCCGGGTGATCGCCTCCTTGCGGCGCACGCCCTCCTCCTCCAGGGCAGCGACCGCGGCGACCAGGTCGCCCGGGTCCGTCGAACCACCGTCCGGGCGCGCGCCCGCCACGACCACGGAGATCTCCCCGCGCACGCCCTCGGCGGCCCAGTCGGCCAGCTCCCCGAGTCCGCCGCGGCGCACCTGCTCGTAGGTCTTGGTCAGCTCACGGCACACGGCGGCGCGGCGGTCGGCGCCGAAGGTCCGGGCCATCGCCTCCAACGTCGCGGCGATCCGGTGCGGGCTCTCGAAGAAGACCATGGTGCGCCGTTCGTCCGCGAGGTCGGCGAGATACCCCGTCAACCCCTTGCGCGGCGGAAATCCCTCGAAGCAGAATCGGTCGGTGGGCAGGCCGGAGACCACGAGCGCGGTCGTGACGGCAGAGGGACCAGGGATGGAGGTGACCGGAATATCCTCCTCAGCGCAGGCCGCGGTCAGGCGGTAGCCCGGGTCCGACACACCGGGCATCCCCGCGTCGGTGACCACCAGAACGTCGGTGCCGGACCGCAGGTCGGCGAGCAGTTCGTCGGTTCTGCGGCTCTCGTTGGCGTCGTAGTAGGACACGACCCGGGCGCCCTCGGCGCCGCCCAACCGCACGCCCGCGCGCGCCGCGAACTGACGCAGCCTGCGCGTGTCCTCGGCCGCGATCACCCGCGCTCCCTCCAGCGCGCGGATGAGCCGGGGAGGCGCGTCCTCCAGGTTCCCGATGGGCAACCCGGCGAGCGTCAGCGTCCCGACGCGCCGTGTTCCAGCCAGACCCTCAAGCACTGTGATCCCCGTCCTGTCACGCTACGGTTGGCCTGTCACGCCGACCGAAAAGGTTTCGCGGTCCGCACGGACCCATCTCCGAACCCCAACCTACGAGCCGAGATGACCACCACCGCACCTTCCTCCGAGGCACCGCCTCCCGCATCAGCGCACCCACCCCACCAGTACCTCGATCTGCCCCGTCCCCCGAACGGCCGCCCCGAACCCCGGTGGCTCGCCTGGGCGGGCGCCGTCCTCGTCGCCCTGTTCGCCGGCGCCCTGAGGTTCTTCAACCTCGGTGAGCCCGCGCGGATCTACTTCGACGAGACCTACTACGCCAAGGACGCCTACGGGCTCTGGAACTTCGGCTACGAGCACGAGACGGTCGAGCGCGCCGACGACCTGCTGGCCCAGGGGCAGCGGGACATCTTCACCGGCGCCGGTGACTTCATCGTGCACCCTCCGGTCGGCAAGTGGATGATCGCGCTCGGCGACTGGTCGTGGTCGCTGCTGCCGTTCGGGACGTCGATGACGCCGGAGGGCTGGCGGGTGGCCTCCGCGGTGGCCGGTGTGCTCTCCGTCCTCATCCTGGCGCGCGTGGCGACGCGGATGACCAGGTCGGCGCTGCTGGGCTGCGCGGCGGGCCTCATCCTGGCCCTGGACGGGCTGCACTTCACGTTGAGCCGCATCGCCATGGTGGACATCTTCCTCACCCTCTGGCTGCTGGCGGGGTTCGCGTGCCTGGTGATCGACCGCGACGCCACCCGGGAGCGGCTGGCCCGCCTGGCGGAGTCCGGAGCCGATCTGGCCCGGGTGGGGTGGCTGGGCGCGCGCTGGTGGCGACTGGCCGCCGGCCTGTGTTTCGGTCTCGCGGTCGGGACGAAGTGGTCCGCCCTGTTCTTCGTGGCGGCGTTCGGACTGCTCACCGTCGCCTGGGACTACGGGGCCCGGCGCGGCGTGGGCCAGCAGCGGCCGTTCTGGCGCTGGTTGGGTATCGACGCCGTTCCGGCGTTCGTCCAGACGGTCGTCGTGGCCGCGGTGGTGTACCTCGCCTCGTGGTCCGGGTGGCTGTTCACCAGCGGCGGCTACAACCGCGACCGCGCCGTCGGCGTGCTGCCCGAGTGGCTGCCCGCTCCACTGAGCACGCCGGTGGAGGCACTGTGGAGCCTGGCGGACTACCACGTCCGCATGATGAACTTCCACAGCAACCTCACCAGCGACCACTCCTACATCTCGGCGCCGTGGGAGTGGCTGATCATGCGCACGCCGGTGATGTTCCACTACAACGGCGAGGCGGTCGACTGCGGCACCGGCGACTGCGTCACCTCGATCGTGTCCATCGGCACGCCGGTGATCTGGTGGACCAGCATCATCGCGCTCGTGGTGATGATCGGCTGGTGGGCGACCTTCCGCGACTGGCGGGCCGGTGCGGTGCTACTGGCGGTCGCGGCGGGCTGGCTGCCGTGGTTCGCCTACCCGGACCGCCCGATGTTCCTCTTCTACGCCCTGCCGATCCTGCCGTTCCTGGTGCTGGGCATCGTGCTGATGCTCGGCCTGGCCATGGGCGCCGGCGAGGGCAGTCCGCGATTCGCCCCCTACGGCCGGGCCCTGGGCGGAATCGTCTTCGGCGTGGTGATGCTGCTGATCATCGCGCACTTCGCGTATCTGTACCCGGTGCTGTCGGCCCACCCGTTCGACGAGGCGACCTGGCGTGAACGGCTGTGGTTCGACGTGTGGATCTACGGCGACGGGGGCTCCTGAACAGGAGCGGGAGGCGATTCGCCCCGGCGGGGTCCGTGTCCTTGAGGGCGTGTGTGGTGGATGCCGCCCGTCACGGGGTGAGGATACGCGCCGGCGGCGACGGCCGGGCGCACCCGGTGCGGCTGCCGCAGGGCCGAGGAAGGAGTGTCCCCGCTGTGCCTGCTCCGCAAGGTGGCGCGGCGGGGGCCCGCCCGGGGCGGTCGTCGACTGGAGAGGACGCGGTGAGAGTCGTGCTGGGGCGTCGCGCAGCGGGGCAGGTGTCCGCCATGCCCGCCTTAGTACCGGCGGCGGTGGAAATCAATAGTCTGGAGTAGCCGAAAGAGGACACAACGGAATCGTGGATTCCTTGCGGAAAACTCTCGGCAGCGAGCACTCGCCCTGGTACTGTCAGCAACTGGTTGCTGTTGTTGTTTCCATGGATGCCCGAGGCGCCTCGCGGAACTGCACGTGGGCGCTCGTCGGGGATGACTCGTCGGTGCGGCGCCCGGCGACCCGGGGCCAGCAGGGTGCGGCCCCGAAGTAGTCCCCAAGGGAGAGCACATGGCTCAGGGCACCGTGAAGTGGTTCAACTCTGAGAAGGGTTTCGGGTTCATCGCCGTGGGCAACGGCGAGCCCGACGTGTTCGTCCACTACTCGGCGATCGCGGGCAGCGGCTTCCGGAACCTGGAAGAAGACCAGAAGGTCGAGTTCGAGATCATCCAGGGCCCCAAGGGCCCGCAGGCGTCTGACGTTCGCGCGATCTGATCGCCACCCGTCTTCACCGGCCCCCCGCTCCCGCGTGAGCGGGGGGCCGGTCGGTCTTCGGACACCTCGGCGTCATCCGGGCACGGTTACCCATGGGCATGGATACCGGTTAACCTGCTTGAAGCCGGTCGGATCACGAAGGGCGAGGATCGCGCATGTTCAACATCAGCGGAGGAGAGTTCGTCGTCCTCCTCCTGCTCGCGGTGCTGATCTTCGGTCCCGACCAGCTGCCCAAGATGGCGCAGCAGCTGGGTCGCCTGCTCCGCCAGCTCCGAACCATGGCCAACTCCGCCACGGCCGACATCAAGGACGGGCTGGGGCCCGAGTTCAAGGACTTCGACGTCCAGGACCTCAACCCGAAGCGTTTCGTCCAGAAGCACTTCTGGGAGGACGACGACGAGCCCGAGCGCAGGCCCGCGGCGCGGCTCAACGGCAAGCGCCCACCCTTCGACGACGAGGCGACCTGAGGTCAGCCGACGAGCATCAGGACGAACAGGGCCAGCCCCAGCACGACCAGCGATCCGACGATGATGGCGGGCGATCCGACCGCCAGGACCAGGACCTCGACGGCGATCGCCCCACCGAGCGCCCCGGCCAACCAGGGCCAGCGCGGCGCGGGATCCCAGCCGTGGCGGCGTTCACGGCTGAGGCTCACGAACATGGCCAGCGCGATGAGCGCCCAGAAGGCCAGGTGCCCCAGCGCGCGCGTCTGCGGATCGACATAGTCGGCCATTCCGCCGACCACCATGACGTACCCGACCGTTCCGGACAGCAGCCGCCAGTGTCCGCCACTGCGTTGTGCGGGGATCATCATGCGCCGGGCCGGGGAGGTGCGGCGGAAGCGCTCGGCCGCGATCGGGCCCTCGGCGGCCTCCTCGACCTCCTCCAGGGGTTCCACCGTGGTGCGAGGCGGCTCGTCGGGGGGTTCCGGGGCCGGTGGTCCGTACCCTCCGGCGGGTTCGGGGTCCTCCGGGTACTGGTAGCCGCCGGTGTGGTGCGAGGAGTCGGACACGGGGATCGCGGCCCTTCGGCGTCGGCTCGGTCCGGCCCCGCCCGGGGCCGGGGTCATCTCCACTCACCTACCCGGAGACAGCGGGGGTCAAAGCCGCCACGCCGACTCTCCACGCGCCCGGACCCCGGCTCCGGCGGTGAAGGGGCCCGGTCCGGGCCCCTCCACCGGGGTTCCGAGGAACCCGCGCACCGGGCTGGTTACTGCCAGCTCCACCCACTGCTGTGAGAGGTCCGCGCATGCGTGGTCATGGCAACTACCTTTCCTGTGGTCTCCAGCCCATCCCACCGACCAAGATGGCGTATCTCACCGAGCACGCACAAGTCCCGTGAAGGTTCATTGCCATTCCTGTGGCGAAGAGGACACCAAAGGTTGCGGCACCTGCAGGGAAATTGTCGATACTCTCCGTGTCTTTGCAGCTCAGAGCGGTTTGCTTTGTGAACAGAGAGACACCGGATACCCATTGACCAGCGAAGACTGGGCCTCGATTCATTAAAATTGAAACGAGCGGCCCGAGAGTTGGAGGAGTTCTCCGGCAAACGGATTCTCCGGTTGCCGCCCACGACTCCCTGGAAGGGTGGCGCGGGCACCTGCGGCGGCGCGTCCGACAAGGGCCGGGGAAGCTCCCTACGACCTCCCCCGACCCGCGCGCCCACTTCCGCCACGGCAGCCCCCGGAAACACGTTCCGTCACGACCACCGCCGGTATCGGGTTCCATCGGGAACCCACGAAGACCGCCATGGACCTCCGTTTCGGACAGGCGCAAAATCGAAAAATCCACCCAGAATTCTCGGTCCGTAACACCACCATGGTGCCGGACCGCCACTGCGCGACAGAGTTCTTGGACCCGTTTTCCGGCGACGTGACCTGGGTACCGCCACGTCCGCTCACTCTGCGCGGTCGTTGACCCCCGAGCGCCCGAAACGCCTCCGTGCGGCTCGCGCACGCCGGGGGGCGAGCCGAGGGCGGCCCCCAGGGCGTGTGCCGTGGACACCTGCCCTCCTGCGCGACGGGCGGCGGCCGCGGCACACGCTTCAGGACGCGAGACCGCCCACGATGAGGCCGACCGCCGCGCCGACCAGTCCCAAGGCCAGGCTCCCCGCGCCCAGCCAGAGGAACACGCGCATCCGGTTGGGCGCGCTCGGGTCGCGGCCCAGGACCGACAGGAAGAAGCCGATCGGCATGAGGATCGCGGCCACGAGCACCAGGTCGCCCATCAGGCGGCTCCAGTCGGGCACGGCGGGCTCGTTGAGCAGCAGCCGCACCACGAGCCCGAGCATCACCAGACGCCCGCGTGGGCGTGGCCCGCGCGGAAGTAGGAGCGCTGGAGCTCGTTGGCCGGAACACCGCCGTTGACCACCCGCAGCAGGAAGGTACCCCCGTAGACGATGCCGACGACGGTGAGGAGGATGACCCCGGAGGAGACGAGGCTGAACGCGGACATGGCTACTCCCGGGGGGAAGGGGAGGCGAAGAGCAGGCCCGCGCTTCGCCGGGTGATGTCGATCAGGTCGGCGTCACCGAACAGGGACCGCACCCCGGAGGAGTCGAGGTTGCCCGTCAGAGCGAGCGTCGCGATACCGTGCACGATCGACCAGCCGCCGACCACGGCGGCGGGCTCGTCGCCAGCGGCCTCGGCGACGGTGTCCGCGCCGGTGACGAGTTCGTCGAACGCCGCCGTTCGCGCCGCCGCCAACTCAGGGTCCCGCGCGTTGAGCAGCGTGGGCGTGAACATCACCTGGAAGTGCGCGGGGTGGTCGACGGCGAAACGCACGTACTCCACCCCCGTCTCCAGGAAGTCGCCGCCCGCCTCGCGGTTGTCGCGCAGCCGTTCGGCGAGGATCAGGAACCCCTCCGTCGCGATCGCGTTGAGCACCCCTTCCCGGGAACCGAAGTGGTGCCGGGGCGCGGTGTGGCTGACGCCGAGGTCGGCCGCGAGGGACCGCAGGCTGAAGGAGTGGGGGCCCTCCTCCTCGATGACTTCCGCCGCACGCTTCAGGACGGCGGCGCGTAGGTTTCCGTGATGGTATCCGTCTGTCACGCGCTTAACTATACGGTGGAAAGTTGCCAGTGTAAAGATTATGGTGCGGCACCCCTGCAAGCACGGCCCGCAGCCGATCCGCGGCCCCTGGGCACTACCCTGGAACCGTGCCCGGCCGCCCCGCCGCAGGGGATAGCCACTTCGCCGGTGACACTCGGGGCTCCGGTCCGGAGACCGCCCGCCGCAGGGAATGACGTCCTGGACCCGAGCACGCGACGGGCCTCGTCCCAGCCTGGGACGGGGCCCTCCCGTCCGCCGGGGGCACGGGGGCAGCCACCGAAGGAACGAAAGCCCACGGGACGCCTACGGAGCGACCGACCCCGTTGCTGTATTTCGCTGCTGTACGGCACGACGAAGGCCCTGCTTCCACTGGGAAGCAGGGCCTTTGATCCGCGGTGGAGCTGTGGGGCGAGCACGAGCACACGGGCCGCGATTCACCTCAGGTCTGCGGGTCTTCTTGCCAGCGGACGCACCGATCGATGATGCGGTCCCGGTGCTCCGGCTTCACTTCGACGATGTTCGGGTGCGCGGTCGTGTCCATCGCCTGCTTGACCATCACCGCACCGAGCTCTTCTGTCAGTTCCTCGTAGGCCCGGTAGAGCCTGACGGCAGCGTCGTCGAAGTCGAGGGTGAAACCGACCCGGCGCTGCACCTCTTGGCACATGGGGTAGTCGAAGGTCCTGTAGTCATCCGCGTCGCTGAGCAGGAGCTCGTTCGGGTTGAGGTCTCGTATGTCCATCGGCCACCTCTGCGGTCGGGCGCCGTTCGCGCCGTGGAGCCCATATTCGCGCGTTCCGCGGGGCGAGATGTCGTAGTTCTGGAATCGAGATCAGGTCCCTGTGGCTGAGGATGTGCTCTCTTCCCGCTGTCGCTGCCCCGGGGTAGAGTGGGGCTCGGATGAATGCAAGGGAGGCCCCGACCGTCGCGGTCGGGGCCTCCTTGCTGTGCGCTACGCCTCGTCTCGACGTGCAGCGGCCAGGAACGCCTGCCACTCGGAGGAGCTGGCGAACGCAATGTGCCCCCGCTCCCTGTGCTGGGTGTCGCGCACAGCGGCACCCTCGGGCAGGTCGGCGACCTCGACGCACTCCTGCGCGGTGCTGCTGTAGCTGGACTTGCGGAACCGGAGACCGGTGGTGGATGAATGCATAGCAGGTCTTCCTAGAGGTCGGCGATCATCTTCTTCATCATGCGGATGGACTCAAGCTGCGATCTGGCCGTCACCTGGAGGTGGTCGAACACGTGGCGGTACTCCGCCACCTCAGCCTCCTCCTCCAGAAACAGGCCTTCGGTACGGGCCTCCAGATAGACCAGCGGAGCGTCCATCTCGTCTGGGAAGTCGAGCAGCACGAACGGCCCGGACAGGCCCGGGTGCAGACCGGCGGAGAACGGGAGCACCTGGATAGTGATGTCGTTGTCGGAGTCCTCGGCCTGGGCGATCAGGTGGCGGAGCTGCCCCTTGGCAACACCACCCGCCACGGGGAGCCGGTGAAGCGTGGACTCGTCGATCACAGCCCAGACCGTCGGCGGCTGCTCACCGTGCAGCACCTCCTGACGAGCCATGCGCGCTTCGACGATGCGGTCGACCTCCTCAGCCGGACGCGCGAGGGCGGCGCGAGCGGAAGCGGCGGCGTAGGCCTCCGTCTGGAGCAGGCCAGGGATGACGATGGGCTGGTAGGTCGAGATGACGGAGGCCTCAGACTCGAAGCCCACGAACGGGGAACCGCCGAACACGTCCTTGAACTTCGCCCACCAGCCTTCGTGCGGGACTGCCGAGCCAGTTCCAGGATCGCTTCGCGGGTGGCGTCGTCCTTGATCTCGAAGTAGTCGAGGAGCTGGCGGATGTTGCCCAGGTCCGGGCGCGTCCACTTGTTTCCCTCCATGTGGGCGAGGCGACCGCGTGACCACTCCAGGGCGGCGGTGACCTCCTCCAGGGTCTTCCCCCGTTCGTGTCGGAGGTGACGGAGCACGGCGGACAGACGGCGTCGGCGGACGGTAGGGCTGTATTTCCTGGTCATCGTGTCTCTCCCGTGGGGGTGGTCGTGCTGATCGTATGGCGAACTTCTCAATAGGGCATCTTTCGGAATCCTGGGATCGGAATCTCGCGATAAACTTGCAAAGTTTAGATTCCTAAGTTCATCATGGAGAGGCATTCATCCAAGCCGCCCTCATCCAGCGGCACTCTGACCAGGAGGTGCGCTTTGCGCTACCTGCGCCCCGACGACCTGGACCGTGTGCGCCACCGCGCCGCGACGATGATCCGAACCCGCGCCCGCGCCGCGCGTCCCGCCCCCGCCCCTACGTGACCTGGCCCGGCGGGGACCTCGCCCCGCTCACCCTGGCCGTGCGCGACCTGCTCGCCCTGCGGGGTGCGGCATGATCGACACCCAGACAGCAGACCTGCTCGCCGTGATCCACGACGCGCTCACCCTCCCGGCCGCGACCGACACCGGCCGCGCCGACCGGGAACGGCTGGAGCGCGTCCGCGCCGACGCCGTCCGCCAGGCAGTGCACCACGCGCTCGCCACCGGCGACCTGGCCAGCGCCGTCGACCTGCTCGACACCGCCATCGCGGCCTCGCCCATCGACCGGGTGTGCGTGCCCCACCAGAGGACGGTGGCGCGATGAAACACCGACGCAGGGTGTGCGACCTGCGCGAGCTGCCCGACGTTCCCGCGCTCAAGCGGTGGGCGGCCGAGCACGGGGCCGACGTCCACTGCCTGGGCCCGGACCTGGAGTCCCGTGCGGTCTACGGCGCGGCCGTCGGCCCGGTGATCCGGGTCGCCCGGTCGCGGCACCGGGAACCGCACCCGCACGCGCCCGTGTGGCACTCCCCGCTCGAACACCTGCCCAACACCGCCTCGGCGGTCTGAGCCGGTGCGGCCCCCGCCCCCGGCCGGGGCCGCACCCTCCCCCAAGGAGGAACGGTGGACGGAGCCACCCGGTGCACCGGTACCGCGAGCGGGCAGCACGACTACGTGGCCGACCCACCCACCCGACACGACCGCATCCGAACCGCCAGGTGTCGCCACTGCGGCGATGTCCTGACCGTCACCCGATAAACCCCGAGGGAGTCTCAATGGCAGCCACATTCGCCCCCCACCGCGCACCCCGACCGGCCGAGCCGCGGCCGAGCACGCCCAGCGCCGAGAAGGACTGCGGCATGTGCAACGGGCAGGGCGGCAGCTGGGAGACCAACGACGGAGGCAACCCCGGCAGGAACATCGGCCGCTGGGTGCCCTGCCCCGGATGCAAGGGAACGGGGAAGGCCTCGTGAGCGGGCACAGCACCGGCAGGGACCACGCACCCCTCGCCGCGTCCCTGGCCGGACGCCTGCGCGATAGCGGCACCCCCGAGCACATCGCGAGGTTGTTCGCGCGGGTGCCCCGGCACCGGTTCCTGCCGGACGTGTACTGGACCGAGGACCGCACCCGCGTCGACTGGACCGAGGATCCGGGGAACTGGCTGCGCACGGCCTACACCGACCAGGCGCTCACGACCCAGCGCGATGACGGCCGCGACGACGGGATGGGCGTGCCCACCTCCTCCTCGTCGGCCCCCGGCGTCATGGCGCGCATGCTGACGGCCGCGCGGATCGAGCCGGACCAGCGGGTGCTGGAAATCGGCACCGGAACCGGATTCAACGCGGCGCTGTTGTCCGAACTGCTCGGCGCCCGCAACGTCGCCACGATCGAAGTCGACGAGGCGCTCACCGAGACCGCCCGCACGTCCCTGTACACAGCCGGGTACACCCCGGACATCATCGTCGGCGACGGCGAGCAGACGCCGCGCCCCGCCAGCGTCCACCGGATCATCGCCACGTGCACCGTGTCACGGGTGCCGTGGTCGTGGCTGGACCAGGTGCGCGGCCGAGGCCGGATCGTCACCCCGTGGTCACCGACGCCGGGCGCCCCGGGCGGGGTGCTCGCCGTGTTGGACACCGACGGGAGCGGGCTCGCCGAGGGCGCGTTCGAGGGCAGCCTGGCCTTCATGTGGTCCCGGAATCAGCGCCGACCCGAGGGTGCCTCACCTGCCACGGACACGCACCCCGGGCATGTCGAGAACGGTACCGGTGACCCGCGTGAACCCTGGCTCGACGGTGAGGAGGCCCTTCTTCTGTCCTTGCTGATGCCGGACTGGGCGTTCGGGATGCGTAGGAAGCCTGGTGCCGACGAGCCGCATGTGTGGCTGGCCTCCACCCGGTGCGGGTCGTGGGCGCGGTTGCACGCGGACGGTCGTGTTGAGCAGGACGGAGACCGGCTCCTCGTGCAGGAGGCGCGGACCGCCCGGCAGTGGTGGCGCTCGCGTGGCGAGCCCGGAGTCGACCGGTTCGGGCTGACCGTCGACCGGGCTGCCGGACGCAGGCGGTGTGGCTCGACGACCCCCGGCACGTCCTGTGGACCACCCACCGGTAGTTCACCTGAGACCCCGCGCGCGCTCACCGCCGCGGTGAGCGGGGCGCGATGCTGGAGGGCCTCACCGCACGCTGGGAAGGCGCACTACGGGAGCGTTGCGCGATGTCCCCACGGCCGTCCGTCCCGATCGTGGACGACCTCCCGAAACCGCTCCGGTCCCAGAAAACAGAGGGGGAGACGACTGGGGTTCCCTCACAGGAAATCTCCCATTCGTCTCCCGAATCGGGGGTTCCCCCTGCGTCGGCGGTCCCGCAAGACCGCCTGACCTTCGGTGGAGCTATGGGGATTTGAACCCCAGACCCCCTCGATGCGAACGAGGTGCGCTACCGGACTGCGCCATAGCCCCGAAGACGAGACAAAGCCTAGCAGGGATTCCGGGATGGTCCGAACACGGCCGGACCACCCCGGTCCTGATCAGTCTCCGGCTGCCCGGAGCCGGGCGTCCGCGTACTGGTCGTACACCTGGTTGCGGCGCTCGCGGAGCGCGATGACCTGCGCCTCCCGCTCCGCCTCGCGACGTTCCTCCTCCCGGGCCGCACGACGTGCCCGGAGCGTGGCGCGGCGGCGCGCCCGGATCCGCGTCTCCAGACGCTCAGCGTCGGCCTTGGCGGCCTCCCTGAGCAGGACCAGGTGCCCGGCCAGCAGGAGGACCGGCGGGGTGATGACCCACCACGGGCCGAGGCCGACCACGACCGCCACGATGGTGGCCACGTTCACCAGCACCAACACCGTGGTGCGGCGCCGACGACGGGCGATGACCCGTGCCCGCGACCCCCCGGACCCGCGATGGCGACCCGGGTGGGCGCGCGGACGCTCCCGCCGGACCGTCGCCCCGGCGTCCTGGGCGGGACCGAACACGGGCCGTCGGAGCACCTGGGTCTCCTCGGAGTCGGGGTCCTCACCCTCCTCCGGAACCGCTGCCGCGACCTCGTCGGACTCCTCGACCCGCTCGGCTTCCTCGGGCTCCCACTCGTCCTCCCGACGCTGGTCCTCGTGGACGGTGTCCACTGAGTCCTTGCGCAACAGCATCGGCACGAGGACGATGAGCCAGACCACCACGATGGCCAGGTACAGAGGAGAGCTGCTCATCACCCCTCCTCACGATGACGGCCACTGAACGTTGTTCGACACCTCGCCGACACCGCTCCGCGTGGCGTCCCCGGTTCCTCGGACGTCCCCCGACGGGGGCTCGTCCCCGCCCCCGATGGGGACGAATCCCGTGAGCCAAATCCTCGCGTTGGCCGCATCGTCAATGCGTCTACGTTCCGCACGGTACGACCCCGTGTCCATAAATGCGCCACATTCTGACCGGAGTGTCGCAAGATTGTGGACCTTCAGTTTCGGTCGGCGTGCCCTCGGACGGAGAAGTACAGGTCAGCAGCCGACTGCGGAGCGGAGTGCCCATTCGACGCAAAGTAATAACTAAGTCTGGGTAAAGTGGGGTTTGACTCCGAACGCCTCCGTGCGGCTGACGCGATCAGTGGGGTCCCGGGTGCGGACTCGCCGGATCGCGTGGATTCCCGCTCCCGTTCGGGTCTTCCGGCCCCAAAGCGGAAGCAGGGTCGGAACCGGACTCGGGGAGCGGTCCGGACGGCGCGCGGTCGCGCCAGCGGCGCAGCAGACCGTGGGGCACCTCCTCGGCCGTGAGCGCGTAGCAGATGTGGTCGCGCCAGGCGCCGTCTATGTGCAGCTGGCGTCGTCGCACCCCCTCGTCGCGGAAGCCGAGCTTGGCGACCACCCGTCTGCTGGCCCTGTTCTCCGGCCTGATGTTGGCCTCGATCCGGTGCAGTCCGACCTGGAAGAAGGAGTGGTCGACCGCGAGCGCGACCGCCGTGGGCGTGATCCCGCGTCCCGCGTGGGCGTTGTCGATCCAGTACCCCACCTGTGCTGACCTGGCAGAACCCCAGACGATCGCGCCGACGGTCAGCTGTCCGACGAACTCGCCGCCCCAGGTGATCGCCCAGGGCATCGACAGCCCTTGCCGGGCCTCGCGGCGGATGGCCTGGAGCATCGAGACGTAGGGGGTCAGGCCGGTGGTGCGCAGCGGCATCTCGGGGTAGGTCGGTTCCCAGGGGCGCAGCCACTCGGCGTTGCGCGAGCGCGTGTCCCGCAGTGCCGGGGCGTCGCGGAGTCGCAGCGGTCGGAGCGCGATCGGCCCGTCTTGCAGGGTGACGGGCCACCCTTGTCTGCGATACACGACCGTCCCTCCGAGCGTCACGGCATCACCGACCACGGACACGACCCTTCCCAGGGCGTGCGGTGCGCCCACCACCGATGACGCCTCCCAGTATTCCACTCCGGGAGTGTCGGGTGGCGGGCGTCACCCACACGCCCCAAGTTCCGGTTTCGATCTAACCCCGATTGCCGCGCACCGAAAACCGGTGGTAGGTCAAGGAATTCCCCATGGACGGAATGCCCGTGATGTGATTCCGGTCATTCTTCCGTCTCATTCGGGGCGTGCGTGATCGCCGCCACACAACTGGTCCAACGCGTGCAGCAGCACCGGCTCCAGCACGTCCATGCCGTCCTTCACCCCGCCCCTGGATCCGGGCAGGTTGACCACGAGCATGCGGTGGCCGTCCCGTTCGGCCACCCCCGCCAGACCCCGCGACAGGATCGCCGTGGGCACGCCCTTGGCCCGGCCCTGCGCGCGCAGCGCCTCGGCGATCCCGGGGATCTCCAAGGACAGCAGCGGGCGGGTCACCTCGGGGGTCAGGTCCTGCGGCGTGAGCCCGGTGCCTCCGGTCGTGAGCACGGCGCCCGCCCTCATGTCCAGCGCGCGGTCGAGGGCCTCCGCCACGGGCAGGCCGTCCGGAACCACCCAGGGGCCGACGACCGCGCATCCCAGGGCGCGCAGCCGCTCCGCGACCACCGGTCCCGACCGGTCCGGGTACACCCCCGCCGCCGCCCGGTTGGAGGCCGTGACGACCACGACCCTGGGATATCCGGGCGGGCGCTCACTCACCGCGCCTCCAGTGCCCCTTCTTGCCGCCGGTCTTCTCCTCGACGCGCACCCGCGTCACCTCGGCCTCGGGGTCGAGCGCCTTGACCATGTCCACCAGCCCGAGCGCGGCGGTCATGACGCAGGTCAGCGCCTCCATCTCGACACCCGTGCGGTCGGCCGTGCGGACCGTGGCGCTGATGTCCACGCCGTCGTCGACGACGGTCAGGTCGACGTCGACACCGTGCACGGCGATGGGGTGGCACAGGGGGACGAGGTCGGGCGTGCGCTTGGCCCCCTGGATCCCGGCGATGCGCGCGACCGCCAGCGCGTCGCCCTTGGGCACCCCGCCCCCGCGCAGCGCGGCGACGGTCTGCGGGGTGAGCAGGACACAACCGGTCGCGGTGGCGGTACGCGCGCTCACGGCCTTCGCGGAGACGTCGACCATCCGCGCCGCGCCGGACTCGTCCAGGTGGGTGAAACCGGAGGGGTGCGCGACCCGCTCCGTCCGTGGGGTGTCGCTCATCGGTCGCCTCGTCAACACTCGAAGGTCGAGCGCGGCCCTGGCCAGGCCGCGGGGGCCCGCGGGGGCGTGCCCACCACGACCGTACGGCACGCCACCGCCCCCGGAGCACCCGGAGGTGCGGCGTCTCACCCCTCGGGCAGTCGCATGACCTCCACGGCCGCACCGGCGCGCAGTTCGGTCACGTCCTCGGGGACCACCACGAGCGCGTCCGCGTCCGCCAGCGCCGACAGCTGGTGGGAGCCCTGCCGCACGGCCGGCGCCACGGTCGGGCGCACGTCTGCGCCGTGTGCGGGCTCGGTCAGGACGCCGCGCAGGAAGGAGCGGCGCCCGGGCGGCGACGTCACCGGGGAGGTCAGGGTCGCGCGCGTGGTCGGCAGCGGTCGCGGGTCCAGGCCCCGCAGCCTACGCAGAACGGGCTGGACGAAGACCTGGAAGGAGACGAACGCGCTCACGGGGTTGCCGGGCAGGGTGAGGATCGGCGTCCCGTCGGGACCGAACGTCCCGAACCCCTGGGGCTTGCCCGGCTGCATCGCGACCTGTGTGAAGTCGACCGTGCCCTGCTGGGTGAGCACCTCCTTGACGACGTCGTAGGCGCCCATGCTCACACCGCCGCTGGTGATGAGGAGGTCGGCCCGCATCAGCAGGCCCTCCAGGGTGTCGAGCACGGTGGCGGCGTCGTCGCCGACGAAACCGTGCCGGTGCACCTCGCACCCAGCGTCGAGCGCGGCGGCCGCGAGCATGAAGCTGTTCGACTCCCAGATCTGGCCGGGGCCCAACGGACGGCCGGGCTCGACCAGCTCCTCCCCGGTGGAGAGCACCACGACCCGCGGCCGGGGGAAGACGGAGACGGAGCGGCGGCCGACCGACGCCAGGACGCCCATCTCCCCCGCGCCGACACGGACGCCCGGGCGCAGCACCTCGGCGCCCTCGCGGACGTCGTCGCCCGCGCACCGGACGGCGTTGCCGCCCTTGACCGGACGGTCGAAGCGCGCGGTGGTCGTCCCGCCGTCGGTCCACTCGACCGGCACGACGGCGTCCGCCCCGGTCGGCACGGGGGCGCCGGTCATGATGCGGGCGCACATGCCCGGAGGGACCGCGACCGGTGAGCCGTCACCGGCGGCGATGTCGGCGATGACGGGCAGGCGCACCGGATCGTCGGCGGTGGCGGCGGACAGATCGGCGGCGTGCACGGCGTACCCGTCCATCGACGCGTTGTCGAACCCCGGCAGGGACACCGGTGAGACGACGGCCTCGGCCAGCACGGTCCCGTGCGCCTGGAGCAGGTCGACCTCGGTCGGTTCGGGTGGCGCGATCAGTCCGAGGACGTCTCTGACATGCTGTTCGACGGTCTTCACGGGGGTCCCTCGGGTTGTGGTCGTTCAGGACGAAATGTTCTGGATGCCCAGGACGGTGGGGAAGCCACGTCCCATGGTCACCACGGCGGCGTGGGGGACCGCTCAGGCCGTGCCGCCCTCGTGGCGGTCGACGAACTCACGCAACCAGGGCAGCAGTTCGGCGGCCAGGTCGGGGCGGCGACAGGCGAAGTCGACCACCGTGCGAATGTAGTCGGCCTTGTTGCCGGTGTCGTACCGACGGCCCCGGAACAGGACGCCGCGCACGGTTCCGCCGTCCTCGGGCTTGCGGCGCGCGAGCTCGCGCAGGGCGTCGGTCAGCTGGATCTCGCCGCCGCGGCCGGGCGGGGTCTCGTGCAGGACGGGAAAGACCGCCGGGTCGCAGACGTAGCGGCCGATGATCGCCCAACGGCTCGGCGCCTGGTCCGCTGCGGGCTTCTCGACGAGGTCGGTGACGGTGACGACGTCCTCCTCGTCGGTGGGCTCGATGCCCGCGCAGCCGTAGAGGGACACCTGCTCGGGCTCGACCTCCATGAGCGCGACCACACTGCCGCCGTGGCGCTCACGCACCTCGATCATCCGGCTGAGCAGGCCGGAGTTGTCGATCAGGTCGTCACCGAGCAGCACGGCGAACGGGTTGTCGCCCACATGCGCCCGCGCGCACAGCACAGCGTGGCCCAGCCCCCGCGGCTCCCCCTGGCGGACGTAGTGCACCTGCGCCAGGTCACTGGACTCGCGCACCGACCGGAGACGCTCCTGGTCGCCCTTGGCGGCCAGCGCCTCCTCCAGTTCGTAGGCGCGGTCGAAGTGGTCCTCGATCGAGCGCTTGCTGCGACCGGTGATCATCAGGACGTCACGGAGCTCTGCGGCCACCGCCTCTTCCAGGACGTACTGGATCGCGGGCTTGTCCACGATCGGCAGCATCTCCTTGGGGGTGGCCTTGGTCGCGGGCAGGAACCGGGTGCCCAGACCCGCCGCGGGCACGACCGCCTTCGTGACGGAGGTGGCGGCGGATCGGGTCCGCGTCTGGTCGGTGTCGGCGCTCATGTCGGCACTCTAGGACAGTCCGCAGGTCACCCGGGGCGTCCACACCCGAGGCGGCTACCAGATGTCCCGACGCTTTCGGACCAATGACGCGAAACCGCCACCCTGAGTTCATCGTGCGCGGCACCGCATCGCGCGCCGGGGGCCGGGCGGTGCCAGACTGGGGCCATGGACGGTGAGGGCTGGCCGACGGACCGGTCGGACAAGCGGGCGCTGCGGCGGCGGATCCTGGCGGCGCGCCGCGAGCGTGGAACGGACGAGCGCGCCCGCGTGGGCTCCGCGGTACGCGACACCCTGATGGAGCTGCCGTGGCTGTCCATGGGCGGGACGGTCGCCTGCTACTACTCCGTCGGCGGCGAGCCCGACACCCGCAAGCTGGTGACGGCGCTGTGGAAGCGGGGAGCGTACGTGCTGCTGCCGGTCTTCCTGCCGGGCGGCGGCCTGGACTGGGCGGCGTTCGACGGCCCGGAGAGCCTGGCCCCGGCCGGGCGCGGGCTGGTCGAGCCCACCGGCCACCGGTACGGGGTCGGCGCGTTGGCCAGGGCGGACGCGGTGATCTGCCCGGCACTGGCCGTGGACCGCGAGGGCATGCGGTTGGGCCGCGGCGCCGGGTGCTACGACCGGGCGCTGGTCCACAAGGGACCGCACACGCCGTCGATCGCCGTGGTGCACGACGAGGAGTTGCTGGCGTCGGTGCCCGGCGAGCCGCACGACCGACCGGTGGACGCCGTGGTCACACCCGGCGGGGGGCTGCGGGTGTTCGATCCTGACTCCGGGGTCTGGCCGACCCCCGAGGGGCGGACGAACCGGTCCGCCCGGGATTAACCGACCCCGTCGGAGCGTTGTCGCTGGCGGTCGCGCCCGTGGACGCGACGTCCCGCTCCGGCCCTCCCCGACGCGTGTGTTCGGCCCGAGGCGCTGTCGCGGCCCAGGTCGGCGAGCGATTACTATTCAGCAGTCAACGGGCGAGAGTGCCAGCCATAGGAGGACGGGAACAGTGCCTACGTACCAGTACGCGTGCACCGAGTGCGGCGCCCAGATGGAGGTCGTGCAGAGCTTCAGCGACGACTCCCTGACCGTGTGCCCCGAGTGCGAGGGACGTCTGCGCAAGGTCTACTCCGCCGTGGGCATCGTGTTCAAGGGTTCGGGCTTCTACCGCACCGACAGCGGCACGCCCTCCAACGGTTCCACGCTGACGGGCGCCAACTCCGGTGAGAGCAAGGGCGGCACGTCGAGCGACTCCGCGTCTCCTGCGAAGAGCGCCTCCAGCGACTCCGGGTCGGCCAGCCCGTCCAGCTCCTCGGCCACGAGCACGGCGAGCAGCGGTTCCAGCACCACCGCCGCTGCGGCCGGCTGATCCGCCGCGCCCCCTGACGGCCGAGCGCCGCCGACCTCCGGCGGCGCACCGTCGACCCGAGGCGAATCCACCCTGTGGACAACCGCCACGGTGTCCTTCCGACGCCTAGCGTGGGGACATGGCCTCCGCTCCCAGCCGCCCCCACCGGCACCGCCATCCGCTCACCCGACTGATCGACCGGCGTCGGCGCGTCCTCGCCGCCCTGCTCGCCGCCGTCGCGCTGCTCACCGCGACCCTCCTCGTGCGTCCGCCGCCGGTCACCACCGCGGCGGTGCTCGTCGCCGCCCGCGACCTCGACCCCGCGCGTGCCCTGGCCGAGCGGGACCTGGTCCGCCGAGACCTGCCCGGCCACGCCGTCCCGAGCGGAGCCCTCGCTCCCGAGACCGATTGGGACGGAGCCCTGATCAACGCCCCCGTCCGTCGCGGCGAGGTGATCACCGACGCCCGTCTGGCCGATCCGCCCGCCCGCGCCTACGGCCCCGGCCTGGTGGCGGCCCCGGTCCGTGTCGCCGACCCCGGGGCGGTGGACCTGCTGTCCCCGGGCAGCCGCGTGGACGTGCTGGCCGCCACCGGACCCGGCGACCCCCACCGCCCGCGCGCCAGACCGGCGCAGGAGGTGGCCACCGACCGTCCGGTCCTCGCCGTGCCGGACGAGGACGCCCGGAGCGGGGAGGGCGGGGCGCTGCTGCTCATCGCCGCCACCCCCGACGAGGCCAGGGTCCTGGCGGGACACGCCGCCGCCTCACGGCTGTCCATCACCATCCGCGGTTGACCGACAACCAGTCGTGGTGAATGCTGACCGGGCGCGACACCAGGCATCCCACCTGGGAGCGCGCGTACCTGACGGCACGAGTCACGTAGGGCGGTTCCATGGACGGCTTCAAGAAGTTCCTGCTTCAGGGGAACCTGGTACAGCTCGCGGTCGCGGTGGTGATCGGCGCGGTCTTCGCCAACCTCGTCACGGCGTTCACCGAAGGGTTCATCACCCCGCTGATCGGGATCTTCGGCGGGATCCCCACCTTCAACGAGCTCTACTTCGAGATCAACGGCAGCCGATTCACGTACGGCGCGTTCGTCGACGCGTTGGTCTCGTTCCTGATCACGGCCGCCGTCCTGTACTTCTTCGTGGTGATGCCGGTCGGCAAGCTCCTGGAGCGGTTCGACAAGGCCGAGGAGGCCACCACCCGGGCGTGCCCGCACTGCCTCGGCGACGTGCCCAGGAAGGCCACCCGCTGCGGCCAGTGCACCAGCGAACTCACCCCGGAGGCGGTCTGACCGCTCCGCTGGGAGGCCGGGCGCGGCGGGTCGGCGGGCCGACTCCGAACGTCCGTGCCGAGCCGCCGCCCGGCTGACGGGCGGCGGCCTACGGTCAACCGGTGTACTCCCAGTGCCAGGGCTCGAACGGGCTCGACTTGGCCCACGCGGGGTGGATCCAACCGAAGTCGGGTCCGTTCGCGTTCATCCAGTTCCAGCGCTCGGATCGGTAGTTCTGGATGCCGCAGCCGAGGTCGAGGGCCTGCCCCAGACCGTGGTTGCTGGTTCCCGGCACGGCGGCGTAGCCCGGTGGCACCTCCCGGTACACGCGGTACTGGTTCGGCAGGTCCCGGTAGGCGCTGGTGAGGCAGATGTTCTCGCCGTACTCCTCCACGTACCGCATGTTGAGCTCGAAGAACTCGGCGGCGGCGTCGGCGCGCAGGAACTTGTCGTCGTAGAGCGCGCAGAGGGAGGACTGGGGCAACTGCCCGTTGGGGTAGCCGTCCGCGTCAGACCCCTGGCCCGCATCGCACTCGGCCTGGTTCATGTACGTACCGGGGTCCAGCCCCAGGCTCTCCAGTTCCTCCATGAGCCGGTCGGTGCTCTCCTCGGCCTGGTCGCGCAGTTCGTCGACCTCGGCGGCGAGTTCCACCTGCTCCAGCTGCGTGGAGGTCTGCAACTCCTGCGCCTGGCCCGCCAGTTGGACCTGCTCCTCGCGCAGGTCGGTCGCGTCCTGGATGAGCGCCTGGTTGTCCTCCGCGATCTTGGCCGCGTAGGACTGCGTCTGAAGGTCCTCCTCCAGTGAACCCGTGGCCAGCATCGCGAGGACGCCGCCACCCGGCTGCTGGTACAACGTGCTGGCCAGCTGCGCGAGCGGTTCGCGCATCTCCCGAAGCTCCGCCTCGGACTGTTGCAGCTCGTGGAGGACGTCGACCAGTTCACCCTGGGCCGCCTCCACGGCCTCCTGACGTTCGACGTACTCGTCGGTGGCCGCCTCCAGAGCCTCCGTCGCCGCCTCGTTCTGCTCCCGCAACTGCGCCAGGTCGGCTTCCTGGGCGGACACCGGGTCGGCCGCGCCGACGGCTCCGGACACGGCCAGAACCGAAACGGCCACGATGAGCGTTAGCGGCCTCAGGAGCCCGTGTCGCCAACCACGGACGGGCTCCGTGAGAGCGACTGGTGGCCCGTTCCCCGATACGCGCAACCCCCGCCGCGCCGAATCAGCAGTGAACGGCACGAATGATCCTCCGCCTGCATGTCGTCGAACACCTAACGTGGCCGCATCGCAACGTACTACATGTCCACATGCGGTCACACGAGACCGAACGGCAGGGCCGCGGCTGTCCGGACCGTTTTCCCCGGTCCCCCCTGGCCGCCCACTCCGACATTCGGCGTCATCCCAGCTCATCGCGGTGAACGGCCACACCTACCACTCCGCCGTCGCGGAAGGGAGGCATACGCGGTCAGATCATGACAGACGACGTGAACAACATCACACCGCTACCAGGACAACCAATCGTAGAGCAGCGTACTGTGCCCAGCGTCCAGAGTCCCCGAGTCAGGCCACCAGCGGGCCGACCGACACCCCACGCACTCCCATCCTGGGTTAGGCTTGGCCCAGCGACGAGGGAACCGATACCTCCCCACCGCGCCCATGGCTCCATAGCTCAGGGGATAGAGCACCGCTCTCCTAAAGCGGGTGTCGCAGGTTCGAATCCTGCTGGGGCCGCCACACGTGACCTGGGGTTTGTGCACTGAGAAGGACCCCAGGTCACATCTGGGGTCTCCATACAGGTCTCAGTTCCTAGCGGTCTACACGTCATCCAGAAGTGCGGACTGCATCCGGTCGATGGTTCCCCGAGTGAGCGCACTGCTCGCCTTCCCAGGCCCGCCCGGCGAGGTCCCGCTCGTGCTGCCGCATCTGCCAGCGCGTCCGCAGCTCCCCCGCGAGCTGCTTCGGGATCGGGAGCACCAAGCGCTCGCGCCCCTGCCCCTTGCCCGCGCTCTTGCGTCTGCCGAAGTACTCGGCTAAACGTCCCAGATCTGGCCGCGGCCCCGCTAGTGTGGTCCACCTCGGATGGGTCGGCGGTGCCGGTCGGCCAGTGGCTCCGCGTCGAGTTCGTCTACGACGGCACCGATTTCGAGTCGCGGGTGTTCGCCGGGCACGCCACCACCGCCGAACGGATCAACATCTGGGCCGGACTCGCCGACCCGGGGCGCAGCCTCGACATCACCGGGTTTCGGTGGCGTCGCCGGAGCACGCTCCGTCCGGGCGACCAGGCGCCGGGGTCTCCGAGCTCCAGAACGGCCTGATCGACCTCGGCGAGGACCTGTCCCCGTGGGGCGCGGACGGCGACTACGGCAGTCTCACGAAGACGGCCGTCGAGAACCAGCAACCGATCTCGGCCTCACCCCTGTCGACGGTGAGGCGGGGCCCGAAACCCGGGCGGCGATGGACCTCGCGCTGGGACGGATTCCCGACCCGCTGTGGGTGTCCCACCTGGCGGTCGCCGACGGCCAGTGGATCGGCCCGGCTGAACCCGTCGTGACCGAGTTGACCGACCCCGGGGGGCTCCGAGTGGGCCTCCTCCCCATCTGAGGTGCACCCGTGAGCACACCACCGACACCGAACTACGCGCACCTGGGAGAACTGTTGACCCTGATACGCGACGAGATGCGCAGAGGCTTCGCCGGCCGGCGGATGATCTGGGCCGCTGTGATCGCAGGGGCCCTGTCCCTGGTGGTCGGGGCCGCCCTCCTGGCCTTGCAGCTCCTCGCTACCTGACCAACCACCCCAGCATGCCCCGGTGCCAGCGCTGGGGCCTTCGCAACGCCCACCTGGAGGCAACCGTGATCGACTACCCGCGGACCTACTTCGGCTGGTCCGCGTCCTCCCCCGCTGACTACGCCGACCCCGAGTCGGGTCTGGTCGTCCACTACAACGGGCCCGCGACCAACCTCGGCGGCCACTCCGCGTGCGTCTCCTACTGGAAGAACGCCCGCAACGACCACGTCAACAACCGCGGATGGGCCGACATCGGGTACAGCTTCGGCGTCTCGACCGAGGGCGCCATCTTCGAGGGCCGGGGGCTGCACCGCTACCAGGCCGCCCAGGGCACCAGCTCGGGCAACGCGAACTACTACAGCGTGTCCTGATGATCGGCGACGGCGA
>NZ_MKKC01000089.1 GCF_001942255.1 Nocardiopsis sp. CNR-923
CCCCAGCACGGCGCCCGACGCACCGCCCCCGCACACGCGCGGCCGGGAACACTACGAGGGCGGCTACGAGGACGGCCGCTTCACCTGAACCGGACACCGCGCCGGTGACCGCCATCGGTGACACGGCGTGACAGGTCTGCGCCGCGCGGCACACCCCTTCACACCGCCGAGGCGACGGGACACCCCCGTCACCTCGGCGGTTCCTCGTTCCCGGCACGCACGTCCGGTGTGAAACCAGGAAAACGTCTGCCGAATCCACGACAGTCCGTCACACCACCTGCACTCCATTGACTACAGTTGGTGATTGACTCCGGACTCTTCGCGTCCGGACCGTCGTTCCGCGTCTCCACGCGCATCCCCCGTCCGGACACCGACGTCCGCGTGCGCCGCCACCCGACCGCCTGGTCCGACCCGAACGGAGCCACCATGCGCACCCACGCCCAGGGGCCACCGGCCGAGCCGCCTGCCGCACCGGCCACGCACAGCCGTCCGCTCGACCGCAGAACGGTCACGGCCGACGTCGGCGCCTCCCTCGTCGTGTTCCTGGTCGCCGTCCCCCTGTCCCTCGGCATCGCCGTCGCCGCGGGAGCGCCGCTCATCGCCGGGCTGACCGCGGCCGTCGTCGGCGGCATCGTCGCGGGGCTGCTCGGCGGCTCGATGGTCCAGGTCAGCGGACCGACCGCGGCGCAGACCATCATCGTCGCCGAACTGATCACGACCTACGGCTGGCGGGTCACCTGCCTCATCACCGTGCTCGCCGGACTGCTCCAGATCGCGCTGGGCGCCGTGCGCATCGCCCGGGCGGCGCTGGCGGTCTCCCCCGCGGTGGTCCACGGCATGCTCGCCGGGGTCGGCGCCACCATCGCCCTCGCACAACTGCACGTCGCGCTGGGCGGAGCACCGCAGAGCTCTGCGCTCAGGAACCTCGCCGACCTGCCGCACCAGGTCGCGCACAACCACACCGCCGCCGTCGCGGTCGGCGTCATCACCATCGCGATCATGTTCGGCTGGGGCCGGCTGCCCGCCATCGGCCGAATCCGCCCGTCGGCCGTGCCCGCCTCACTGGTCGCGGTGGGCACCGCCACGGCCATCGCCACCCTGGGCCGGTGGGAGGTCCAGACCGTCACCCTGCCCGACTCCCTGATCGAGGCCTGGTCCGGCCCGGCGCTGCCCGAGAGCGGCCAGTGGCACGGCGTCGTCCTGGCCGTGGCCGCGGTGGCGATGGTCGCCAGTGTGGAGTCGCTGCTGTCGGCCATCGCCGTGGACCGCGAGCACGGCGGTCGACGGGTACGGCTCAACCGGGAACTGTTCGGCCAGGGCGCCGCCAACACCGTCAGCGGAGCTCTGGGCGGCCTTCCCGTGGCGGGCGTGATCGTGCGCAGCACGACCAACGTGCGGGCCGGCGGGCGCACGCCGTTGTCGGCGATCCTGCACGGCGTGTGGATCCTGGTGTTCGTCGCCCTGTTCGCGCGCGTGGTCGAACTCATCCCGATGGCCGCGCTGGCCGCGCTGCTGGTCTTCGTCGGCGCACGGATGGTGTCCATCGCCCACCTGCGCGACCTGCGCCGCCACCACGAGGCCAGCGTCTACCTGGTCACGCTGTTCGCCGTGGTCTTCCTCGGGCTGCTGGAGGGGGTGTGCCTGGGCTTCGCGCTGGCGATGATCGTCTCCCTCCGTCGGCTGACCCGCTTCACCGTGCTCACCGAGGAGCGCGGCGGACGCGTGCACGTGTCCGTCCACGGGTCGCTGACCTTCCTGGGAGTGCCGCGCCTGGCGCACGTGCTGCGCACCATCCCACCAGGCGCCCGGGTCGACCTCGATCTGCACGTGGACTTCATGGACCACGCGGCGTTCGAGGCCGTGCACGCCTGGCGTGTGGACCACGAGCGGGGCGGCGGCGCCGTCGACATCGACGAGGCCCACGAGCAGTGGTACACGCGAAGCTCCACCCGGACGCGCCCGCGGCGAAGACCGCGCCGACCGGACCGGCGCGGTGGTGGGCGCCGTGGGAGATGCGTGGGGAGACCGGCGGCCAACTGAACGCCCTGGGGCTGCTGACCGCCGGGGCCCGCGAGTACCACGCAAGCACCGCCGACCGGATGCGGTCGGTGATGAGCCGCCTGGCACACGGCCAGAACCCGACCGCGCTGTTCGTCACGTGCGCCGACTCTCGGGTGGTGCCCAATCTCATCACCGCCAGCGGCCCGGGAGACCTGTTCACCCTGCGCAACGTGGGCAATCTGGTGCCGCCGTCGGAGACGCCCGGCGACGGCTCGGTCGGCGCGGCCGTGGAGTACGCGGTGACGGTCCTTGGGGTGCCGTCGATCGTGGTGTGCGGGCACTCGCACTGCGGGGCGATGCGGGCGCTCCTGGAGGGGGCCCACACGGACGCCGGCGAACCGGGCACGTCGCACATGTGCCGCTGGCTGGCCAACGCGGGACCGAGTCTGGCGCGCCTCGGCACGGCGCCGGACCTGCCGGAGGGCCCGCCGACGGCGGAGACGCTGTGCCGCCTGGCCCAGGTCAACGTCGAGGAGCAGCTCGGCAACCTCATGAGCTACGAGGCGGTTCGGGAACGGGCGGAGGCGGGGACGTTGACGCTGACGGGGATGTACTACGACCTGGAGACGGCGCGGGTGCACCTGTTGGACGCCGCGACGGGCCGGTTCACGCCTGTGCCGGGCGTCGTCACCGGCACGGTCCCGCCGCAGCGCACGGGCACGAACGTCGGTGGTCAGTTGATCGACGAGTCCCCGTCCGGTGCGTCGTCACGGCCGTCCTGTTGAACGCCGGACGCCTGGTAGGTGGCGAGCGCGATGATCACGACGATGGCCAGGATCGGCAGGCCGAAGAGGATCACCCAGATGAACGCTGAGCCGAACAAGTGTCACCCATTCCCGTGAACGCCGATGCCCGTCGGGCCGCCGACCTCGCGGCCCACGGGCGGACGCGCTCCCGACCCCGCCAAGGGTGAGGAACGCAGGGCCAATCTACCTTCGGACCCACGGCTCGGGCCATCACCCGAACGCTGTAGCCCCGTAGCCCCGGCGTGTCACGGCCGCACGGTCCGCCGGGACGGAACCCGAGCTCCCGCCCCGGCGATGTCTGCGCCGCTGTCCATCACCCTCGCCCAGTTCCCCCCGCGTGACGCGTGTTGGACGCTCACCCTCCCCAACGGTCACGTCGTGGTCGCCGTCGGCGCGGCCGTCACCCTTGACCGCGCGGTCGACGTGTTCCGCCGCATGAGCAGTGCCACCCGCGCCCACCTGTTCGCCGCCCTTGGCGTGCCGGACCCCGACACCGTCCCCGACGCCTACCAGTCCGCGCGGTGGTGGCGCCCGACCAGACGCTCACCCTCGCCCTCGTCGAGGGCATAGAGCGGTCCGGGAAGCTGTGCCCGTGGCCGCACAACGGCGGCGCCCAGGCGGAGGCCCGATGAACAACCGCATCACGTTCGGCCTCGTCGCCGACGTCCTCAAGGTCCTCGACGAGCACGGATTCCAGCGCGGCGACGACGGCGCGGTCGACGCCGGGCGGGTGGTCGCGTCCGGGCGCGTGCCGCGTACAGTGCCGCCCTCGACGAGGGGGTGACGCGCACCGGTAAGGAGCTTGCCGCACGGTTCAACCGTTCCGAGCGGTGGGGGCGTGACCGCGTCCGGGAGTGCCGCACCGCGTGACCACGCGGTGCGAGCGGGCTGTCCCTTCCGGGGCGGCCCGCTTCGCTGTGCCGTGGCTCGACAACCTCCTGACACGGCGAAGGCCCCGCCCTACTCTGAGAAGTGCGACCAACCAGAGAGACGAGGCCCGGTATGCCACAGCCTACCCCCGACCCTGCGGACGCGGCGCTCACCTTTGGGCAACGCCTGAAGATTCAGCGCACCCGTCGCGGCATGACCCGTGACGTCCTCGCCGGTCTGGTGGGCAAGTCCGCGTCATGGGTGAAGGCCGTGGAAACCGGCCGACTCCAGACGCCGAAGCTCGCGATACTCCTGCGGCTGGCAGAGGCATTGCGAGTGCGGGACCTTGCCCAGCTCACAGGCGATCAGTCCATGCCCATATCGCTGTTCACCGGCCCCGGCCACCCACGGTTGCCCCAGGTCCGCGCGGCCATCAACGCGCTTCCTGCTCTGTCTCCTCGGGAGGCGCCCCCGGTCGCGCACCTGCGTGCGCGCCTCGACCAGGCATGGTCGGCGCGGCACTCCTCACCCCACCATCGGGAAGTGCTGGGGCAGCTCCTGCCCGCGCTGATCGAAGACGCCCAGCTTGCCGCTCACCAGGCCGACGACCGCACCACCCGACGTGCCGCCCAAGCGATCCTCGCCGAGGTGTACGCGCTCTCACAGTTCTTCATCGCCTACCAGCCCGCCCAGGATCTTCTCTGGCGTGTCGCCGAGCGCGGCATGATTGCCGCCCATGACTCTGGCGACATGCACGCCATCGGCGTTGCCGCGTGGTTGATGGCCCAGGCGCACCGCGACGCCGGAGACTGGGACGCGGCCGACGTCGTGACGTCACACTCCCTGGAACTCCTCGGCCGCTATGCCGACAGTGACGCCGTCAACGTCGCGGCGATCCGGGGGGCGATGCTGTTCGAGGACGGCTACACAGCCGCGCGGCGGGGCGAAATCGGCACGGCATGGGGAAGGTGGGACGCGGCAAACGAGGTTGCCGCGCGGCTCCCCGGTGACTACTACCACCCGGTCACGTCGTTCTCACAAGCGATCATGGGCGCACACGCCGTCACAATCGCCGTAGAACTTCGGGCCGGTGGGGAATCGGTGCGGCAAGCCGCCCGCGCCGCGTCGACACAGATCCCGTCGCGTCCGCGCCGGGCGCGGCACGAGATCGAACAGGCACGCGCCTACTACCTCGACGCCCAACCCGAAGCGGCGTTGTCGGTGCTGGAAGCCGCGCACGAGGCAGCACCCGAGACGATCCGTTTCAACGGATACGCGCGGCGGATTGTCCTGGAAGAACTGGATGAGCGAGACGGACGTCGACAGCGGCGCGCGTCGGAGTTGGCGGACCGGTTGGGGCTGCTGACCGTGTGATGTCGAGGGGGTACATACTGTGCCCTCCCTTGCCTTCGTGCGCGCTTAGCGTCGTGTCACCACGCACACGGCTTCCCCCGAGGTGACCGATGACGACCGCTCTCGTCGAGGGCGTCGAGCCGACCCTCATGGAGGACACCGCCGACCAGCTCGAAGCCCGGATGATCAACCCGGACCCGTGGGGCAACCAGCGCTGGGAGTCCCTCCGGTGACCTTTGAGGAGTTCGCCCGGCTCACCGCACCACGCACCCCACGTGAGGCCGTCCGCGTCCCCGACGGCGGCCCGCTCCCTCGCAGACGCCCGGGAGCCTCTGAACTCGTGCGCGGGGAACGCCGCGACACACCTCGCGCGCCCAGGAGCGAGCGCCCGTAGTCTCCCGCGCTGCGGTCCCGTGTTCCTTGGGGAAGGGCGCTGGTCGACAACCGCAGCGCGGGTCCACACGACCGCCTCATATGGAGGGTAAGAGGCGGTCACCCGGGAATCCGTCACCCCGGGCGTAGGGCCACCAGTGGGAGGCTGGTGGCCCTCACTGGTGTTCTTCGCCAGCACGACCGCTTCATCGTGTCTGTCATGCCCACTGATAAGCGGTGTGTTACCACCGGGTAGCCGGGATAGATCCGGGATATGAGCCCCTCTCAACTGCATACGCGCAGGTGAGGGAGGGAGTCGGCCGGTAAGCCGGATTCTGTCGGTCCGAAGGGACCGGACGGCCATCCATCTGGGACCGCCGTTGCCGACGGCCTCG
The DNA here is from genome assembly GCF_001942255.1 of Nocardiopsis sp. CNR-923. Lineage (GTDB taxonomy): Bacteria > Actinomycetota > Actinomycetes > Streptosporangiales > Streptosporangiaceae > Nocardiopsis. Next base: position 5,798 of record NZ_MKKC01000089.1, read on the forward strand.
GTGCGGTCTACCCGCGAACTCGGGCGGGCCGCCCTCGAACATCCGCGCGGGAGCCCGAAGACTCCCTTTTTGACCTTGCTCCGGGTGGGGTTTACCTAGCCGACCGGATCACTCCGGCCGCTGGTGGTCTCTTACACCACCGTTTCACCCTTACCACCGCGAGCGGTGGCGGTCTGTTCTCTGTGGCACTGTCCCGCGGGTCACCCCGGGTCGGTGTTGCCGACCACCCTGCCCTGTGGAGTCCGGACTTTCCTCGAACCCGTGCCGTGGGCACGGGTCCGCGACCGTCTGGCCGACTCCCCCTCACCCCGCATTCTACGCGCGTTGGCCGGGGCTTCCGTCCAGATGGGCGGTGTCGTTGAGCGCGCGGACCACCATGGGGCCGTCGGCGTAGCAGTCGACCTCGGTCAGGCAGGCCGTGTCCAGGTGCATCCGGTACAGCGCCGCCAAGGGCGCCAGCATCGCCTGTTGGACGACCACCTTGATCGGCGTCACGTGGGTGACCACCAGGACCGTGCGGCCCGCGTACCGGTCGACCAGTGCGTCCCGCGCGGCCACGACCCGCGCGGCGGCGTCGGCGAAGCTCTCGCCGCCCGGCGGAGCCGTCTCCGGATCGGCCAGCCATCGGTCGACCTGCTCGGGCGCCAGGGCACGCGCCTCGCCGAAGGTCATCCCCTCCCAGTCCCCGAAGTCGGTCTCGACGAACCCCTCGTCGGTCTCGACCGACAGTCCGAGCTCCTTCGCCGCGTAGGCGGCGGTGTCCCGGGTCCGCCGCAGGGGCGAGGAGACCACCGCGTCGATCGACCACCCGGCCAGGCGGCGCGCGGCGGCCGCGGCCTGGGCGTGTCCGTCGTCGGTCAGCGGGAAGTCACCCCGGCCCGCGAAGCGGCGCTCCACCGACAGCGGGGTCTGCCCGTGCCGCAGCAGGACCAGCCGGGTCGGCCGGCCCTGCGCGGACGCCCAGCCGGCGCTCACTGCTCCGCCTGGGGGCCCAGACCCGACTCCTCGGTGCGCACGAGGATGCGGCGGCAGTCCTCGCAGCGGACGATCTCGTCGGCGGGGGTGGCCCGGATCTCGTTGAGCTCGACCGTGCTGAGCGCGAGCTTGCATCCGCCGCAGCGCCCGTACCGCAGTGGCGCGGCGGCCAGCCCGTCGTACTGACCGCGCAGCTTGTCGTACAGCGCCAGCAGGTCGGCGGGGACGTCGGCGGCGACGCGCTCGCGGTTGCGGGCGATTCGGTCCCGGTCCAGGCCGATCTCGGCGACTGCGGTGTCGCGACGGGCCGTGACCTCGGTGTACCGGGCGGCCGTCTCCTCGTGTTCGGAGGTCAGACGGGCGAACTCGGTCTCCAGTCCCTCGGCGCGCTCCATCACCGCCAGGACCACCTCCTCCAGCTCGGACTGGCGGCGGCTCAGGGAGGCGATCTCCGACTGGAGGTTCTGCAGCTCCTTGGAGTTGGTGATGGCCCCCGACTCCAGGCGTCCCGAGTCGCGCTCGGCACGCGCCCGCACCTGGTCGACGTCGCTCTCTGCCTTGCGCTGTTCACGGCCCACGTCGGAGATCCGCGTCCGCACGGCGATCAGTTCGGCGTCGATCCGGTCGACGCTCTCCTTGAGCTCCACCGACTCGGAGTCCTCCTTGAGGTTCCGGGCACGGTGGTCCAGACGCTGGAGCTCGGTGTCCAGGGCCTGGAGGTCGAGCAATCTGGCCTGTGCGGCGGGTTCGGCTTTCACGTGTCACGTCTCCTGGAGTGGCTGGGGAAGGCGGGGTCGCCGTCCGCGCCCGTCTCTGTGCAGTTGGTTCGGCCGCCCGGCGGGGCGGAAGGGGGCCTCAGATGTGGTGGAAGGTCTGCGACCAGGCGTCCGTCACGACCGTCGACACCCGGATCTCCACGTTAGCCCCATCCCGGCCGTCCCCGCGCGCGAGCGCGTCGGCCAGGTGGATCGCCCCGTCGGCGAGCCAGGGCCACTCGCTGGCGAAGTGGGGGGTGTCGACCAGCGCGGGTCCCGGGTCCTCGGCGAACTCCGAGGCCGGGTGATGGCGCAGGTCCGAGGTGACGAACGCGTCCACGCCCGCGGCCCGGGCGACGCCCAGGAGGGAGTCGCCCGCCCCGCCCGACACGGCGACCGTGGTGATCAGGCGGTCCAGGTCTCCGCAGACGCGGATCCCGGGCGCGTGGCGGGCAGGCCCTGGGCGACCTGGGCGGCGAAGTCGTGCAGGATCATCGGCTGGTCGAGGACGCCGATCCGTCCGATGCCGCGCCGCCCCTCGGGGTCGGCGGTGTCGGGGTCGAGCGGACGCAGGGGCCCGTTCAGACCGACCGCGCGCGCCAGGGCGTCGGACACGCCGGGCGCGGCGGTGTCGGCGTTGGTGTGCGCGGTGTACAGCGCGGCCCCGGCGCGGATGAGCCGGTGGACGACGTTGCCCTTGGGGGTGTTCGCGGCGACGGTCGTGACGCCGCGCAGCATGAGCGGGTGATGCGTGACGACCAGGTCGGCCCCCCACTCCAGGGCCTCGTCCACGACCGCGGCCACCGGGTCGACGGCGAACAGGACGCGCTCCACACGCTGATCGGGATCGCCGCACACGAGTCCGACCGCGTCCCACGACATCGCCCACGCGGGTGGGTAGATCTCCTCGAACGCGCAGATCACGTCGGCCAGGCTGTGGGATGGGGTCGCGGTGCTCACGGCCACGACCCTAGCGCCTGACCGGACCGCCGCGTTCGGGGAGCCGGTCCGTGAGCCGACTGGCCACGGAGCCCAGACGGTCGACGACCTCGGGCGGCGCGTCCAGGTCGAAGTCGGCGCCCAGCGAGATCACGGCCAGCGTGTACTGGCAGGCCAGGTCGAGCGCGTCGGCGCTGATCCGCACCACGCACGCGTCCGGTCCCGTGGCCTCGATCGCGCACGGTATCAGCCCGTGGAGCCGGGTGCGCACGGTCTCGGCGGACAGGTCGAGACCGATCCGCGCCGTGTGACGGTGGGTCGCCCCCGCGAACGAGCGGACCACGTACTCGGCTGGGTCGGCCGCGGGCAGCCGTCTGGGGGCGAAGCGGCGGTGCGTGCGCCGGATGCCGTCCATCCGGTCCACCCGGAAGGTCCGCCAGTCGCCGCGGTCGGTGTCGTGCGCGATCAGGTACCAGCATCCCTGGTAGTCGACCAGGTGGTGCGGTTCGACCCGGCGCTCCCCTCGGCTGCCCTCCCGGCTTCGGTAGTCGAAGTCCACGACCGCGTGCTCCCGGCAGCACGAGCCCAGCATCCCCAGGTCGCAGGGGCTGACGGTCGGGACGTCCCTCCGGCGCACCGCCGTGGTGGTGTCGCTCACCGCGGCCAGGCGCGGGCGCAGCCGGGACGGCAGCACCCGCTGGAGTTTGGCCAGCGCCTGGAGCGCGCTCTCCTCGACACCGGACACGGTCGCCAGGCTGAGCCCGATCGCCACCGCCTCCTCGTCGTTGAGCAACAGGGGCGGAAGTTCGTGCCCGGGAGCCAGCCGGTAGCCGCCCGCGGCCCCGGGCACCCCCTCCACCTGGTAGTCGAGGGACCGGAGCCGGTCGACGTCCCGACGGAGGGTGCGGGCGCTGACCCCGAGGCGGCCGGTCAGTTCCGTGCCCGTCCACTCACGACGGCTCTGCAGCAGAGAAAGAAGGCGCAGCAACCGCTGCGGCATGCCTTTGCGGACCGATGTGTCGTCCATGAACCAAGGATGCCAGTCACCGCGGCCAAGATGTGGCCGCAATGCCTTCTACGTTGTCCGCATGACGCAGACGACGCAGGACACGAACGTGGTGGAAGCACTGGCCGCACGGGTCTCCGGACCGGTGCTCTCGCCGACGCGGGACGGATACGACGCGGAGCGGACCGGGCTCCAGCTGACGGGCAGGCACCGCCCCTCGGCGGTGGTGGGCGCCGCCGACGCGGACGACGTGAGGGCAGCCGTGGCCGTGGCCGCCGACCAGGGGCTCCGGGTCGCGGTCCAGGCGAGCGGCCACGGGGTGGGCGTGCCCCTGGACGGAGGCGTCCTGATCAGCACCCGCCGTCTGGCCGGGGTGCGGGTGGACCCCGACCGGCGGACGGCGTGGGTGGAGGCGGGCACGCCCTGGGCCCGCGTCATCGCGGCCGCCGCCGAGTACGGGCTGGCCCCGCTGTCCGGGAGCGCGCCGGGCGTCGGCGCGGTCCCGTACACGCTGACCGGCGGCATGGGACTGCTGGCCAGGACGCATGGCTACGCCGCCGACCACGTCACGCGCCTGGACGTGGTGACCGCCGACGGGAGGGCCCGCCGGGTGACGGAGCAGGAGGAACCGGACCTGTTCTGGGCTCTGCGCGGCGGTGGCGGCGCGTTCGGAGTGGTCACGGGGATGGAGATCCGGCTGTTCCCCCTGGAGCGGTTCTACGCCGGCAGCCTCTTCTTCGACGTCGACGGGGCGCCGAGATCCTGGACGCGTGGCGTGAGTGGACCGCCACGGTTCCCGAGGAGCTGACCTCGGGGCTGACGAAGGTGGTGTTCCCCGACGTTCCGGGCGTGCCCGAACCGCTGCGGGGCAGGCACGTCGCCCAGGTGGTGGTGGCCTGGGCGGGCCGTCCCAACCGGGGGCCGGCCGTGGTCGAGCCGCTGCGCGCCGCCGGGCCGATCCTCACCCAGACCCTGGGCGAGCTGCCCTACGCCAGGTCCGGTGAGGTGTACGCCGAACCCGACCAGCCGCATGGCTTCCGGTCACGCAACCTCCTGTTGGACGGGCTGGACCCGACGGCGACCGCACGGCTGACCGAGATGACCGGGTCCGAACTGCCGTTCACGGCGGTGGTGGGGCTGCGCCACCTGGGCGGAGCCCTGGCGCGACGACCGAGCCCTCCAACGCGGTCGGCCACCGCGACGCCGCCTACTCACTGACCGTGATCACCGTCAACGGGGGCGGCGAGGAGGATCCGGGGGCTCGGGAGCTGCGGGACGGGGCCGCCGCGCTGTTCTCCGGGCAGGCGATCGGGCGCTCGCTCGGGTTCAGCTTCGGCCCGCTCGGCGACGCCGAGGTGGGGGAGGCCTTCGCACCGGAGGACGTTCGGCGTCTGTCGCGGATCAGGGGCGCGTACGACCCGGACGAGGTAATCCTGTCCAACCACCGGATCCCGCCGCTGGTGTGAGGGACGGGTCCGGCCGCACCCCGCGCGTGCGGCCGGACCCGTGCCCACCTGCGTCTAGGCTGGTCCCCGCTATGAACAATGAACAACAGCGACCCCAGTCCCCAGTCGGAGCCCACGTTCCGGTCGCGGGCGGCATGGCCGCCAAGGGCCTGGCCTACGCAGAGGAGATCGGCGCCGAGACGGTGCAGGTGTTCGTGTCCAATCCGCGCGGATGGGCGACCAACGGAGGCGACCCGGAGCAGGACGCCCGGATGCGGGAGCGCACCGACCTCCCGTTGTTCGTGCACGCGCCCTACCTGATCAACCTGGGCGCGCCCAACGAGGAGACCGCGCACAAGTCGGTCCGGTCCCTGGAGCACGCGCTGACCCGGGGCGGGGAGATCGACGCCCGCGGTGTGGTGGTGCACACGGGGTCCGCGGTCTCCGGAGGTCGCGAGGCCGGGTTGGAGCGGGTCCGGACCCGGCTGATGCCCCTGTTGGAGCGGCTCGGCGACGACGTCCCGCCGGTGCTCCTGGAGCCGATGGCCGGCCAGGGCCAGGTGCTGTGCGCCACCGTCGACGACCTGGTGCCCTACTTCGAGGCCCTGGACTGGCACGACAACGTGGGGGTGTGCCTGGACACCGCCCACCTGTTCGCCGCCGGACACGACATCTCCACGCCGGAGGGCATGCGCGCGACCCTGGACCGCTTCGGTCAGGCCGTGGGCGGGGACCGGCTGCGGGTGATCCACGTGAACGACTCCAAGGAGCCGTGCGGGAGCAAGAAGGACCGCCACGAGAACATCGGCGCGGGGCACATCGGGGCGCGGCCCTTCGGCGAGCTGTTCACGCACCCGGTGACCGCGGGGATCCCGCTGATCCTGGAGACGCCCGGCCCGGCGAAGCCGCACGCGGCCGACGTCGCCGCGCTCAAGGAGTTGCGCGGGAGCTGACCCCGGGTGGGCGCGGGGTCGGTCCAGGTCGGAGCGATCCTCCCGGGCGTGCACGGAACCGGCGCGTACCCCACCGTCGTTGTCCACGGGAATGGGTCACAATGGACGGACACGCCCGTGCGGGATGGGCCTCGCGTCAATGGAAGGGAGCCCCGGATGGATCCGGTCTCCATGGTCGTCGGCGCCACGATCGCCCTCGGCGCATTCCTGGCCGGTCGGATCCTCACCCGGCGCCAGGCGAGGCAATCGCTCGAACAGCAGCGGCGCGAGGAACAGGCCCGGACCCCGTACGGCGGCCCGCAGCAGCCCCAGCCGCTCTGCGGATGCGGCCACCACCTGGTCTTCCACGACCGGGAGTCCAGAAAGTGCATGACGCAGGTCGTCATCCCCGGCCGTTGGACGGGGCAGAGCGGGTCGACCTATCGCCAGTGCATGTGTCAGGGGTACCGGGGCCCGATCCCGGTGGACGAGTACTACGCCCCGGACCTGTTGGAGGGCAACGGTCCCTAAGCCCTCAGGGCTTAGCGGTCCGCCCACGTCCGTGGGTGCCCGGGGGTGTCCGCCTGTGTTAGGCACCCTGTTAGGCACCCCGGGGAGAGAGAAAACCAGCAGGTCTGTGCGCCAAGGGGCCAGACGCTTCACGCGTCTGGCCCCCTTTCATCGCCGAGACGATGATCGCTGCTCAGCTGGCGGCATCCCCCGACCGGCGGGAGAAAGCCGCGATGATCTCGGCCGCCGCTTGCTGTGCGGTGACGGCCCCGGTGTCGACCGTCAGGTCCGCGTACTCCAGCGGCTCAGTCTCATCCCACGCCTTCACTCGGGCACGGGTATCACCGGTACCGCGATCCACTATCCGTTGCAGCGCTATCCCACGCGGGCAAGTCAGAGAAACGATGAGCCATTGCCCATGGAGCGCCTCGGTAATGGTGGGAATCGCTTCCTTCTGCCCTAGATGGACCACTGGAAAACCACCTTTGGCCATCTCCACGACACCACGCCTGTCAACTACGTAGCACGCATCGTACCGATAATTCTCCCAAACAACCTCACCACGACTCCAGAGATCTTCGAGATAGCTTCGATCAACCACTCTGTATTCGGCAGACCTTCCGCCTCCCACCTTGATCTTCCTGAAGAGAGCAAAGCGTCCGTCAAGCTTTTCGATCTCGCGCGTTATCGTACTCTTCCCCGACGCTGGCGGACCGTAGAGAAGAATCCCCTGGATCTTCATTCATTTCCTTCCAGGATCTCCTTCAAGAGCTGATCCGCCTGGATCTGCAACGGGGAACTCGACGCCGAGTTGTCGATTAGGACATGGTCCACTGGTGGCCGGAAGTCCGCCCTGATGCCGGCTAGGTACCCCTCCCAGTCCGCCAACTTGGCCGCATCCCGGGCCGCCCCCCGATGCCGGATGTAGGTGTGCATCGTTTCTTCGTCGCAGTAGACCCATACGAAGGTGGTCTTCGACTCCAAGCTCGAATATGTAGCCTTTACCCGATCGATCCAAGCCGGATCGTTGAGCTCTCGAATAAACGGTGCCGTCACGATCACACTTGTTCCGCACTCAACGTTTTCCCGAGCTGCTGCGGCCAGCGCCTCATACTCGCGTGGTCGAATCTTAGTCAAATAAGTTTCCGACTCTCGGTCGTGCGGAGAGCACCCGAGAACTTCCAGAGCGGCTTCCACCACAGGGCGCGTCAGCGTGTCCTTGTCAAGAAGCGGCCAACCAGTCGAGCGAGCGATGATTCTGCCGAGTTCTGTTTTCCCACTACCTGCGTATCCACCAACGAAAATGACATTCGGCGTTCGCAGACGGATTCCGAGCCGCCGCCCTTGATCCGGAGCATTGACAACCCGTTGAGAACGCGACTTGCTAATGACAAGCCCTTCCTCAACCAGCAGCTTCATCGCTTCCGTGATCGTGAAGACGCTGACCTCCCACTGGCGCGCCAGCTCTCGGGTAGAGGGGAGGACCTGCCCGTGCCGGAGTACCCCCGCCTCGATGTCGTTGCGGATGTTGCGCGCCACCTGCTCATACAGAGCCTCGGATCGCGGCATGCGAGTGCGAGAGGTCATGGACTGCTCTTCCAGTAGGAACGGTGCCAACCCGGACATCCTACCTGTGGCCTAACAGTGGACAGTCAGCGTATTCCCAGGTCAGAGCAGGTATGAAAAGTTTCTCATGCCTAACAGTTGACCTGTTCCCATATCAACTGTTAGCTTCCTCTCATGGCCGTCAGCGAACAGCCCCGGACGCGCGGGGACAGCAGCGGACAGCCTTCCAGCACGCAAAAGCGGCCCTGGGTCGCACCGCCAAGCACAACCCCAGGACCGCCACTCCATGGAAGGAGTATCACCAGCATGCCCGACTCCAACAGCAGTACCAAGGCGCTGCTCACGATCCCCGAAGTCATGGAACGGCTTTCGTTGGGCCGCAGCGCTCTGTACGAGCAGATGAAGGCCGGCCGCCTCCGCTTCATCAAGCTCGGTCGGTCCCGCCGGATCCCGGCTGCCGCCGTCGACGAGTTCGTCAAGCTCCTGGAGCGCGAGTGCGTCAACGAGGTGGCCTGACATGACCGCCACGACCTTCCACGCCGCCTTCCTCGGTCCGTTCACCTTGGACCTGACCGCCCCCACCGCCGAGATCACCATCGAGACCGTCCCCTGCCTGACCAAGGCCAGCGCCCGCATCACCGGCCCCGCCGAGATCATCGACCAGGCCGTCCAGACCTTGGCCGCACAGCGGTGGATGGTGACCCTCCCCCAGAGCAAGGGCACCATGACCAGCTTCGGCACGGTGACCAACGTGTCCCACCGCGGTGGCGCGGTCATCCAGGCGGGCAACATCTCCGGCACCGTGGCCTTTTCCGGCGGTGACCTGTATGTCGGTTCAAGCAGCGCCACCCCGACGGCGGTCGTGAGCCAACCCGCGTCCACGTCCGCCTCCCCGAGGGGACCGGCCTGATCATCCAGACTACGAACGGCACGGTGCGCGCCTGCGGCGTCTACGGCCGTGTGGACTTCGACAGCCACAACGGGTCCCTGGACCTGGACAGGGCCGTGCGCGTGGACGCCGGGACCAACAACGGGTCCCTCACCATCGGCGCGGCCTCCGAAGAGATCGACGCGTCCACCACCAACGGGTCCATCGACATCAACGCCAGCGCCCCCGTCACCCGCGCGAACACCTCGAACGGCAGCGTGTTCGTCTCCGCTGCCGGTGCGCACCGGATCGACGCCCGCACCACCAAGGGCGACGTCACCGTGCTCCGCAACGGCCACCCGGGAGCCGACATCCGCACCCGCACCACCAACGGCCGCGACCGCGTCCGCTGACCCACCCCACCCCGAGGCAGAAAGAAAGGAAACGAGCACATGATCGCAACACCCCAGACCGTTCAGGCCACGCGTCTGCTGTCCACGCCCGAACTCCTGGTGATCGCGTCGGTGATCGTCGGGCAGATGGACCAGAAGTGGGCCGAGTGCCCCCACATGGGCGTCTTCACCGACCACATCCGAGGCTCGCGGACGCCGCTGGTCAAGCTGCACATCGACGCTCAGGGCACCACCGCCCTGGAACGGGCCGCGTGGTTGGCCGACGTCGCCCGAGTGGTGGGGGAGCCCACCCCCGCCCCCTGGTCCGGGATCGCGTCCATCTACCACCAGAACTGGCAGGACACGGGCATCACCGTCTCGGCTGCGGCCCACGTCGCCACCCCGACCCCCAGCCGCTCCCACACCAACCGCTGACCTCCGCGCGGTGCCGTCGCCCTGGAAGCCACGACGGAACTGCGCACCGAAACCACACCACCACGACCGGCAACAACGCCTGAGGAGAACCACCATGAGCCGCCCGAAGCCCTACAGCCGCGTCATCCGTTTCCAGCACGTCGGCCTGCACACCCGCGTTGAGGACCTGGTCGCCAACGTGCGCATCTCCGACGCCGGATTCGGCCCGCACATCGTCCAAGACCTGGACTCCCTCATCTCAGCCCACGTCCGTCCGCTCCTCGCCCATGACGGGGACCTGCGGGTCGACGTGCACCCCGACCAGGGCCACGGGTTCGTGTACGGCCGCGCCGCCAACAGCAAGGAACCGGTTCTGGCCGCGTTCACCGTCCACCTGGTCGACGAGGACGTCCCGGCCGCGGACACCACTGAAGCCTGACAACCCGGCGGGCCCCACCCGAACGCACGAGGCTGGGCCCTGAACCCCACACCGGCGGCCCCAGCCACCGCCTACCAAGCCAGGCCGAGGCCGCCCCAACCGAAGGGATCACCACCATCATGCGACACCGACAGATCAACGTGTTCCTCGCCGCTCTGGTCGCGCTTTTGGCCGCTGGGATCGCCGTCGACGAGGGCACCAACCCGGTCCTCCTCGCGATCTTCGCCGCCGCGTGCGGCTTTCTCGCGCTCGCGGGTGCCGACTCCTGGCACCGCCGCCGTTCCAGCATCCGCCGCCGGGTCCGCCTCCTCACCCAGACGCGCACCGTTGCCCGCCGTTCCCGCGACACGAGGCAGGCGAACCGATGACCAAGCGCTACATCGACCGCGATGGCGACGTGTGGGAAGTCCCCACCGACACGCTCCTCAACACCCAGACCGGGCGGATCATGCTCCGCGACGAGGTCGAGGCCTTCTTCGGACCGCTCACCGAGGAGGACGACCGGTGACGACCACGCACATGATCCAGACCGCCGGTGTCCTCACCCTCGCCGTGGTGCTGCTTCTGGCCCTGGTCGTGGTCGTGCTCCGGCTGGCGGCCCTGCCGCTGGCCGGGGCCGCCCTGGCCCTGGACCACACCGCCGACCTGGTCGCCCGCCCCCTGCCCCCCATCCCCACCCGACACCCGGAAGGAGGCACACGCTGATGGCACCCCACCCCGACACCACCGAGGCCGCAAAGATCCGCCGGGAACTGGCCGAGAACGCGCGACCACTGAGGCCCGCACCGCTGACCGTCTGGACCGGCTACGCTCACGCCAGACCGCCGCCCGTGACCAGCGCCGCATCCGCCAACGGGCGCTACGGGACAAGGCCACCGACCGGCTGCGCAAGGCCAAGGCCGCCGCGGACGTGCGCGGCACCGCCGAAGCCCGCGCCCTGCGCATCTCACGCACCCGCACCCTGTCCCTGCTCGTGCTGCTCCCGGTTCTGGCCGCGTTCGGGATCTGGTCGACCGCCGGAGTCCACGCCGGGGTCACCACCATGACCGCCACCCCTGCGGGCACCGCGATGTGGTGGGCGCTGTGGTTGCTGGAACCGGCGCTGATCACCGGAGTGGGGTGGATCATCCTGTGCCGGTCGTGGCTGTCCACCTCCGGCGGCATCCTCGGCGACCAGGCCGACACCATCATGAAGGGCGCGTTGGGCGTCTCGATCGTGCTCAACGCGATCGGACATTGGCCCGATGCCCTGTCCTGGCAGGGTGTGGGCGGTCTGATCGCGCACTCGCTGGGGCCCATCGGAGCGGCCACCACCGCGCACCTGATCGGGCTGATCGAGAGCGCTGTCACCCAGGCCAACCCCACCCAGGGCGCACCGCTGTTGGACACCCTCGACACCACTGACGCGGATGAGAAGGCCGCTTCTGAGACCGCCCCGCGTGAGGGTGGCGAGAGCGCTTTTGAGAGCACCCCCGACACCGCTCCGGAAGCGGCCTCGGTGGACCGGTCCCGGAACGCTGTGCGTGCGCTCGATATCCCCGCCGGGGCGGTGCGGCTGCCCGTTATCCGGTGCTGTGGCCCTGCCGTTGGGAGCAAGACCCCGGCCGCGATCGAGGCCGCTCCCGGAACCGTTGCTGAGAGCGGTCGCCGTTCGACCCCTGACCAGCCCAAACAGCGGGTTTCGGAAGCACCCGCCAAAGCCCGCTCCGACAAGGGCCGCACGCTCCCCAAAGCGGCCACCCCGACCGCTTCCCAGCAGTCCACCCGGGCGCTTGCGGATGAGGATCTGGCCGAGCGCCTCGACCAGATCATCGCGGCCGGACAAATGCCCGAGGGCGCTTCCGTGCGCCGTGTTCAGAGTGCTCTGGGGTGCGGGTTCGACCGCGCCAAGCGGGTGCTGTCGATGCGCGCCGAACGCACCGGGACCGTCACCGACCCCGCCCACTTGACCGCCATCCCCGCTGCCCGTGAGGAGAACGCAGCATGAGCCGCCCCACCCCGTACCACGCGCCCTGGGAACTGCCCCACGGGCAGGACACTGACGGGCGGGTGCTGCCCTTCCCCAACCGCCACCACCCCCGAACCCGCGAGTGAGCCCCCACCCCGGACGCCAGTGCCGGTGTGGAGGTGGTCGAGGACGCCGACGTGGAGGTCCTGGACACTGACGACGCCAGCCCGGTGCTCCGTGTGGACGCCCAGGTCGATGAGTGGGCCCAGGAGTCCCACTGGCTCGCCGGCCTCGCCGAGCGGTCCCGTACCGCCCGACCCGTCCTGCCCCCGTGGATGCGCTCGACCTCCGAGGCCGGTCGGGTGGCTCGGTGGGTGGTCGCCTACTACGCCCACGTGGGCGCTTACCACGCCACCCGCTCACCCTTGTACGTGCTCCGGCTGATGGGCCGCTCCCCGCGTGGGCTGGCCCGTGTCGTGGGCGGCTATACCCGCTGGGTCGCCGACACCGAGTCCCGGGCGCTGATCAGGGAGGCCGCTGGGCGTGAGCTGAGGATGGACCTCGGTGAGGGACTGCTCAGCAAGGTCAACGGCGACTCCCAGCGGTACCTGATGCTGACAATGCGCCACGACCACCGCGTCAAGGCCCGCGTCATCCTCACCGTCGTGGCCGTCCTGCCGGTGCTGGTCACCCTCGGCGCGGTGGGCGTGGCCACCATCGGAGCGTGGTGGACGCTGTTCGGCGCGTCCCTGGTGCTCGGACTCCTCGGGCGCCGTCCGGACCGGCCGATCATCGACCGGGCCGTGCTGCCCACCCATGTGGCCAAGCTTGACTCCGACGCCGTGCTGCGCGCCCTGGGGGCGTTGGGGATCAGCGAGGTCACCAAGGCCCTGGCCCCCAAGGGTGCGGGGATCGGCTTCACCGCCCCCATCACCCGGGACGGCCCCGGGTGGCGGGCCGAGGTTGACCTGCCCTACGGGGTCACCGCCGCGGACGTGGTGGAGCGGCGTGAGAAGCTCGCCTCCGGCCTGCGCCGCCCTTGGGGTGTGTGTGGCCCGAGGGTGTCTCCGACGAACACCCGGGCCGGTTGGTGTTGTGGGTGGGTGACCAGCCCATGAACAAGGCCAAACAGGCCCCCTGGCCGCTCCTGGAGAGCGGTTCGGCCAGCATCTTCGACCCGCTCCCCTACGGGGTCGACCAGCGCGGACGTCCCGTCAACGTCACGTTGATGTTCGCGAACCTGCTGATCGGCGCGATCCCCAGGATGGGCAAGACGTTCGCGTTGCGGGTGCTGTTGCTGGCCGCGGCGTTGGACGTCACCGTCCAGCTGCGGATCTTCGAGCTGAAGGGCACCGGTGACCTGTCGATGCTCGAACAGGTCTGCCACGACTACGGTCAGGGGTTCACCGACCCCGTCTTGGAACGGGCTCTGCGGTCCCTGCGTGAGGTCCGCAAAGAACTGGTCCGGCGGGCCGACGTCATCGCTGGCTTGCCGCGGGATCTGTGCCCGGAGAACAAGGTCACCCCCGAGTTGGCCGCGAACAAGAAGCTCGGGTTGCACCCGATCGTGTTCGCGGTGGACGAGTGCCAGATGCTGTTCGACCACAAGGAGTTGGGCACCGAGGCCAGCCAGATCGCCGAGGAGATGATCCGTCTGGGGCCCGCGTTGGGGATCATCCTGATCGCGGCCACGCAGCGACCGGACAAGGACGCCATCCCCACGGGGGTGTCCGCGAACGTGGGTCTGCGGTTGTGCTTCAAGGTGATGGGGCAGGTCGAGAACGACATGGTTCTTGGGACGTCCAGCTACAAGAACGGGCTGCGGTCCACGACGTTCACCATGTCCGACAAGGGCATCGCCTATGCGGTGGGTGTGGCCGACGACCCGCTGATCTGCCGCAGCGCGTTCGTGGACGGCCCCGACGCTGAGAGGGTCGCTGACCGTGCCCGCGTTCTGCGGGAGCGGGCCGGACGCCTGACGGGGGTGGCCGCAGGGGAAGAAGCCGCCGCTGCCGCTCCGGCCGCCAGCGACGTGCTTGAGGACCTGGCCGCGGTCTGGCCCCGGGGTGAGGACAAGGTGTGGTCGGTGGACCTGGTCGACCGGCTCGCCGATCTTCGCCCGCAGGTGTACGGGCCGTGGGCGCAGTTGGAGGACACCGCCAAGGCCCGTCAGCTCAACACTGCCGTCAAGCCCTACGGGATCAAGCCCGGACCGGTCGGGCGGACGGTGAACGGCAAGCGGTCCACCAAGTACGGGATCAGCCTGGACGAGGTCACCGCCGTGATCGCGGAGCGTGACCAAAACCGGTCCGGGTGACGTCTGAAACCGGCCGCTTCCACTAGCGGTGAGAGTCGCTAGTACTAGCGACCCCACTAGCGCGCCAAAAACGCGTCCGAGCAGGCGTGTAGCGCACTAGCTCGACCTGCGACAACACCCCGGAACAGCCCTGTGGGGCAGGGTTGCACCCCTCCCACAGTCAGCTACCACCTTCCCATTGTCGATTACGGAAAGTAGCAAACGTTGATGGCTACCAACCAGCATCGGAGCCAAGGGGCGTGGCACATATGAGTGCTCACGAACGCCTGATCCAGCGGTTGGCCGAACTGGGCAAACACGTCGACGGTTCTGGGAGGAAGGCCCAGTGCCCAGCGCACGAGGACCACTCTCCTTCCCTGTCGATCGGTCCCGCCAGCAAGTATCGCGGCGTGGTCTTCCACTGCCACGTGGGATGCGCTAAGGACGACGTCTTGGATGTTCTCGGCTGGAGCCGAAGCGACCTGCGGGACGATCCACAAGCCGCCGGTGCGCAGCGGAGCACGGTCACGGCTGAGTACGAGTACACCGACGAACAGGGGCGTGTGCTCTTCGTCAAGGAACGCCGTGTTCCCAAGGACTTCCGCTGCCGTAAGCCAGATGGCCGCGGCGGGTGGCTCTGGAAACAGGCCGTGGAACGTCGCGTGCTCTACCGCCTTCCCGCCGTCATCGAGGCCGTCGCCCAGGGGCAGACGGTCTACCTCGCTGAAGGTGAGAAGGATGTCCATGCCTTAGAGCGCGCTGGTGTGGTGGCAACCTGCAACTACGACGGAGCGGCGAAGGCTGGCCAGCGGAGCAAGTGGCGCCGCGAGTACAACGAGGTCCTGTCAGGGGCCGACGTCGTGGTAATCGCTGACCGGGACGAACCCGGCTACGCCCACGCCGCCGCGATCTCTTCTGGACTGGAAGGCCATGCCCATTCGGTGAGAGTGGTGCAGGCCAAGGAAGGCAAGGACTTCTCCGACCACGCCGCCGCGGGATACGGCGTGACCGAGCTCGTCCCCGTCCCTTCCTCCGCTGCGTCGCCTTCTCCTCTCCCGTCGGCCGATGGCGATGACGGTGACGGTCAGGAGGGCGTGTCCGTCGCCGCACAGCTCGTGGAACTCACGGTGCGCAGGTATGAGTTGTTCCTGTCCGACGACGGTCGCCCCTACGCGGTTGAGAAGGACGGCCCCAACGTCGCCCTGCCGTTGAGGGGAAAGGCCGGCCTCCGGGCGCGCCTGGCGGACGTCTACGGGAGCGAGAACCGCGGGAGGGTGCCCTCCCAGTCCGCGTTGACCGACGCGGCCATGGTCTTGGAGGGCAAGGCCGGGCGCTGCGAACAACGCCGCCTGAGCCCGCGCGTGGCCAACGACGGGGACCAGATCGTCGTGGACCTGGGTACACCCGACGGCCGCTGCGTGATCATCGGTCCTGGCGCATGGGAGCGCCGTTCTCGATCCCCCGTCACCTTCCGCCGGTCCCAGATCATGCGCCCCCTTCCGGATCCCATCCGCGAGGGTGACGGCCTAGCCAAGCTCCACGCGCTGCTCAACATCGACGAGGAGCACTTCCGACTCCTGGTCGGATGGCTGGTGGCGGGTTTCATGCCCGACATCCCCCACCCGATCCTCACCTTCACCGGAGAGCAGGGAACGGGGAAGTCGAACGCGGCCAAGGCCGCGGTGAACTTGCTCGACCCCTCAGGCGCGCCGAAGCGTCTGCCTCCGCGTGACATGAAGGCGTGGTCGACGCAGGCGTTCAATTCGTGGGCGATCTGCTTGGACAACGTCTCCAGGATTCCCGACTGGCTGTCGGACACGCTGTGCATGGCGGTGACCGGCGCGGGAATCCCAGAGCGCGCCCTCTACACCGATGACGACCTGATCGCGCTGGAGTTTCGGCGAGTCCTCGCGATGACCACGATCGACGCCGGAGCGCTCAAGGGTGACTTGGCCGAGCGCATGCTCACCCTCGAACTTCAGCTGATCCCCGACAGCAAGCGGCGGGACGAAGCCGAGATCGAGCGCGCCTACGCTGACGCGCACCCGGCGATTCTGGCGTCCCTGTTCGACCTGTTGGCCCGGGTACTCAAGGCCCGTCCACATGTCGACTTGGAGCGCAAGCCCCGCATGGCCGACTTCGCCCGTGTTCTGGCCACCATCGACCACTTGAACGGCTGGAACACGCTACGGACCTACACCGAGGGATCCCGGGACGTCGTCGCCGATGTGCTGGAAGGCGACGCATTCGGTTCGGCGGTACTGGAGATGATGCGCATCCGGGGCACCGAGTGGAGCGGGAGCGCCGGGGAACTTCTGGCCGAACTGGACCATGTGCACATAGGCGATGGTGTCGACCTCAAGCCCAAACCCCGCGCGAAGGGCTGGCCGACCAGCCCGCGTGCGGCCGGTGGCGCGCTCAAGCGCATCGCCCCGGCGCTGCGGACCATGGGCATCGACTACAGCACCAAGCGGGGACACGGCGGGAAACGGCTGCACCTGCTGACCCCCTCAGCGGAGAGTGGGCGCATCCAACCGTCACCACCGTCACTAGCTGACCTCAGCAACCTCCTGAACAGCACAGACAGCGGTGACGGTCGGGGATCTGCAACCGTCACCCAACCGTCACCACTCGGCTCAACCGTCACCACGCTCACAGATGACGGTGACGGTCAGCCGATCGATGGTGACGGTCGACCGTTCCGACCGTCACCCTCCAGCACCCAGGCTGACCAGGGTGAACACGGCCATGGTGACGGTATTGACGGTGGTGACGGTTCAATGCGGCAACTCTCTCCCGCTCCCCAACCGTCCGAGTCCGCCGAGTCGGGTGAGTGCATGGCGTGCGGAAGCCGCTTTCGAGGCCGGCCAAAACACCCCACCCCCGCCACTGCACGCCGTGCGCGATGCACCGCCGCGTCGCAGTCTGAGTCCTCACACACCTCGGTTCGCACCGCCACGCACAACACCGGGTTCCGCATCCATGGAAAGGAACACACCGCATGACCACCAGCCCAGATCCCGAGGAACCGAAGAAGCGCCGCGGTCGACGCGGTGAGGGAAGCATCCACTGGGACAGCACGAAGAAGTGCTATGTGGGAGCCATCTCGCTTGGATTGGACGCACGCGGAAAGCGACGCCGCCCCAAGGTCTACGGGGCCACGAAGACCGAGGTGCGCAACGAGCTCCGCAAGCTGCGCAACGAAGTAGAGGCAGGGGTCAAGTCCTCCGCTCGATACACGGTCGCTGACGCGGTCGAGGAATGGCTGAGCACCCCCAAGAAGGGACGCTCCGCGGACACCGTCGACCAGTACCACCAGCAGTTCAGGGTCCACATCAAAGGCTCCGTGGGTCGTCTCAAACTGCGCGACCTCGAACCGGAAGACGTCGAGGAATGGCTCGATGACAGAGCCGATGCGCTGGCCACGTCGGTCGTTCGACGGCTCCTGTGGATCCTGAGGTCCGCTATCAAGCAGGCGCAGAAACGCGGCAAGGTCATCCGCAATGTGGCGGATCTGGTGGAAGCGCCTGATGGGCGTCCCGGACGCGCAAGCAAGTCACTGACGCTGGAAGAAGCGCGGGCCCTTGTCAGCGCAGCGCGCGGCTACGCACTCTACGCCTACATCGTCGTGATGCTGACCACGGGAATCCGTAACGAAGAGGCTCGGGCCCTGCAATGGGATCTAGTGGATCTGGAAGGCGACCCGAACGCGGAGCCACCCATCCCTCCATCCATTTCCGTGTGGCGCTCTGACCGCGTGGGCGGCGACACCAAGACACGGAAAAGCAAGCGCACACTCGCCCTGGGGGGACTCGCGGTGGAGGCTCTGAGGATCCGCCGCCAGGAGCAGGACCGGCAGCGGGCGCAAGCCGGTGAGCGCTGGCACAACACAGGCCTGGTGTTCTGCACAGCGCTGGGGAAGTCCTACACGCGCTTCACCACGCACAAAATGTTCCGGCCCATCATCAAACGGGCCGGGCTGGCGAACTGGACACTGCGGGAGCTGCGACACAGTTTCGTCTCCCTCATGTCCGCGGACGGTGTCCCGGTCGAGGAGATCGCGCGCATCGCCGGCCACGCCACGACGGTGACCACGGAGACGTACTATCGACGGGAGCTGAGGCCCGTGCTCACCGAGGGGGCCCAGCGTATGGACGTGATCCTGGCGAGCGAGGCGGTGGAGGAAGACAGTTAGGCACCCTCTTAGGCCCCTGACGCCCCTTCGCGGTAGCCCTGACCTGCACGTGGTGCCATGCCGCCAGTGCATGTGTCAGGGGTACCGGGGCCCGATCCCGGTGGACGAGTACTACGCCCCGGACCTGTTGGAGGGCAACGGTCCCTGAGCGGCTCCGCCCGCCACGGGCCACCGGTCCGCGCCGTCGCCGATCCCAGGGCCGCGCGGCTACGGAGGCTGGGCCACGGGCCGCGCCGGGATGACAACCGTCCGTCCCGCCGAGACAATGGCCCAGCACCGAACAGCCAGAGAGCGGACGTTTACCCGTGACGACCCCTGTGACACCCACGATCGACCAGCGCATCGCCGACGAGCTCGGCGTCGGCGCGCACCAGGTCACCGCCGCCGTCGGACTCCTCGACGGCGGATCGACCGTGCCCTTCGTCGCCCGATACCGCAAGGAGGCGACCGGCGGGCTGGACGACGCGCAGCTGCGCACACTGGAGGAACGCCTGCGCTACCTCCGCGAGCTGGCCGAACGCCGAACGTCGATCCTGGAGTCGATCCGCTCCCAGGGCAAGTTGGACGAGGAGTTGGAGGCGAGGATCAACGCCGCCGACTCCAAGGCCCGCCTTGAGGACATCTACCTCCCCTACAAGCCCAAGCGTCGCACCAAAGCCCAGATCGCGCGCGAGGCCGGGCTCGAACCGCTGGCCGAGGGGCTGCTGGCCGACCCCTCGCTGGACCCGTGGGAGAGCGCCGCCGCCTATGTCGACGCCGACGGGGGCGTGGCCGACGCCAAGGCCGCCCTGGACGGAGCCCGCGCGATCCTCGTCGAGCGCTTCGCCGAGGACGCCGACCTGACGGGGGTGCTCCGCGAACGGCTGTGGAACCGGGGCCGCCTGGGATCGGCCGTCCGCGAGGGCAAGGAGGAGTCGGGCGCGAAGTTCGCCGACTACTTCGACTTCTCGGAGCCCCTGACCGAACTGCCCTCCCACCGTGTCCTGGCCCTGTACCGGGGCGAGAAGGAGGAGGTGCTCACCCTCACCCTGGAGCCGGAGGAGCCGCCCGCCGAGAGGGCCGACGGAACCACGCCCCGCAGTTCCTACGAGGACGCCATCGCCCACCGCTTCGGCATCGTGGACCGCGGTCGCCCCGCCGACCGCTGGCTCCAGGACACCGTCCGCTGGGCTTGGCGCACGCGCGTCCTGGTCCGTCTGGACATCGATGTGCGCATGCGGCTGTGGCAACGGGCCGAGGACGAGGGCGTGAACGTCTTCGCCGCCAACCTGCGCGATCTGCTCCTGGCCGCCCCCGCCGGATCCCGTCCGACGCTGGGCCTGGACCCGGGCCTGCGCACGGGTGTGAAGGTCGTGGTCGTCGACGGCACGGGCAAGGTCGTGGCGACCGACACGATCTTCCCGCACGCGCCGCGCAAGGACTGGGAGGGCTCCCTGGCCACGCTGGCTCGGCTGAGCGCCGAGCACGGCGTGGAGCTCGTCGCGATCGGCAACGGAACGGCCTCGCGCGAGACCGATCGGCTCGCCGCCGACCTCCTCCGGCGCCACCCCGAGCTCAAGCTGACCAAAGTGATGGTGTCCGAGGCGGGCGCGTCGGTGTACTCGGCCTCCGCCTACGCCTCCGAGGAGCTGCCCGACCTGGACGTGTCCCTGCGTGGCGCGGCCTCCATCGCCCGCCGGCTCCAGGATCCGCTGGCCGAGCTGGTCAAGATCGACCCCAAGTCCATCGGCGTCGGCCAGTACCAGCACGACCTGGCCGAGGCGAAGCTGTCGCGCTCGCTCGACGCGGTCGTCGAGGACTGCGTGAACGGTGTGGGCGTGGACGTCAACACGGCGTCGGTCCCCCTGCTGACCCGGGTGTCGGGCGTGACGTCCACCCTGGCCCGCAACATCGTCGCCCACCGCGACGCCAACGGCCCCTTCAGGACGCGTGGGACACTGCGCTCGGTCCCGCGGATGGGCCCCAAGGCATTCGAGCAGTGCGCGGGCTTCCTCCGTGTGCCCGGCGGCGACGACCCGCTCGACGCCTCGGCCGTGCACCCCGAGGCGTACCCGGTCGTGCGCCGCATCCTGGACCGGGCCGGCACCGATCTGCGGTCGCTGATCGGCGACGGGGAGGCGCTGTCGCGGATCCGGCCCCAGGACTTCGTCGACGACACGTTCGGCCTGCCGACCGTCACCGACATCCTCGCCGAGTTGGACAAGCCCGGCCGAGACCCGCGACCCGCGTTCACGACCGCGACCTTCAAGGAGGGCGTGGAGAAGCTGGACGATCTGGAGCCCGGGATGATCCTGGAGGGCGTGGTGACCAACGTGGCCGCGTTCGGTGCGTTCGTGGACGTGGGCGTGCACCAGGACGGCCTGGTGCACGTGTCGGCGCTGTCGAACCGTTTCGTCGAGGACCCGCGCGACGTGGTCAAGCCTGGCGACGTGGTCCGGGTGAAGGTCCGGGACGTCGACGTCCCGCGCAAGCGCATCTCGCTCACCATGCGCCTGGACGACGAGTCCTCCGGGCGCGCGACGGCCGCGGCGGCAGCGACGAGCGCGGCGGCAGGGACGAGCGCGGCGGCCGCGGTGACCGGCGCGCGGGGCGGCGGCAGGGTCGTGGGGCGGCGGCCGGGGCGGGCAGGACCGAAAGGACGCCCCCTCCGGCGCGATGGCCGACGCCCTGCGCCGTGCCGGTCTGAGTAGGTAGCGTCCCCGCGCCCGACCGGGGCCCGAGGGTCCCGGTCGGGCGCGGTCGCGGGGGCCTCCGAGCCGGGGATCACCGTCGCCGCGCGCTCGCCGTCCACGGGTCCGCCCTCACCCGCGACGACACGGGACGCCACCCGCCCGCAGGTGGCGGACACGGGTCGTCTCCACGCCGTGCGCCGTTCCGTACGGCCCGCGCCGCCGAGGGGCGGGGAGCGTCGGGAGAGCGGGCTCCGGCCACGCGTCAACGGGGGTCGAGGGGCACGCCCCTCCACAGGTCGCGCACGGCCGAGCGATCGGTCGGATGGAGGTCGTCGACCAGGTCCCACACCCTGACCGGGGTCGCCTCGGCCGTCACCGGCGGCCAACCCGGGTCGCCGGAGGCGGCGAAGGCGGCCCAGGCGTCCAGCATCCGCTTGGACAGCGACCGGTGGTCGTCGGTGACCGTGTCGTCCAGCAGGAACCGGGCCATGTCGGTGTCGAGCGTGCCGAACGCGAAGGGCAGGTCGAAGGCGTGGCAGGCGCCGAGCCTGCCGCCCAGCACGGTGGTCTCGGCGGTCAGTCGGAAGAAGTGCGACCGGCCGCCCCCGGCCGCGTGCCCCTCGGCGAAGCGCACCGTGTACTCCGCGAACAGGGCGTCGCCCATGATCTCGTCGTACAACTCGTCCAGGGTGGCCGACGGGTACAGCGCCCGGTAGCCGGCCACCGCGCCCTCGGGCAGCCCCGCCCTGACGGCGGCCCTGGTGAGGGCGGCCTCGTCGGCGATGCCCGCGCCGCCACCCAGCCCGGTGAAGAGCCGGTACTCGTGCGCGTTGTGGCCGATGAGCAGGTCCGTGTCGCGCGCCGATCCCTCGGCGACCGCTCGGAGCGGGGACACTGGCAGTTCCGGGCCGCCGACCACGGGCGCGTAGCAGGTGAGGGCGCCCGGCCGACGCCGCAGGACGTCGTCGGTGGCCGCCAGGAGCCGTTCCGGAGGCTGTTCGGCGAGCGCCTCGGGCTCCAGGGCGCCCCCGCCGCCTCGGCCACGCGCTCGGCGACGGCCAGGGCCGACTCCGCCGACAGCGTGTCGCCCGGGAGACTGTGCACGACGGCTCGGCGGAAGGAACCCCGTGCCAGGGGCGAGGCCATCAGGCACGCCACCGCGCCCGCCCCTGCGGACTCCCCCGCTACCGTGACGTTGCCCGGGTCCCCGCCGAAGGCCGTGATGTTGTCGCGGACCCAGCGCAGGGCGGCGACCTGGTCGAGCAGCGCCCGGTTGTCCGGCCGCCCGGGGACGTGGCCGTAGCCCTCGAACCCGAGGCGGAAGTTGAGGCTCACCACGACGAGCCCGTTCTCGGCCAGCCGGGTGCCGTCGTAGGTCGCCTCCGCGGAGGACCGACGATGTAGGCGCCGCCGTGAATCCACGCCAGGACGGGAGCGCGGTCCCCCTCCCGCGCTCCGGTCCACACGTTGAGCGTCAGGCAGTCCAGCGAGGTCCCGGGCCGCCAGGGGTGGGCGCCGATCATCCCCACGCTCTGGGGCGCCGGGGGTCCGAAGTGCGCGCACTCGCGCACGCCCTCCCACTCCGGCGCGGGCTCGGGCGCGGCGAACCGGTTCGCTCCGAAGGGCGGCGCGGCGTAGGGCAACCCTCGAAAGACGGTGACGTTCCCGTCCGCGGAGCGCGGCGAGGGGATGCCCCGCGCCCGTCCGCCCTCCGTCGTCACGATCCGCTCGACGCCCACCGGTGGCCTCCCGTCAGGTTTGTCGCCCCCTTTCCTAACAACGTCAGGTTCGTCGTGCAAGGGGCGGGCCGGGCACGGCGCCCATCGAGGGGGTGACGTACGCGGGCGATCGCTCCGTGCCATACCATCCGGTCGGTACGTATCCGTGAACGGAGGCCACCATGCGCGCCATCCAGATCACCGAGTTCGGCGGACCCGAGGTCCTCGTGCCCACCGAGCTCCCCGACCCCGAGCCGGGGCCGGACGGGATCCTCGTCGAGGTGTCCCGAGCCGGGATCAACTACGCCGACACCCACCAGGCCGAGAACAGCTACCTCGCCCCCTCCTCCCTGCCGATGGTCCCGGGCGGTGAGATCGTCGGACGCGCCGCCGACGGCCGCCGCGTCGTGGCGGTCCTCGGCGGCGGGGGCTACGCCGAACGCGCCGTGGCCACGCCGGGCACGACCTTCGACGTCCCCGACGGGGTCTCCGACGAGGCCGCGCTCGCGCTCGTCGTCCAGGGCACGACCGCCTGGGTGCTGCTGCGCAGGAGCGTGCGGTTGGACCCGGGCGAGTCCGTGGTCGTGCACGCCGCCGCGGGCGGGGTGGGCACGCTCGCCGTCCAACTCGCCAAGGAGTTCGGCGCCGGCCGGGTCATCGCGGTCGCCAGCAGCCAGGCCAAGCGCGACCTCGCCCTCGATCTGGGCGCCGACGCGTCGTGGACTCCGCCGCCCCCGACATGACCGAGGCGATCGTCGCGGCCAACGGGGGTCGGCGGGTGGACGCGGTCCTCGACATGGCCGGCGGCAGGGTGACCGACGAGAGCATCCGGGCGCTGGCCCCGTTCGGCCGTCTGGCGTTCTACGGAATGGCCTCGCGTGCGGAGCCCACGCCGGTGCAGCCGACCAACCTCATGCGTTTCTCGACCACCGTCGCCGGGATGTGGCTGCCGCACGCCTGGACTCTGCCCGGCGACGTGGTCGGCCAGGCCATGGCGGAGCTGTTCGCGATGGTCGCCGACGGCCGTCTGCGGCCAGTCCTCGGCGGAACCTACCCCCTGTCCGAGGCGCGTCGGGCGCACGAGGACCTGCGCTCGCGCGGCACCGTCGGAAAGCTGACCCTCGACCCGTCCCGCTAGGTGCACCACCCCGCCGCGGTCACCCCCGTTCGGCCAACACCGCTTCGCGGACGGCGGGAGCCACCTCCGCGGCGAACCGGCTCACCTGCGCGACCGGTTCCGCCGCCGGACCGAACACGAACGTGTCCATGCCGTACTCCAGTACCAGCTCGGTCAGCTCGTCCACCCACTGCTCCACGGGCCCCTCCAGGAACCCTCCGGACGAGCCGTCGGTGATACTGCCCCACACGTTGTAGGCCCGCCGGATCGACGCGGGGTCGCGACCCGCCTCAGCGGCGCCCGCGTCGATCCGCGCGTGCATGTCCGCGAGCTGGGCCGGACGGGCGTAGCCGCTGGAGGGCAGCCAGCCGTCGGCCACCCGGCCCAGGGCGCGCAGCAGCCGCGGCCCCAGGACGCCCAGCCAGATCCCGATGTCGTGGGCGGGCGCGGGCCCCGGCCGGACCCCGGACAGCCGGTAGTGCTCGCCCTCGAAGCGCACCGACCGGGCGTCCGACCACAGCAGTCTGATCACCTCGACGGCCTCCAGGAGGGCGTCGGCGGCCTCGCGCGGCGCACGCGCCCGCCCGCCCATCGCCGCCACCGCGTCCCAGAACGCGCCCGCGCCGAGTCCCAGTTCGAAACGGCCGTCGGAGAGCACGTCCAGACTGGCCGCCGCCTTGGCGATGATCGCGGGCGAGCGCAGGGGCAGGTTGGTCACGTCCGGGAAGACCCGCAACCGCTCGGTCCGGGACAGAACGGCGGCCATGAGGGTCCAGGTGTCCAGGTGCGCGCGCTGGTAGGGGTGGTCCTGGATCCCGGCGAACTCCAGTCCGCCGTGTTCGGCCGCGGCCAGGACCGCCCACAGGGTCCTCAGGTCGGCGGGGTCGGCGCTGGGTGTGGGGAAGACGCCGAAGGCGACGTCGCGTCCGTAGTCGGTCATCGCGGTCCCCCTACTCCGCCGGCGCCCGGTGGACCAGGTCCGCGTACTCGCGGTGACGGGCGATCCACTCCTTGACGAACGGGCACAGTGGCAGGACGGACAGCCCCTGGTGGCGGACGTCGTCCAGGGCCTGGCGCAGTGGGGTCCCGCCCAGCCCCTCCCCTCGCGGGAGCGGACGATCTCGGTGTGCGTGAAGGCGACCACGTCACCGGTGCGCACGTACTCGGAAGAGCCCGCGGTCTTCCCGTCGATCCTGAACTCGTAGCGGCGTCGGTCCGGCGCGTCGATCACCTCGGTTGCCATGGAAGCCTCGCTCAGCCGTTCGCGGTCCGGGCCGGTTCGTCCCAGCGCCATTGTCGCGCGTGGCGGCCCCGGGGTCCCCTTGCGGCGCGCCCGCGGGGCGGCGTAGAGTCCCCTCATACATACCGACCAGTCGGTCTAAGGAGAACCAGATGACATCCAGGTTCGGCGGGCGGACCGCCATCGTCACCGGCGCCAGCCGCGGCATCGGCCTGGGGATCGCCCGACGCCTCGTCGACGAGGGCGCGCGGGTGTGCCTGACCGCGCGCGGCGCGGAGGCCCTGGACGAGGCGGTCGAGGCCCTGGGAGGCCCCGACCATGCTGTCGCCGTGCCCGGCAAGGCCGACGACCCGGAGCACCAGGACGCCGCGATCGCCACCGCCATGGAGGCCTTCGGCAGCGTCGACCTGCTGGTCAACAACACCGGCATCAACCCGGTGTTCGGTCGGCTGATCGACCTGGACCCGTCCGCCGCGCGCAAGATGGTCGAGGTCAACGTGCTGTCCGCGCTCGCGTGGGTCCGGTCGGCGCACAAGGCGTGGATGGGCGAGCACGGCGGCGCGGTCGTCAACGTCTCGTCCATCGCCGGGCACCAGCCCGCGCCCGGCATCGGCTTCTACGGCGCCACCAAGGCGATGCTCAGCCACATCACCGCCGATCTTGCCGTGGAACTCGCGCCGGACGTGCGCGTCAACGGGGTGGCTCCCGCGTTGGTCAAGACGCGCTTCGCCTCGGCCCTGTACGAGGGGCGCGAGAAGGAGGCCGCCGCCGCCTACCCGCTAGGCCGCCTCGGCGTCCCCGAGGACGTGGCCGGCGCCGTCGCCTTCCTGCTCTCCGACGACGCCGCCTGGATCACCGGCCGCACGCTCGTCCTGGACGGTGGCGTCACGCTCACCGGAGGTTTCTGACATGAAGCTGAGCGAACGCGGCGCCGTCGTCACGGGGGCGGGCAACGGGATCGGGGCCGCGCTCGCGCGCCGGCTGGCGGGGGCCGGGGCGCGCGTGGTCGTCAACGACCTGGACGCCGCCGCGGCCAGGGCCGTGGCCGACGAAATCGGCGGGGTGGCCGTGCCGGGCGACGCGGCGAGCGAGGAGGGCGTCACGGAGCTCGTCGCCGAGGCGGGCGCCCACCTGGGCGCGATCGACCTCTACGTGGCCAACGCCGGTGTGGGCGTCGGTCCGGACCCGAGACCCCGGAGTTCGACTGGGAACTGTCCTGGCAGGTCAACGTGATGGCGCACGTGCGCGCCGCGCGCGAACTCCTGCCCGGCTGGCTGGAGCGGGGCCAGGGGAGGTTCGTGTCCACCGTCTCGGCGGCGGGACTGCTGACGATGCTCAGCAGCGCGCCCTACTCGGTGACCAAACACGCCGCACTGGCGTTCGGCGAGTGGTTGTCGGCCACCTACGGGGACCGGGGCGTGACCGTGCAGTGCGTTTGCCCGATGGGGGTGCGCACCGCGATGCTGGAGGCCAGCGGGCCGACTGGGAAGGCGCTGATGGACGCGGACGCGATCACCCCCGAGGAGGCCGCCGACGCGGTCATGGCGGGGCTGGCGGACGGACGCTTCCTCATCCTGCCCCACCCGCAGGTCGCCGGGTACTACGCGGCCCGGGCCGCCGACACCGACGGCTGGCTGGCGGGGATGCGGCGCCTGAGGGGGAAGGTCTTCACGGGGAAGGACGGGACGTGACCGAGGAGCTTCCCGGGTTGGACCCGCAGCGGCTGCGGGCGTACCTGGACCGGGCGACGCCCGGGCTGGTCGCGGGCCCGCTGACCGGACGGGTCATCG
This sequence comes from Nocardiopsis sp. CNR-923, assembly GCF_001942255.1. Taxonomy (GTDB): domain Bacteria; phylum Actinomycetota; class Actinomycetes; order Streptosporangiales; family Streptosporangiaceae; genus Nocardiopsis. The sequence goes on from NZ_MKKC01000089.1 coordinate 33,015, forward strand.
CGGGCGGCAAGTCCAACCTGACCTACGCCGTCACCGACGGAGCCGGCGTGTGGGTGGTGCGCCGCCCGCCGCTGGGGCACGTGCTGGCGACCGCGCACGACATGGCGCGCGAGTACCGCGTGATGACGGCGCTGCGCGACACCCCCGTCCCCGTCCCGCGCACGTACACCCTGTGCGAGGACCCCGACGTGCTCGGGGCGCCGTTCTACGTCATGGAGCACGTGGCGGGCACTCCGTTCCGCACCCGCGACGAGATCGCGGTGCTGGGCGCCGAGCGGACCCGCGCCGCGGCGGAGTCGCTCGTGGCCACACTGGGCGAACTGCACGCGGTGGTGCCCGCGGAGGTCGGGCTCGGCGGCTTCGGCCGCCCCTCCGGTTTCCTGGAACGCCAGGTGCGGCGGTGGCACAAGCAGCTCGACGCCTCGCGCAGCCGGGACGTCCCCGGGATCGACGAACTGCACGAGCGTCTGGCGCGGACGGTCCCCGAGCAGTCGGCGCCCGCGATCGTGCACGGCGACTACCGGCTCGACAACGTCCTCATCACCCCCGAGGGCGATCTCACGGCCGTCCTGGACTGGGAGATGGCCACCCTCGGGGACCCGCTCGTGGACCTGGGGCTGATGCTCGTCTACCGGGAGCAGCCCGACGGCCTGGTCGGCGACTCCGCTCCCGCGACCTCCGCCGAGGGGTTCCCCTCCTCGACCGAACTGGTGGAGCTGTACAGGGCGGCCACCGGTCGCGACGTGTCCCAGCTCGCCTGGTACGTGGCCTTCGGCTGCTTCAAGCTCGCGGTGATCGCCGAGGGCATCCACCTTCGGCACAGCCGCGGCCTCACCGTCGGAGCGGGCTTCGACCGGATCGGCGCGATGGTCGCGCCGCTGGTCGAGCGCGCCCACGCCACCCTGAAGGAGCGATGATGGACTTCACCTTCGACGAGGAGACCGAGCTGCTGCGCACGCGGCTGCTGGCCTTCATGGACGACCACGTCTACCCGGCCGAGTCGGTGTTGGAGGCCCAACTGGCCGAACGCGACGACCCGTGGTCCACCGCGCCGGTCGTGCGGGAACTCCAGGAGAGGGCCCGCGAGCAGGGCCTGTGGAACCTCTTCCTGGCGGGCCACCCCGAGCACGGCGGCGTCCCCAATCTCACCTACGCGCCGCTGGCCGAGATCACCGGACGCAGCCCCCGGCTGGCCCCCGCCGCGCTCAACTGCGCCGCGCCGGACACCGGGAACATGGAGGTGCTGGCGATGTTCGGCACCCAGGAGCAGAAGCGGCGGTGGCTGGAGCCCCTGCTGGAGGCGCGCATCCGGTCGGCCTTCGCGATGACCGAACCCGACGTGGCCTCCTCCGACGCCACCAACATCGCCACCACGATCACCCGCGACGGCGACTCCTACGTGGTCAACGGCCGCAAGTGGTACATCACGGGGGCGCTCAACCCGGACTGCGCGGTCCTCATCGTGATGGGCAAGACCGATCCGGACGCCGAGCGGCACCGGCAGCAGAGCATGGTGCTCGTGCCGCGCGACGCCCCGGGCGTGACCGTCCTGCGGGGCATGAGCGTGTACGGGTACGACGACAACGACCACGGAGGCCACGCCGAGGTGGTCTTCGAGGACGTGCGCGTGCCCGCCGACCACCTCATCGGCGATGAGGGAGACGGGTTCGCGATCGCCCAGGCCCGCCTGGGTCCCGGGCGGATCCACCACTGCATGCGCGCCATCGGTATGGCGGAGCGGGCCCTGGAACTGACCTGCCGGCGGGTGCTGGACCGCGTCGCGTTCGGGCGTCCCCTGGCGGACCAGGGGGTGGTACGGGAGTGGATCGCCGAGGCGCGGGTCAGGATCGAACAGCTGCGGCTGCTGGTGCTCAAGACCGCCTACCTCATGGACACCGTGGGCAACCGGGGCGCCCACACCGAGATCCAGGCGATCAAGATCGCCACGCCGCGCACGGTGGAGTGGATCCTGGACCGGGCCGTCCAGGCGCACGGGGCGGCGGGGGTCAGCCAGGACCTTCCGTTGGCCGCGTGGACGGCGGGCATCCGGACGCTGCGGCTCGCGGACGGTCCGGACGAGGTGCACCTGCGGTCGCTGGCCCGCGCGGAGCTGGCGCGGTACCGGTAGACGTTCCGCCTCGGTCCCGCGCTCCACCGGGGACCGTGCCCGGGCGCGGTCCGGTCCCCGGTGCCGCGCCCTCCGTCAGTCCTTCGGACGCAGTCCGCTGATGAGCAGCTCGGCGAAGTGGCGCCCGACGTCCTCGCCGGACAGGGCGCCGTCCTTGCGGTACCAGGTGCCCAGGTGGTGCACGGACCCGAAGAAGTAGTCCACCACCAGGTCGGCGGGCACGTCGTCGCGGAAGGCCCCCTCGTCCTGGCCCTGCTGGACCAGGTCGCGGAACAGCTCGTGGTAGCGCCTGCGCTCCGCGCGCACGGTGCGCTGTTTGTCCTGGTCCAACAGGTGCATCGAGCGGAAGAAGATGACGGTGTCGTCCAGGTTGGCGACGCTGGTGACGATCACGTCGGCGGCCGCCTCGCGGACGCGCTCGGTGACGGGGGCGTCCTGGGCGGCGATCCGGACCAGATGCTCGGTCTGCATCCGCAGCACGCGCGCGTAGACCTCGTAGAGCAGGTCGTCCTTGGAGCCGAAGTAGTGGTACATCGCGCCCTTGGTGACCCCGGCCGCCGAGACGATCTCCTGCACGGAGGTCCCCTCGAAGCCCCGCTGGGCGAACAGCCGCGTCGCGGCTCCGAGCAGCCGTTCGGGCACGGCTCCGCGTTCGGGTGCGGCCCCGCCGTCCGGTCCGATCAATCGCTGTCCTCGCGCCATGTCCAGCCTCACCTCGCGCCCTCGGGGCGCTTCGCCATCGACCAGGAAAGCATACCGACCGGCTGGTACCCAGTGCACGTGCCGACGCACGGTCCTTCGGCGTCATCGGCGCAGGACGCGGCGCGCGGGCGTACTCGCCCGCGGCCCCGTCGGCGAGGCTGGACCCGCTGCGGACCGACACGGCCGCGCGCGGCGGGCGATAGGCTGACCGGCATGTCGGAGAACGCACGGGAGGAGCAGGAGTTCAGGGCCGACTTCGTCCGACGCTTCTCCGAGTTCTGGCAGTCCCAGGGCCGTCCCCGCGCCGAGGGGCGCATCGTCGGCTTCCTGCTGGTCGCCGACCGCGAGGCGGTCACCGCCGACGAGATCGTCGAGGGCGCCCAGGTCAGCCGCGGGTCGGTCTCGCAGTCCGTGCGCCGCCTGGTGGACCTGGGCTTCGTGACCCTCAGGGAGGCGCCCGACCGGCGTTCCCGCCTGGTGAGCATGGACGAGGACGTCTGGGGCGGGTTCCTGCGCAACGAACGCGACTACCTGAGGCAGCAGCGCGAACTGGCCCGGTCGGCGCTCGACCGGCTACCGGGGTTGAGCCCCCCGTCCCGCACCCGCCTGCGCAACATGTACGACTACATGACCTGGCTGGACGGCTACCACGACACCCTCCTGGCGCACTGGGAGGAGTACAAGGCCCGGCGCGACCGCTGAGCCCGGTCTCCGCGTCCCACCTCAGGACCGTTCGTGCGGAATGACCAGCGGAGTTCTGGTGCGGGGGTCGGGCACCACGTCGCAGGCCAGCCCGAAGCGTCCGCCACCAGCCGCGCGGTCACCACGTCCTCGGGAGCGCCGTCGGCGACCACGCGGCCGCCCGCCATCATCACCAGCCGGGTGGCGAACCGGGAGGCCTGCGCCAGGTCGTGCAGGACCGCGACGATCGTGCGCCCGCGCCGGTGCAGGTCGGCGAACAGCTCCAGCAACTCGTACTGGTGCGCGATGTCCAGGTAGGTGGTCGGCTCGTCCAGCAGCAGGACACCGGTGTCCTGGGCGAGCACCATCGCCACCCACGCGCGCTGGCGCTGGCCTCCGGACAGCGAACCCACCAGCGTGTCGCCGAGGTCCGTCATCCCCGTGAGCTCCAGCGCCCCGTCGACCGCCTCCTCGTCGCGCGGGCTCCACTGCCGCAGCAGCGTGTGGTGCGGGTACCGTCCGCGCGCGGCCAGCGCACGGACGGTGATGCCCTCCGGGGCGATGGGGCCCTGCGGCAGCAGGGCCATGCGCCTGGCGACCGCCTTGGCCCGCTGGGCCCGGACGTCGCGGCCGTGCAGCAGCACCCGGCCCGAGACCGGCCTGTTCACCCGGCCCAGTGCCTTGAGCAGGGTGGACTTGCCGCAGCCGTTGGGGCCGACGATAACGGTGAACTCCCCCTCGGCCACCTCCAGATCGAGGTCGCGCACGACCGGGTCGGCACCGTACCCCAGGGTCAGGCCCTCCGCGGTGAGCACCGCGCCGTCGGCCTCGCTCACAAGACTCCCCTTCGCCACTCTCGAACCAACAGGTAGCCCATGTACACGCCGCCCAGCGCCATGATCAGGACGCCGACCGGCAGCCCCTCAGCCGCCGGGACCTGCTGCACGACCAGGTCCGCCGCGACCAGGAGGAGCGCCCCGACCAGGGCGGACACCGCCAGGTTCGGCCCGGGGACCCCGGTCGTCCGGCGCGCGATCTGCGGTGCGGTCAGCGACACGAACGCGATCGGTCCCGCGACGCGACGGCGGCGGCCGACAGCACCACCGACAGCACGATGGCCGCCGTACGGGTGCGCCCGGCCCGCGCGCCCAGGGAGTCGGCCAGCTCGTCGCCCATCTCGTTGACCGCGACCGGACCGGCCAGGGCCATGGCGAACGGGACGGCTGCGGCCAGCGCGAGCCAGATGGTCGCCGCGTGTTCCCACGACCGCGCCCCGAGACTGCCGTAGATGTAGGCGGACAGGACGGCGGCCTCGTTCCTGGCCAGCACGGCGACGACGTACTGGGTGATGGCGTGCGCCATGGCGGCCACACCGATGCCCGCGACGATGAGTCGTCCGGGGTGGCGCAGCCCGGTACCGGTGGCCAGGGCCACGAGGACCATGGCCAGCGCCGATCCGGCCAGCGCCCCCAGGGGGACGGACACGGCGCCGGGCAGCAGCAGCGCGGCGATCGCCGCTCCGGCCCCGGCTCCGGCGCCCAACCCGATCACGTCGGGGCTGCCCAGCGGGTTTCGGGTCACCGACTGGAACAGGGCGCCCGCCGTGCCCAGGGCGGCGCCGACGCCCAGGGCGACGGTCAGTCGGGGGCCGCGCAGCCGTTCGAGCACGAAGGTCTCCGCGGCCTCCCCCGAGCCGGCGGCGACGGCGGGCAGGCGGCCGAGGGGGATGCCCAGGCGGCCCAGCGTGAGCGTGAGCGCCGCGATCCCCACCACGAGGAGGACGTAGAGGCCGGCCCACAGCAGGGCACGCGAGTGGAGGGGCAGGGCGATCACCCGCCCCACTCTCAACACGGGGCCCTCCCGACGGCCCGATGCCCGGCTCATGTCGTCCCCCGCATCCGGCGCACCGCATACAGGAGCACGGGTGCCCCGACGAATGCGGTGACCACGCCGACCATGAGCTCGATCGGCCGGGCGACCGTGCGGGCGACGACGTCGGCGAGCAGCAGCACGGTGGGGCCGACGAGCAGGGCGAACGGCACCTGCAGTCGGAAGTCCACACCGACCAGGGCGCGGACGACGTGCGGGACGGCCAGGCCCACGAAACCGACCGGTCCCACGGCGGCGGTCGCGGCTGCCGCCAGGACGATCGCCGCGAGGAGCGCGCCGGCGCGCACGGCGGCGGTGTTGGCCCCGGTGGACACGGCCGCCTCCTCTCCGAGGGCCAGGGCGTTGAGCCCTCCGGCCGCGAGCAGGGCGACGACGGTGGCGGCGGCGATGACGGGCAGCACCGCCAGGGAGACGTCGAGGTCCCGTCCCGCCAGCGAGCCGACGACCCAGTAGCGGTAGGTGTCGAAGACCTCGGGCATGTTCAGTGAGACCGCCTGGACGTAGGCGGTCAGGACGGCGGAGACCACCGCTCCGGCGAGGACGAGGCGGGCCGTCCCGCCGTCGCCGCCCCGGGTGCCGACCGCGTGGGCGGTCAGTCCGGCCGCGAGCGCACCGGGCAGCGCCCACCACAGTGCCCCGGCGGTCGTGGTGGGTCCGAACAGGGCGGTGGCGGTGACCACAGCCGCCGCCGCACCGGCGTTGACGCCGAGCAGGCCGGGGTCGGCGAGCGGGTTGCGGGTCACGCCCTGCATGAGGGTGCCCGCCAGGGCCAGGGCGGCCCCGCAGAGCGCGCCCACGACGGTCCGTGCCAGGCGGCTCTCCACCACGGCTGTGGTGAAGGCGTCCGCCTCACCGGTCAGGACCGCCCACAGGTCGCGGGCGGTGTGGGCCGCCCGCCGAGCGCGAGGCTCAGGACGACCGCCCCGGTCAGGGCCGCGGCGCCGGCGCGAGCGCGGCGGTGGTGCGGGCGGGACCTCCGGGGCGGTGCCGGAAGTTCTGCACGATCGTGGCGTCAGGGGGTCGCGCCGTCGATGTTCTCCGCGGCCTCCTGGATCAGGGGCACGTAGCGGTCGATCACCCAGGGGACGGTGAGCGGGTTGATGATCGAGGACGCGGTGACGAAGGAGGTGTCGTCGCTGGCGACCACGGAGCCGCGCTCGACTGCGGGGATCGCCGCGTACAGGTCCTGCGCCTCGATCTCGGCGCGGGTCTCGGGATCGGTGTAGAAGGTGAAGATCAGGTCGCTGTCGCCGAGCTGGTCGGCGTTCTCCAGGCCGATGACCGCCGAGTCGGTGCCCTCGGTCTCGGGGAAGGTCGCCACGACCGGGTCGACGGTCAGCCCCATGTTGTCGACCATGGCCACGCGCTGCTCGGTGGGCATGAACACGCCCAGGGTTCCGGGGCCGTCGGTGTAGACGTAGGAGAAGACGAGGTCCCCGAACTCGGGGTGCTCCTCGGTGACCGCGGCGAAGCGGCCCTCGATGTCCTCGATCAGGCCGGCGGCCTCGTCGGGTCGGCCCAGCGCGGTGGCGACGACCTCGATCTGCTCGTCCCACTCGGCGTTCCACGCCTCCTCGGCGTAGGCGACCGTGGGCGCGATGTCAGTGAGGACGTCGTACTGCTCCTGGGTGATCCCGGACCAGGGGGCGAGGATGACGTCGGGCTCCAGTTCGATGACGGCCTCGAAGTCGATGTCGTCGGCCCCGGCGAACTGGGTGGGCAGCTCGTCGCCCGCCTCGGTGACGGCCTCGTGGATCCACGGCAGGTAGCCGGTGTCGTCGCTGCCCCACTCATAGCCCTCGATGCCGACCGGGGTGACGCCGAGGGCGATCGCGGTCTCGGCGGAGCCCTGGCCGAGGGTGACCACGCGCTCGGGCCGCTCGGGGATCTCCGCCGTGCCGAGGGCGTGGTCGATGGTGACGGGGAAGGCGCCGTCGGCCGAGGCGGAGTCGCCCCCGTCCTGCTCCGAAGGTGCGGCGCCACAGGCGGCCAGGCCCAGGGCCAGGAGTGCGGTCGATCCGAGAGCGCCGAGACGGCGCAGGGTGAGGTCCATGCTGACGCTGCTTTCTTCGTGACGGGGGAGGTCGCCTCGTGTCGGAAGGGCCGCGCGGGGGTGGGAGCCCCTGAGGCGACACGGGGGGACGGACCAGGACAAACCTGACGACAACCAAGGTAAGTCTAACCTCACCTCCCGGTGAGTTCAAAAATTCTGAATCCCACGGAGGGGCCCGCGCCCACCCGGCGGCGCGAGATTCCCGCCAGGACAGCCCCCAGCGCACTCCGCGACGACGGCGAACGTGCCGAGGGTCACACTCGGCGGCCGGCGAACCCGACGCGATTGCGTGGATATCAGATATCTGATTATAGTCAGGATGCTTCATCTTGATCGATATCAGTGATCCATGCCCGTGGAACCTCGCAAGGAGTCGTCATCGTGTCCGGACCCCCAACCGCGCAGGCGACGGGAATCGGTCGGTCCTGGCTGCCGCTGGTCCTGGTGTGCGTCGCCGCGGCGCTCCTGCCCGCGGCCCTGACCGGATCGTCGGTCGCCCTCCCCGACATCGGCACCGACCTGGAGACGGACCTCGCTCCGTTGCAGTGGGTCGTGCACGCCTACAACGTGATGTTCGCCAGCTTCATGCTGGCCAGCGGCGGCCTGGCGGACCTGTTCGGCCGCCGCCTGGTGTTCGCCCTCGGACTCTCCCTCTTCGCACTGTCCTCCCTGGCCAGCGGACTGACCAGCGACATCGTCCTGCTCGACGTCCTGCGCGGCGCCTCCGGCGCGGGCGCGGCCGCGGTGATGACCGCCGGTTCCGCCCTGCTCGCCCAGGTCTTCACCGACCCCGCCGTCAGGGCCCGCGCCTTCAGCATGCTCGGCGCCTCCTTCGGGACGGGGCTGGCGCTCGGCCCCTCGACCGCCGGACTGCTGGTCGGCGCGTTCGGCTGGCGCGGGGTGTTCATCGCGCAGGCGGTCATCGCCGGTGTCGTCCTGCTGGGCGTGGCCAGGCTCCCCGAGTCCAGGGACCCCGACGCCACCCGCGTCGACTGGTGGGGCGCGACCACCTTCACCAGCAGCCTGTTCCTGCTGACGCTCAGCGTGGTGGAGGGGCCACAGCGCGGGTGGGGCGACCCGGTCGTGCTCGGCGGCTTCGCCCTCGCGGCGGTGCTCATGGTCGCGTTCGCGGCGGCCGAACGGGTGCAGCGGCGCCCCATGTTCGAGCTCTCCCTGCTGGGCAACCCCCGCTTCATCGCGGTGTGCCTGGTGCCGGTACTGCTGGCCTTCGGCTTCGTGTGCCTGCTGGTCTTCCTGCCCTCCTACTTCATCGGCGTCAACGGAATGTCCCCGCAGGGCTCAGGCCTGACGATGATGCTGCTGACCGTCCCGGTCATGGCGCTCCCGCTGTTCGCGGGCCAGATGCTGCGCCACATCCCCATCGGCTGGCTGCTCGGCCTGAGCATGCTCCTCATCGGGCTCGGCGCGGCCTGGCTCACCACCCTCGGCCCCGAGACCACACTGATCGGGCTGCTCGGCCCGCTCACGGTCATCGGCTCCGGAGTCGGCATCTCCTTCGGCATCATCGACGGCGCCGCGGTCGGCTCCGTCGAACCCGCCCGTGCGGGCATGGCCGCGGGGATGTTCAACACCATGCGCCTGGCCAGCGAGGCGATCGCGGTCGCCGGCATGGGCGCCCTCCTGGTCAGCCTGACCCAGACCAACCTCGCCGAACGGCTGCCCTCCGCGACCTCCGGCCCGACGCCCGACATCGGCGCCCTGGCCAACCAGGTCGCCCAGGGCGACCTCGCCGGAGCGGCCGGTTCGGTCACCGGCGACCAGACCGGGGTGTTCGCCGTCATGGCCGCCTCCTACACCGACGCCTTCCAGCTCACACTGTGGATCCTGGCCGCGGTCTGCCTGGCGGGCGCGCCCTTCGTCATCGGCCTGCTGCGCGAGCCCCGGTCCCCGGCGGAGGAGGTCTCACCCACGACCGCCGACACCGACCGGACCCCAGTCGCGGACTCCGACACGACCGTCCCCGCGCCGCGCACCGAACCCGCCGAAGACGCGCGCTGAAGACCCGCGGGCCCGGACCCGCGCCCGCTCAACCCCCGTCCTTTCCGGGACGACGCAGTTCTCACCAGGAAGAGGAAAGCCATCATGCGACGGATCAACAGGGCGATCTTCGCGTCCGCGACCGCCCTCGGGCTGGTCGCCGCGCCCGCCGCCGGCTCAGCGCTCGCAGAACCCGACACCTCGGCCCGGGGCGGCGGGGACGTCATCCAGCTTCCCGTGACCTTCGAGGTGGACAACGTCAACCGGTCGGCCGTGCAGTGCAACACCGACGGCGGGACCTACGAGGTGGCCGGTCACCTGACCGCGCCGGCCGACGCCTTCCGCGGCCGTCCCCGCGACCTCACGGTCACCATGTACCAGCACGGCATCGCCGGCGGCGAGTGGTACTGGAACATGGACCTGGAGGGCTACAACCACGTCGAGGAGATGGCCGAGCGCGGCCACGTCTCCGTCAGCGTCGACCGGATCGGCTACGACGCCAGCGGCGTCCCGAACGGCTACGACACCTGTATCGGCGCCCAGGCCGACATCACCAACCAGATCGTCGAGCAGCTGCGCGAGGGCGACTACGAGCTCGACCGCTCGGCCGACCGGGGCGCCATCCCGGGCCGCCGCACTCCCGAGTTCGACAAGGTCGTCCTCGCCGGTCAGTCCAACGGCGGTCTGATCGTCAACATCGCCGCGATCTCGTTCGGCAACGTGGACGGCCTGTCCGTGCACGGCTGGGGCGACCTCGGCTTCACCCCCGAGGCCGACGAGCGCTTCATCGCCGCGACCGGCGGCTGCCTCCAGCGGATGAGCCCCGCTGTGGAGGACCCCCGCCCCGAGCTGCCCGAGGGCTACAACTACTACGACAACGGCACCGAGGAGTTCCTGACCGGCAACTTCGCCGACGCCACCCCGGAGATGCTGGAGGCGGTCACCCCGCTCCAGAACGCGCACCCGTGCAACGACATGTCCACCATCACCTCGGCGATCTACGTCGACCTGATGCGCATGGACGAGATCGACGTCCCGGTGCACGTCGTCTTCGGTGAGGAGGACGCCCGTATCCGGGACGTCCAGCTGCAGGCCGACCTGTACAGCGGATCGCCCGACGTCCGCACCCTGATGGTGCCGGACGCCGGTCACTACATGGGCCTGGAGCGCAACGCCGAGACGGTCTTCGAGGACATGGACGCGTGGCTGACCGAGTCCGTCGGCTGACGGCGCTCGTCTTGGGCCGCCGCTTGGCTCCGGGCCGGGTGCGGGCGCGAACAACCGGGGGTTCCGCGCCTCGGCGGCGCCCGTACGAAACCCCCCGGGGCGACCGTTCCACGTGTCGAAGCCGGATCTGACGGGGCCGACTCCCACGGGGGTCGGCCCCCTTCGCCGTGCGGGCGGATGTGCCAGGGTGGGGCCAGGCGCCGTCGTGGCGGGCACGGCGGCCGAGGGGAGGAACCATGTGTCTGCGCGGAACCGGTGAGACCGTCCGGTCCCGGAGCGGGGAGGCGGTCGCGGCCGAGCCCCCGAGCGCTCCAGCGGCTCCCCGCCCCTGGCCGTCCGGCCACCGACGGATCGCCGACCTCAGCCATGTGGTGTCGCCGTCAATGCCCAGCTTCGACGACGACAAGCCCCGCAGGGAGCCGACCGGGCCAGCCCAGGCCGACGGCGCGTTCGGGTTCTGGTTGCAGCGCTGGTCGCTGACCGAGCACACCGGCACCCACCTGGACGCGCCGGCGCACGTGATCGGGGGCGGCAGGACCGTCCCGGAGATAGCGCCGCACGAACTGGTCGTCCCCGCCGCGGTCATCGACGTCCGGGCGAGGGCGGCCGAGGATCCCGACACCGTGGTCACGGTGGACGACGTGCTGGCCTTCGAACGGGTCCACGGGCCGATCCCGGCCGGTGCCGCGGTGCTGATGAACTCCGGATGGGACGCGCGCTGGCCGGAGGGCGACGAGGCCGTGCGCGGCGTGGGCGGGGACGGCGCCTGGCACTTCCCCGGCTTCGGGCCACAGGCCTGCGAGTACCTCGTGTCGCGGCGCGGTGTGGCCGGGGTGGGGGTGGACACCCTGAGCACCGACCCGGGGTCGACGACGGAGTACCCCGCGCACGAGGTGATCGGGAGGGCGGACCGGTGGGGGCTGGAGTGCCTGCGGGGACTGGACCAGCTGCCGCCGACCGGCGCGACCCTCGTGGTCGGCGTGTTCCCGGGGGAGGACGCCTCCGGCGGCCCGTGCCGGGTCCTGGCGTTGTGGTGACTCAGGCGGGCTTCTCCTCCGGTCCCTCGTCGAGCTGGCTCCGCGGCACGATCGTCGGGTTGACGTTGTCGATCACCGTCTCCCGCGTGATGATCACCTGACCCACATCC
>NZ_MKKC01000090.1 GCF_001942255.1 Nocardiopsis sp. CNR-923
GGGGTGTGGGTGGGGGTCAGAGCGCCGTCGTAGTCGCAGGTGATGAGGAGGCGGGGGGTGCGGGCCAGAGCGCTGACCCGCCGCCGCACATCCACGGGCAGGGTCTCGGGGGTCGTGTCGCCGGTCGGGCCGGACAGGCCTGGGACCGTTTCGGCCGCCTGGGTGAGCGTCACGTTGCCTCCTCCATCGGTCTTCGTCGACCTGGGGACGTCGGTGAGATGTGGAATTCCGCGCGCATGGTTCGGGCGCACACCGCAGTGGTGTGAAGACGGTAGAACCCAGGGCTTGTGGCGCGGGATGGGCTTCAGGGGACTTGAATCAGACCTTGGGAATTTTTGGTGTGAACACCGACAGACTGGACATGCAGTCGGCCGGGACAAGGTCGGGTCCTCAAGAAGTCAACGTGAGACTACCCGCGCAACAAGGGTCACCGCGACACCTCATCCGGGCAAATCAGATCACGGTCGGGCGAATCTTGATCGGGTCGCGGTACGGCCCCGCCCCCGGGGCGCCGTGGCGCGGGGGCGGGGCCGCCGGACGACGGGTCCCGGCGTCCACCGGGACGGCCGACGGGTTCAGGCGGGCTTGCGCAGGTGGTGCACCCACGCGGGCGGCACGTTGGCCCACACGCGCTCGGAGCGGATTCCGTAGCGGTCGATCCAGTCCTGCACCAGCCAGCTCGCGCGCGCCTGGCGCAGGTAGTCCTCGCGGCGCGCGATGACCGCCTTGACCTCCTTGGTGTACAGGTAGCCGTAGAAGGACAGCGTCCCGCCCGGCCGCAGCACGGTGAAGTAGTGGTCGAGGATCTCGCCGACCTGCTCCGCCGTGAAGTTGGCGAACGGGAGCCCCGAGATGATCACGTCGTAGGCCTGGTCGGTGCCCATGTCGTTGACGAGCATGGCGTGCACCGTGGCGCGGTCGGCGATGGCGGAGAGCTCGGGATCGCTCCCGAGCAGGTCCTCGACGTGGGCGGCGAACCGCGGGTTGGCCTCCACCAGGTCGGCGGTGTCCTTCGGCCCCATGGCGGCGGCGATGCCGCGGGTGATCGCCCCGGTCCCGGCCCCCGCCTCCAGGATCCGCAGCGCTTGCCCGGGATCGGGGCGCTCGCGCACGTACTCGGCGAGGGCGTCCGCCAGCGCTCTGCTGCTCGGGACGACGGAACCGGTGGCGTGGAAGGTGCGTACCGCCTGGGTGAAGAACAGCTTGGTGTCGCGGAGGCGGTCGTCCAGCCTGAGGGCGGTGAGAGGTCCGGTGGGACTCTGGGGCTCGGCCATACCCGAACGCTAGCGTCTGGCGCGGGCGGACGGGAGGGATCGGCGGGAAGTCCCGGCGGGCGCAACGATCTGTTCCCTCACGGGCCGGGCGGAGCGGACACCTCGGACGGGAGTAGTCTGCCCCCATGAGCGATGCGGACACCGCCCCCCGAGCCGCCCCCCGGACCGCGTTGGTCACCGGAGCCTCCACCGGCATCGGCGAGGAGTTCGCGCGCAGGCTGGCACAGCGCGGTTACGCCCTGGTGCTCGTCGCCCGCCGCGCGACCCTCCTCGACGAACTGGCCGAGGACATCCGGGACTTCTACGGCACCGGCGTCGAGACCCTCCCCGCCGACCTCGGGACCCGCGAAGGCGTGGCGGCCGTCGCGGAGCGCCTGTCCGCCGACGGCGAGGACGGCGGCGCCCCCGTCGACCTCCTCGTCAACAACGCCGGGCGCGGGGACGGCGGCCCGTTCGCCAGCCAGGACCCGGACGAGATCGACGCCATGCTCGACCTCAACGTGCGCGCCGTCCTCCAACTGACCCGTGCCGTCCTGCCCGTCCAGATCGCCCGGCGCGCGGCGGGCGAGACCGCCAGGCTCGGTGTCATCAACGTGTCGTCGCTGGCCGGTGAGCCCCCGGTCAACCCCGGCGGCTCCGTCTACGGCGGCGGCAAGAAGTTCGTCACGTTGTGGAGTGAGAGCGTGGCCGCCGAGGTGCGCGGGAAGGGCGTGCACGTCACCGTGGTCCTGCCCGGGTTCGTCCGTACCGACATGACCCGTGCGGTCCAGGAGAAGGGTCTGCCCGAGTTCGCCTTCGTGCCCAAGCACCAGCTCGTGCGCGACTCCCTGCGGGCCTGGTCCGCCGGGCGGCCCCACGTCGTTCCGGGCATCCAGTACAAGACCGCGGACGGCGTCCTCAGAATGCTGCCGCGCTCGGTCGTGCGCGCCCTGGCCCGGCGGATGGCCTGAGCCCGTGTCCGGAGGTCCTCCGACCACATCGTGAGACATCCGTCTCCGGTTGCGGCGAGGGGCGCGCGGAGCGCCTACGCTGGTAGCGCACTGTCGGTCGAGGAAAGACACCATGAAGACCTTCGAAGAGCTGTTCGCCGAGCTGTCCGAGAAGGCGCGCTCCCGCCCCGAGGGTCCGGGACCGTCGCCCAACTCGACGCCGGTGTCCATGCCATCGGCAAGAAGGTCGTGGAGGAGGCGGCGGAGGTCTGGATGGCCGCCGAGTACGAGTCCGACGACCAGGCGGCCGAAGAGATCTCGCAGCTCCTCTACCACCTCCAGGTTCTGATGCTGGCCAGGGGCCTGCGCCTCCAGGACGTCTACAAGCATCTCTAGCCGGTCTCCGACACCGGCTCACCGGACGTCCCGACACGCCAGAACCGACGAAGGAACCAGCAATGTCCGACCTGTTGCGAATCGCCGTGCCCAACAAGGGCCAACTCTCCGAACCCGCGGTCGAGATGCTGCGCGAAGCCGGGTACCGGCAGCGAAAGAGCACCCGTGACCTGGTCATGGTCGACCCCGACAACGACACCGAGTTCTTCTTCCTGCGCCCCAAGGACATCGCCGTCTACGTGGGCGAGGGCATCCTCCAGGCCGGGATCACCGGCCGGGACATGCTGCTCGACTCCGGCGCCGAGGTCGACGAGGTCCTCGCGCTCGGCTTTGGCGCCTCGACCTTCCGTTTCGCTGCCCCCAACGGCGCGAGCATGACCGTCGCCGACCTCAACGGCAAGCGCATCGCCACGTCCTTCGACGGCCTGCTCCGCTCCTACCTGGACCAGCGGGGCGTCGCGCCCGGGTGATCCACCTGGACGGCGCCGTCGAGAGCTCCGTGCAACTCGGTGTGGCCGACGCCGTCGCCGACGTGGTCTCCACCGGGACAACGCTGCGCCAGGCGGGCATGGAGACCTTCGGAGAGCCGATCCTGGTCTCCGAGGCGGTCGTGATCCGGCCGAGGGGCGCGGTCGAGGACCCGAAGATCGAACGGCTCCTGCGGCGTCTGCGCGGCGTCCTGGTCGCCCGCGACTACGTGATGATGGAGTACGACGTCCACGCCGAGCACCTGGAACCGGCCGTGGCGCTCACCCCGGGCATGGAGGGGCCGACGGTCTCCCCGCTGCACCGGGAGGGCTGGGTCGCGGTCCGCTCGATGGTGCCGCGCAAGGACGCCCAGCGGATCATGGACGACCTGTGGCGGCTCGGAGCCCGGGCCATCCTGGTCACCGACATCTACGCGTGCCGCCTCTGACCGCGCGGGTGCGCGTACTCCGCCGTGGGGCCCGAGCCCGGTTCGGCGCCGGGCCCGGGCCCGCGTCGGAGGGCAGAATATGGGCATGGAGCAACGGAGACCGGAGCAGTCGGCGTACACCGTTCCCGAGGGCGAGACCGTCACCCTGGACCGGGTGACCGGTGAGACCGGCGGTGACCTGGTGCTGCGCAGGGTGGGCGCGCACTACGAGATCTACTCCAACGGCGTGTTCCTCATGGACACCCGCGACGGCGCCTCCGAACGCGAGATGGTGCGGGCCGGCCTCGCCGCGCTGCCCCGGGGGCGTTCGCGTGCCCGCGTGCTGATCGGCGGACTGGGCGTGGGCTTCTCCGTCCGGGAGGCACTCGACCATCCCCGGGTGGCCAGGGTCGACGTGGTCGAACTCGAACCGAGGGTCATCGCCTGGCACGACGGCGAACTCGGCGAGGCCGCCGGACACGTCCACCGCGACCCCCGCTGCCGGGTGCACAACGCCGACATCGTGGCCTGGCTCGACGACGCCCGGGCCGCCGCCGACCCGGTTCGCTACGACGTCATCTGTCTGGACACCGACAACGGGCCCGACTGGACGGTGGTGGAGGGCAACGGCCGACTGTACGAGGACGCCGGGTTGGGCGGGCTCGGTGAGCTGTTGGCCCCGGGCGGGCTGCTGGCCTTCTGGAGCGCGAACGCCGCGCCCGCCTTCGAGGAGGCGCTGTGCGGGCGTTTCGCGTCGGTGGAGGCCATCGAGGTGCCGGTGGCCCGGGGCGGGCCCGACGTCGTCTACCTGGCCGGGGGCCCCGGCGGCCCCCGGCGGCGGACCGACCGCGTCAGCCGGCGAGTCCGGCGAGGAACCCTCTGATGTCGCTGGCCGGGGAGGCGGGGGATCAGTCCCCGTTGTCGGCCATGTAGAGGGCGAACTCCTCCAGCGTGATCAGCCCGTCGCCGTCCCGGTCCATCGCCTCGATCGCGCGCTGGGCCTGTTCCTCGGTGCAGCTGTCCCCCATGCGGTGCATCAGGTCGGCGTACTCCTGGGCGGTGATGCGCCCGTCGCTGTCGGCGTCGACGAACGCGAAGGTCGCGGCGTACTCGTTGGTGTCGGGCATGTGCTTCGGCCTCGCGGGATTCGGGGTCTGGTCCGGCGCAAGGCTATCGGGGAGGGGCCGGTTCGGGAAGGCGGCGCGGCCGGGCGCCCGGCCGCGCGGACCTCACGTGTTCCGGGGGTTGGTCGCCCTGCCGTCGAGCCAGAGTTCGGTCGAGGCGTCCCGGTGGGCACCCGTCGTTCCCACGTGCTTGGCGCTGATGCCCGTGCCCTTCTTGATGACGTGGACCAGGGCCATCGCGTGGCCGCGCCCCAGGCCGTAGTCGTCGGCCAGCCACTGGACGATGGTCCCGGCCTTGACCGACGGGTCGTCGTAGCCCCTTTCCCTGGCGCGGTCGACGATCTCGCGCGGGATCAGGCCGGTCTTGTCCTCGATGGCGTCGAGATAGGCCTGGAACGACATGGGTCCTCCTATGGTCGGGCGGCTTCGATCGCAATATAAGGCCACGTCATGACATTCCAGTCGGTCGAGGCTCGCGTCGGCGTATCGGTGCGTGCGGGTCAACGGAAGGGCAGGAGCGCGCCACGCGGGGCAAAGCGGAAGTCCAAAGATGGTTACCCTCGGTAGTGATATGAATTCTTATTGTGATTCTCCGGCGGGGCCTGGTCCGAATTGAGTCGGCTCCTTCATCTTTCGTTCATCTTTTCTCCCTTCCCTGATCAGTCGGACCGCTTTGCATGGGGAACGTGCTCGGCGGGACACGCCGGGCGGTCCCTGCACCGGGTCGGCGGTTCCCCCCTGTCGGCCGCAAGCAACGAGTCAAGGATTCCCACGTGATCTCTAAGAAGTGGCTTCAGGTCGTCGGCGTGGCCGGAGCGGTTCCGTTCATCCTCACCGCGTGCGGCGGGAACGGCGCCGAGGAAGGCGGCGGTGAGGGCGGTTCGGACCTGTCCGGCACGATCTCGATCGACGGTTCGAGCACCGTCGGCCCCCTCTCCGAGGCCGCCGCCGAGCTGTTCATGGAGGCCAACTCCGACGTCCGCGTCTCGGTCGCCCAGTCCGGCACCGGCGGGGGGTTCGAGAAGTTCTGCAACGGCGAGACGGACATGAACGACGCCTCGCGTGAGATCGGCGAGGACGAGATCGAGGCCTGCGAGGGCAACGGCATCGCGTTCGAGGACGTCCAGGTCGCCAACGACGCCCTGGCCATCGTGGTCAACCCCGAGAACCCGCTCGAATGCATCACCGTCGACCAGGCCAGCCAGATCTGGAACGAGGGATCCACCGTCACCACCTGGGGCGACGTGGACGGCCTCGACGTCGGCGACCTCTCCGACGAGGACATCACCCTCTACGGCCCCGGCTCCTCCTCGGGCACGTTCGACTACTTCACCGAGGCCGTCAACGGTGAGGAGGGCGTGATCCGCAACGACTACACCGACATCGGCGAGGACGACCAGGCCGCCATCGTGGGGGTCGAGGGCGACGCGGGCGCCATGGCCTACATCCCCTACTCCTACTTCACCGAGGCCGGTGACGCCGTCAAGCCGCTGCAGATCGACAACGGCGAGGGCTGTGTCGCGCCCACCCTGGAGAACGTCCAGAACGGCTCTTACGCCCCCCTGGGCCGCGGGCTCTACGTCTACGCCAGCGACGTCGCCCTGGAGCGTCCGGAGGCCGTGGCCTTCATGAACTTCTACATCGAGAACCAGGCCCTGATCTCCGAGGCCGCCGGCTTCGTTCCCCTGACCGAGGAGCAGATGGCCACGAGCACCGAGCAGATCGAGTCCCTCACCAACTGACCGTCCTCGATCCGAGAGCACTCCAGCCATGGCAGACAGCAACATGGCGACCCCTCCGGCCGGCGCTGACCAGCGCCGGCCGTTGGCGGGCGCCGGATCCTCCCACCTGGGTGAGCGGGGCATCAAGCTCTTCCTCGCCCTGTGCGCGGCCTTCTCCATCCTCGTCACGACCGGCATCGTCGTCGCCCTCGTGGTCCCCACGGTGAGCTTCTTCGGACAGATCACCCTCTCCGAGTTCCTCTTCGGCGCCGTCTGGCAGCCCGCGTTCGCGAACCCGTCCTTCGGTGTGCTGCCGATCGTCGTGGGCACGCTGATCGTCGTCGTGACCGCGCTCGCGGTCTCGGTCCCGATCGGTCTCGCCTCCGCGATCTACCTGTCCGAGTACGCCTCGCCGCGCGTGCGCAAGGTGATCAAGCCGGCTCTGGAGGTCCTGGAGGGCATCCCGACCGTCGCGATCGGCCTCTTCGCGTTCTTCTTCATGCGCCCGATCGCGGAGAGCCTGTTCCCGTTCTTCCCCTGGGACACCCCCTTCTCCATCGGTGTCGCGGGCGTGGCCGTGGGCCTCCTCATCGTGCCGCTGGTCGCCTCCGTGGCCGAGGACGCGATGCGGTCGGTGCCCGGCGGCCTCCGCGAGGGCGCCTACGCGCTCGGGGCCAGCAGGATGCGGGTGACCCTGCGCGTGGTGTTCCCGGCCGCGATCTCCGGCATCATCGCCGGTGTCGTGCTCGGCACCTCCCGCGCGATCGGCGAGACGATGGTCGTTCTCATCGCCGCGGGAGCGGGCAACCCGAATCTGACCTTCAACTGGTTCGGCTCCGCCCAGACCATGACCGCCTACATCGGCGGCACCGCGACCGGCGACATCCCGCAGCACGGTCGTCTACGACACGATCTTCGCCGTCGGCACCCTGCTGTTCTCGATGACGCTGGTCATGAACATCATCGCGACCCGTCTGGTCCGCCGCTTCCGTGAGGTGTACGAGTAAATGGTCATCGACAAGGGAAAGCGGCCCCAGAGGCCGCGGTTGGCCGTCGCGGGAGCCCGCGCGGCCACCGAGAGCATCTTCACCCCGTCGTCGCCCGGCGACCGCGTGGCCAACGTGCTCTTCCGCGCCCTGCTGCTGCTCGGCATGGGCTTCGCCCTGCTCGGGTTGGCCGCGATCATCATCTGGTCGTTCATCGAGGGTCTTCCCCGCCTGGACACCCAGCTGGTCACCGAGGGGCCGTCCACCCTCTTCCCGGAGAACGCCGGGTACCGGACGGCGATCCTCGGCACCCTGTGGGTGATCGGCGGCGTCGTGCTGTTCATCGTCCCCGTGGGCGTGGGCGCGGCGGTCTACCTGGAGGAGTACGCGGACAAGAGCCGCTGGTGGAACCGCGTCATCGAGGTGAACATCCAGAACCTGGCGGCCGTGCCGTCGATCGTGTTCGGCATCCTGGGTCTGGCGTTCATCGTGCGCGGGCCGCTCAGCCTCGGGTTCGTCGCCGCCGCCGGTTCGCTCACCCTCTCGCTGCTGGTCCTGCCGACGGTCATCCTCGCCGCGCGCGAGGCGATCAAGGCCGTCCCGAACTCGACGCGTCTGGGTTCGCTCGGTCTCGGCGCGACCCAGTGGCAGACCATCTGGCACCACGTCCTGCCGGGCGCGCTGCCGGGCATCCTGACCGGTGTCATCCTCTCCGTGTCCCGCGCGATCGGCGAGTCCGCGCCGCTGCTGCTCGTCGGCGCGGTCACCTTCGTGACGTTCGACCCGACCTTCTTCGACGGGCAGTACTCGGTGCTGCCGGTCCAGATCTACAACTACGCGGGCCGTCCCCAGGACGAGTTCCGGGTGCTGGCCGCGGCCGGGACCATCCTCATGCTGGCGGTGCTGCTGTCGATGAACTCGTTCGCGATCTGGCTGCGCAACCACTACGAGAAGAAGAACGCGAGGTGACCGGGGTGCCGGAGAGCGCACCCCGGCGGGTCCCCGTGGTCGGCCACGGGGCCGATCGCTCGGTCAGCCCCCGGTCCGGCACCGCCACGGCCGCGTCGGGTTCGTCCCGTTCCAGGAGGGCCGCGTGTGGAGTGTCCGACGCACCTGGAGGGGCGGCCAACGCTGTTGGCGGGAGAGTCGGACCGGCGCGGGGAGTCCGGGCTCCGGGCGCTCCTGGCCGGGGAACCGATCGACGTCCTGTACTGCGACGAGGCGCCCAAGGCCCTGCTGCTCCTCGGGCGGACCTCTCCGGACGCGGTGTTGCTCGGATCGATGGACGGTCCGATCGATCCGTTGGAGTTCCTCCGCATCGTCCGGAGTTCCGACCAGGTGCTGCCCGTGGTCGTGGGCGTACCGACCGGGGACGCGTCCTACGCCGAGACGGCGCGGTCCCTCGGGGCGACGCGCACGGTGGAGCGGCCCTACCGCTCCGACACCCTGCTGCCCGTCCTGCGGTCGCTGCTGCGGGGGCCGGGACGCGGTCCCCGGGACGCGAGCGCCGTCGACCTGGGGAGGCTGAGGGTCGACGGCGAGGCCCCGGCGTTCCGGCTCGACGGAAGGCTCGTGGCGCTGCCGCCCACGGAGTACCTGCTGCTGCGGCACCTGGCGCGCAACGTGGACTCGGTGGTGTCCCGACGTGAGTTGATCCGCGCCGCATGGGCGGGGGACGCGCCGGTGCGCACCAACACGCTCAACGTGCACATCATGCGGCTGCGCAGACGGCTGGGGGACGACCGCGCGCGGCCGAGGTGGATCAGCACGGTGCACGGGGTGGGGTACCGGCTGACCGTCCCGGAGGACCTGTGACGAGCTCCTCGCCGCGCGGGGGTCGCGTCCGGCAGAATATGGGGTGACGGAGCGTCGGATGAGGGTCCGATCCGACGCGCACGAGCGCGCCGACAGCGAAGCGAGAGCCCGTTGATCTTCATCACCGCAAGGTTCACCGTCCGGCCCGAGCGCGCCGACACCTGGCTCGACCTCACCCGCTCCTTCACCGAGGCCACCCGTGCCGAGCCGGGCAACCTCTTCTTCGAGTGGTCCCGCTCGGTCGACGAGGACGACGTCTTCTACCTGGTCGAGGCCTTCGCCGACAGTGAGGCCGGGCGTGCGCACGTGGAGTCGCCGCACTTCGCGAAGGCGATGGACGACATGTCCTACGCCGTCGCGGCGCGGCCCTCGATCGTCTCCACCGAGATCCCCGGCATGTCCGGCTGGGGTGAGATGGGTGAGATCGTTCCCCGCGACGCCTGATCGAGACGTCACGGCGCTCTCCCGGCGTGGTCGCCTGCCCTCTTCTTACGGAGTGCTTATCTCGGCGGGATAACAAGAAGGGAGAACCTACGGAGAGTGAGCGATGTTCGACGACGTGATCGAGTGGTTCAAGGGTCTCTTCGGCGGAGCCGCCGAGGAGATGGCCCAGGGAGCGTCCGAGACGGTGGACGGCGCCGCCGAGTCGGCCCAGGCCTACGGCGAGGGGGCCGTGGGGGGTGCGACCGAGGCGGCTCAGAACCACGGTGAGGAGGCCCTCGGAGGGGCGTCCGAGACCGCGCAGGGGTTCCAGGACCAGGCCGACGCCGTGGGCGGGATCGTGGAGGATCCGGGTGGCGCCGCCGCCGACGCGGCCACGGACCACCTCTACGGCGACGGTCGCTGAGATCTGGGCGGAACGGACGCGGGGCCCGCTCAGGGCGCGGAGGTGTCCAGGCGGTAGCCGATCCCGCGCACCGTGTGGATGAACCGCGGCTGGGACTCGGAGTCACCGAGCTTGTGGCGCAGGCGTCGGATGTGCACGGCGATCGTGTTGTTCACCGGAGGCAGCGGCTTGTGCCACACCTCGGCCCACAGCTCCTCGCGGCTCACCACGCGTCCACTGTGCCGCATGAGGAAGTCAATGATCCCGAACTCCCGCAGCGCCAGGTTGACCGGGTCGCCGTCCACGAACAGCCGGTGGCCCAGGGCGTCGAGCTCCAGCGCCCCCGACCGCAGCGCGACGGGGTGCTGGACCCCGTCGATCGGCGTCGGCGCGCCGCCCGCGGGCAGAGAACCGCGCAGCAGCGCGGAGAGTTCGGGGATCCGGTAGGGGCGGTTCACACAGGCCGTCGCCCCGGCCGCCAGTGCCCGCATGGCGCGCTGGGAGTCGCCCGGCCCGACCCCGATGAGGATGGGGGCGTCGGTCGCGCGACGGGTGACCCGAACGAGCGTATCCAGGTCGATCTCGGGGGGATCGGCGCTGGTCACGAGGGTGTCCGGTCGGACCATGCCGATCCGGAGCAGGGCCTCGGCCCCGTCCACGCAGACGGTGATGTCCATGTCGTGCCCGCTGAGCGACAGCACCAGCTGGTGGGACTGCTCCGACTCCGGTTCGATCAGCAGGACGCGCAGCGGCCCCTCGGACCGTTCACCGCCGGGCTCCACCCGCTCCTCCTCGTCCGGCGAGCCCGGGGGCTGGGGGACCGAGGCGGAGGGGCTGAGCGCGGGCATGGGCGTTCCACTTCGTCGAAGGGGAGTGAGGGACGGGACGTGTCGCGCGTGGCCTACCCGAAGCGGCCGGAGATGTAGTCCTCGGTGCGCTTGTCGGAGGGCTTGCTGAAGATCGTGGCCGTCTCGTCGTACTCGACCAGGCTGCCGAACCGGTCGCCGTTCTCGTCGACACCGGCGGTGAAGAACGCGGTGCGGTCGGAGACGCGCGCCGCCTGCTGCATGTTGTGGGTGACGATGACGATGGTGAACTCGTCGGCGAGCTCGTACATCAGGTCTTCGATCTTGAGGGTCGCGATGGGGTCGAGCGCCGAGCACGGCTCGTCCATCAGGATCACCTCGGGGTTGACCGCGATGGCGCGCGCGATGCACAGCCGCTGCTGCTGACCGCCGGAGAGAGCGAACGCGCTCTGCCTGAGCTTGTCCTTGACCTCGTCCCACAGCGCGGCCTTGACCAGCGACTCCTCGACGATGTCGTCCAGGCCGCCGCGCACGCCTTGATGCGGGGGCCGAAGGCGACGTTGTCGTAGATCGACTTGGGGAACGGGTTCGGCTTCTGGAAGACCATGCCGATCCGGCGTCGGACCTCGATCGGGTCGACGGCGGGGTCGTAGAGGTCCTCGCCGTGGTAGGCCACCTGGCCCTCGACGCGGGCCCCGGGGATGAGGTCGTTCATCCGGTTCAGCGTCCGCAGCACGGTGCTCTTGCCGCAACCGGAGGGGCCGATCATCGCGGTGATCTGGCGCGGTCCGACCTTCATGTTCACATCGCGGACGGCCTTGTTGTCGCCGTAGTGGACGGAGAGGCCGCTGACGTCGAAAACGGGCTCGTCGAGACCGGGCACCTCCCGGTTGTACCGGACGGTGTCGGGGGCGACGCCGCGGCCGGACTCGGCGCCGCGGGCGGTCGCGGTGTTGCTGACAGACATGGGGCCACTTCCGGATGGAGGTTACGCGGTCGATGAGGGGCGAATCCCGCGGAGCGCGGTCTCACCCATGCAAAGGTGTCCGGATGAAGTGGAGGTGAACGAACCTCGTGGCCAAGGTGAACGTGGGCGGTGAACTCTGGACACGGTGGGTGTCACCCTTGCTTGACGGACGCGCCGTGGGGGCGCGGTTGCCACCTTCCGTGACCGCCCGGAAGCGATGGTGCCGGTGACCTGGTGGGCGTGGTGGGTGAACGGCGGGGTGACGCGGGACGGCCGCCGCCCCGGGGCGGCGGCGGTGGCGGCGCCCCGGGGCGGTCGTCGGTCCGGTGGCGCGGGGGTCAGCCCTGGGCGCCCTGGCCGTCGCTCTCGGTCCGGGGCCGGCCGTCGTCCTCCTGGGTGGTCTGCTCGGCGATCTTCGCGCGGACCTCGTCCATGTCCAGCTCCCGGGCCTGGCTGATCAGGCTGTCCAGGGCGTCGGCCGGGAGCGCGCCGGGCTCGTTGTAGATGACCGTGCGGTCGCGGACGACCATCAGCGTCGGGATGGACTGGATGTTGAACTCGTAGGCGAGTTCGCGCTCGGCCTCGGTGTCCACCTTGGCGTGCACGATGTCGGAGTGCTTGTCCGAGGACTTCTCGAACACCGGGGCGAACTGGCGGCAGGGGCCGCACCAGTCGGCCCAGAAGTCGATGAGGACGAACTCGTTGTCCTGCAGGGTGTCGGCGAAGTTGTCCTTGGTGAGTTCGACGGTGGGCACGGGGTCTCCTGGAGTCTGATCGTCGTCTGGTGGTCGACCTGTGGCCAACTGCCATCCTCTTGCAGTGCTACAGCAGTGGTGTCCGCTCGTTTGTTCCACGGCTCGGCGGGGCGCGTCAACGGTGTCGCCGATGGGCGATTTCCGGCACAACACGCATTACATACCTGTTTGGGAGGACGGACACGCTGGGGCTAGGGTCTGCTCAAGGGACACGGTCCCATTGTCGTGACCGGATCGCGAACCGTGGTCCGAACGAGCGAGATTCCAGAGGTCGACGGGGGGACGGATGAGTGCCGACGCATCCGGGGAGCGCGCCCCGGTCGACTACCGCTTCACCCTTGCCAACGAGCGCACGTTCCTCGCCTGGCTCCGGACCGCCCTGGCCCTCCTCGCGGGCGCCGTCGCGGTGCTTCACCTGCTGCCGCTCGACTGGAGCGATGCCCTGCGCATGACGGTCGGACTCACGCTCACGGTCCTGGCCGGGGTCATCACCGTGTACGCGCCCCTGCGCTGGTACCACGTGCAGAAGGTCATGAGCCGTGGGCGGACGCTGCGGTTGAGCCTGCTGCCGGTGGTGACGACGTTCGCGATCTTCGCGGTGTGCGTCGTGATCCTCTGGGGGAACCTGCGTTGACCGCCGCGGATGAGGAGGACCGAGCCCCGGGCCTTCAGCCCGAGCGCACGTTGCTGTCCTGGCAGCGCACTCTGATCCTGGTCGTCGTCGTGGGCGTCCTGTACATGCGCGGCTCGTTGGTGGGGGCCGAACCGGACCTGCCGGTGGCGCCGCCGATCGTCCGCTTCGCGACGCTCATCTTCCTGCTGCTCATGTGCTGCGTTCTCGGACTGCACCTGTGGTACCGCTGGCGACGGACCGGGCGGGGCCTGTGCGACCCCGTGACCGGGCGGCCGCCGCTCACCGTGGCCCGTCCGTGGGCGCTGGTGCTGCTCTGCGTCGGCGTCCTCGGTCTCAGCGTCGTCCTCGTGCTGCCGGTTCTCCGGGCCTGACCCGGGGGCTGGGGGATGAGTCCGGGGCCGTCCCGGGCGGGCGGGACGGGTGGAGCATGCCCTGGGCGGGCGGAGTGCGGGGGCCCGGTGGCCGTGTCCCTCCCTCCCACGGAAACGGGGGCACACCGGGGCCGTCGACGTCCGCCCCGTGCTAGGCGGGCGTGGGAACGGACTGGATCGATCGGCGGTGCTCGACGAGCGACTGGATGATGTCGTTGAGGTCACGTGTGGGCTCGAAGCCGATCAGCCGTGCGGCCAGCGAGGTGTCGGGATAGCGGCGCTGCATGTCCTCGTACCCCTCGCCGTAGGCCTGCTCGTAGTCCACGTAGGTGATCGAGCTGGTGGAACCGGTCAGCGCGATCACGCGGTCGGCGAGCCCCTTGATCGAGACCTCCTCGCGTCCGCCCAGGTTGACCGCGCGGTTGTGCGCCTCCGGTGTCTCCATCAGCCGCGTCATCGCGGGCACGACGTCGAAGACCGAGCCGAAGCAGCGCCGCTGCGTGCCCGTGCCGTACACGGTGATGGGCGCACCGTTGAGCGCCTGGTCGACGAAGCGCGGGACGACCATGCCGTACCGTCCGGTCTGGCGCGGTCCGACCACGTTGAAGAACCGCGTGATGACGCAGGGGACGCCGGACTCGACGCCGTGGACGTAGGCGACCAACTCGTCCAGACCCTTGGCGGCCGCGTACGACCACCGGCTCTTGGTCGGCGACCCGTAGACGCGGTCGTCGTCCTCGGTGAGGCCGTCGGCGTCGTTCTTGCCGTACACCTCGCTGGTGGAGGCGACCATGTACGGCACCTGGTGTGCCACGGCGGCCTCCACCACGTTCTCCGTGCCGTGCAGGTTGGTGCGCAGCGACCGGAGCGGGCTGTCCACGATCGTGTGGACGCCGACCGCCGCGGCGAGGTGGTAGACGGCGTCGGACTCGGCCACGAGGGCGTCGACGAGGTCGCGGTCGAGGATGTCGCCGTGGACGAACCGGAAGCCGGGGGCCCGTTCGGCGTGGGAGAGGTTGTCGATGGAGCCGGTGGACAGATCGTCCAGAACGGTGACCTCGTGGCCGCGCGCGACCAGGTGGTCGCACAGGTGGGAGCCGATGAAACCGGCGCCGCCGGTAACGAGGGTCTTCACTGTTTTCCTCCACTGTGGTTGAGGCGCCCCGCGTTC
Source organism: Nocardiopsis sp. CNR-923 (assembly GCF_001942255.1). Taxonomy (GTDB): domain Bacteria; phylum Actinomycetota; class Actinomycetes; order Streptosporangiales; family Streptosporangiaceae; genus Nocardiopsis. The sequence goes on from NZ_MKKC01000090.1 coordinate 14,671, forward strand.
GACGGGGCACGGACACGTACGGGACCGGTGGGGTGGTCCTTGGAGCCCGGCGTCGGGCCGGGGCGGGGCGGTGCGGGGACGGGCGTGTCGCGGGGCGGCACACCCGGTGGATCAGGCGTGCTGGCGTAGGACGTGGAACCCCTCCGCGAGCGCGACGCCGGCCTGCATGCCCCGCAGGACGGCCAGGGCGCGCAGGGTCGTCGCCGAGCGGGTGTGCGGGTGGGGGTGGCTCTGCGACCCGTAGGCCGCCATCGCGTGGATCTTGGCCTCCAGAGCCGTCTCGTCCAGGGCGACGAGGAGGGAGGGCGGGGCGACCGCGTCCGTGCGCCACTGGTCGGCGGCCTCCTCGTAGGCGAGGACCAGGCGGGGGTGGTGGCGCAGGGCGGCGTTGGAGGGGCGCAACGCGGTGTGGGCGGCCTCGGCGACCGCGCGGTGGTCCTGGTTGTAGCTGGTGTGGTGGGGGGCGACCACGACCGTGGGGCGCAGGCGGGCGATGGAGATCGGGCTCTCGTGCTCGATCACCTGCGCGAGTCGCAGCCGACCGACGAGGTCGAGCCGGAGGTGGTACTCGTCGCCGGGCAGGGCCATGTGCCAGTCATCCCAGCGGAAGTGGTCGCACACGGCCTTGATCTCGGCGAAGCGCTCCTCGGCGGTGGAGAAGCTTCGGGGAGTGGTCGACGGTGTCGCCGACCGTCATGAACTGCACGAAGACCTCGGCCCCGGCGTCCTTGGCCTTGCTCATGAGGCCACCGCAGCCAAGGGTCTCGTCGTCGGGGTGGGGTGCGAGGACCAGGATGCGCTCCTGGGACCAGTCCGTCTTCATGCCAGTTTCCCGTCCTTTACCGAGATGTGCGTGTGGGGGATTCCGGTCGTCCGGGACCGCCGAGGGCGAGACCGGAGCGGAGAGCGGGACCCGTGGGCGGTGTGGTGGCCGCATTGGTCGTGGTGGTCATGAGGGAGAGGCGGGGTTCCATGTGCGGTGCGGGCCTCGGGGCGCATGAGGTGTGGGCGAGTGCTGGGGTGTTCGAATCACGGTTGGTCGAGCCGCGGGAGGGGCGGCGACGTTCCTCCGGTCGGCGGCCGGTGTGGGCGGTGGAGTGCTGGGTCCGTGGCCGCGCCCGTGGGCCGGAGTAGGACCGGATGCGGAGATTCGTCCCACTTTTCTGCGAACACGCGTACGTCTTCGATGTGTTTCTTTCCTCGCGGCGGTGCACTGTGGCGCCTGTGTTCCGTGTGGCCGTGGTGAGGCCTGATTCTCCATTGTGGTGAGTTACCGGAAGTCGTGTCCGGTATGGGGTTATTCCGCATTGTCGAGGCGGTCATCCCTGAGGGATTCCCGGTATCTACTACGTGTTTTCGGTTATGTCGGAGTGGCCCTTCGAACTGATCCGAACGCGGTGCTGACTCAGGCTCCGGGAAACGGTCGGCGCGGACGAATCCGGTGCCCCCGCCGCCCGGCGGGGGCGGGACGTGGCTCCGGGGCCGCCGCTCCGCCGTGCCCGGGGCCCGGTGATCGTGCCTGGTGGGTTCTGGTGCCACGATGCCGGAGTTCGGGAGTACGGGGCCCGGTGCGGCCGATGTGGTCGGTACGTCGCCGATCACGTCTGGCGTTCTCCTTGTCTCCTCGTGTCACCGTCCGCGAGGTTTTCCGGTGCTCCGGGCAGCCTCGAACACGCCGGAGAGGGCTCGCCCCCCCGGCCGTCATCACAAATATCCTCTAATGGGTACCACCTCACGCAAGCCCGTGGATACGATTTGCGTGGCCTACATAGGACGCGAATCTGGGTGAACCCATCGGAGTCGCAGAGCGTCAATCTAACACCGACTTTGCGGTTAATGTCGGTCCGAAAACCAGTGACTTCCGGAGGGTCCCAGGATTGTGGGTATCGTACGTTTCATCGGAGGCCTGCTGGCGGGGTTGGTCGCCCTCGTCCTGGCAGCGGCACTGTTCGTCTACTGGTTCGACTTCGCGACGGCCGCGGCCGATGAGGCCGGCGGCGGTGTGGTCGCCTACGCGTTCCTGTGGCTGGCGTTCGGCGCGAACCTCCTGTGGTGGAGCGCCGTAGGGGTCCTGCGGCTGGGTGAGGGCTCGGTCCGGGCCGTGGCCGGGCGCGGGCCCCGGTCGCGGAGGCGGCAAATGACCGGGGGAACCGAGCACGAACGCGTCCTGGTCCTCGCCGGCGCCGCCGAGTCCGGCGCGGAAGTGACCTCGGGGGCGGGCACGGCGCTGGACACGATCGATCCGCCCGTCGGGGAGGAGACCGCGCGCGTCCGGACGGCGCCTCGCCGGACGGGCTGGTGCACACGAGCGGCGGCGCGGTGACGCGGGCCGGATCCGAGGAGTCCGACGAGCCGCGTGACGCGCGCATCGCCGTCATCATCCCGGCGCACAACGAGGAGCCGGTGATCGCCGGCGCGATCGAATCGGCGCTGCGGCTCTTCGACCGCTGGGACGTGTACGTCGTCTCGGACTCGTCCAAGGACGCCACTGCCGAGATCGCCGCGCGGACCGGTGTGAACGTCCTCGAACTGCTCACCAACCGAGGCAAGGCGGGTGCCCTGGAGGCGGTGATCGAGGAGTTCGCCCTCACCGAGAACTACGACGGCGTGCTCATCCTCGACGCCGACACCGAACTGGACGCCGGGTACGTGGAGGGGGCCAAACGCCAGCTCAGGGATCCGGACGTGGCGGCCGTCGCCGGGTTCGTGGTCTCGGAGTGGAAGCCGGGCGAGCGCACGTTCGTGGGACGGCTGATCTCGGTCTACCGGGACCGCCTGTACTTCATGCTCCAGTACTTCATGCGGTTCGGGCAGACCTGGCGGCACTCCAACACGTCGTTCATCGTCCCGGGCTTCGCCAGCGTCTACCGCAGCAGCGCCCTGCGGGAGATCGAGATCAACCCCAAGGGCTGGTGATCGAGGACTTCAACATGACCTTCGAACTCCAGCGCAAGCGCCTCGGCCGGATCTCGATGCGCCCCGACACCCGCGCCTACAGCCAGGACCCGTTCACCCTGCGGGACTACTCGAAGCAGGTGGGGCGGTGGACGCTGGGGTTCTGGCAGACCATCCGCCGCCACGGGGTGTGGCCCAGCGCGTTCTGGCTGTTCCTCGCTCCGTACCTGCTGGAGGTCGTGCTGGTCTCCGCCGTGCTGTTGGCCACGTCGGCGCTCGGACTGTTCGTCCTGGCCGGTGCGGTCGGCGGTGAGCCGGTGCTGAGCATCCCGTTCTACGGGGAGGGAGTCACCGCGGTGACCGCGTTCCTGCCGCCGACGGCACTGCTGGTCGGGCTGTTCGTCCCCGACTACGCGCTCACGTGCGTGCTGGCGATGGTCCGGAGGCGGCCGTCCTACCTGTTCTACGGGCTGTTCTTCCTGCCGATGCGGCTGATCGACGCCTACCTGGCGTTGCGCATGATCCCCCGGGCGTGGACGGCCAGTTCCGACGGTCGGTGGCGCAGTCCCGTGCGGGTGTCGAACCGGCCCTGAGCGGCCGGGGACCGCACCGCCTCGCCCACCCCGGCGCGGGGCGGTGCCGGACGGCGTTTAGCCTCGGGGAGGAGCCCCGACCCTCCTCGGGGCGGCAGTCTGTGGATGGGGTGAGATAGCGGTGGACAGCAGACGCGTGTCGTTCACGCTGTACCGGGTGCTGGCGTATGTGACCGGTGTGTTCCTGCTCGGTCTGACCTTCGTGGCCATGCCCGCGAAGTACCTGGTGGGCGAGGACTCGATGTTCGCCCTGGCGCCCGCGCCGAGCGGTCTGGAGCACTGGTTCGGCCCCGAGTCCCCGCTGATGCTGTTCATCGCGATGCCGCACGGCTACGTCTACATGGCGTACGTGCTGGTGGTGCTGTGGGTGTCGCTCAACCGCCGTTGGGGTGCGGGGCGGACCCTGGGAGTGGTGCTGGCGGGCACCGTTCCCGTGCTCGGCTTCGTGGTCGAGCACCGGTTGGCCAGGGCCGAGCGCGCCGCCGACCGGGAGGCTCAGGAGCCCGTGCCGACCGCCTGATTCCGCTCGTCCCGCGTCCGGGAGGCCCGTTCCCGTGGGGAGCGGGCCTCCCGGACGTCGCGGCGCATCCGGATCGTCCAGAACACGATCGCGGAGACGCCGAACATCGCCCACTGGACGGCGTAGCTGAGACTGCGCCAGTTGACGGTGATCTCGGTGGGGGCTCGGCGGGGGACGGGGTCAGCGACGCGGTGGCGGGGTCGTCCCCGGGAAGGGCGACGTATCCCTCGTAGAGACGGTAGTCCCACTCGTTGACCAGGACCGAGGCGGCGATCCGCTCGACCTGGCCGTCGGGTGTGTCGACGGGGATGATGCCGTCGGGGGCGCTGTCGGGCGGCAGCAGCCAACCGGTGACGGTGACCTCGCCGCCGGGGACGTCGGGGACGTCGGCGGGGTCCTCGGTCCAGCCCCGGTTGACGGTCAGGGCGACGTCGTCGGCGGTGAGCAGGGGGACGATGACGTCGAAGCCCCGGACGCCGTCCGCGACGCGCGGGACCAGGAGCTGGCCCCCGGCGTCGTAGGTGCCGGTCGCCTCCACCGCGGTGTTGGCGAACAGGTCCGGGTGCATGTAGGCGCCGGGTTCGACGAGGTCGTCGATGGGGGTGGCCTCCGCGAGGTCCTCGGCCGGGTTGGTGATGACGTCGCGGTCGGGCTCGACGGCGCGGACGGACTGCCAGTAGGTCCCGGCCGCGCACACGGTGACCGCCAGCACGGCGAGCAGGTGTAGGCCGATCCAGCGAGGACTGAGCAGCGGTGATCTCACCCGACCAGGCTATGCGTGCCTTCGGGGGGCCCGGTCATGACCCCGGATTGACACTGCACGCACGGCCTTGGCCGCGAAAGGGGCGAGGAATGACGATCACTTTAAGTAGTTTCCAGTGACTCAGGGTTGTTATTCGAGGGTGGGGTGGGTAGTGTCTCTATCAGCGCGGAACGACATGATCGCTTCCGCGGGCAGACCTTCCAGGCCGCGACTCCAGGGGGGAGGAGTCGCAGGCCGTTTCCCAGAGCGAGGGTCGCTCCGTACTTTGAGGGGGGATGCGGAGGCGATCCTCGCCACTTCCTTCCGAGGGCGTTCCCGCGGACCGGCGGGGCGTCCTCGGTGTCGTCCTGACTCTCTGGGAGGCCCTCGGCGTAGACCCGGGCGTCCGCTCGCGTTCCGCTGGACCAGACTTCGCGGATCTCCACACGTTTCCCGCCTCAGCCAGGCGTGGTGACCGATGATCGGTTCGCGAAACCCCGTGAGCTCGCCGCCCACGGGGTGTCCGGCCTCCGCATTCTCCTCCAGGAGACGCGCTAACCGGCGAACGGCGCGGCGATGGACGGGCCGAACGCAGCGCCGAGGAGGTAGCAGAGATTGAACAGCCCCGTCGCCGAGGGACGGTCCGCCTCACGGACGGCGTCCTGGGCCTGCCCGGCGAGGACTCCCTGGCCGGACGCCGCCGCGATGGAAGCCGAAGCCTGGGCGACGAGCAACACCGCCCACGAACCGCTGAGCGCCAGTAAGGGAGCCACTGCGCCCAACACGACCAGGACGGTGACGACCGGCCGACGCCCCAGCGGCCCGGACGCGGCGACGACGAACCAGGACAGTCCGCCGCCGAACAGCAACGGCCAGACCATCGACACCCCGATCCGGTCGATCGTCCAGTCGGTGTGCTGCATCAGCGCCTCGGGAACGGCGTACATCAGACCGAAGTTGACGATCGCCAGCGCCAGGGCCAGGCCGCACGCGACGAGGAAGGCGGGCCGACGGACGACGGAGGCCGGAACGAACCCCGATGGCCGGGAACGCGTGTGCCTCACCAGGACGACCGCGGCCACGGCCGCGCACACGCCGGCGACGGCCGGGTACGTCGGGACGAACACCACCGCGGTGACCAACGCGGTGAGGATGGCGGCGCCGAGACCGTCGAAGGCGCGGCCCCGATCCCGGTGGGCCGGCGCCCACCGGATCACGGCGAGCACGCCCAGCACGCTGATCACGGGCAGCGCGAGGGACATCCGCCAGGAAAGCGCCTCGTTCACCAGTGAACCGACCAGGGGCGCGCTCGCGCCCACCACCGCGAGCGAGGCGCTGACCACGCCCATGCGCCGTGGGGAGCCGGCGAGGTTCATCGCGATGGAGGTGAGCCCGGCCGTGCCCAGGGCCTGCAAAGCACATCCCGCGATGGTCGCCGCCAGGACGGGGACACCGAGGACCAGCGCGGCGCCGACCGCGATCTGCAGGGCGCAGGCGAGCAGCGCCAGGCGGGTACCCCAGTGCCTCATCAGGCCGGACATCAAGGGGGTGCCGACCGCGATGCCCCAGCCGAAGGCGATGACGCACCAGGCGGCCGCGGATTCCGAGGTCCCCAGTCCGCGGGCGACGTCGTCGAGCACCAGAGCGGGCCCGGCTATGCCGAATGACAGAGGACCCGCCATCAGCGCGAGGTACGGCGCGGGAATGCGCGGCGTAGGTGGCCACGCGCCGGGTGTCCCGGAGGTGTCCGCGGCACGCGAGTCGGGTGTGGGTTCTTGCATGGGTCCTCCCGGACATCAGGGCCCGGCCGGGACGGCGGCGGCGCACTCCGGACCTCCACCGCCCCACCGGTACCGGGTGGGGCGGTTCAGCCCTTGAGGGTGGGATAGTCGGTGTATCCGCGGTGATCGCCGCCGTAGAACGTGGCGGGAACGATCTCGTTGTACGGTCCGCCGCTGCGGATTCGCTCGGGCAGGTCGGGGTTGGCCAGCCACATCTGGCCGAGACTGATCGCGTCCGCGAGGCCCTCGCTCAGCGTCTCCGCCGCGATCTGCGGGGTCACGGTCGGCTCCTCCCCGGTCTCGTGCGGGTTCAGGATCAGGGTTCCGGGCCACTCGGCTCGTACCATCCGGGTCACCTCGCGGTGGCCGAACTCCATGATGTGGACGTACGCCAGGTCCAACGGGGCCAGTGAACGGATCAACGTGCGGTACAGCGTGGCGGGGTCCTTCTCGTCGATGCCCTCGCCGGTGCTGCCGGGGGAGATCCGTATGCCGACGCGCTCGGGCCCGATCGCGTCGCCGACGGCGCTGGCCACCTCCACCGCCAGGCGAACCCGGTTCTCCAGGGAACCCCCGTAGGCGTCGGTGCGCAGGTTGGTGTTGTCGGCCAGGAACTGGTGGATCAGGTAGCCGTTGGCGCCGTGCAGTTCGACGCCGTCGAAGCCCGCGAGCATCGCGTAGCGCGCTGCGCCCACGAAGTCCTCGATGGTCTGGGCGATGTCCTCCAGCGTCATCTCACGCGGTACGGGGTGCTCCACGAAGCCGTCGGGTGTGAACATCGTGCGGCCGGTGGCGACGGGCGACGGGGCCACCGGCAGCGCTCCGCCCGGGTAGAGGCTGGGGTGTCCGACCCGGCCGGAGTGCATCAGCTGAACGAAGATCCGGCCGCCCCGGACGTGCACGGCCTCGGTCACCGCGCGCCAGGCGTCGCCTGCTCGGGTGAGTGCAGGCCGGGGGTGTCGATGTACCCCTGGCCGATCACGCTCGGCTGGGTCCCCTCCGTGATGATCAGCCGGCTCCCGCGCGCTGGGAGTAGTACTCCGCGGTGAGCCGCCCCACGGAGCGGTCCTCCGAGCGGCTGCGGGTCATTGGCGCCATCACCAGCCGGTTCGGCAGGGTCGTCTTCCCCAGGCGCAGTGGCGTGAACAGTTCTCGCATCGTGCTCCTTCGACGTGATCGGACGAGTGCCCCGTCCTTGCGGTCACGACGGTAAGGACGGAGCCGCTGCGCTCGAATCCGTAGGGCTACTGGCCGCCCTACCGGGATCGCGCGAATAGGGTGGGGTCAGGTGGTGCGGGACGACGAGTTCGGGCGAGGGACTGAGGTGCTGTACGGCAGAGTCGGCGAACAACGAAGGCTGGACGAACTGGTCACCGAGGCGATCGCGGGCCGCGGTGGCGCCGTCCTGGTGCGCGGCGAGGCCGGGATCGGCAAGACAGCGCTCCTCGATTGGCTCGCGGACAGTGCCTCGGAGCGTGGGATGCGCCTGGTCCGGGTACGCGGAATCGAGCACGAGGCTGATCTGGCCTTCGCCGGCCTGCTCCAGCTGGTGTGGCCGTTCCAGCGACGGGTCGCGAAGCTGCCCGAGGCGCAGGCGGACGCCCTGCGCTCGGTGCTGGGCAGGGGTAAGGATCGAGGAGCCGACCGTTTCCTGACAGGGCTCGCCGTCCTGACCCTCCTCGCCGACGTCGCCGAGGACGGACCGTTGTTGTGTCTGGTCGACGATGCCCAGTGGGTCGACCAGGCCAGCGCCGAGGCTCTGCTCTTCGCGGTCAGGAGGCTGGGGGCGGAGCGAATCGCCATCGTGCTGGCCGGTCGGGACGGCGTCGTCGAGGACGGTTCCGCCTTCGCCGGACTCACCGAGCTGCGACTCTCCCGACTGGGCCACGAGGACTCCGCCCGGCTGTTACGGGACCGGGGTCACTCGGCCGCCGTGCGATCACGGGTCATCGCGGAGTCCCTGGCAACCCGCTGGCCCTGATCGAGTTCGCCGGAGCGCGGCGCGACGGAGAGCATGATCATCCACCTCTGCCGGTCCCCGACCAGGTGTTGTCCCACTTCAGTGCCCAGATCGCCCAGCTCCCGCAACGAACGCGGCTGATGATGCTGATCATGGCGGCTGAGGCCAGGGGGGACCTGCGGCACCAGATGCGCGCGGCGGAGCGGCTCGGGGTGGGGGTCGCGGATCTGGGCGAGGCGGAAACGGCCAGGTTGGTCCAGACGATCGACGGTGTCCTGGCATTCCGGCATCCCCTGATCGCCTCCGCCAGCTACCAGAACGCTCCGCTCGCCCAGCGCATGGCCGTCCACGAGGCCTTGGCCGACGTCGCCGAGGACCCCGACTGCAGGGCTCGGCACCTCGTCGCGCTCATGCCGGACCCTGACGCGGGGATCGCCGACGAGCTCGCCGAAGCCGGTGAGCGGGCCCGGGCCTGCGCGGCCTACGGGGCCGCGGCCCGGCTCTACGAGCACGCCGCACGGGTGTCAACGGCCGAACGTCAGCGCGCCTCCCGGCTTGCCACGGCCGCCACGATGGCCCTGACCGCGGGTCGGTTCGCACTGGCCGACCGCCTCGCCGCCCAGGCGGAGCGACGGCCGGTGGAACCGGCGGACCGGGCCGTGCTGGCCCGGGTCCGAGCAGCAATCCTGGTCGACGACAACGACCTCCGGGGGGCCGCCCGACACCTGCTCGACGAGGCGGAGCGGACGACGGCCGAGGCCGCTCCCGCACTGCTGCTCGCAGCTGCCCGTCACGGCTGGCTTGCCCGCGACGCCTCGTTGGTCCGGGCGGCGACGGCGCGGCTGACTGCTCTCGGCCGGGCGGAGACCCTGGCCCAGGGGCTGGTCGAGCTGTGTGACGGAGACTACGCCCGTGCCCTGCCGACCCTCACCGAGTCGCTCAGGAAGCATCTCGCCTCACTCTCCGAAGCCGTCGAGGACGACCACCTCGACAGTGTTCGGCCGTTGGCCGCCATCACTGCCTTCGCCACCGGCGACGACGCGGCCGCGCTGGTCCTGGCCTCGGCGGAGGTGTCCCGCTGCCGAGACGCAGGACTCATCGGTGAACTGCCCCAGGCACTGGAGAGCCTCAGCCGGGTGCAGGCGGTTCAGGGGCGCCACCGGGAGGCGCGTGCGGCGATCGCTGAGTGCAGGGAGATCGCCGGGGACACGGGCCAACTGCACCGGCTGACCGGGCTGTACGGGGTCGAGGCCCGGCTCGCGGCCGTCGAGGGAGACGAGGAGCTCTGCCGTCGGCTCGTCGAGGAGGCGCCGCGCGGATCACTGGACGGGATCGAGGGGGCACTGGTCCTCCTCGACCTGGGGTTGGGCCGTTACTCCTCCGCGCTGGAACGCGTCGTCCCGCCTCCCCACGGTCCCGAGCAGGTGACGTGGCTGTGCACCTCCGTGGCCGCCGACCAGGTCGAGGCCGCCGTCCGGCTCGGCACTCCCGAGGCGGTCGAGACTCATATGCTCTCCCTGGACGCCTGGGCCCTGACGGCCGCCAAGCCCTGGGTGCGGGCGGTGGCGGCGCGCTGCCGGGCCCTGTTCAGCGGCCGTGAGGAGGACTACACCACGGCTCTGCGCCTCCACGCGGAGGGTGACCGGCCCTTCGAACGGGCCAGGACCGAACTGCTGTACGGGGAATGGCTGCGCCGCTGCCGTCGGAGGGGAGAAGCCCGGGATCCGCTGCGTTCCGCCCTGGCGGCCTTCGACCGGCTGCACGCCGACCCGTGGGCGCACCGGGCACGGGCCGAACTGGAACTCACGGGGGAGACCGTCATCGCGGCACAGGCGACGGCGCGAAAGCCGGCCGACCGCCTCACCCCGCAGGAACTCCAGGTCGTGCGGCTCGCCGCGGACGGTGACAGCAGTCGGCGGATCGCCGCGCAGCTCTTCCTCAGCCCGCGCACCGTGGAGCACCACCTGTACAAGGCGTACCCGAAGCTGGGGGTCGGCTCGCGAAGGGAGTTGGCCGGGCTGGACCTGACCTGAGCACCGCACGGGTGAGGCGATGGGGACGCCCCCGTGCGGACCGCCGAGGCGACCCACGGCGTAGCGGGGGGCCGGGCCGGGCCGGGTACGATCGCCGTGCCCGGTGGAGCGGACGAGGGGAGCCGGACCGATGACCCTGCTCATGGTCGCCGTCGGCGGTGCGATCGGCGCCCCGCTGCGTTACCTCGCCGACCGGTTCGTGCAGGTGCGCCACGACTCGGTGTTCCCGTGGGGCACACACGCGGCCAACGCGACGGCCTGCCTGCTGCTCGGCTTCGTCAGCGCGCTCAGCCTGCCGGAGTGGGCGTACGCCCTGGCCGCGACCGGTTTCCTCGGGGCGCTGTCGACCTACTCGACCTTCGGGTACGAGACGTTGCGGCTCATGGAGAGGCGGACCTGGTTCCTCGCCTTCGCCAACGCGGCGGCGTCCGTGGGCGCCGGACTGGGCGCCGCGTACGTCGGGGCGGCCTTCGCCGCCGCGCTCTGACCGCACCCGGCCGGGTACGATCGCCCTGCCCGGTGGAGCGGACGAGGGGGTCGGGTATGCGGCGCGAGGACGGGGAGCTGCCCGTCGACTCCGACATCGACGTCCACTTCCCCCGGCAGCGCCGGGAGCTGCGCGATGCTCCCTGGCCGGTGCTCGCGGCGATCTCTGCGGGCGGCGCGCTCGGCGCGGTCTCCCGCCACGGGGTCGACGCGTTGCTGCCCGACGCCCCGGGCGGGTTCGCGGTCTCGACGCTGTTCGTCAACGTCACCGGCTGCCTGCTGATCGGCGTGCTCATGGTGCTGGTGATCGACGTGTGGCCGCGGCTGACACTGCTGCGCCCCCTGCTCGGCGTGGGCTTCCTCGGCGGGTACACCACCTTCTCCACGCACGTCCTGGACGCCCAGAACCTGTTGGAGGCGGGGCGGGCCGGGGCCGCGCTGGTCTTCCTGGGCGCCAATCTGCTGGGAGGGGTGGCGGCGGCGTGGGTCGGCGTCACCCTGGCCACGCTGATCACCCGCGGTCGCGGGGCGGGCCCGGGCGGCTCCGCCCGCTGACCCGCGGCGGGCCCCGCCCCAGGGCGGGGCGGAGCCGGGTCAGCCCATGGTCTTCTGGCCGTCCAGCGTCTCGCGGATGATGTCGCAGTGCCCGGCGTGCTGGGCGGTCTCGGCGATGAGGTGCAGCAGCACGTCGCGGGCGGTCCACCAGGCGTCCTCCGGCCACCAGGGCGCCGAGGGGAGCTTCTGGTTGACCTCCAGGTCCGGGAGGCCGTGGACGACGCGTTCGGTCTCCTGGGCCGTCTCCCCGTACTCGGCCAGGAGGCCGGCGAGGGTCTCGCCCTCCTGCATGCGCATGCTCTCCAGGTGTCCGGCCAGGACCTGCGGGTCCGCGTAGTCGATGCCCGGGTCGCCGTCCAGGATGAACCGGATCCAGTGGCGTTCGCCCCTGGCCAGGTGTTTGACCACCCCGCCCAGGCACAGTTCGCTCGCGGTCGTGCGCTGGTCGGCCTGCTCGTCGGTCAGGTTCCGCACCGTGTACCGGACGTTCCCGCGCATCTCCTCCAGTGTCCGCAGCAGCGCTGCGCGCTCGACGTCCACCGCCGTGCCCTGGACCTGGATTCCCATCATGACCACCGCTTCCCGAGAGTCGTCCTCCGTGCTCGGTACCGACCATAGGAACCGTCCAGGTCAGTTACTGTCCTCCACTCGCGGGTGCTTCGCGTGCACCGACGACCTCCCCGGGAGCGCGGCGCGTGGGGGCGCGGGGTCAGTCCGCGGCGGTCCGACCGTCCAGGGACTCGCGGAGGATGTCCGAGTGCCCGTTGTGCTGCGCGGTCTCCACGAGAACGTGCAGCAGGGTCTCGCGGGCGCTCCAGGAAGCGCCCTCCGGGAACCAGGGCGCGGGCGGGAGCGGGTGCCTGACGTCCAGGTTCGGCAGCGCTTCGACGACCCGCTCGGTCTCCTCCGCCGCACGCGCGTAGTCCGCCAGGACGTCGGCGAGGGTCTCGTCGTCGGTGAGGCGGAAGCTGGCCTCGTGCGCGGCGAACACCTGCGGGTCCGAGTAGTCGGTACCCATGTCTCCCTCCGCGAGGAACCGGGCCCAACGCCGTTCCATCCGGGTCACGTGCTTGATCATCCCGCCCAGGCACAGCGCGCTCCTGGTGGGGCGCTCTCGGGCCTGTTCGTCGGTCAGCTCCCGCACCGTGCGTCGCAGCGTCCCGCGCGCGTTCGCCAGAGCGTGGAGGAGTTCCGCGCGCTCCGCGTCGACCGGCGTCTGCTGACCCTGGGCCCCCATCATGACCACCGCTTCCCGATCTCGTCCGTCCCGTCCGGCACCTGCGGTGCGAAGGATAGCGGGGGAAACCGGACCGAGCCGGGGATCGTTGTCTGGAACCTCCGGAAGCTCTCCCGCTAACCTGGGCCTCTCGCGACCCGGAGGTTTCATGGCCCTCATCCCGCTCCAGTACCGTCTCGACGGTCCGAGGCAGGCGCCCGTCGTCCTGCTCGTGCCGCCCTTCGGCACGACGATGTCGGTGTGGGACGCGCAGTTGCCCGTGCTGACCCGCGACTACCAGGTCCTGAGGATCAACCACCGGGGGCACGGATTCTCTCCGGCGCCGGACGGCCCCTACACGATCGCGGACATGGCGCTCGACGTGCTGCGGGTGCTGGAGGAACGGGGCCTGTCCCGGGTCTCGGCGGTCGGGGCGGGATTCGGTTCGTCGCTGCTGGTGTGGATCGCGGCGAACTCCCCGCGCACCCTCGGCCGCCTCGCGCTGCTCGCGGCCGCGCCGCGCACGCCCAGGTCGCACCGCTGGGACCGGATCGCCGCCAGGATCCGGGCCGCGGGTCTGGACTCGGTGGCGGCCGAGGTGACGCTGCCGTGGTTCACACCGGACATGGCCGACGAACGACCGGAGGTCGTGGAGCGGTTCGGGGAGGACTTCGGCGAACTCGACCCCTGCGCCTTCGCGTCGGTCTGCGACGCCGTCGGCGCGCTGGACCAGCGCCACCTCGTGGCCGCGGTGCGGGCTCCGACGCTCGTGGTGTCGGGCGCCCACGACCCGCTGCTGCCGCCCGGGCACGGCCGCAGGCTGGCGGACGGGATCGTCGACTCCCGCTTCGAGGTGGTCGCCGGCGCCGCGCACCTGGTGGGCGTGGAGCGCGCCGATCGGGTGGGCGAGCTGCTCGTCGACCACCTGGCCGGACCGAGGCCGGAGACGCCGACCTGATCGCGGGGGCCGAGCGCGCGGCCCCGTGACGGTCAGGGCGTCTTGGCGGGGATCAGGGGCCGGTTGATCTCCAACAGGTAGCCGTCGGGGTCGCGGAAGTGGGCGGCGCGGATGCCCCACGCCGTCCAGTCCCTCGGCTCCATGACCTGCCGCGCCCCGTCCGCGACCAGTCGGGCGGCGGTCTCGTCGACGTCGTCCACCTCGAAGACCACGGCGAGCCGGTCCTGGTGGGGGAGTTCGGGGTCGGCCGTGTCGGTCTCCAGGGCCTCCGCCATGACCTCGCGCTGGTTGATCGCCAGCCGTGTGGTGGAACCCACGTCGAACTCGGCGTAGCGGCTGCTCGTCCCGCCCCACAGGACCGGGAACTTGAGCACTTCGGCGTAGAAGCGGAAGCAGGCCTCGTAGTCGTCGACGAGGAGCCTGATGTAGGTGCAGCGCATGGGGTCTCCGATCACGGTCCGGGTCCGCCGTGCCGGTTCGACGTGTCGGAACGGCGGATCACCGAGTATCAGTACCCCCGTTCCCCCGCACCATGGCTCGCGCGGCGCGCGGAGTGCCCGGCGCGCGCTGGCCGGATCCGGACGCGTCCTCACCCTGATGACCTGCTGATGCGTCCCGTCCGGCGGTCCAGGCGGCCGGACGTCGACTGTTGTCCTTTTACCGTAAAATGTAGTACAAGTACTATCAATGGCAGTATAAAACAGACGAAGGGGTGAAGTGGTGTGATGAACACTCCTGCCGCTCCGCTGTCCAGGGCGCAGGCTCAGGCCTCGGGCGGCTCCGGCGAGGCCGTGATCCGGGTCCGGGACCTGCGGATGAGCTACGGGGCGAACGAGGTCCTGCGGGGCGTCGACCTCACCGCCCACCGCGGCGAGGTCGTCGCGCTCCTGGGGCCCAACGGAGCGGGCAAGACCACGACCGTCGAGGTCATGGAGGGCTTCCGGAAGCGCTCCGGGGGCGAGGTCGAGGTGCTGGGCGCCGACCCCGAGCACGGCGGCGAGGACTGGCGGGCCGGGCTCGGCGTGGTCCTGCAGTCCTGGCGCGACCACGGCCGCTGGAGGGTGCGCGACCTCCTCCACCACTTCGGCCGCTTCCACGCCCCCTACTCGGCCCCCGGCCGGGTCCGACCCCATGACACCGACGATCTGCTCGCCCGCGTCGGCCTCGCCGAGCACGCGGACCAGCGGATCAACCGGCTCTCGGGAGGGCAACGCCGCCGCCTGGACGTGGCGATCGGGGTCGTCGGCCGCCCGGAGGTGCTCTTCCTCGACGAGCCGACCGCGGGGCTGGACCCCGTGGGCCGCCGCGACTTCCACGACTTCATGCACGACATCGTCGACAGCGACGACACCACGGTCCTGCTGACCACGCACGACCTGGACGAGGCCGAGAAGCTGGCCGACCGGGTGCTCGTCCTGGCGGGCGGCGTCATCGTCGCGGACGGGAGCCCGGAGCAGCTGTCGTCGCTGGTCGAACGGGACAGCGAGGTCTCCTGGACCGTCGACGGCCAGCGCCGGGTGCACACCACCGACAGCCCGGCGCGCCACGTCGCCGAGCTGTACGGGGAGTACGGGGAGGACCTGACCGACCTGCGGGTCAGCAGGCCCTCCCTGGAGGATGTCTACA
Source organism: Nocardiopsis sp. CNR-923 (assembly GCF_001942255.1). Lineage (GTDB taxonomy): Bacteria > Actinomycetota > Actinomycetes > Streptosporangiales > Streptosporangiaceae > Nocardiopsis. Next base: position 30,036 of record NZ_MKKC01000090.1, read on the forward strand.
TGGAACTGGTCCGCCGCCACGAGTCCGGCGACGCGGAACAGGCCGCCCACGAGTTCGTGAAGGGGATCCGGTGAACAACGCCCTCAGCAACGCGGTCCGCGCGGGGTCCGCCCGCGGAGTCCTGGAGTTCCGGGGGACCTTCACCAATCCGCCCGACCTGTTCGGCTACCTCTACCTGCCCGTCCTGTTCGTCGTCCTCGGGATCTTCCTCTCCGACGAGGAGGTCGACGGCGCAGCCACCAACTACGGAGCGGTGACCTACAGCGGCGGCCTGGTGCTCATGCTGATCATGCTGGGGACCCTGGCCGTGGCCCAGGTCCTCGCCGCCGAGCGTGAGGACGGCACGTTCCTGCGGGCCAAGGCGATCCCGCACGGCATGGTCGGGTACGGCGTCGCCAAGGCCGTGCATCTGCTGGCCATGTCCGCCGTGGCGGTGGCGCTCACCGTGGTCCCCGGCCTCTTCGTGGTGGAGGGGTTCGGCCCCCAGGGGTGGGGCGCCGCGCTCACGCTCGTGTGGGTGTGCCTGTTGGGAATGCTGGCCATGGCCCCGATCGGCGCGACCCTCGGAGCGCTCTTCGGCAACCCCCGCGCGGTGGGGCTGCTGATGATCCCGATCATGGGCCTGATCGTGCTGTCCGGAATCATGTTCCCACTGGATCTCCTGCCGGACTGGGTGCGGGGCCTCGCCCAGGCGACGCCCGTGTACTGGCTCGGACTGGGAGTCCGCGCGGGCACCCTCCCCGCCGACTACGCCGCGCTCGAACTCGCCGCATCCTGGCAGTTGCCCGTGGTGGCGGCGGTCCTGGCGGCGTGGGCGGTGGTCGGTTCGCTGGTGGCCCTGCGCGTGCTGCGGTGGACGGCCCGGAGGGAGTCGGGGTCGCGGGTGCAGGCGGCGAGGGAGAAGGCGATGAAGCGTGTCCTCTGACCAGGCCGAGGCCAAGAGCACCGGTGGGGGCGGCCGGCGCGGCCGCTCCGGAGCCGGGGGCGGCGAGACGATCTACAACCGCATCGCGATGCTGCGCGCGGAGCGGCAGGTCTCCCGGCGCCATCTCGCCGAGGCGCTGGGCGTCCACTACCAGACCGTGGGTTACCTGGAGCGGGGCGAGTACAGCCCCAGTCTCCACCTCGCTCTGAGCATCGCCCGCTACTTCGAGGTGCCGGTGGAGGTGGTCTTCTCCACCGAGCCCTTCCCGCGCATCGGTCATGAGCCGTCCTGATTCTCGCGGTTCTCCTCGTTCCACCAGGACGAGCTGTCGATCGCCGCGCTCACGGTGGCCGAGTTCCGAGTCGGAATCGAGTTGGCGGGCGCCGCCGCGCGGGCGGCCGAACGCTCCAGGGCGCTGGTGGCCATCCTCGACAACGTGGAGGTGTTGGAGTACACGGAGGCGACGGCCGCCCACCACGCGGCGTTGATCGCCTACACCAAACGCAGTGGCACACCCCGTGGGAAGCACGACCTCATGATCGCCGCGCACGCCGCGCAGACGGGCCGGCCGTCGTGAGCCGTGACGCCAAGGCGCGTTTCGGGGATCTCCCCGGTGTCATGGCGACGGCGGTCGAGTAGCGGCTAGAAGACGTCCGGGCCCGCCCAGCCGTGGGCGTCGCGCGCCCGCACCCGAGCCAGCTCGTCCTCCGACAGCACCCGGGGCTCGCCGATCTGACGGGCCCGGATGTAGGCGGAGCACAGCCAGTCGAGCAGCCGCAGGTTCTCCAGCGCCTGCTCCAGGTCGCGGCCCAGCGCCACCCCGCCGTGGTTGGCGAGCAGAGCGGCGTCGCGCCCCTTGAGCGCCTTGACCGCCTGGTCGGAGATCTCCCCGGTGCCGTAGGTCGTGTAGGGCGTCACCGCGATCGCCCCGCCCAGCGCGGCGGCCCGGTGGTGCACCGGGGGCAGTTCGGCCAGGACGGCGGAGACCGCGACGGTGTCGGCGGTGAACGCGTTCACCACTGCCGTGACGTCGCGCCCGTGCTCGACGGCCCCCCGGTGCACGGCCAGGTGCAGGGTGGTCTCGGCCGCCGGGTCGTGGCGCCCCTCCAGGACGCGGTCGTCCACGGACATGACCGGGCAGTCGGCCGGTTGGAGCTGGTCGGGCGCGACCCCGTGCGGCGTGACGACGACGAGGTCCCCGCTGCGGACGCTGACGGTCACCGACTCCCCTGGAGCGGCCACGGAGGCGAGGCTTCGGGCGGTCAGGCAGACGTCGCGGCGTTCCTGTTCTAGCAGCATGTGGCGTTCCTCGGCGCGCCCTGGCGGCGCGGTCCTGGTACGGGCTCCGACGTGGACGCCCGGAACCGGACGAAACCACTGAGGTACACCTCAATGTACGTCAAATTCTCTCCCAGATATTCCCCAGGCGGGCGTGTGCGCTGTGTGGTCGCCCCTGCGCGCCGAGTACCTGTGGACCCGTCGACGCGTGACGCCCACCACGGGTCACGACTCCCCGAGGGCGCTCGTTTGCTGGTCAGGGGTGAGTTGTGGGATTTGTGTGACATAAGAGTCCATTGAGACGAGGCAGTTTGTGACTACCGATCTCGGGCAAACCGGACCCGTGAACGATCCCTACGTATCCCTGCCGTCCGTGCCGTACCTGTCGGAACCCGGTTCGGCCACGGCCACGAGCCTGTACATCGACGGTGCGTGGCGTGCGGCCCAGAACGGCCGTGTCCGGGAGATCCTGGACCCCGCGGACGCCTCCGTGCTCACCATCGTGAGCGAGGGCGGACGCGCCGACGCCGAAGCGGCCATCGCCGCGGCCCGACGCGCCTTCGACCACGGCGAGTGGCGGAGCACCACGGCCGCCCATCGCGGTCGGATCCTGGAGCGCATCGCCGAACTCCTCCAGCGCGACCGCAGGGAGATCGCGGTCATGGAGTCGCTGGACACCGGAAAGACGATCGAGGAGGGCGGGATCGACGTCGACGACGTCACCGACGTCTTCCGCCACTACGCCGGTCTCGCCGACAAGGACTCCGGTCGGCTCGTCTCCTCCCCCGAGGGCGTGCACAGCCGCGTCGTCTACGAACCCGTCGGCGTCTGCGGCATGATCACCCCCTGGAACTACCCGCTGCTCCAGCTCGCCTGGAAGATGGCCCCCGCGATCGCCGCGGGCGACACCATGGTGGTCAAGCCCAGCGAGATCACCCCCGTCACCACCGCCAAACTGGTCGAGCTCACCACCGAGGCGGGCGTCCCGGCGGGCGTGGTCAACCTGGTCCTGGGCAGCGGCCCCGACGCGGGCGCCCCGCTGTCCGAGCACCCGGACGTCGACCTCATCTCCTTCACCGGAGGTCTGGCCACAGGGCGCCGCATCATGGCGGCCGCCTCCGCGACGGTCAAGAAGATCGCCCTGGAGCTCGGCGGCAAGAACCCCAACATCGTCTTCCCCGACGTCGACCTGGACACCGCCGTGGACTACGCGCTCAGCGCCGCGTTCTTCCACTCCGGGCAGGTCTGCTCCGCGGGCGCCCGGCTCATCGTGCACAACGAGATCCACGACGCCTTCACCACCGAACTCGCCCGCCGGGCCGAGGCCATCCGGATCGGACGGGGCCAGGTCCAGGGCGTGCGCTGCGGGCCCCTGGTGTCCGCCGAACACCGCGCCAAGGTCGAGGCCGCCGTCGCGCGCGGCGTCGAGGAGCGCCCGGGTCATCGCTGGCGGCAGGCGCCCCGACGACCCGGAGCTCACCGACGGCTACTTCTACCGCCCGACGGTCTTCGTCGACTGCGACCGCTCCATGGACATCGTCCAGACCGAGGTGTTCGGCCCGGTGGTGACCGTCGAGCGGTTCGAGACCGAGGCCCAGGCGATCGAACTCGGCAACGACACCGACTACGGGCTCTCCGGCGGTGTGTGGACCGACGACACCGCCCGCGGCGAGCGCGTCGCCGCCGCCCTGCGGCACGGCACCGTCTGGATCAACGACTACGGACCGTACTTCCCGGGCGCCGAGTGGGGCGGCTTCGGGCAGAGCGGCGTCGGCCGCGAACTCGGGCTCGCCGGGCTCGACGAGTACCGGGAGGCCAAACACATCTACCGCAATCTCGCACCCGAACCGCAGCGCTGGTTCGGCTAGACGACGACCCGCCCCGGACGGTCCGACCGCCCGGGGCGGGTCGTGGCCGGGGCCGTCCCGGCGCCCGGGTCGCCGCGCTGTCTCCGCGGCCCCGACCCGGAGGAAGAACGACGCGCAGGTCGGTATCCCCCCGACATCCCCCTGTGTGAGTAGTAACGAGAGGAAACCAGACCGTGTCCGACGACCAGAGCACCTTCGACTACGTGATCGTGGGAGGTGGAACCGCGGGATCGGTGATCGCCAACCGGCTCACCGAGGACCCCGGCGCCACCGTCTGCGTGATCGAGGGCGGCCCCGACGACCGCGACCACGCGAACGTGATCAAGCTGCGCGACTGGCTGAGCGTCCTCGACGGCGACCTCGACTACGGGTACACCACGACCGAGCAGCCGCGCGGCAACTCCCACATCCTGCACTCCCGCGCCCGCGTGCTCGGCGGATGCTCGTCGCACAACACGCTGATCAGCTTCCGCCCCTTCGCCGAGGACCTGGACGAGTGGGTCGCCATGGGCGCCGAGGGCTGGGACAACGCCACCGTCCAGTCCTACGCCGACCGGATCAGGTGCAACATCGTCCCGGTCGCCGAGAAGGACCGCAACGCCATGGTCAGGGACTGGGTGTCCTCGGCCGCCGAGGCGGCGAACGTCCCCGTCATCGAGGACTTCAACGCACTGACCTCGCACGGCGGCGGGTTCCCGGACGGCGCGGGCTTCCTGTCCATCGCCTACGACCCCTACACCGGCGACCGCTCCTCCGCCTCCGTCGCCTACCTGCACCCGATCATGGGCGTGCGCGACAACCTGACGGTCATGCTGGAGACCTGGGTGGACCGGATCGTCTTCGACGGCGACCGGGCCACGGGCGTGAGCGCGACCCTGAAGTCCGGGGAGCGCGTCACCGTCAACGCCCGCGAGGAGGTGATCCTGGCCGCCGGCGCGTCGACAGTCCGCGCCTGCTCATGCTGTCCGGCGTGGGCCACGCCGAGGAACTGCGCTCGGTGGGCATCGAGGCCCGCCACGACCTGCCCGGCGTCGGCGAGAACCTGCTCGACCACCCCGAGTCGATCATCATGTGGGAGACCGAGCGCCCGGTTCCCTCGGAGACGGTGATGGACTCCGACGCCGCCCTGTTCGTCCGCCGCGACGAGTCCGACCCGCGCCCGGACCTGATGTTCCACATCTACCAGATCCCCTTCGACGACAACACCAAGCGGCTGGGCTACGCCTCGCCCGCGGACGGCTACGCGGTCTGCATGACGCCGAACATCCCCCGGTCCCGTTCGCGCGGCAAGCTCTACCTCACCAGCGCCGACCCCCAGGCCAAGCCCGCACTGGACTTCCGCTACTTCACCGACCCCGACGGCTACGACGAGCGGACCATCGTCGACGGGCTCAAGATCGCCCGCGAGGTCGCCGCCACCGAGCCGTTCCGCTCGTGGATCAAGCGCGAGGTCGCCCCCGGCCCCCAGGTCCGGACCGACGAGGAGCTGTCGGAGTACGGCCGCAGCGCCGCGCACACCGTGTACCACCCGGCGGGCACCTGCAGGATGGGCGCCGCCGACGACGACACCGCCGTGGTCGACCCCCGACTACGCGTGCGGGGCCTGCGCGGCCTGCGGGTCGCCGACGCCTCAGTCTTCCCGACGCTGCCCACGCCCAACCCCATGGTCATGGTTCTGGCGCTCGGAGAGCGTGCCGCGGACCTGATCCGCGCCGACCGCACCGCTCGGAAGGAGAGCGCCCGATGAGCACGCAGACAGCCGAGACGGCCGGACCGGACGGTGTCGGGTCCGACGTCACGTTCTCGGTCCGCAACCTGTGGAAGATCTTCGGCAAGAACGCCGACAAGGTGATCGGCACCGAGTTGGAGACGGCGGACCGGGACCGCATCAAGGAGGAGACCGGCTGCACCGTCGCCGTGCGCGACGTGTCCTTCGACGTCCATCCCGGCGAGGTCTTCGTGGTGATGGGCCTGTCGGGGTCGGGCAAGTCGACCCTGATCCGGTGCCTGAGCCGGTTGATCGAGCCGACCGCCGGACAGGTCCTGCTCGACGGAGAGGACATCGAGCAGGCCAGCCCGCAGCGGCTGCGCGAGCTGCGCCGCCACAAGCTGGCCATGGTCTTCCAGCACTTCGGCCTGCTGCCCAACCGCAAGATCATCGACAATGTGGCCTACGGGCTGGAGGTGCGCGGGATGTCGCGCGCCGACCGCCACGACCGCGCTCGGGAGATGATCGACATGGTCGGGCTCGGCGGCTACGAGAACTCCCGGCCGCGCGAGCTGAGCGGCGGCATGCAGCAGCGGGTCGGCCTGGCCCGGGCGCTCGCCGTCAACCCGGAGGTCCTGCTCTTCGACGAGCCGTTCAGTGCCCTGGATCCGCTGATCCGCCGCGACATGCAGGCCGAGGTCGTCCGGCTCCAGCACGATCTCGACAAGACGTCGGTGTTCATCACCCACGACCTACAGGAGGCGCTCAAGCTCGGCGACCGCATCGCCATCATGCGCGACGGCGAGTTGGTGCAGGTGGGCACGCCGGAGGAGGTGGTCGGCCGCCCGGCCGACGCCTATGTCGCCGACTTCACCTCCGACGTCGCCCGGACGACCGTGCTCACCGCGCGGTGGCTGGTCCGCGACGCCTTCCCGGAGGAGCGCACCGACGGACCCGTCTGCGAGGCGGGCACCGTTCTGGCGGAGGTGCTGCCGATGCTCGCCGCCACCACGGCGCCGGTCCGGGTCGTGGACAAGGGCGTCTTCCTCGGGTACGTGGGCCGCGACGACGTGCTGCGCGCGATCGCCGAGGACCAGCTCGCCGACGCCACGGTGGCGGCGGCCATCGAGGAGGAGGCGGTCGAGGGGGTCGGCGAGGACACGGAGGGCGGGCCGCCGGAGACACCCGAACGGTCGGCCGAGACCGAGGCGGCGCCCGAGACCGGGGACGCCGCGGCGGAGGACGAGGCCGCCGCCGGGGGCGCTTCGGAGACCGGGACCGCGCCCCAGGCGCCGACGACTCACGGGGCTACGACGGCCCCAGCGGACACAAGGGACACGGCGGCCCGGCGCGACCGGGGACGGTGGGTGACATGGCCGCGGCGACCAAACCCGATCCCGACCAGCACACCGGCGGACTGGGACGGCTCGACGGCACCCCCCTGTGGCAGTGGCCCGCGGCGCTGATCGCGATCGCGCTGCTCGTCGCCGGGTACTACCTGAGCGGCTGGATGGGCACTCCGGCGTGGGCGGGCCCGTTCCCGTCCGCCGTCGGCGAGTGGCTCATGGCCCGGATGGACGAGGCCTACCTGTGGATCGTCCTGAACCGCAACGAGAGCCCGCTGTTCCTGTACGGGTTCAACTACGTCTCCGTGACCCTGGGTTCGGCGGTCGTGCTGATCAACCAGATCCTGCACTTCCTCACCTGGGTGGGCGTCACCGTCGCCGGGGTGCTGGTCGGCTGGCGCGTCGCCGGATGGCGGGTCGCGCTGGTCGTGCTCGCCACGTTCGCGGTCTTCGCGCTGACCGGGCTGTGGAACGAGTCGATGACCACGCTGGCGCTGATCATCACCTCGGTCATCGCCGCCCTGCTGTTCGGCCTCCCGCTGGGCGTCCTGGCCGGGCGCAGCGAACGGTTCTACCGAGCCATCCGGCCGGTGCTGGACTTCATGCAGATCCTGCCCGCCTTCGCCTACCTGCTGCCGTTCGTGCTGTTCTTCGGTATCGGCAACCCGGCGGCGGTCGTGGTGACCGCGGTGTACGCGATGCCGCCCGCGGTGCGGATCACGGCGCTGGCCGTCCGCGAGGTCGACCGTGGCGCAGTCGAGGCGACGACGTCGCTCGGCTCCACGCCCTGGCAGGTCCTCACCAAGGTGCAGCTGCCGATGGCGCGGCGGACCATCCTGCTGGGCATCAACCAGGCGATCATGCTCGCGGTCTCCATGGTCGTGATCGCGTCGGTCATCGGCGCGGGCGGTCTCGGCGACGCGATCTACCAGGCGCTGGCCAAGGTCAACGTCGGCGAGGCGTTCCAGGCGGGCCTGGCGATCGTCATGCTGGCGATCGCGATGGACCGGGTGACCGGCGCGGTCGGCCACGGGGCGCAGACCCCGGACATCGAACCGCGGTTCCGGCTGCCGGTGCTCGGCGGCGGTCTCGCGATCATCATCACCGTCGTCGGCACCGCACGCGTCCTGGGCGTCGAGGGATGGCCGCGCGACCTGTCGATCGACATCAGCGATCCGATCAACGCGTTCGAGGCGTGGTTCGCGTCGGTGGCGGGAGACGCCACCGCGGCCCTGGGCGAAGCGGCGCAGAGCGTCGTGATCAACCCGCTGACCGCCCTGCTCACGGGATCGCCCTGGTGGCTGGTGGTGCTGGTCGCCGCCACGCTGGGGTGGATCTTCGCCGGGACGCGCGCCGCCCTGGTCTCGTGCGTGTCCTTCGTCGTCGTCGGCCTGCTCGGAGTGTGGCCCGAGGCGATGGACACCCTGGCGCAGGTCCTGGTGGCGGCGGTGGTCACGCTCGCGCTCGGCGTGGTCGTGGGAGTTCTGGCCTCGCGCAGCGACGTGCTCGCCATGGTCCTGAAGCCGATCCTGGACGCGATGCAGACCCTGCCGCCGTTCGTGTACCTGATCCCCGCCGTGGCCTTCTTCGGCCTCGGTCCGGTTCCTGCGCTGGTGGCGGCGGTGGTCTTCGCCCTGCCCCCGGTCATCCGGCTGGTCAACGACGGGATCCGCGGCGTCCCCAAGGCCACGCTGGAGGCCGCCCGGTCGCAGGGATCCACGAGGTTGCAGCTGCTGACCAAGGTCGAACTGCCGATGTCGCGCGGGTCGCTGCTGCTCGCGGTCAACCAGGGCATCATTCTCGTGCTGTCCATGGTGGTCATGGGCGCGCTGGTCGGCGCCGGAGCGCTCGGCTTCGGGGTCGTCTTCGGCCTGGCCCAGAACCAGTTCGGGCTGGGTCTGGCGTCCGGCCTGGCGATCGTGTGCCTCGGCCTGTTCCTGGATCGCGTGACGCAGGGAAGGAGGGCACCCCGTGCCTAGGTTCATGAGGAAGGGCGCCCTGATCCGCCTGTTCGCGGCGGTGCTGGCCGTGGTGTCGGTCACCTCCTGCGCGGTGCGCACGGACCAGGTCGCCCGGGACCCCAACACCGTGCGGATCGCCGTCAACGGCTGGGTGGGGTACGAGGCCAGCGCCGAGGTGCTGGCGTACATCCTGCGTGAAGAGATGGACTACGAGGTCCAGCTCATGCGGGTGGACGAGCAGCCCGCGTGGCAGGCGCTCGACCAGGGCGTGCTGGACGTGATCGTGGAGAACTGGGGTCACGAGGACCTCATGGAGCTCTACGGCCCCGAGGGCAAGGGGACGGTCGTCGACGGCGGCCCCACCGGCAACGTGGGCGTGATCGGCTGGTACGTGCCCGCCTACCTGGTGGAGGAGTACCCCGAGATCGCGACCGTGGACGGGTTGGCACGGCACACCGACCTGTTCCGGACGGCCCAGACCGGCGACAAGGGTGAGTTCCTCGCCGGAGCGCCGGGCTTCGTCACGCAGGACCAGGGCATGATCAACGCCTTCGACCTGGATCTGGAGATCGTCTACGCCGGGTCGGAGGCCTCGCAGATCACCGAGGTGCGGCGACGGTACGCCGACGAGGAGCCGGTGCTCTTCTACTTCTACGACCCGCAGTGGCTCCAGGACGAACTCGACCTGGTCAAGGTCGAGTTCCCGCCCTATTTCCCGGGGTGCGACGACGATCTTGAGTACGTGCCCTGCGACTACCCGGTCTACGAGCTGAACAAGATCTTCAGGACCGGGTTCGTGGAGACGGGTGACCCCGCGTACCAGTTCCTCGACAACTGGCGGTGGAGCAACTCCGACCAGAACGAGGTCGCGCGGATGATCGCCGACGAGGGGCTCGACCCCTCGGAGGCGGCCGAGATCTGGGTGGACGCCAACCCGGACGTGTGGCGCGACTGGATCCCGGAGGGGTTCGAGGGGCCCTGATCCGCCCGGGGCCGGGACGGGGGCGAGGACCCGCGTCCCGGCCCTGCGCACGGGTACGGGCGGCCGGGCGGCGCCCCCGCCGGGCGCAGACGAGCCCGAGGCGTCCAGCGGCGCTCGCGCGGTCAGGCGCGCGGGCGTCGTAGTGCAGGCGTCGGCCCACCCAGTACGCGTTCACACACGCGCCGGCGAAGCCCGCGCCGAGCAGGACGGTCAGCCACGGCTCGGCGGTGAGCAGGGCGCTGGCGACCGTGCCGACCAGCAGGACCAAGGCGCCGAACAGGGCCAGCACGAGCCGGAAGCCCAGCGCGCTCGCCGGGCGATCGTGGCTGCCCAGCGGTCCCTTGAGCCATCCCCGCCGCATGATGTCCGCCTCCTTCACGTCCCCACCCCCCGTTCTACCGCGCGCGGCGGGCGCGGGCACGGCGCCCTCGGCCGTGCGTCGACCGTCGGCGCGGTGAACGGCACGGCCGGCGGACCGCCCCAGGTCCGCGAGATCGGGCAGGGCGGGGCGGGTGCGCCGTCGAGGAAGCGGTTCGCCTCCTCGGTGAAGGCCGCGCTGGTGGGCAGGTAGGCGTGCGGGGTGCGGACCGGGCAGGCGTTCCGGTCGACCGGCAGCCGCCATCCGGAGGGCATGAGCGGCAGGTCCCCGGTGGACACGACGCTGAGCGAGCGCGTGTGCTCGGGGAGGGGGAGTCTGAAGACCGCGGCGGGGGCGTCCGTGGTGCCGAGCAGTGCGTACCCGGCGGCGGATTCGGTGTCGAAGGCGAAGTCGATCGCTCGGCCGAGGGGCGTCAGCACGTGGAGCAGGTCCGACGCGGGTCGGCCCGGGCCCGGCTCGCCCGGGGGCCGGTAGCCGCCGGTGCTCTCGGGGAAGGGTCCCGCCAGGATCAGGGCGTCGACCCGGGGCGCCGCGCCCGTGGCCACCGCCCGCCACGCGATCCACGCGCCCTGGGAGTGCCCGACCACCACCAGCGGACGCGGCAGGTCCTCGGTCTGCGCCGCGAACGACCGGACCTGCTCGCTCACCGGGGACTGGGTGTGCGCGCTGAGGTAGGGGGCTCCGGTGCGGATCGGGCAGAGGGCCTCACCCCGGGGCTGGCCGTCGCCGGGCCCCGCGTAGGAGAAGTAGTGGGTCTGGTCGCAGCCGTAGCCGAGCAGGTCGGTGCGCGTGCGGAAGGCGTTCCCGGCGCCGGAGCGCGAGTCGATGCCCGACATCAACAGGATCGACCCCGGGCGCGGCGGCGCGGGTTCGGCCGGTGCGGACGCCGCGTCGCGGGTGGCGACCCACACCCAGGCCAGCACCGCGAACGACGTCGCGACCGCCGCCAGGCGGCGCCGCCCGCCGGGGCGCGCGGGGCGGGCCAGCGCGGTGACGGCGGCGGCGGTCGCCGCGGCCGACACCGGGACGAGCGCGACCGTCACGGCGGGGAACAGGTGGGCGAGCACGCCGATCCCGACCACCGCGACGCCGTAGGGCAGCGTCACGCCGACCCGGAACCCGTCGCGCCAGGCACGGGCCAGGACGTCCCGGATCCGTCGACCCGCCTCCCAGGGCAGGGGCGCGAACAGCAGGACGAGGACCGCGACCGCGACGAGCCCGGCCCAGAACAGGCGCGCGTACAGGAGCGTGCCCGCCATGGACACCGCCTCGGCCGCGAGCAGCATGGGCGGCAGCAGCACGCCGTAGAAGGCGGCGGCCATGGTCAGCCGTCTCCAGGTGAGCCCGCCCGTCATCAGGGCCAGGACGGTGACGCGGACGGCGAGCACCGCGGCCAGGCACAGGGTGAAGGACACGGGCCCGGTGGTCGTGGTGAGCAGGATCCGGAGGTCGCCGAAGAGGTCCAGCGGCGGGAGCGCGACGAGGTGGACCAGGCCCGGCCAGGTCGGCAGGACCCCGGTCGCCGCGAGGGCCACGACCAGGAGGGCGAGCGGCACCAGGGGCAGCCACCGGGGGCGGACGCCCCGGCTCATGGAGAGGGTTCCCACCGTCACGCGCGTCACCCCCTCGCCCCACCCCTACCCATCGGGAAGGACTGCCCGTACGGACGATTCTCAGATATCCCAGCAAATCCCTTCAATTCGGACCAAAGGAATTCTTCTGGCGGCGCTCCATAAGGGGAAAGTCCGTTTCAAAAAAGGGGTCTGAGCTGCGAGGATGTTCGATCTGGCGAACTTTTTCAGACCTGCTTCACCAAAAAGTTCTCCCCCGCTCCTCCCATGCCCTAATCTTCTACCCAACACGGCTGCAAACCCGAAAGACCCCGCGGCGTTTCTCACGCCCGGGGCCGTGGCCAGCAACCTCAACCTCTTTAACAAAAAGGATTGCCAGCATGCGCGATTATAGCGCTGCCTTCCTCGCCCTGCTCACGGCGTACGCGAAGGCGCTGTTCACCCCCGCTCGCGGTCGCCACGCGACCGCCGCCCGCCGTCGCCGTTCCACCCGGGTCCGCCGCTACGCGCCGTCCCCCGCCCCGGTCGAGGCCAGCGCGCCTCCCATCCCCAAGCCCGCGCCGCGTCTGGTGCCGCCGCGTGAGAGCTTCCCCGCCGACGAGGTCGCCCTCGTCCGCCCCTACTACCCGTCCCACGAGCGCGACCTCGACCGCGTCCGGGCCGAAGCGACCGCCCGCCTGCACGCGTGGGTCCCCAGGCCCGGCCCCTCCGGTGACCTGCTGGCCGCCCCCGTGCAGCCGCGGCCCGGCGAGTTCGACGAACTCGCGGCCCTCGTGCGCACCTGGAACGACCAGCGGACCCGGCGGCGAGGGGAGGTGGCGGTGTGAGCGCCCTGGACATCGCCCTGCCCGGCGTGTGGTGGCCCTGCCGTGGCTACGCCGGTGACCTGTCCGAACTCGCCAGGGTCCGTGCCGACCTCGGTCAGGACCTGATCGGATTCGACCCGGACCTGGTGGACACCGTCCAGCTCGTGGTCAGCGAACTCGTGGCGAACGCGGCCAAGTACGCCCGCCCTGGCGGCGAGGTCGTGCGCACGATGTGCCTGACGGACCGGCGCACGCTGCGCGTGGCCGTCAGCGATCCCGGCGGTCCCACGCGTCCCCGCATTCCCACCGAGCGCACCGCCGACGAGTGGGACGTCGCCGAGGGACAGCGCGGATTGCTCCTCGTGGCGAGCCTGGCCGCCGACTGGGGCTGCCACGCCTTCCCGGAGTGGCCGGGGTACTTCACCCAGGTCTGGGCGGCCTTCCACGTGGATCCCGGCTGAGGTGTCAGCGGGTGACGCTGGCGATTCACGGAGGCGAAAGACGGACATCGGTGTATGCATCGGATGTCGACGAATTCACTCAGCCACACCGCCTCGGATCACTTCCGGGGAGGTGTGGTGTGTGTGGACCAACGCGAAGGCCCCCGACCGGACAGGGGTCGGGGGCTGGTGGGGGCGTTCTCAGGACAAGGACTCGATCAGATCCATCTGAGCTGAGCGGAGCCGTTCGAGGTGATTCGTTCCGTGTGTCTCCTCCAGATCAGCCAACGGGAGTTTGCAGGAGATCCACAACTTGCAGATCCTCCCATCTCGGGAAGAGAGATCGTCATGGAAACGACGCTGTACCTCTTCGGCCAACCCGGAAACAAGGAAGGAGCATGCCCACAGTGTCGCCGCGTCGGCTCCCCTGGGAAGCCTGCCCCAGCACTCCCAGTCCAGAATGCACAGGCGCGGAGCGGTGAGATTGGCCCAGTGCAGATCACCATGTCCGGTAACCCAGTCGGAAATACGAGTGTCCAGGTCCAGACCCGTGAATTCCTTGATCTCCCTGTTGATGGGTGCCGGGGGTAGCGATATGCGGTTTGTCTTCACCTGAGACAGGTTCTTCAGTGCTTGTGACAGATCCTCCCACCACTGTTCGTCCACGTCCGGGAACTGGGACGGTAGAGAACGAGGGGAAGCTACCTGATCGCCGGCAAGCGTCATCTCCTCAGCTCGGAAGATGACACCCGAGTGTGCCCAGTGAGGTGATCCCAGCGACTTTGAAACGGGATGAAAGCCGTCAACCGGACCATGCGGGAGATATGACCGTTCAGCAGACATAGACGTGGAGCCCC
>NZ_MKKC01000091.1 GCF_001942255.1 Nocardiopsis sp. CNR-923
AGCCCGTCCGCGTACGGATCCTGCTGCGCGAGCAGATCACCCTCCCTGCTCGGTCCCGCCCCCGAGGGCGAGGACCCCGACGTCCTCCTCGACCGGGTGCGCGCCGCAGCCGAGGGGCCTGCCCCGCCCCGACCGCCGCCCTGTACCTGGCCGACGTCGACACCACCGGTGCCCTCACCCGCGCCCTGGACCCGGATCCCGGACAGGTGTGGATCGTGCGGCCCGACGCCCACGTGGCCGCCGTGGTCTCCGGACCGGACCCGGACGCCGTCCACACGGCGGTGCGCACCGCCCTCGGACTCGCCCCCGACCGCCCCGCCCCGCCCACGCGCCACCCGCAGACCACCACGACCCGCTGATCCCGAACAACCACGGCTCGACGACCACGGTAAGGAGATCACCGCATGGCCCACTACCGGAAGGTGGGCGAGGTGCCCCGCACCCGCCACACCCAGCACCGCAACCCCGACGGCGGCCTCCATTACGAGGAGCTGATGGGGGAGGAGGGCTTCTCCAGCGACTCCTCGCTCCTGTACCACCGCGCGATCCCCTCGGCGATCGTCGACGCCGCCGAGTGGGAGCCGCCCGACCTGACCCGCACCCGCAACGCGCCCATGGTGCCCCGCCACCTGAGGCTGCACGCGCTCTTCGCCGACCAGGACTGCAAGGCCGCCGACGTCGTCGAGTCGCGCCGCCTGGTCCTGGGCAACGACGACGTGCGCATCTCCTACGTCTCGCCGGGGCGCCCTCGCAGCTGTACCGCAACGGCATCGGCGACGAGTGCGTCTACGTCGAGTCCGGCCAGGCCCGCGTGGAGACCGTCTTCGGCGCCCTCGACGTCGGCCGCGGCGACTACGTCATCCTGCCGCGCGCCACCACCCACCGCTGGGTGCCCACCGGCGACGATCCGCTGCGCGCCTACGTCGTGGAGGCCAACAGCCACATCGCGCCGCCCAAGCGCTACCTGTCGCGCTACGGGCAGTTCCTCGAACACGCGCCCTACTGCGAACGCGACCTGCGCGGGCCCTCCGAGCCCCTGCTCGCCGACGGCGAGAACGTGGACGTGCTCATCAAGCACCGCGGCGACGGCCCCGGCGGTATCTCCGGCACCCGCTACACCTACCCCGCCCACCCCTTCGACGTCGTGGGCTGGGACGGGTGCCTGTACCCGTACGTGTTCAACATCGACGACTTCCAGCCGATCACCGGCCGCGTCCACCAGCCGCCGCCCGTCCACCAGGTGTTCGAGGGGCACAACTTCGTCATCTGCAACTTCGTGCCCCGCAAGGTGGACTACCACCCCGAGTCCATCCCCGTGCCCTACTACCACTCCAACGTGGACTCCGACGAGGTCATGTTCTACTGCGGGGGCGACTACGAGGCCCGCAAGGGCTCCGGGATCGGCCAGGGGTCGATCTCCCTGCACCCCGGCGGCCACTCGCACGGACCGCAGCCCGGCGCCTACGAGCGCAGCGTCGGCGTGCACTACTTCGACGAGCTCGCAGTCATGGTCGACACCTTCCGCCCGCTCGACCTGGGCGAGGGCGGCCTGGCCAGCGACGACGGCGGCTACGCGTGGACCTGGGCCGGAGGGAGGAGGGACCGGTGAGCCATCCCCTCTACCGCCGCCTCTTCGACGACGCCGCGCTCTTCCCGCCCGGCGACGCGCCCATGGGCGAGGCCGTTCCCGCCCACCGCGAGTACCGCTCGGGGTGGCGCGGCGACCACGTCGGCCCGTTCCTGGTCGCCGACGGCCGCGTGGCCGAACTGCGCGCCGTCCTGGCCCGGGAGCAGGACCCGCCAGGGCCCCTGGAGGTCGCGGTCACCGTCCCCGGCGGCCCCGAGGGCATCGGCGCCGCCGTGGAGTCCGTGCTCGCCGACCCCGCGCTGCGGCTGGTCGGAATAGAGGCCGCCGCGGCGCCCGGCGCCGCCGCGGCCGTCGCCGCGGGTCTCACCCGCCACTCGCCGCCGGGAGTGTCCGGGTTCGTGGAGGTCTCCCGGCAGGGGGACGTGCGCGCCGATCTGGACGCCCTGGCCGGCACCGGCCTCAGCGCCAAGTTCCGCACCGGCGGGCTCACCCCCGAGGCCCACCCCGACGAGGCCGAACTCGCCGCGTTCACGGCCGCCGCCGTCTCCCGCGACCTTCCGTTCAAGTGCACCGCCGGACTGCACCACGCCGTCCGCCACACCACCGCCGAGGGCTTCGAACAGCACGGCTTCCTCAATCTGCTCGTCGCCACCGCCGCGGCCCTCGACGCGCCGGAACCGACGACCTGGCCGGGATCCTGTCCGACCGCGACGGCGCCGCCCTGGCCGACGCCACCGCCCGGCTGACCCCCGACCGGGCCGAGGCCGTCCGCGCGAGGTTCCTCTCCTTCGGCACGTGCGGCGTCGTGGAACCCCTGGAGGACCTGGTCGCCCTCGGCGCCCTCGCCCCCGGGGCCCGGCCGCACTGACCGCCACCACAGAAAGCAGCGATGATGCCCGACACCTGGCTCGACCTGGACCCGGAGGCGCCGTTCGGCCCGGCGACCCTGCCCTACGGGGTGTTCAGCACCGACGCCGACCCCGCGCCGCGTACGGGCGTGGCGATCGGTGACCACGTCCTGGACCTCGGCGCCGCCGCCCGCGCCCTGGGCGCGCCCTTCGCCGACACCGTCGCCCAGTCGAACCTCGACGCCCTCCTGGCCGCCGGGAGACCCGTCTGGGACGCGGTGCGCTCCGCCCTGACCACGTGGTTCACCGATCCCGCCCACGCCGACGCGATCCGCCCGCATCTCGTCGACCGGTCCCGGGCACTCCTGCACCTGCCGTTCACGGTCGCCGACTACGTGGACTTCTACGCCTCGGAGCACCACGCGAGCAACGTCGGTCGGATGTTCCGCCCCGACCAGAAGCCCCTCACCCCCAACTGGAAGCACCTGCCCATCGGGTACCACGGCCGGTCCGGCACCGTCGTGGTCTCGGGGACCGACATCGTGCGCCCCACCGGCCAGCGCAAGCCCCCCAACGAACCCGCGCCCCTCTTCGGGCCCTCCGCACGCCTGGACATCGAGGCCGAGGTGGGGTTCGTCGTCGGGACGCCCAGCCCCATGGGCGAGCGGGTCGGAGTGGACGACTTCGCCGACCACGTGTTCGGGGTGTTCCTGCTGAACGACTGGTCCTCGCGCGACCTCCAGGCCTGGGAGTACGTACCGCTGGGGCCGTTCCTGGGCAAGTCCTTCGCCACCTCGATCTCCCCGTGGATCGTGCCGCTGGCCGCGCTGGAGTCGGCCCGCGTCGAGCAGCCCGCCCAGGACCCCGAACCGCTGCCCTACCTGCGCGGCGGCCAGCGTGGGGGCTGGACCTGGACCTGGAGGTGCGGATCAACGGGCACGTGGTCTCGCGTCCGCCGTTCGCCACGATGTACTGGACGGCCGCGCAGCAGCTCGCGCACATGACCGTCAACGGGGCGTCGCTGCGGACCGGCGACGTGTACGCCTCCGGAACGGTCAGCGGTCCCGAGCGCGACCAGCGCGGGTGCCTGCTGGAGCTGACCTGGAGCGGCGAGGAGCCGCTGCGGCTGCCGGACGGGACCGAGCGGACGTTCCTGGAGGACGGGGACGAGGTGGTCATCACCGCGACCGCGCCCGGCCCGGACGGGAGCCGGGTGCACTTCGGTGAGGTCGCCGGCCGGATCCTGCCCGCGCGCTGACGCACGGGCGGCGGCCCCGCGCACCCCGGGCGGACGTGCGCGGGGCCGCTGACAGACAGGGACTGGCAGCCCGGCCCCCGCGCCCCTAGCCTGAGAAGGATGAGTACTCCCTCGGACACTCAGAACCCCCGCCCCTTCGACGCGACGCCTTCCTCCAGCGCCCCCGCGCGCACGAGATGGGCATCTACAAGCGCTACTTCGATCTGATCGCCTCGGGCGCGAAGACGACCGAGATCAGAGTCAACGACTCGTCGCGCAAGCGGTTGAAGGAAGGGGATCTTCTCCGGTTCAAGTGCCGTGATGAAGAAGTGCTCACGAGGATCACGCGGATTGCGCGGTATGCCGACTTCGACGAGATGTTCGAGCACGAGCCGGTCTCGTCAGTCAACCCGACCGCCTCGAAAACCGACCAGCTGCGCAACATCCGGGAGATCTACCCGCCTGAGCGTGAAGCCCTGGGCGTGGTCGCGATCGGGATCGAGCTGGTCGAGGTGTAGCAGGAGACGGTGAAAAGCCCCTCGCCTCTGGAGCGCTCGGAAGCGGCGGTGCTGTCATGTGAAGCGGGCCGCTGCGGTGACCGGGTCCGTCGACCTGGGCACGACGACGGGATCACCGGCAGGATCCTGCCCGGTGCCGTCACGCGAGCTGCTGAGCCAGGGCGACGATGACGCCCTCGGGGCCGCGGACGTAACAGAGCCGGTAGCTGTCCTCGTACCGCGCCACCTCGCCGAGGAGTTCGGCGCCGCGGGCGCGCAGGCGGGCCAGGACGTCGTCGATGTCGTCGACGGCGAACATGATGCGACGGATGCCCAGCGTGTTCGGCGGCGCGTTCTCCGGGGCGGCGCTGATCGCCGTCGGCGTGTGGAACTTCGTCAGCTCGACCCGGCCGTGGCCGTCCGGGGTCCGCATCATCGCGATGTCGGCTCGGACGCCGTCGAGCCCGACGACCTGGTCCACCCACCGTCCCCCGACCGGCGCCTCCCCCTCAAGGCCCATGCCGAGTTCGGTGAAGAAGGCGATGGCGGCTCCGAGGTCGTCGACGACGACGCCGACATGGTCCATCCGCTGAATCGTCATGCCCCAGAGCCTAGGGCTGAGGTCCGACGATCGGGCGCAGGAAGCGTGTGCGTCCACCGCGTGAGCCGTGCGGCGGTCGTGGAGCCCGCCGAGCGGTTCGGGCGCCGGCCGCCCCGGACCGGGGGCCGGGGCGGCCTCGTGGAGGTTCGGGGTCCGGATCACTCGGGTCGACGGCTCACCGCCACGTCCACCTGGTTCACCGCGTTGGCCGACGCGATCGAGAACAGCAGGTGCGCCAGCTCGCCCTCGCTGAACCGCGTCCTGGCCTCCTCCCACACCCGGTCGGGCACGGGTCCGCGCCCGGTCACCGTCATGGCCTCGACAAGATCCAGCGCCGCCCGCTCCTTGGGGGTGAACAGGTCGGTCTGCCGCCACACGGTGACCGCGTGCAGGCGGCGGTCGCTCTCACCCTTGCCCGCGGCGATCTGCGTGTGCTGGTCGACGCCGTGGGCGTTGCCGGTGAGCTGGGCGGCCCGGACCAGGACGAGTTCGGTCAGCAAGGGGTCCAGGAAGCCCACCGCCTTGTCGAGCAGGGCGGCCAGGGCCGTGTTCAGCTGCGGAGCCACCTGGCGCGGCTCCATACGGGGTTCGCATGTGAGGTCACTCATGGTCGAGAGGGTAGCGCGTTGGGTGACTTTCTGGGAGTGGTTTCCATGTTCACCATTCCCGGAGGACCGCCACCAGCGCGTCGACCTCCTCAAGCGTGTTGTACACGTGCAGACTCACCCGCACCGAACCGTCCCTCGGCTCAGCGCCCGCCTGGCAGTGGCCGTCCGACCGGACCATGAACCCGTGGCTGTACAGGATGAACCCCAGGTCACCCGAGTCGATCCGCTCGTGCCGGAACGCGACGATCGACGAGCGCCGCCGCACAGGGGAGTCGTCGGCCAGACTCAACTGGCACCCCAGCACCTCGAAGGCGGGCAGTGCCCCCAACGCCTCGGTCAGCCGCGCCGCCAGCCCCGCGCACCAGCGGTCGATCCGCGCCACACCGGCCCCGTCCAACCAGTCCAGCGCCGCCGCCAGACTGGCGATCCCCACCGTGTTCGGCGTGCCGTCCCACCCGCCGGGGGCGAAGCGCGGCCCCCGGGCCTGCCGCGACCACACCGCTCCGATCCCGGGCAGCGCCATGGTCTTGTGCCCGGAGAAGACGACGAAGTCGACGTCGAGATCGGCCACCGACACCGGCAGGTGGCCCACGCTCTGCGCCGCGTCCAGACAGATCACCGCGTCCGGACCGACCGCCTCGCGCACCCGCTGGACGTTCATGTCGCCCCCGTACACGTGGTGCACGTGGGTGAGCGCCACGAACCGCGTCCGGGGCCCGACCAGCGCCGCCAGGGCGTCGGTGTCGTAGTCGCCCGACCCGGCCTGCCGGGGCATCTCCAGCACCCGCACCCTGATCCCGCGCCTGGCCAGCGCCTCGCGCGCCTCCAGCCACGGCGACAGGTTGGCCTGGTGGTCGGCGAACGGCACGACGATCTCGTCCCCGTCCTCCAACAGCCCGGTCAGCCAGTCGAGGGCGACCCCGCGCAGCCCCTCGGTCGTCCCGCTGACGAAGTCGACGGAGGATCGCGAGGGCTCCGGATCGCCGAGGAACGCCTTGACCCGATCACGGGTGCGCTCCACCATCGCCGTCGTCGCGTTCGCCCAGGGGTAGGTGCCGCGTCCGGCGTTGGCGTTGCCGGTCGCAGGTACTCCTGGACCGCGTCCAGCACGGCGCGCGGCTTCTGTGAGGTGGCGGCGCTGTCAAGGTAGGCCAGGTCCGGGTGGCCGGTGATGATCGGGAACTGCGCGCGCAGGGACCGCTGCCAGTCTCCGAGCTCCTCCCACACCCGATCCACGTCAGTCACGCACCAGCGGGGCGCCGGCGTCGCGCCAGGCGATGATCCCGCCCGCCAGGCTGCGCGCGTCGGTGTGGCCCATCCGGGCGAGCAGGGCGGCGTAGCGCGCCGACCGCTCGCGACCGGACACGCCAGCAGGACGGGCTGACGGGTGCTGAACGGCAGCCCGCCGCGCAGCATCTCGTCGAACAGTTCGTCCACGATGTTCATCGAGCCCTCGATGTGCAGCGCCGCGTAGGCGAACGGGCTGCGCAGGTCGACGACGAGCGGTCGCTCCTGCGCGATCCAGCCGCGGGCCGCGTCGACCTCCAGCGCCGGCGCGGCGAGCACCTCTCCCTCGGTCAGGCTCGCCACCGAGTTGGTCTCGGGCGGCCGGCGGAACAGGTCCGGGCGCAGTCGCCGCACATAGCTGAGGTAGCTCTCGCACCGGTCGCACACGATGAAGACGGCGCTCGCACGGCAGGTCAGCGTCGCGTCGACCTCCCGCAGGTGGCGCACGGCCCCGAAATAGGCCGCGCCACCCGTCGGACCGGCCAGGATCCCGCACCGGCGCACCAGCGTCAGCATCCCCTCGACCGCGTCCCCGGCGCTGACGTCCTCGATCGTGTCGTAGACCCCCGGATCGAACAGCCCCACCTCGTGCACCTCGTCGATGGTCCGGATGCCCGGGATGAAGTCCGACTTGGCCCCGACCAGCCCGACCACGCGCGTCCCCGGGTCGTGCTCACGCAGCACCCGCGCCACCCCCGTGGAGGAGCCCGCGGTGCCCACGCACGCCACGAAGAACTCCGGTGCGCGCCCGCCCAGGTCGGCGACGATCTCCGGCCCCGTCCCCGTCGCGTGCGCGTCGGCGTTGCGGGGGTTGAAGTACTGGTCGGTGTGCAGGTGGGTGCCGCCGGGCGCGGACAGCTCCTGGTGGATGAGGGTGAGCGGGTCGTCGGTCAGCGTCGGGTCCAGGCACTCGGTGCGCCCCGGCAGCTCCTCGATCTGCGCGCCCAGCAACAGGAGAAGGTCCTTGATCTCCGGCACCCGCATCCGGTTGGTCACGCTTCGGAACGGCAACCCGTGCATGCCCGCGATGGCCGCCAGCGCCTTGGCCGTGTTGCCGCTGGACAGCTCCACGACCGTCGCGCCCGCCCCCCGGGCCTTCGCCAGCCCCGGCCGCGCCATGTTCCACGCCGCCCGGTCCTTGACCGACCCGAACGGGTTGAGCATCTCCAGCTTCGCGTACAGGTCGATGTTGCGCAGACCGTGTACGGCCGGGTCGACGCGCACGAGCGGGGTGTCGCCGATGGCGTCGACGATGCTGTCGTACCTCACACCGACCTTCCTTCCGGACGCGCGACGGGGGAGTAGTGCTCGTCCAGGGTCCACCGCCAGCGTCCCGGCTCCCCGTCGACGGCGACCTTGCGCGCCGGGGGCTGGCGCTGGGCGTGTGTGGCGGCGAAGTCCATGCAGTAGCCCGCGGTGTTGGCGAAGGCCAGCAGGTCGCCGGGCCGGGGGTGGCGGGGGAGGAAGACCCTGCGGCGGGTGATGAGGTCGCTCTCCAGACACAGGCTCCCGGTGAGGAACACCCCCGCGGGCCCCGTCGCCCCGGCGCCGGGACCGCCGGGACCCGGATCGGGGCCCCCGCGGTCCAACAGCACGGGGTCGACGAGCACGCCGTGGTCCTCCAACCCGATGTCGGTGGCCTTGGCGGCGAGCCGAAGCATGGGTTCGCCCGCCCGCGTGCGACGGGTCTCCAGCACGCGCGCCAGGGTGAGTCCGCACTGGTCGAGCAAAGCTCGGCCGGGCTCGACGTACAGGTCGTAGAGGCTCTCCAGCAGCAGGGCGCCCAGACCGCGGCCCAGGGTCGGAGCGGTCCGCGACAGCAGGGCGTCCAGGTAGGCGGGGCCCGCGTCCGGGCGATAGGCGGGGTACAGACCGAGCGAACCGCGCACGGCGCCGCCCTCGGCGCGCAGGCCGTAACCGTGACCGCCCCAGGTCAGCGGTGGTCGCTCGCCCAGGACGGCCCGGGTCAGCTCGGTGGTGTAGCGGTCCCACCCGTCGCGGTCCTGGACGTAGCCCACCCCGAACCCGCCGCCGACGTCGACGATCCGGGGCTGGAATCCCCGGGCGCGCAGGGCGTGCATCGCGTGCAGACAGCCTTCGAGCGCGACGGCCTTCTCGTCGAGGCTGACGGTGTCCAGGTGGTAGGCGGCGCCGACGGGCTCGATCGCGTCGCGGTGCCGTTCCAGGTCGTCCAGCACACCGTCCAGCGCGGAGGCGGGGACCCCGAACCGGCTCTCGCGCGACCTGATGGCCACCCCCGGCGCGGTGAACCCGGACAGCCGGACCAGGACGCGTACCGGCGTCAACCGGTGGTCGCGGACCAGGCGCGCGAGTGTGTCCAGCTCCGCGGGGCCGTCGATGTGGACGGTGGCCCCCGTCAGCGCCGCCAGCCACAGGAAGTCGCTGTCCTTGGGCCCGGAGGCGACGATCCGGTCACCGGTGAACCCGGCGCCGAGCACGTGCCGCAGTTCGCCGATCGAGGCCACGTCGACGCCCGCGCGAGTCGCCGCCAGCCGCCGGACCAGGGCGCTGGAGCGGTTGGCCTTGTGCGCGAAGAACTCGCGTCCGCCCAACCGGTGGGCGCGGCGGACGTCGGCGAAGCGCTCGGCGTTGTCCGCGATCCGGTCGGGCAACAGGACGTCCAGGGGGGAGCCGAGCGCGTCGGCCAGGGTGTGGAGGAGATCGGACGAGCCCAGAAGGGGCGCCAGCGGGGGTTCCAGCCGCGGTCGCAGGTACAGGGGGGCCTCGTCCACCCGGCTCTTCCTCCCCAGAGCGGAACACTCTCGACAGTCCTTCCGACTCCTTTCCAGTTGCCGTGTGCCTTACCCGCGCACGATCGCCGCTCCACGCTGCGTGGTGCGGCCGCTGGAGGGGTCTGCCGAGGAAGACGGCACTGCGACCCGCACAAACTATGACCAGGGTCACAGTGCCGAAGGCGGGGCGGCCCGGCGAGGAGTGGACTCGGAACGGTCGGCTCCGATCGCGCCGCTCACCCGGACGGGGGCAGCCGTCCGGGCGGAGCCCGCCGCGCCGCGATTCGGGCCGCGAGCGCCTGACCGGCGGACCCGCGCTCGCGGGGGGTACGGGCGCGAACGGTGTCCGAGTGTGGCCAAACGCCTGTGAAACCCCGGTGACCTGGTCATAATGAGGCTCCTTCCCGTCATCGGACACGGTTGGGAGATCCCCCATGGCCTCTTCCCCCAACAGCCGGACCACGACCGCGGACGATCACCACGCGCGAGCGTGCCCCGCCCACGCGGCGCGCAGGCTCCCCACACGACGCCTCCCAGCCGTGCTCGCCGCAGCCCTGCTCGCCCTCGGTCCGGTCGGAGCCCCGGCCTCCGCGACCGAAGCCGACCCGTCCGGGCCCGCCGATCCCTTCGTCGACCAGTTCACGCCGGACCCCGAACTCCAGGAGACTCCCGAGCCCGGGCACGCGGCTCGGGAGGTGACCGTGCACGAGCACCTGCTGTGGGCGCCGACCTCGTCGCTCGTCAAGACCGTCGTGGTTCGCGACGCTCCGGCCTGCGCCCTTCCCGAGGGGGAGGAAGGCCCCTCTGCGGACGGGAGCAGGGGGGTGCGTCTGGACGGCGCGGTGGCCCTCGGAGAAGGGCTCGAAGTCGTTCCGGTGCCGGAACCGACCGTGTACTACGCCGACCCCGACGACCTCGTCATCGAGTTCGAGGGCGCCCTCGACGCCCCCTGGGGGGAGACGGTCACGATCACGGTCGAGTGCCTGACGACCGAGGACTCGTGGGTTCCGGTCGGCGAGGGTTCGTACGTCATCCCCCCGCCCTCGGACGTTCTCCCCTTCGGCCTGGACTTCCCCACCGCGGTCGACTTCGGTCCGGTCGTGGAGAACGGGCGCGTGCCGCTCAGCCTCGCCGAGCTGCCCGCCGACGGGCCGGTTGGGCACCCCTACAGCGACCTGGACATCGCGCAGGTGCGGGCGGACCTGGACGGGGAGCCCGCGACGGTCACGGGGACGGACGAGGACGCGCGGGTCGTGTTCCCGCAGGACGCGGAACCGGGTCTGCGCCTGCTGACCCTGAGCTACGACGACCCGGCCTACTGGGAGGTCACCGTGCCCGTCATCAACGGGTACGCCGCACCCGCTCCCGCCGCCGAGCCCCCACCGGCCGCCGAGGTCGAGGGCGACGGTGACGGCGTCCCCCGGCTGGAGGACCTGCGCACGGACCCCGTCACCCTCCTCATCGCGCTCGCCGTCACCACTGCCGCGATCGGCGTCGTGTGGCTGCTCGTCGGTTTTCCCTCCGACGTCTTCAACAAGTCGATCGAGGGCAACCAGGGGCGCATCCGCGGCTGGTGGCACCGCCTCCGTGCCTTCGTGACCGGCCGCCGCGGCGAGCGCCGCGCCCTGCTCACCCCGACCGCGGGAACGGCCTTCGTCGTCTTCTGGATCCTGTCGGCGGCCCTGCCGGTGCTGCTCAACTGGAACCCCGACCCCGAGGCGAGGCCGCTGCTGGACTTCCTCGCCCTCCTGATCGCCGTGTTCGCCGTCACCGTCGTCTACGCGTGGGTGGTCAACGCCCGCGACTGGGCGTGGTCCCAGGTTCCGGGGCGCTTCGAGGTCCTTCCCGCCGGACTGGTCATCGTCGTCGTGTGCTCGGCGGCCTCCGCCGCGGCGAACTTCGAGCCCGGGTACTTCTACGGCCTCATCGCGGGGTTCGCCGCCGTCGCCGACCGCGCCGCGAGAGTGGACCTGCCCGAGGCCGAGCGGGACGGTTTCGTCCGGGAGCACGAGGGCCGCGCCACCCGCCTGGGCGCCTTCAGCGTCCTCGCCCTCAGCATCGTGTGCTACCTGTTCTGGAACTCCCTCAGCGCGGTCGTCGAGGACGGCGGCGCGCCCCTCGGAGTCCTGCTCATGGAGAAGGCGCTGTTCACCACCACCGTGCTGGGCGTCCAGACCGTCGTCTTCGGGCTCCTTCCGATGCGGTTCCTGGACGGCCACCGACTCTGGCGCTGGGGCCGGGCGCGGTGGGCGCTGGCCTTCGCTCCGGGCCTGTTCGTCTTCGTCTACCTGCTCCACATGCACCCGGACCAGGTGGCGGGCAAGACCGCGCCCGAGTCCCTCCTGTCCACGGCCGCGCTCTTCGTCGGGTTCGCAGTCCTGTCCCTGGCCGTCTGGGCCTTCTTCGTCTGGCGCGCCCGCCGTGCCCCAGCCGACCGGGCCCAGCCCGTCGCGGTGGGCGCGTCGACGTCCGCGGAGGCGGCCGTGGCCGATCCCGGACCGGCCACGCGGCCCGATCCCGTCGAGGCGGACCCGGTGGCGCCGACGCCTTCGCAGGAGACGGACGAGCCCCCCACGAACACGGACGGGGCCGCCCCCGCGGACGGCCAGACGGAGCCGGCGCCCGCCGATCCCGAGCCGACGCCCCCTGAGCCCGGGTCCGGCTCGCCAGACACGGACCGAGCCGACCCCGCGGGGACCGAGGAGGACGAGTCCGACGAGGAACGGCCGTCAGAGGCCCACCGGGACACGACCGGTGAACCGGACGAGCCTCGGATCACCGGCCCCTCCGCGGACGGCGACGGTGACCTCGCAACCGGCCCCGTCGAGGTCGCCGCACCGACCGCCACGGATCCGGCACCCGATGACGCCGTCCGCACGGAGGAACGTTCCCGACAGGACTGACGGGTCGCCGGGGCCTGGCACGGAACGGCCGGAGAGGCGTTCGGCGCGGCCCCCGGGCGTGGCGCGGTCGACGTCGCCGTGGGCCGACCGGCGGCCGAGGTGAGCTGACCGCACGGGGGCGGGGAGGGGGTTAACCCCGCCGCGCCAGGGCGCGCAGCAGGTACGGCAGGAGGCGGTCGGCCATGTCCGCGCCCGGGTCGCGCCGGGCACGTGCGGGATGAGGAACGTGTGCGTGAGCATCGGACCGATCACCATCTCCCCGATGACCAGGGGGTCCCGCACCGGCGCGATCTCTCCGCGCGAGGCGGCCCGTTCCAGCAGCGCCTCCACCCGGTTGCGCAACGGCAGCACGTACGCGTCGAACAGCACGTCCGCCAGCGCCTGGTTGTGCGCGGCCTCGCCCACGACCGCGCGCAGCAGCCACCCCGAGGGGCCGTCGAGCGCTTGGGCCTTGTCGTGCAGCAGCCGGCTCAGGTCCGAGCGCAGGCTTCCCGTGTCATGGTCCGGCCCCAGGTCCTCGGCCCAGGCCTGGGTGGCTCCCACCACCAGGTGTTCCTTCGACTGCCAGCGTCGGTACAGCGTGGCCGTGGACACTCCGGCGCGTTTGGCGACCGCGGCCGTGGTCAGGCCGCTGTACCCGTGCTGCCGGAGCTCGGCGAGGGTGGCGTCCATCAGCGCACGGTCCCGGGCGGCGTCCCGCGGCCGCCCCCGTGCGGAGGCGCCGGACGCTCCGGGCAGATGGTCTGTGGTCATGCCGGAATCCTATGTGAGTCGACCCGTTGGAAAAACGAAACAGTGCCGTTTAGTATCTGTCCATGGTTGACACACAAGCCCACCGTGAACCTCTGACCGACATCGCCGCGATCCCGGGGATCGTCGACCGACTGCGCGCCGCCTTCGCCGACGGTCGCACCAAGCCCGTCTCCTGGCGCCGAGAGCAACTGCGCGCCCTGCGCCGTCTGCTCGTCGAGGAGCGCGCCACCCTGGAGCGTGCGCTCCAGGCCGACCTGGGAAAGAGCCCGATCGAGACGCACACCACCGAGATCGGGTTCGTGGTCAAGGAGATCGACCACACCCTCAAGCACCTCGCGTCCTGGCTGCGTCCCCAGCGCGTCCCGGCGCCGATGGCCCTGGCACCCGCCAAGGCGCGCCGCGTGCGCGAACCCCTGGGCACCGTCCTGATCATCGCGCCCTGGAACTACCCGGTGAACCTGTCCCTGGCTCCCCTGGTCGGCGCCATCGCAGCCGGGAACACCGCCCTGCTCAAGCCCAGCGAACTCGCGCCCGCCACCTCAGCCGCCCTGGCCGAACTGCTGCCCCGCCATCTGGACACCGAGGCGATCGCGGTCGTCGAGGGCGGTGTCCCCGAGAGCACCGCGCTGCTCGAACAGCACTTCGACCACATCTTCTACACCGGTAACGCGCCGTCGGCCGCATCGTCATGGCGGCCGCCGTCAAGCACCTGACCCCGGTCACCCTGGAACTGGGCGGCAAGAGCCCCGCCATCGTCGAACCCGGCGTCGACCTGGCCACCACCGCCCGCCGTCTGGCCTGGGGCAAGTACACCAACGCCGGACAGACCTGCGTGGCCCCCGACTACGTCCTGGCCATCGGCGACGCGGCCGACGAACTCGAACGCGAACTCGCCGCCGCCATCACCGAGATGTTCGGCGACGACCCCCGCACCAGTCCCGACTACGGCCGGATCGTCAACGAACGCCACTTCGACCGGATCACCGCACTGCTCGACTCCGGCACCGCCGTCGCCGGGGGTGAGCACGACCGCGACACCCTGTACATTGCGCCGACCGTCCTCGGCGGCGTCACCGCCGACACACCCGTCATGGCCGAGGAGATCTTCGGTCCGATCCTGCCCGTCATCCGCGTCCCCGACCTGGACGCCGCCATCGCCTTCGTCAACGAGCGCGACAAGCCCCTGGCCCTGTACGCGTTCACCGACTCCGAGGAGACCAAGCGCCGCCTGACCACCCAGACCTCCTCCGGAGGGCTGGCCTTCGGGCTGCCGGTCGCCCACCTGGTCGTGCCGGACCTTCCCTTCGGCGGCGTCGGCGAGAGCGGTATGGGCGCCTACCACGGGGCGGCCTCCGTCGACACCTTCTCGCACACCAAGTCGGTGCTCGACAAGTCCCTGTTCATGGACACCATGCGGGTCGTGTACGCGCCCGTCACCGACCTCAAGGAGCGGATCCTGCGCCGCATGCTCTGAGCGGACCGGACGGTCGCCTCACTCGTGCCGGGCGTCGGTGTACACGTCGCCCGGCTCCAGCGTGCCGTCGAACAGCTCGGTGACCGACACGAAGTGGAACCCCTGCCGGTGCAGCTCCGCCAAGACGTCCGGGATCGCCCGCACCGACGATGCGTGGATGTCGTGGAACAGCACCACGCTGCCGGACGTGCTGTGCTCGATCGCGTACCCGGCCACCTCGTCGGTGTCGCGGCTGCGCCAGTCCATGGTGTCCACGTCCCAGAGGATGATCGGCAGGCCCACGTTCTTGCGCACGGTCCCGTTCAGCGACCCGTACGGCGGCCGCATCGAGGGCGGGTCCGAACCGGTCACCTCGCGCACCGCCCTGTTGGTCCGCGCCATGTCCGACTCGATCGACTCCGCGGACTTCCCGCTCAGGTCGTCGTGGTCCCACGTGTGGTTGCCCAGTTCGTGCCCCTCCGAGGCCATCCGCCGCACGGCCTCGGGGAACTCGTCGACCAGGGAGCCCAGCACGTAGAACGTCGCCTTGGCGTCGTACTCGTCGAGGGTGTCCATCAGGGCGTCGGTGTGTTCGCCGGGCCCGTCGTCGAAGGTCAGCGCCACACACTTGAGCCGCTGGCAGTCCAGGGTGTCGCGCTCGTCGGCGGAGCCATCACCCAGGGGCACGTCGGGGTCGGGTCCGGACAGCGCCGCCTCCCGGGCACGGAAACCCAGCTCGGACAGGACCTCCTCGGCGGCCTCGGGCTCGATCGGCAGTACCACCTCCGCGACACCGCCCGACCCCGGCACCTGCGTGGGGTCCATGCGCACGGCCAGACCTCCGCCGGTGCTGAACGCCACGTCCTCCAACGGGGAGCCCTCCCACGCCTCGGCGACCTCCCGCGCGCGATCGACGTCGAGCAGACCGCCGCGCGCCCCCTCGGCCGCCTCGGCACGCGCTCCCGCACCCGCGGCTCCCGCCGTGTCGGTGGACTCCGACCCGTCCTCGGACCCGGCGTCGGTGGCCTCGACCTCCTCGCGCGCACGCGCGGCGGCCTCGCCGATCACCCCGGGCAGTTCCGCCAGGGGCAGGTGGTAGTGCTCCTGGAGCACCTCGGCCAGGTGGACGTGCGCGCGTTCGACGGCCGCCTCGTCGCGGAAGAGCGCCGTCCAGGGCAGGACCCGTCCGCTGTCGGCGTCGAACCACAGTGTGGAGGACTCCCTGGTCTCCCGCATGCCCGCCGTCGACAGGGCGGTCAGCCGCGCTCCGACGACCTCGGTCGAGGCCGCGACCACGGACACGTCCTGCCGCAGTTCGGGGCGCCCGCTCCCGGACAACTCCTGGAGGAAGGCGGTCTGCCGGGCGGCCATGGCGGTGCGCACCTCCTCGCTGAGCGGGTGTCCCGCGCCCAGCAGTGGATAGCGGTAGCCGACCACGCTGTGCTCGGTCTCGACCGTGTGCTCCCCGACGGCGAGTCCCGGCACCGCTTCGACCGGGACGCCGATCGCCTCGGCGTGGGGCGGCGCGTGCCCGCCGACGTGGCAGCCGGGCACCAACAGCAGCCCCAGCGCCGCACCGGCGGAGAGCATTCGTCGCAACAGGGTGTCACACACGTGGGGACCCTATCGAAATGACCACCCGAAACGGGCGAAGCGCGACGTGAACCGCACGGAGTGTCACGAATTGGCGGAGTCCGCTCCGGGGCGGACCGGGTGGACACCCCCGTTGGTACCCCCCAGAGCCAAGGAAGGGCATCCATGAACCACGGCCACGGCGCCGGTGGCTACGCGCCGCCTCACGGAGGCGGGTACGGAGCCCTTCCTGGGGGCGCCGGGGCCCGGGTTCAGCCGACGGCGGCGGCCACGATCTCCCGGACCTGCGCCAGCACCTCGGCGTGCTCGTCCGGGGCCGTCGTCCGGGGCAGGTGGACGTGCCCCGCCGGGATGGAGCGGCCCGACCGGTCGCGCAGCAGGGTGTTGCGGTAGGCGATCTCGTTGGAGAGGTAGTCGCCTCCGCCGCCCGCGCGGGCGGCCGACCCCTCGGTGGGGCCCTGCGGACGCCGGACCTCCTCGCCCGACCCCGCCGGAACCTCGACCACCTCGGTGTTGGCCACAACCGGATACCGTCCCGGCACCGTGGCCGCGATCCGTTCGCACGGCAGGGACGAGCGTGTCCACTCCGGGACCCGCGGCCCCGGCACCGGCGCGCGCCCCGTGCTCGTGCGTCCGAGGTTGTCCGTGCCGCCGCCGCGCCACACGCCGTTCCAGACCTCAAGGTCGAACCGTTCGGGCCGCCCCCTGCTCAAGGTGATCACGGCGTCGGCGGAGGTGTGGTGGTGGCCCAGGGCCCGCTCCACCACGCCCTCGTCGAAGTCCGACCAGCGCACGGGAAAGATCGCGGAGCGCACCACGGCGGTGCGTTCGCCGACCGGGAAGGTCCATCCGTGCAGGTCCAGAGCCGCGGCCCCGGACGGATTGGAGCACGTGACGTGCTCGTCCAGGCGGAAGGGGTCGAAGCCGGTCACCACGAGCCGGAGCCACCGCTCGCCCGGAGGGAAGTCGATGTCGGCGAAGCCTCGCGACTCCCACTCCAGCAGCCGCAGCAGGTCGGCGCGCTGGTCGTCCGTGAGCGCGAACGCCGGCCGCCAGGCGCGCAGCCGGGCGGAGAGCACCAGGCGGGCCCAGTACAGGGGGCGGTCGTCGGTGTCCCCGGCCTCGGGCCGCGTCGCCTCGGTCCACAGGCGGGATGCGTGCGCGGCGACCGCCTCCCGGACCTGGTCGACGTCGGTGCTGTCCGCCAGGTCGGCCGCGAACAGGGGGTCCGCGGCGTCGAACCCGGAGCGGGCCAGGATCCGCCGCGGCTCGGGGAGTCCGGCTCGGGCCTCTTCGGGGGTGGTGTCGTGCTGCACGGTTCCCTGCCTGGGTCGGGGGAGCGAAACGCCGATGGGACGGGCCGGACGAGTGTAACGCCACCGGTCCCGCGGTCGGGGACGGACCCGGAGCCGTCCGGGGCCCGATCCGGGGGCGGGCGCGGTCGCCTTCGTCCACAACCTCGCCATCAGGGGTGGACCACCGGCCCCGGACTTGGCAGTGTGTGAACCGACAGCCCGTCCCTCTCAACGGAGAGAGAAACACATGCCTACTGCTGCCCTCCCCGACACCGACGTCCTCGCCGAGCGCGCGCGGACCGCGTTGGAGCGGTGCGGAGTCGACCGCCTGCGCGAGCCGATCGGCGCGGCCGGGGTGGCGAGGACGCCCATCACGGGCCAGGTCCTGTTCCCCGTGGAGTTCGACACGCCCGCCTCCGCCGGACGGGCCGTCGGCGCCGTCAAGGAGTGCTTCACCGCCGCCTGGCGGGACACGCCCGCTCCCGAGCGCGGGAAGCTCGTCCACCGGTTCGGCGAGCTGCTGCGCGAGCACAAGGCCGATCTGGCCGAGTTGGTGACGATCGAGGCGGGCAAGATCACCTCCGAGGCGCTCGGCGAGGTCCAGGAGATGATCGACATCTGCGACCTCGCCGTGGGGATGTCCCGGCAGCTCTACGGGCGCACGATGCCCTCCGAGCGACCGGGGCACCGTCTCATGGAGACCTGGCACCCGCTGGGCGTCGTCGGAGTGATCACTGCGTTCAACTTCCCCGTCGCGGTGTGGGCGTGGAACACGTGCGTGGCCCTGGTCTGCGGGAACACGGTGGTGTGGAAGCCCTCGGACCTGACCCCGCTGACCGCGCTGGGCTGCCACGCCCTGCTCATGCGCGCCGCCGCCGACGTCGGCGCGCCCTCGGACGTCCACTCGGTGGTGCTGGGGGGCCGTGACGTCGGTGAGGCCCTGGTCGACGACGCTCGCGTGGCGCTGCTGTCGGCCACCGGCTCGGTCGCGATGGGCCGGACGGTCGGCCCGCGGGTCGCCGCGCGGATGGGCCGGTGTCTGCTGGAGTTGGGCGGAAACAACGCGGCGGTGGTCGCCCGCACGGCCGACCTCGACATCGTGGTGCGCGGCAGCGTGTTCGCCGCCGCCGGGACGGCGGGACAGCGCTGTACCTCGCTGCGCCGCATGATCGTGCACGAGGACGTGGCGGACCAGGTCACCGACCGCATCGTGGACGCCTACAAGCAGCTGCGCGAGCGGATCGGCGACCCGTTCGAGGAGGCGACCCTCGTCGGCCCGCTGATCGGCGAGCGCGGATACTCGGGGATGGTCAAGGCGTTGGACCAGGCCAGGGCCGACGGCGGCGACGTGCTGGTCGGCGGCGGCCGCCGTCTGGAGGAGTCCGGGGCGGACGCCTACTACGTGGAGCCCGCCGTGGTGCGGATGCCCGGTCAGACCGAGATCGTGCGGGAGGAGACCTTCGCGCCGATCCTGTACGTGCTGACCTACCGCACTCTGGACGAGGCGGTGGAGCTGCACAACGGCGTGCCGCAGGGGCTGTCGTCTGCGATCTTCACCCAGGACCAGGCTGAGGCCGAGCGGTTCCTCTCCTCGGCGGGGTCGGACTGCGGCATCGTCAACGTCAACATCGGCACCTCCGGAGCGGAGATCGGCGGTGCGTTCGGCGGTGAGAAGGACACCGGCGGCGGGCGCGAGTCGGGCTCCGACTCCTGGAAGGCGTACATGCGCCGGGCGACCAACACCGTCAACTACGGCGGCGAGCTTCCGCTGGCCCAGGGGGTGCGCTTCCTCTGAAGCGTGTGCCGTGGCTGCTGCCCGTCGCGCATTCGGGGTTTGCGTCCGCGGCGTACGCCCTGGGAGGCCCGTGCGAGGCCGGGGATTCCGGGGGGCCGCCAGGCGGACCCCCGCGAGCCGTTCGGGGACGGTGCGCCTCGGGTGAGCGGCCACCGCACACCGTGGTTCGGTGGCCGGACCGGCGGGCCTCGTTCCCCGTACCCGACACGCCTGAGGCGGGGCGACACCGCCGGTCCGCGGTGGGCGCGCCCACCAGCGCCGGCGCTCCGGGAGCGGGTGTCGTGCGCGGTCGCGCCGTGTCGCTCGCCGGGGCCTGCTGGCGCGGGGTGGGGTCGTCGGGATCCACACCGGCCCTCCTACCGGTGTCCGTCGGGACGGGTGTCACAGGTCTCTCGGGTCGCCGCGCCCACGTGCGGGGGCCGTCGTCCGGGCTCTGCCCGGTCGGCGACCCACGGCGACGTGAGAAGGTTGCGCAGAACCAATATTGTGCACAACTGACCTCTGCTACGGTGAAGCCGTTCGATGGACGTGCCACCCGCGTAAGGGGTGGGGAACCATGGTCGACACCGGTGGGGGCCACCCCCTCGCGCTGGACAACCAGCTGTGCTTCTCCCTGTACGCGGCCTCCCGCGCCCTGACCAGGCTGTACCGCGAACTCCTGGACGACCTGGGGCTCACTGTCCGCAGCACCTGGTCATGCTCGTGCTCTGGGAACGCGGGACGCTGAGCGTCAAGGAGTTGAGTCAGGCACTGCGCCTTGACTCGGGCACGCTCTCCCCACTGCTGCGTCGCCTTGAGGGTGCCGGGCTCCTCACCAGGGAGCGCGGCGCCGCCGACGAACGCGTCATCGAGGCCACGGCGACCGAGGAGGGAACCCGACTGCGCGCACGGGTCCGGGACATCCCGGACCGCCTGCTGGGCGCCGTCGACATGCCCGAGGACCGGGCGCACGAGGTGATAGGGGATCCTCGACCGGATCACCCGTTCCGTGGAGACCGCCACCAGCGGACGCCCGCCCCATCCCCCGCGTGACCGAGCACCGCCACCGACATTCCCATCACCCTCCGACCCCGCGTCGGAGCACAGAAAGGCAGCCATGGCAGTCGACATCCTGTACAC
Organism: Nocardiopsis sp. CNR-923; assembly: GCF_001942255.1. GTDB lineage: Bacteria > Actinomycetota > Actinomycetes > Streptosporangiales > Streptosporangiaceae > Nocardiopsis. The sequence goes on from NZ_MKKC01000091.1 coordinate 20,331, forward strand.
CGCCAACGCCACCGTCACCGGTGAGGGCCGCGCTGGAACCGGCAAGACCGACGACGACCGCCTCAACGTCGAACTGTCCGTGCCCAAGGGCCTGGGCGGCGACGACGGCTCCGGCACCAACCCTGAGCAACTTTTCGCCGTGGGCTACGGCGCCTGCTTCCACGGCGCCCTGAAGAAGGTCGCCGGCGAGGCTAAGGCCGACGTCAACGGCTCCGTCATCGACTCCCAGGTAAGCCTGGGCAAGGCCGAGGACGGCTTCGCGCTCGTCGTCGACCTGACCGTCACCATCCCCGGCGCCGACCAGGCCGACGCCGAGAAACTCGTCGAGGCCGCCCACCAGGTGTGCCCGTACTCCCGTGCGACCCGTGGCAACATCGACGTCAACCTCACCGTCAAGACCGCCTGAGGCACGTCCCGAGCGCTGACACGCCGCCCACGACGCGGGGGCGGGGGAACCACGTCCCCCGCCCCCGCGTTCACGCGTGCCCGGACCTCCGTCAGGCGGCGGCTTCCAGCAGCAGCAGCTGGTCCAGGATGTCCTGGAGGGTCACCAGACCGATGAGGCCCTCCTCCTCGACCAGCGACAGGTGGCTGCGGCTGTCGCGCATGATGCTCATCGCCGCGTACATCGGCGTGCTCGCGTGCAGCATGAGCACCGGTCGCATCAGGTCCGCCGCGGTCGTCCCGGGCGGGCAGGTCAGCGCCTCGCGCACGTGCAGCACACCCACCGGCTCACCCTGCTCCATCACCACCAGGCGCAGGTGCGTGGAGGAGCGGGAGACCCGCTTGATCTCCTCCAGGTCCGCGTCCGGCGCCACCCACGCGATCTCCGCGCGCGGGGTGACGATCTCGCTCAGCGGACGGGAGTTGACCTCCAGCGCCGTGGCCAGCTGGTCGCGGCGCTCGGTGTCCAGCGCACCGGCCTTGACCGAGTGCTCCACCAGCTCGCGGACGTCGTCGGGGTTGTGTCCCGTGGCCAGCTCGTCCACCGCCTCGACACCGACCCGGTGCAGACACCAGTTGGTCACCCCGTTGAGGAAGACCAGCATCGGACGGGTGAACCACATGAACGCCCGCATCGGCACCGACAGCATCGTCGCCGACTTCTCCGGGTGCGAGATCGCCCAGGACTTGGGCGCCATCTCACCCACCACCAGGTGCAGGAAGGTCACGATGACCAGTGCCAGCACGAAGGAGAGCGTCGAGGCCACCGCGTGCGGCAGGCCGTGGAACAGCGGCTCCAACAGGTGGTGCACGGCGGGCTTGGAGATCGCGCCGAGCGCCAGCGTGCACAGCGTGATCCCCAGCTGGGACCCCGCCAGCAGCAGCGACAAATCCCGTGCGTTGCGCAGTGCCGCGCGCGCCGCCACGCTGTGGTCGGAGTCGGCCTCCAGCCGGTACCGGCGCGCCGCCACCAACGCGAACTCGATCGCCACGAAGAAGGCGCTCAGCGCGATGATCGCCACGGTCAGGGCCAACGCGACCCACGGGTTCATGTCACTCACGCCCGCACCTCCCGGGACTCGTCGAGTTCGCGCAGCCGCAGCTCCACGGTGTGCGGCACGTGCCGCTGCACCGAGTTGACGATCAGCGTCAACGCCATGTCGGGGTCATCGTCGTGCGCGCTGGTCGGACGGGGCAGAGCGATGTCGACCCGGTCGCCGACCTGGGGCAGGCGGTGCAGCTCGTGGATGACCAGGCCGCCCACGGTCTCGTAGTCGCCCGCCGGCAGATCGTGCCCGAGCAGACGCTCGGCCTCGTCCACGTGCAGCGCGCCGGGCACCATGTAGCTGCCCTCGCCCTCCAGGTGTGCGGGGGCCTCCTCGTCGGGGGAGTGCTCGTCGGCGATCTCGCCGACGAGCTCCTCGGCCAGGTCCTCGATGGTGATCACCCCGGCCAGGCCGCCGTACTCGTCCACCACGCAGGCGAACTCCTCGCCCGCCTCCCGCAGCTGGTCGAGCACGCCCGGCAGCGCGAGCGACACGGGAACCATGACCGTCGCCCTGGCCACCTCGGTGACCTTGATGCTGTCCAGGTCGCGCTCGCCCAGGGCGAGGACGTCACGCAGGCAGATCACGCCGACGATGTCGTCCACGCCGTCCCCGAGGACCGGGAACCGCGAATGGTCGGAGGCCATCAACTCCACGACCCGGCTCACCGGATCGCCCTCCTCCACGGTCGCCACCTCGGGACGCGGGATCATCGCGTGCCCGGCCGTGCGCTCGTGGAAGTCCAGGGTGCGGTCCAACAGGGTGAACAGCTCGGCCGGAAGGTCCCCCGTCTCGCGGGACTCCGCGATGATCCGCTCCAGGTCACGCGGCGTCGCCGCGTGCTGAACGTCCTCGACCGGAGTGATCCGCACCGCTTTGAGCAGCACGATCGCGGCCTGGTCGAACAACCAGATCACCGGACCGAAGATCCGCAGGTACACGTTGGTCGACAGGGCCAGCCAACGGGCGACCGGCTCCGGCTTGGCGATCGCGAGGTTCTTGGGGAACAACTCGCCGAACACCATCTGCACCACGGTGGAGAACAGCAGTGCGATCACGATGCCCACGGCCACGCCGGTTCCGGCGGGGACGCCCGCCGCCCCCAGGAGTTCGCCGAGCCCCTGTCCGATCATCGGCTCGGCCACGTAGCCGACCAGCAGACCGGTCACGGTGATGCCCAGTTGGGCCCCGGAGAGCATGAACGAGGTGCGGTCGGTGACCTTCTTGACGCGCCTGGCCCCGAGGTCGCCCGCCGCGGCCCGCGCCCGCACACGCGAGCGGTCCACGGCCATGTAGCCGAATTCCTGCGCGACGAAGTAGCCCGTCGCCGCGGTGATCACGAGGACCACCAGCATTCCGACGGCGATGCTGAGAACGGTGCTCATCGGGCACGCACCGCCCTGTTCCGCCGCGCGGCGGTGTCTCTACGAAGGTGCGCGCCCCACGAAGAAGGAGGCTCGTCGGAGTCTGGCTCGCAGCATCCACGCGGGATGCTGCCGGTACTTCGGGACGGGTCCACTGTTCCTCTCTCTGCGCCTTCGCGCGTTGGGTGTGATTGAAGTGGTCCTGGTGAAGTGAAAGACGATCGGGGCGGGGGCAAAGGTTCCCCGGTCAGCCCCCGACCGGGGCGTCGGCCTCCCCGCCCAGGGACGCCCACTCGCGGCGCCGCGCCTCGGACAGGGCGATCGCGGTCGCCACGGCCACGTTGAGCGATCCGACCCGGCCGACCTGCGGGATGTAGGTCACCGCGTCAGCGCCGGACAGCAGCGCCGGAGAGCACCCGTGGTCCTCCGCTCCCACGGCCAGGCACACGTCCGGCTCCAGCGGAGCGGTGTGCAGCGGCACCGCGCCGCCGGCCAGCTCCACGGCGACCACTTTGTAGCCCTCACCGCGTGCCGCGGCCAGGGCCTCGCCGCTGGTGGCGAACCGGGTGTGCGGCACCTTGGCCGCCGTGCCCAGGGCGGTCTTGCCGACCTTGGGATCACCGGGGTCCGCGCTGTTGCCCGTGAGCCACAGCTGGTCCACACCGAACGTCGCGCACGTGCGCAGGATCGATCCCATGTTGAACGGCTGGGTGACGGATTCGACGAGAAGGGCGAGCCGCCCCTCGGTGCGCCTGCGCCACTGGCGGTTCAGGCGTTTGACGTCCGTGGGACGCAACTGCGTGCTCAACTGCTGTGTGTTCCTCAGCGGGTCTGTTCCGGGCTGTTCCCGGTGGTCCGGTGTTCGCAACAGGTTACCGGTCACCCGGGGCGACCGCACTCCTGGCCCCGGACACATCAGGCAAAATCGGCTCTCGGCCGCCGATCACGCGTCCTCGAACCGCCGCACGGCCAGCACGCGGAAGCCCGCGCGCGAGGCCACGCGTTCGGCGGGCAGCCCCTGGGCGTCCAGCCACCGCTGCAACGAGTCCGCGCCCAGGTGCCTCTGGACGACCAGGTGCGCCTCGCCCTCGGGCGTGAGCCGCCCCAGCCACGTGCGCAGCATCGCGTGCAGCACCCCCTTGCCCACCCGGATCGGCGGGTTGGACCACACCGCGTCGAAGGGCCCGAGCAACTCCTCGGCCACGGGCGCGTCCTCCGGGGACGGCGCTCCCCGCTCCGTGCCCAGCCCGCCCTCGGGCGAGACCACCGCGAAGCGCGCGTTGCCCAGACCGTGCGCGGCGGCGTTGCGCCGCGCCAGACCCACGGCCCGCGCGTTGACGTCCACGCCCAGCACCCGAGCGCGGGGCGCCCGCGCGGCCATCGTCAGGGCGATCGGGCCGTACCCGCACCCCAGGTCGAGCAGCCGGCCCTCCGGCGGGGGCGCGGGCGCGTCTCCAACAGCACACGGGTTCCCAGGTCGACCTTGTCGGGGGAGAACACGCCCCGGTCGGTGCGCAGCCGCAGGTGCAGGTCGGGCAGGACCAGATCCGCCGTCGAGGGACGGCTGGCGGCGTCGGGGTCGGGGTCGAAGTAGTGCTGGGCCACGCCGTGACGCTACCAAAGCCGCGACACTCCCACCGACGGCGCAAAAACCTCGCCTTCCACCGGACACGAAATGACCAAGGCCACGGACCTGACGACGGAGGACGCAGAAGATGGAGATAGCCGAGGTTTGTGGGGGAAGCATGCGAGCACAGGTAGGTGACCGACTCGTAGTCGAGAGCCCGCGCGCCGACACCCATCGCCGGACCGGGGTCGTGACCGGGGTGCGCGGATCCAAGGGCGAACCGCCGTACCAGGTGCACTGGCTCGACACCGAAGAGGGCCACGACACCCTCGTGTATCCGGGACCGGACGCGCACATCGAGCACACGCCCGGCGCCACGGGCGAACAGGCGGAGGGGGCGAGCAGCATGCAGACGACGAAGCGCTGGGACCTGGACGTCGTCGTGTCGGAGGAGGCCGAGGGTGAGACCGCCCGCACATGGGCCGAGGTGGGCCTGGTAGCCGACGACGGGACCGCGTTGAGGGGCCACGGCATGGCCCGTAAGCACCCGGCTGACATGGACGTCCCGGAGATCGGGGAAGAGCTCGCCGTCTCGCGTGCGCTGTCCGACCTCTCGCGCCAGCTCCGGCAGGTGGCGGCCGAGGACATCAACGAAAACACCGGCACCCCGTGGCGGCCCAGCTGAGCCGACCGCCAGGGCCGCCGCCAGGGCCCCCGGCACCCCGCCGGGGGCCTTCGCGCTGGCTCCTCCTTCGCCGGCGCCTCCGGGAAGACGTGTCAACGGACCCGCCGGTTCGTCTCGCGGGGGCCGGTCCGCCCAGGCGACCGGGAGCCCGGTCGGCGAGCCCCCGGTCGGAGCGGCCCTGCGCCCGAGCACGGGGTCCGTGCCACGGCCGGAAACCGGCCACGGCGGGGCACCGTCCGCTCCCGTCGCAGGTCACCGGCCAGACCGGAAGTGGCCACCCTCACCACGGGCACACCGCACGGGTTGGTCACCTGGATCGGGCAGACTCGGAAGGTCCCCACATACCCAAGGAGACCTGTTGACCACCTCCTCCGGAGCTCAGGCCCGACCCGCCCGCGTACTGGGCACCGTCGACGCGGTCGCCATCGGCGCGGGCGCGATGCTCGGCGCCGGGGTGTTCTCCGTCTTCGCTCCCGCGGTGGTGGGCGCCGGCGCCTGGCTCCCGGTCGCGATCCTCATCGCCGGAGCGGTCGCCTACTGCAACGCCGTCTCCTCGGCCCGACTGGCGGCCCGCCACCCCCACTCCGGCGGCGCCTACGTCTACGGGCGCGAACGTCTGGGAGACCTGTGGGGCTACCTGGCGGGCTGGTCCTTCGTCGTGGGCAAGACCGCCTCCTGCGCGGCGATGGCGCTGACGTTCGCCGCCTACACGCTGCCCGGCTGGGACAAGCCCGTGGCCGTGGCCGCCGTCGCGGCGGTCACGGCGTTGAACTACCGCGGAGTCCAGCGCTCCACGTTCGTGCTCAAGATCCTGGTCGCCCTGGTGTTGGCCGTCCTGCTCGCGGTGGTCGTGGCGATGGGGCTCAGCGGGCGCCTTCCCGCGGTTCTGGAGGTGGACGGGCTCGGGCCCTGGCCGGGCTCCTTCGGGGTGCTCGGCTCGGCCGGGATGATCTTCTTCGCCTTCGCGGGGTACGCCCGCGTGGCCACACTGGGCGGCGAGGTCCGGGACCCGGCCACCACCATCCCCCGGGCGATCGCCCTCTCCCTGGGCGGGGTGCTGGCCCTGTACCTGGTCATCGGAACGGGCGTGCTCATCGTGCTGGGCCGCGAACGGCTCTCCCTCAGCACAGCCCCGCTGGTCGACGCGGTCCAGGTGGCCGGGTTCCCCGGGTTGGTCCCCCTCGTGGTGGCGGGCGCCGCCGTCGCCAGTCTGGGGGCACTGCTCTCCCTGGTCCTGGGAGTGTCGCGGACCACGGCCGCGATGGCCGCAGACGGTCACCTGCCCCGTCCCCTGTCCGCCGTCCATGAGCGCTTCGGCGTGCCGCACCGCGCGGAGGTCGCGGTCGGAGCGTGGTCGCCGCTCTGGTACTGCTGACCGACCTGCGTGGAGCGATCGCCTTCTCGGCCTTCGCCGTCCTGGTCTACTACGCCATCACCAACGCGTCCGCTTTGCGGTTGGGTCCTGACGAGAACCGACCCCCGCTCCTGGTTCCGGTCGCGGGGCTGGCGGGCTGCGTCGTGCTGGCGTGCAGCCTGCCCCTGCCCGTCGGCGCGACGGGCCTGGCGGTGCTGGCCGCCGGTGCGGGACTGTGGTGGCTGCGTGATCAGCGGCGGTGAGGCGAACGCCGGGGTCGGCGCAGGAGGAACTCCAGACCGCGCTGCGCCGTTCTCGACAGCCTCAGTCCGGCCAGTTCCTCGGGGGTGAACCAGGCACAGTCGGCCGTCGAGCCGCAGGTCTCGGTCACGGTCGGCTCGGTCGGGGAGGCCACGTGCAGGTGGGAGAACACCCACACCGCGTGGATCTCCGGTTCGCCGGGGCGATTGCGGCGGTGGCTGGAGACGGCGATCAGCTCGCCGACGACGCCCTCCTGCCCGGTCTCCTCGATCACCTCGCGCCGCAGGGCCCGGCGAACGTCCTCTCCGACGTCCACCCCGCCCCCGGGCAGGTGCCAGGTGCCCGCGCCGGGAAAGCCCTCGGCGATCAGGCTCAACAGCACGCGCCCCGCGGGGTCGGTGACCATGCCGTAGGAGGCCACACGGCTCAGCCGTGGCCCCTGACCGGCGTGCTCCTCCTCGGGCGCCAGCTGGGCGGCGCGGGGGCTCGGTCCGCCGGGCGGGAGCACGGTGGGCCACTCGCGGACGGCGTCGGGCACGGCGAAGACCACGCGGTCGATCTGCATGAGGTGGCCCGCCGGAGTGGACGCGGGTTCGGACACCACGTCCACCGCGACCAGGGGGGTGTCCTCGGGCAACCCGCCGAGCGTGCGGGCGGCCGTCACGGGGTCCTCCCCGAACAGCAGGCGCCGCCCGCTGATGGTCGGGCCGGTCGGCCCGTGGTGGACCAGGTGCACGGTGACGCGGCGGGTCGCTCCGCCTCGGGGGGCGCGGGTCACAGCGCCCCCGAGGCCGCCGCGCTCGGCAGCCCCACGAGCTGGAGGAGTTCGTCGAGGCCGGCGATCGTGGTGACGCCGTCCAGCCGCTGACGGCCCTGGCGGTCGATCATGATCGGGCTCATGCGCGCGGCCACGGCGCCCACGCCGTCGGACTGGATCTGGTCGCCGACGTGCCAGCAGGCGCGCGGGTCGACGCCCAGGCGCTGTGCGGCGGCCTCGAAGATCCGCGGGTCGGGCTTGCCCGCGCGACCGAGTCGGCGCACACGACGGTGTGGAAGTACGGGGTCAGCTCCAGGGCCTGCATCTTGGCGTGCTGGAGGGCCTCCACGCCGTTGGTGATCACCGCGAGGCGGTACCCGGCCGAGGCCAGGGCGTGAGCGCGGGAACGGTGTCGGGGAAGACATGCCACCCGGAGCGGTGGGCATCGAGGTAGAGACGGTACAGCTCGTCGCAGTGCTGGTCGGCGATGTCGGCGTGCCCGGCCTGGACCGCCAGGGCGCGGACGCGCTCACGGCGCTGCTGCTCCAGGCTCAGTCCCCCGCGCAGGTAGGCGCCGAAGGAGATCTCCGTCTGCACGTCCCAGAGGGAGCGTGCCGCGGCGAAGTCCGGGTGTCCGAGCCGGTCCATGACCGCGCGCAGTCCGGTGGACGACGCGGCGTTGTCGTCGATGAGTGTGTCGTCCAGGTCGAAGCAGATCGCGGTGGGGGCCGCAGCGGGTATGTTCGGCATCGTTCCTCAACTGAATGGGCAGAACAAAACATGCCAACGCTAACCCGTGGACAAGACGGAAAAGGTGTAAACCCCGCCTAAAGGGATGTGGTCAGAATCACTGTACGCAGTGTGTCCTCACGTCTCCCCTGAGGTCAGAGCGCTATGGAAGACGCTGGAACCACAGGAGTGATGTCACAGCGGTGGCCGTGCCGAGCAGAATCGCAATCAACACGAAACGCGTCACGATCTCCTCATGGACCCACTCGGTGCCCAGGGAGGAACCGATGTCCTCGTACACTTCGTTGAGTTCGGTCTCGCTCTCGGCCTCGTAGTAGTGGCCCTCGGTGTCCTGCGCCAGCTCCATCAGCGCTTCCCGGTCGATGTCGGCCGGAACCCGGTAGCCGTCGATCTCGATCATCGCCGCACCGCTGCCGAACGCGATCGTCGACACCGGAACCTCGGCCGCGGCCGCCGCGGCCGAGGCCTCCTCGATCGCCCGACCGCTGGTGTTCTCCCCGTCCGACAGGAGCACGATCGCCGACGGCGGCGGATCCTCCCGCGCCTCCTCGTCGAAGCCCCGGATCGCCTCCAGCGAGGCGAACACCCCCTCACCGATGGCCGTGCCCGGTCCCAGCCGCAGGTTCTCGATCGACCCGACCACCGCCTGGTGGTCCTGCGTGGGGGAGGCGACCACCGTCGCCGCGGACGAGAAGGACACCAGTCCCACGTTGAACCGGTCGGGCAGGGTCTCCACGAACCCCTGCGCCGACTCCTTGGCCGCGTTGAGCCGGTCGGGTTCGATGTCGGTGGCGGCCATCGACAGCGACACGTCCACCGCCACGACGATCGTGGCCCGCTCCCGGGGCGCCTCCACGGGCATGGCCGGCAGCGCCAGTGAGGAGATCAGCACGGCCAGCGTCGACATGAACAGCGCGGCGGGCACGTGGCGGCGCGCGTCCGGCCGGTTCGGCGCCACCTGGTCCAGCAGGGCGAGGTTGGTGAACCTGGCCGCGTACCTGCGCCGCCGGGTCTGGGCGAACACGTAGGCGCCCACGAGGACCAGCAGGGTCAGCAGCCACCACAGCCGCTGCGGTTCGAGGAAGGTCATCGAACTCTTGGGGCGGACTCCGGCCATCAGGCCGGGGAGGAAGCCCCTTCCTCCTTACTGTGTGGTGTCGGCGTGGCCGTCGGATCGCGCGAGCAGCTGGACGCGCCAGTGGTGGATGCCCCGGGCCGCGGTGGTGTCGAACCTACCGGCGGCGCTCAAGTCCACCCGCCCCGCGTAGGTGCCCGCCTGCTCTCCGGTGGCCGCGTCCGCTCGGACGAGGTCGCGTAGTCGACCTCCTGCGTGGTCATCGGGGGGTCCCCGGGGTGTGGCGCGCCAGGTGGTGGGCGGTCCGGCGCTGGTGGATGACGAACCGCGCCGTGTCCAGGACCCAGTCCCGGTCCGTCCGCAGCACGAGATGGTGGACCCCGCACCGCCGCAGGGCCGCGCGGATCGCCTCCCTCTGGGCGTGTGCGGCCCGACGGTACCGTTCGCTGACCGTGCGCGTCAGCCGCATCTGGCGTACGCGTCCGGTACGCGGATCCCGCAGGGTCACGTTCCCGATCGGCGGCACCTCCAACTCCCGGGGGTCGATCACCTCGACCACCAGCACCTGGTTCCGGGAGGCCATCAGGCGCAGCGGCCGTTCCCAGGGGACCGGCTCTCCGGTGACCGGGGTGTCCAGGAAGTCGGAGATGACCACGCGCAGGCCGCGCCGCCGACGGGTGCGGACCAGGTCGGCGCACGCGTCGGCCAGTGTCGCCTGGTGGGCGGCCGGATGCTCCGCGTCCCCGGTGGGGGCCGCCGCCACCGTCGCCAGCAACGACAGCAGCGCCTCCTTGCCGGACCGGGCGGGCCAGCGGCGGACCGTGCCCCGGTGCAGGAAGTGCGCGCCGAACCGGTCGCCGACACGCTGGGTGAGCAGGTTGGCGGCGACCAGCGCGCCCACCGCCACCTCCCGTTTGGGGCGTAGGCCCGTGCCGAAGTCCATGCTCGGCGACAGGTCCAGCAGCGTCCAGCTCTCCAGTTCCCGGTCGGCGACCAGGTCGCGCACGTGCGGGGTGTCGGTCCGCGCGGTCACCGCCCAGTCCATGCGCCGCACGTCGTCCTCGCCGGGCCGGTACAGCCGTGCCTCGGCCGCCTCGGAGCCGGGGCCGAGCCGCAGCCCGAGGTGCTCGCCGTGCAGCAGTCCCTCCAGCCGGTGCACGATCCGCAGGTCCAGGCGGCGCAGCGCGGCGCGCAGCCGCGGGTCGGTGCCGATGACCGGTTCGGACACGGTCCTCACCTCGCGCGGCGAGGGAGGCGGACTCTCCGCTGGGCGGTTCGTCCCAGATCACCCGTGGCGCCAGCACCGTGGACAGGATGCGGTCGACGACCTGTTCGGGGGTGATCCCGTCGGCCAGGGCGTCGAAGGTCAGGACGAGGCGGTGGGCGATGACGTCGCGGGCCAGTACCCGCACGTCGTCGGGGAGCACGTAGTCGCGTCCGCGAAGGACGGCCAGGGCCCGGGCGGCGGCGACCAGCCCGAGGGTTGCGCGCGGCTGGCGCCGACCTCCAGGACGTTGTGCAGATCCGGCATCTGGTGCTTCTCCGGCTCGCGGGTGGCCATGACCAGGCGCACGACGTAGTCCGCGATGAGCTGGTGGACGTGCACGCGCTCGGCGTCGGCCTGGAGCTCTCCGAGGGTGACCGGGTCGAGCACCTGGTGGGCGGTGGGCGGTGTGGTGCTCATGCGCCGCAGGATCTCCATCTCCTCGTGCGCGCGCGGGTGGCCGACGTTCACCTTCATCAGGAAGCGGTCGCGCTGCGCCTCGGGGAGGGGGTAGACGCCTCGGACTCCACGGGGTTCTGTGTGGCGATGACGATGAACGGGGAGGGCAGGGGGTAGGTGGTGCCGCCGAGTGAGACCTGCCGTTCGGCCATCACCTCCAGGAGGGCGGACTGCACCTTGGCGGGTGCGCGGTTGATCTCGTCGGCGAGGACGAAGTTGGCGAAGACCGGGCCGAGTTCGACGTCGAACTGCTCGGTGGAGGGGTGGTAGATCCGGGTGCCCACGATGTCGGACGGCACCAGGTCGGGCGTGAACTGGATTCGGGCGAAGGAGCCGCCGGTGACCTTGGCCAGGGTGGAGACCGCCAGGGTCTTGGCGATGCCCGGCACACCCTCGATCAGGCAGTGGCCCTTGGCGACCAGGGCGATGAGGGACCGCTCCACCATGCGTTCCTGGCCGACGATGACCGTGGACACCTCGTGGAGCGCCGCCCGCAGCAGCCTGGTGGGCTCTCCCGGGGCACTGTCCGGGCCAGGGTAGGGCGCGGCGCCGCTTCCGGGTGAGTTCTCTGACATCTTCCGCCTTCCCGACAGGACGCCCCCGCGTGCGGCGACGAATAGGGTGTGGATCACCTGCCTGTGGCGACATTACCTGCTTCGGCCGCCGCGGTCGGGGACACGGCGTCGGCGGGCGTGCGGCGCCGCACCGCCGGAAGGGGGCGTGACATGGAGGTTCCCACCAGGGGCCTGCGCGAGGGCGATCCTCGTCAGTTGGGTGGGTTCCGGTTGGTCGGCAGAGCGCGCGAGTCCGCACTCGGCGTGGTCTACCTGGGGCGGGACGCCTCCGGGGCCGAGGCGAGTGTGGTGGTGCTCAACTCCGCGGCCGGCGGGGACCACGAGGCGCGGGAGCGGTTCGCGCGGGCCGTCCACGAGCGGGACGACGTGTTGGCGGCGCGGACGCGTGGCCGGTCGGCGTTGTGGGTGGCGCTTCCGGCCGACGCCGACGGCGCGGGGGAGGTGTTGGACCGGACCGCCCGCGGCGGCCCGGTCGTGGAGAACGGCCCCGTGGTGCAGCCGTACTGGGCGTGGGAGCGGCGCGGCTCGGTGGTGCGGTGGGCGCCCTGGCACGGCCGTCGGGACAGCGCGGTCGCGCCGGGGAGGGCAGTTGGTGGATGGCGGCGGTCCTGGGGCTGGTCCTGGTGTTGCTGTTGCTCCTGGGGGCGGGGGTGATCTGGTGGATGTCGAGGTTTCCGCGTCCGGAGATCCCCGTGCCGGGGCAGCCGGTGGAGATCGAGCAGGAGGAGTCCGAACCGGCGGCCGAGCCCACCTCGGGGGAGGAGGACGGCGAGGGGTCCTCGCCCCGGCCGGACGAGGAGGAACCCGCCATCCCCGCTCCCACTCCGGAGGGGGATGGCGAACTGGAGGGCGATCCGGAGGACAACCTGTAGCGGACGGCGGGTGGCCCCGGAGTTGGAGTGGATCCTCTCCGATCGACTTAGAAATCTACGGTGTAAAGGTGGCGGGTGTGGTTCCACCAACCCCCTGAAACCAGAATCGCGCGGCTACGCCGCCCGCCCCTCCTCACCTTGGCCGGGCGTGTCGGCACCCGACTGCCCGTGACCTAGAACGTGTTCAGCGTCGCGTAAGACGCCTCGCGGGGCTGTTGGTGACAGACAGTCGGGGGTGAGTGATCGCGGGCCGGACCTCGACTCCGTCGGGGGACACCGACACCGCGACGACCTCGGCAACGGTCAGTGCGTGCCGGCGATGTGGGCCAGGAGGAGCGGGTTGACCACGTCCGCGTTGACCTCCGGCAGCCAGTGGGGGGCGCCTTCCAGGGGGACGAAGCGGTACGACGCCTTGACGTACTCCGCGGTGAGCTCGGCCGTTTCGCGGGCGAACCCCTTGTCCGCGGTGCCCCACAGATAGAGGGTGGGCACGGTGATCTCACCGCCGGGCGCCTGGAGGTCCTCACCGAGGGCCCGGTACCAGTTGAGTCCGCCGGTGAGCGCGCCCTCGGCGAATCTGCGAACGTTGGACTGGGTCTGCTGCTCGGACAGCGCGCCTTGGTACACCGCCCGGAGCCCGGCGCCGCCCTGCGCGAGCAGGCTCTGTTCGGCCACGTGGCCGGGGAGACGGAAGTGCTGGACGTACTTGGAGCGTTCCTGCTGTTCGCTACTGCTGTTCAGGGCGCGGTAGAGAACCTGGGGGTGCGGCGTGGAGAGCACGGAGAGAGTGTGGAGCCGCTCCGGGTGGGCTGAGGCCAGTGCCCAGGCGACCATGCCGCCCCAGTCGTGACCGACCAGATGGAAGCGCCGCGGCCTCGTCCCGACCCTCGGCCTCGCGGCCATGGTCGTGTCCATCGCCCTGGCGGCCCGTCGTTCCCCGTCGCCCTCGGCCGGTTCGGTCGCGGTGGGGACGGCCACCGTGCCGGGCGCCGACGAGCGCCTGCGAGCCCACGGGCGTCGCCTCCTGAGTGTTCTGTGGGCGTACACGTGAACGTGCCGCGTCCGGTCGGGGGCCGTACCGGATCCCTATGCTGTGACGCGTGCTCAAAAAGGTGATGGCGACGCGATATGTCCTGCCGCTGCGCGAAGGGGGGTCGCTGCCCGGGTTGGTCGAGGCCGACGACCTGGGGATGTACGTGGTGAAGTTCGTCGGCGCGGGTCAGGGACGCAAGACACTGGTCGCCGAGGTGGTCTCCGGCGAGCTCGGCCGGGCGCTTGGGCTGCCCGTTCCGGAGTTGGCGCTGGTGGAGATGGATCCGGTGATCGGTCGGGGCGAGCCCGATCCGGAGGTGCAGGAGCTGTTGCGGGCCAGCGGCGGGCTCAATCTGGGGATGGACTTCCTGCCGGGCTCGCTCGGCTTCGATCCGCTCACCTTCGACGTCGGGTCGGAGTTCGCTGGACGGGTGCTGTGGTTCGATGCCCTGACCGGCAACGTCGACCGCTCGTGGCGCAATCCGAACATGCTGCTGTGGCATGGTCGCCCCTACCTGATCGACCATGGAGCGACGCTGATCTTCCATCACAACTGGGCCGGGGCCGCTCGGTACGTCACCCGCCCCTACGACGGCGGTGACCACGTGCTCGCGTCGGTGGTCTCGGATCTGGCCGCTGCTGACGCGGAGTTGGCTCCGCGTGTGGACGAGGAGCTGTTGCGGGAGGTGGTGGGCCTGGTGCCTGACGTGTGGTTGGACGACGAGCCGGGGTTCGCCTGTCCCGGCGAGGTTCGGGACGCGTACGTGCGGCATCTGCTGGACCGCGTCACTGATCGTTCCTGGTTGCCGGAGGTGGCGCGGTGAACGAGGCCAGGCGGTACAGCGAGGCGGTGAGGACCGGTCGTGTGGGTGAGGAGCGCGACCGTGCGGTTTTCGAGTACGCCCTGGTGAGGGTGGTGCCCCGGTTGGAACGGGGCGAGTGCGTCAACGTGGGAGTGGTCGTGTACTGCCAGGAGCGGGCGTTTCTGGCGGCTCGGACGGCGCTGGACGAGCGGCGGCTGCTGGCGGTGGATCCGGAGGTGGACGTGGCCGGTGTGCGGCGTGCGCTGGAGGCGTGGAGGTGATGTGCGCTGGGGGCTCGGCGGCCGGGGCGGTGGGGCGTGAGCGTCCGGGGCAGCGGTTCCGGTGGTTGACGGCTCCGCGGAGCACGATCGTGCAGGCGGGTCCGATCCACGGGGGGCTGACGGACGATCCGGGGGCGGAGGCTGAGCGGTTGTTGGACCGGTTGGTGCGCTGAGGCCCCGTGGCGGCCGTCGGAGTCGTCGTGGGCGGGCGAGTAGCCGAGATCACAGGGGTTGCCCGGGTTGTGGGGGACACTTGCGTCGGTGTGCGGTGTTGGTAAGGGGGTGGTCGACGCCCGGTGTCGCGCTGGGCGTGGGCCGTCCCGTTCTCCCCCGTGCCCCGTGTATTGGAGTGTCCGTGTCGTCTGCGCACGCCCCGTCCTGGTCCGCCGACGTCGGTGGTTTCCCTCCCTCCGGCAGACCTCGTTCGCGTGGCTGGGTCGCCGGGTTGGTGCTCGTGTTGGGGGTGTTGACGGCTGTGGGGCCGTTGGCGACCGACATGTACCTTCCGGCGTTCCCCGAGATCACGCGTGAACTGGGGGCGACGGAGGGGCAGATTCAGCTGACCCTGACGGCGGTCATGGTGGGGATCGCGGTCGGGCAGTTGGTGATCGGTCCGATGAGCGACGCGTGGGGGCGGCGTGGGCCGCTGCTCGTGGGGGTCGCGCTGTTCACGGTGACGTCGGTGCTGTGTGTGTTCGTGCCGGACGCGACGACGTTCGCGGCGGTGCGCTTCGTGCAGGGTGTGGCGGGTGCGGCGGGTGCGGTGATCGCGCGTGCGGTGGTGCGCGACCTGTTCGCGGGTGATGACGCGGTGCGGTTCTTCTCGCGGTTGGCGTTGGTGATGATGTTGGCGCCGTTGCTGGCTCCGTTGGTGGGGGCTCAGTTGTTGTTGGTGGGTCCGTGGCAGTTGAGTTTTTGGGTGCTGGCCGGGGTGTCGGCGCTGAGCTTCGTGTTGGTGCTGGTGTGGTTGCCGGAGAGTTTGCCGGTGGTGGATCGGCGTGCGCGGGGGCCGCGGGAGCTGTTGGTGACGGTGGGCCGGTTGTTGCGCGATCCGCGGTTCGTGGGGCCGGTGCTGACCGTGGGGTTGAGCTTTGGGATGTTGTTCACGTACGTGTCGTCGTTCTCGTTCGTGTCGCAGGAGGAGTTTGGGGCCTCGCCGTGGACGTACGCGTGGCTGTTCGCGGCGAACTCGTTGGCGATGATGGCGGGTACGCAGGTCAACGGGGGTGTTGGTGGGTCGTGTGGAGACGCGCGGCGGTTGGGGGCGGGGTCTGGTGGCGGCGTGTCGGCGGTGGTGGCGCTCTTGGTGGTGGCCTTGTCGGGTGTGGCGGGCTTGGGCTTGGTCGCGGGATTGTTGGGGCTGATGATGTTCAGCGTCGGATTCATCTTGCCGAACGCGACCGTGCGGGCTCTGGACGGTCAGCCGGCGGCGGTCGCGGGGACGGCTTCGGCGTTGATGGGGGCGTTGCAGTTCGCGTTGGGCGGCGGTGTGGCCGCGTTGGCGGGGATGACGCCTCGGGTGAGGCGTCGCTGCGGAGTATGGCCGTGGTGATGGCGGTGGCGGCTGGGCTGTCGTTGGCGGTGTTCGTGTGGTCGGCCCGCGTAAAGGTCCGATGACCCCTTATATGGGGCTTCTGTGCAGGGTTTTTACCGGATCGCTCCGGGTTGCCGTTGGGTGGGGAGTACGGGCACAGTAGGGCTTCTGTTCCCCTTTTGTGTGACGGGTCCCATGCCTGGAGTGGCCCGTCCTCCGACGTAGCAGGTGATGTGTGGGTATGGGCGAGGCGGGTGTCAGCCCGGGTGTGCGGGCGAGGGAGCTTTCGGGGCTGGGCGATCTGGTGTACGAGGTGGCCAACGCCGACGCCCACGCCGAGGTGTTCTCGGTGCCGACGCGGAGGCGGGTTGGGATCGGCGGACGGCGGCCGCCTTCGCCACGGATGTGACAGGGATCGCCAAGGGCCTGGTGGCGGCGGGTGTGGCCGAGGGTGACCGGGTGCTGTTGGTGTCGGGTACCCACCATGACTGGGCGAAGCTGGCGTTCGCGGTGTGGTCGGTGCGGGCCGTGCTGGTGCCGGTGTCGGCGTCGGCGTCAGCGGAGCGGGTGACGCACGTGGTGCGTCAGACGCGTCCGACGGCGGCGGTGGTCGAGGGTGGGCGGTTGTTGGCCGCCGTGACGGCTGTGCAGCGGGAACTGCCGGACCTGTGTCGGGTGTGGCCGTTGGTGGAGGGACTGGCGGAGGTCGTTCGGCTGGGGCAGTACATGGACGCGTCGGCCGTGCGGTTTCGGCGGGACGCCACGCTCCCGGAGGACGCGGCGGTGGTGCTGTACCCGATGAGCACGGCCTCGCGGCGGATGCGGGGTGTGGTGCTCTCGCACGGGGCTCTGCTGTCGGCGACGGCGGGCGTGGTGGATCGGATGTGGCCCCGGTTGTCGGAGCTGGGGCCGGGGCGGGCCAGCGCGTTGGTGGATCTTCCGTTGTCGGAGATCTCGGGGCTGGCGTCGTTGTTGGCGTGTGTGGTGAGTCGGGTGCGGGTGGGGTTGTGCGCGCCGGGTTCGTTGCCGGGGTTGGTGAAGTCGTTCCGGCCGACGGTGTTGGTGTGCTCGGCGGGGTTGCTGGAGCGCGCCTATGAGGTGGAGCGGGTGCGGGCGCAATCGACGGGGTGGGACTCGTTGGGGACGTTCAACGCCGCGGCGGAGGCGGCGGTGCAGTTCGACCGGGCGCCGAAGAAGGGCGCGTGGCGGAAGTTGTCGCGGTCGATGTACGACTGGTCGTTCGCCAAGGTGCGGGAGCTGTTCGGCAACAGGGTGCATCTGGCGGTGTGTTGGGGTGGGGGGCTTTCCCAGCGGCTGGACCACTTCTACAACGGTGTGGGCTTGCAGGTGATGCAGGTGTTCGGTGTCGCGGAGACGGCGGGTGTGTTCACGGCGAACGTTCAGGGGGACCGGTCGGCGGGGTCGGTGGGGCGTGCGATGCCCGATCGGGAGGTGTGGGTGTCGCGTGAGGGTGAGATCCACGTGCGCGGTGGCGGCCTGTTCTCGGGGTACTGGGCCGATGGCGAGGCTTCGGGGTCGGCGTTTCGCGAGGGCTGGTTGGCGACGGGTGTGGCGGGGCAGTCGGATCAGGGCGGTTTCGTGCGTGTGACCGGCCGGTTGCGGCCGCAGGCGGCGGTGTCGGAGGTGCCGGGCCGGTTCGTGGCGGCGCGTTGGGCGGGTTCGGGGACGTCCGGGGTGGGCGGTGCGTCGGAGGGGGCTGCGGCGGTGCCGGTGGCCGATGGTCCGGAGGCGGGTTCCGCTGACGGTGCGGCGGTGGCGGCGTCGGATGGTGACGCGGCGTTGGTGGCGGAGTTCGAGGCTCGGTTGCGGGCGCATCCGCTGGTCAGTCAGGTGTTGGTGATCGTTGAGGGGCGGCCGTTCGCGAGCGCGTTGGTGACGTTGGTGCGTGACCAGTTGGAGTACTGGCGGCTGGTGAACGGTCGGCCGTTGTCGATGGCGCCGGAGGAGATCGCGGGGGACCGGGATCTGCTGCGGGAGGTGCAGGGTTTGGTGTACGAGGCCAACCGGAGTGTGCCGCGGCATCTGGCGGTGCGGTCGTTCCATGTGTTGGCGGAGGAGTTCACGGTGCAGTCGGGTCTGGTGGCTCCCTCGGGTGAGTTGCGGCGTGAGGCGGTGCTGCGGGCGTTCTCGGAGGAGATCGACGGGTTGTACCGGGTGCGGCGTGACCAGCGGTAGGGCGCCGGGGTAGGTGCTGGACGAGGAGGCCGCGATCCCGTGGGGTCGCGGCTTCGTGCTGTGGCCTGGGTTCTGGGGTGTCGGTCGTGCCGCGGGAGGTGGGTGAGGGGTGGCCACCGTGGGTCTGGACCGGGACGGGGGAGTTTTCCCGGACACGTCGTCGGTGGGTGTGGCCGGTGTGGGGTGAGCGTGCGAGGTGTCAGGACGGCGGCATTCTCGTGGAGGACAGGTAGGCGAGGACGGCGAGGACGCGGCGGCTGTCGTCGGAGGAGGGTGGGAGGTCGAGTTTGGTGAAGATGTTGTTGATGTGCTTGCTGACGGCTTTTTCGGTGATGTAGAGGCGTCCGGCGATGGCGGAGTTGGAGCGCCTTCGGCCATTTCGGAGAGGACTTCGCGTTCTCGGGGGGTGAGCTGGGCGAGGGGTCCGCTCTGATCCTGTCGGGCGAGGAGCTGGGAGATGACGGCGGGGTCCATGGCGGTGCCGCCGGCGGCGACGCGTCGGACGGCTTCGATGAATTGGCCGATGTCGAGGACGCGGTCCTTGAGGAGGTAGCCGACGGCGCCGGTGTCGTCGGAGAGGAGTTCGCGGGCGAGAGCTGTTCGACGTGTTGGGACAGGACGAGGATGGGCAGGCCGGGGATCTGGGCGCGGGCGGCCAGGGCTGCCTGGAGGCCTTCGTCGGTGAAGGTGGGCGGTAGTCGCACGTCGACGACGGCGACGTCGGGTTTGAGTTCGGTGAGGGCGTTGTGGAGGTCGGGGCCGTTGTCGACGGCGGCGGCGACGGTGAAGTCGTGCGCTTGCAGGAGGCGGATCAGTCCGTCTCGGAGGAGGGCAAGGTCTTCGGCGATGACAACGCGCACGGGATCTCCAGGGTCACGATGGTGGGGCCGCCAGGGGGGCTGGTGATGTTCATCGTCCCATCGAATGCGTCGAGGCGGCGTTCGATGCCGCTGAGGCCGCTGCCGGGGGTGGCCGCGGCGCCCCCGGTGCCGTTGTCGGTGATGGTGATGAGGAGTCGTTGGCGGCCGTGGTTGATGCGGATCCAGGCGTCGGTGGCGTTGGCGTGTTTGGCGGTGTTGGTGAGGAGTTCGACGATGGCGAAGTAGGCGGCGGATTCGACGGGGGTCGGCGGGGGCGGCCGGGGGAGGTCGACGTCGACGGTGGTGGTGAGGGGGTGGGTGAGGGCGAGGGCGTGGACGGCGCCGTGGAGGCCGCGTTCGACGAGGACGGGCGGGTGGATGCCGCGGACGAGGTCGCGGAGTTCGGTGAGGGCTTGGCGGGTGGTTTCGCGGGCCTCGGTGAGCATGTCGCGGGCGGTGGTGGGGTCCTGGTCGATGATCTGTTCGGCCATGCCGAGGTTCATGCCGAGTGCGACCAGGCGTGCTTGGGCGCCGTCGTGCAGGTCTCGTTCGATGCGGCGGATTTCTGCGGCCTGGGTGTCGATGGTGTTGGCGCGGCTGGTGGCGAGGTGGGCGACGCGGGCGGTGAGGCGTGCTTTTTCGTTGGGGGCGAGGAGGAGCCGGTTGAAGGCGAGGTAGAGGCGGAGGACTTTGGGGGCGGTGTAGAGGCCGAGGGCGATCAGGAGGGTGCCGGACAGGAGGGGGAGGAGGGTTCCGGTGTTGTTGAGGCCGTAGAGGGCGTCTTGGGGTTTGGTGAGGGCGTGGGCGATGTTCTGGGCGCGTGGAGGAGGAGGGCGGCGGGGATGGCGATGAGGAGGAGGTTGGCGACTCCGGCGGTGAGCCAGAGGATGTCTTTCCAGGTGGTGGGGTCGGTGAGGTGGGCGGTGGCGCGGCGGTTGATGCTGCCTGGGGGGATGGGTCGGTAGGCGGAGGGGATGGGGCCGTGGGGGAGGAGGTGGCCGGAGGGTGCGGCGTTGGGCGTCGGCCAGGGCGCGCAGGAGGGTGGCGGTGAGGATGACGAAGGGGAGGCCGATCCAGAGGAGGGTGAGGACGGCGGTGGCGAGGATGAGGGGGGTGAGGAGGAGGGCTGCGGTGTTTTGGGAGAGGAGGAGGAAGAGGTAGGCGAGGGTGGTGAGGGGGCCGGGGCGGTGGGTGCGGTGTGTGGTGGTCATGGGTGGTGGGTGGTGGGTGTCCTTGTGGTGTGGGTGTGGGGCTGTTCAATCGTGGTGGGGCGGGCTGGTGTGGCGGCCGCCTCTGGGCGTGTGGCAGGACGCGGGTCCTGTCCGACCGGTGGGCGCGGTGTTGCGGGGAGGCTGTGGTGGGAGCCCGCGGGGCTCTTGCTGGCGCATTGGTCCGCTGTGGGGGTGAACGGGGTGTGGCCTGCGGGTATTCCCGGTGGGTGGGGCGGGTTGGGGGTGGGCTGGCCGTCGGCGATTTCCCGTGGGTTGCCACGACCTGTGATGATCGGGGTGTGTGGCGTGAACTGATCCTGCAGATGTATCCCGGAGCCGATCTGAGTGACCCGGCTGATGAGGTGGCCCTGGCGGAGGTGGAGCGGCGGTTGATGCTGCCGTTGCCGTTCGAGTTGGCGTCGTTGTTGCGGGAGACCGACGGGGTGACCAACGAGTACGGGGACGCGGTGGTGTGGAGTGCGCGGCGGTTGGTCGAGGACAATCTGGCGATGCGTGTTGAGCCGGACTATCTGGAGTTGTACGCGCCGTTCGACGAGATGATCTTCTTCGGGGATTCGGACATGGGTCCGCAGTTCGCGTATGTGCATACGGACTATGGTCCGGGGATCGTGGTGTGGGATCACGAGTCGGATCGGCGGCGGTTGGTGGTGGTGTCCTTGCGGGACTATCTGGCGCGGTGTCTGATCCAGGGGAATTCCTGGTTTCGTTGAGGTGGTGGATACTGTGCGTGGTTGACCAGACGGTTCGTGCTATTTTTCGGGTGTTGGGGTGGTGTTGTGCCACCTGTTGTCTCCCCGAGCACGTTGTGAGAGTAGGACCATGTCGGATCAGTCGACGCCCGCGCAGGTGGCCGCCGTCGTTCAGGGGCGGGAGGTGACGGACTTTCCGGTGTTGGCCCCGGAGGCGGGGCGTGGCCGGGTGTTGCGGGTGACCGTGACGGGTGAGGACGTGTTGCATCGGCCTGGTGTGGACGTGCCCGCGGAGATGTTGGGCGGGGCGGAACTGGGTCGGCTGGTCGAGGACATGTTCCGGACGATGTACGCGGCCGAGGGTGTGGGGTTGGCGGGCTGTCAGGTCGGTGTGGACTGGCGGTTGTTCGTGTATGACTGCCTGGATGACGATGGTGTGCGGCATGTGGGGCATGTGGTCAATCCGGTGCTGGAGGAGCGTGACCTGGACGACGCGGTCGTGGTGGAGAGTGAGGGGTGTTTGTCGGTGCCGGGTCCGCACGCGGATCTGGGGCGGGCTGAGCACGCGACGGTGCGGGGCGTGGACCGGGATGGTCAGCCGGTGGTGGTCAGCGGCGACGGGTACTTCGCGCGTTGTCTTCAGCATGAGACGGATCACACGTTGGGGCGGTTGTATGTGGACCGGTTGTCCAAGCGTGAGCGTAGGCGTGTGTTGAAGAAGGTGAACGAGATGTCGGCCAGTGTGTTCGAGCGGCGTCAGGTGCGGGCCGCGGAGTTGGAGCGTGAGCTGGCGGACTGAGTGTTCGCGGGTGTGGGCGGGGGCGTCTTCGGTGGTGGGCCGGGGCGCCCCCGTTCGGTGTGTTCAGCGTTCGTGTTCGGCGCGCACGACGCAGAATTCGTTGCCTTCGGGGTCGGTGAGGACGGTCCAGCCGGTGCCGTCGGGTGCGCGTCGGTCGTCGATGAGGGTGGCGCCGAGGTCGATGAGGCGTTGGGTCTCCTGGTCGCGGGTGCTCTCTGGTGCGGCGCTCAGGTCGAGGTGGAGCCGGTTCTGGTGGTCTTGGGTTCGGGGACGCGGAGGAAGAGCAGGGGCGGGGCCCTGGGGGCGGGGGGATGAGGCTTGGGGGGTCGCCGGGGTTCGTCGTGGGGGGTGCAGGGGGTGGGCCCAGGGCTTGGGACCAGGAAGGTGGGCGAGGGTGGTGGGGGTCGGCGCAGTCGATGGTGATGGCGTTGATGTCGAGCTTCATGTGGGTCCTTGGTGTGTGGGTGTGTGGCCTGGGTCATTGTGGTGGGGTGGCGCGGGGGCGGGCAAGGACATTTCGGGATGGTTGGCTGGTGTGGTGCGGGTGGGTGCCATTGGTGGGCCGTGTGGTCCGCTGTGGTGTATGTGGGGGGTCCGCTGGGCTTTTTTGGCCTTGTTTGTGGTCTGGTTCGAGCGGTCTGTGGCCTTTTTGTGATCGGTGGGGGCGGTAGATTGCGCGGCATGGACATCGGGGAGGACCAGGGGGACCTGGGGCAGCGGGTGGTCGTCTACACCGACGGGGCGTGCAGTGGCAACCCCGGCCTGGCGGGTGGGGTGTGTGGCTGCGCTACGGCGGGCACGAGAGGGAGCTGTACGGGGGCGAGGAGAGCACGACCAACAACCGGATGGAGCTCATGGCGGCCATCCGGGCGTGGAGAGCCTGAAGCGGCCGTTGCCGGTGGTGGTGCACACCGATTCCAGTTACGTGCGCAACGGGATCACGTCGTGGTTACCGAACTGGAAGCGGCGCGGGTGGCGCACGGCGGACAACAAGCCCGTCAAGAACGTGGACCTGTGGCGGCGGTTGGACGAGGTGGCTGCGCGTTACGAGGTGGAGTGGCGGTGGGTGCGCGGCCACAGCGGGGATGAGGGCAACGAGCGCGCGGACGCGTTGGCGCGGCGTGGTCGGGACGAGGCCGCGGGCGTGTAGGCGCGGTGGGGGGTGGCGGCGATCCGGGGGGGTCGCCGCCACTGGTGTTCCCGGGGGGTGCGTGCCGTGTGGGGCGGTGGTCTGGGCGCGGTCGCTGGGCGGGTTCAGCGTTGGGGGGGCGGTTTCGTCCTTGAGGGCGTCGACGAGGAGGCGGCGGCTCGAGCGGTGCTGGCGAGGACGTCGCGGGGTGGACGGGG
>NZ_MKKC01000092.1 GCF_001942255.1 Nocardiopsis sp. CNR-923
GCAAGGCCTCCACTTTCCTGGCCATGCTCGGCATCGCCTGCATCCTCATCTGCTACAAGCACCTGGCAAAGCATGCTGATGGCTTTTGAGATGAGCTCTCAGCCCCCCCAATGTGGAAGGGGGAATCGGTGTGCACTGGGACCTCCCCTACAACGAGCTGGACCAGTCCTGGTTCCACCTCGGCCTGGGCAAGGACGCCCCTCGGGAGGTGAAAGCGGTCAAGCTGCGCGAGTTGATGAGCTTCCCGAACTGGTCCGTCGCTCCCGAGCCGCTCCGCAGCCAGGCCGAGGAATCCCTCCGCCACACCTGACTCGACCGAGGCGGGAGTAGGCCCAACCGTATCCTCGCACCGAGCCGGACCGGCGCAGGGTGAAGGTCGTCCGCGAGGACCGGGATCCGCCCTACTCGCCGACGAACGTCTGGGCGAGCAGTTCCTTGGCCAGATCCGTGGCGAGCAGCGCCAGTGCCTCCCCGTTACGGCCCGGGCCGAAGGCGGATCCCGGGGAAACCCGTGCGGCGAGCTCTTCCAACAGTCCGGCGACGATCATCGCGCGCAGCTCCGTGATGACCACGTCGCGGGACGGCCCATCGGATGGCCGCTCCTGCAAAGCCCGGTCTCCGTCGAGCCTCCGCCGCAGGTCCGCCGCCCGTTGAGGCAGAGAGATCGGCTCTGACCACCGATCCACGAACTGCCTCGCGGTGAGCGAGTGCTCGAACGGATCAGGAGTTCCACGCACCGTTTCGGACGGCACCGGAGTGGTGCCCGCCAGGACCGAACGCAGATTCCGCAACGCGGCATCGACCCGCGCCGACGGGCTGTCCACGTCCGGCATCGCGTCGAGGACGCCGATCGCGGCGTCCCGTAGACGCACGTACTCGACTCGAATCCTGTCGTCGGGCATCTCTGCTTCCCATCCTCCCCGGCCTGCGTTCGGTACCTCTTCGAGGTCTGGATGCCCCTCGTCGCCATGCTTCCCGGAGCGATCGCCGGACAGCCTGAACACCAGCCGCTGCGCAATTTCAGGCGTTTCGTCTATGTATGATGCCGTATCATCCGGTCTGTTGTGATGCCCCTTGCCTATCGCGACGCCGCCTTCACCATTCGGTAGCCAGTCGGGAGGATGCCTATGCCTTCGCGATCACGTTAGGCCAAGGACTAGATCCACGTCGACCGGTGATCTCGCGACGGATGCGACCTCATAGACACGCTCAGTCACCACGTTTCCGTGGCCGACGACGGAGGTGCGCTCCGGCACCGCCGAAACCCCGAACCAGCTGAGCCCACGCGGACGAAAGTGTTCGCGCACCCCCGACTCCACAAGGTCGTGGACAAGACGCAGGAACGCACGACTCTCCGCGAGCATCCGATTCGGGATCGGTCTTCCGGAGAACGCCCCGAGGAGCAGTCAGTGATGGACGAGTACACACGGTTGTCGCGTGAGTGGGAGGCGGCCCGCGGCGAGGACGTGCGGTCCAGGCTGGAAGCGGACCTGATGGACGCCGCGAGGAACATCGTGGCCCACGGCCAGACCCCACCGCTTCCACCCTGGGCGAACGGTCCTCTGGGAAGCTCCTCATGGCGCAGCAGGTGGACCTTCCAGTACGCCTCGACCGGGTCCGATGGGTGGAAGCTGTCCGAAGCCGACAACGAGCTCGCCTTCCGATGGGAGATCCTCCCGCGGGCGATGACACGCGTGAGCAGGCCGACGACGCCGGTAGTCGCCTACATCGGTGGGCAGGCGGCCTCCGGCAAGAGCACGGCCCAACACGCTGCCATGCAGCGCTTGGGGACCGAAGGCGCCCTCATCGCCGACTTCGATGCCATGCTCGAGTTCTCCCCGGTGTACCGGACACTGATGGCGCAGGACGACCGCACCGCCGCCAGACAGGTCGGCGGTGACGCATGGGTGTGGATGAACAAGATCATCGACGCCGCCCTGCAGAATGGACTGAACCTCATCCGCGAGAGCGCGATGGGCGGCGCGGAGGGTGTGGTCCGGGACTCCGCGCGGTTCCACGCGGTCGGCTATCGGGTGGAAGCCGACGTGATGGCAGTCCCCGAAGCGATCAGCAGGCTCTCGATCCTCAACCGCTACCAGCGGATGCGAGATCAGGACGGGTACGGTCGCCTGGTCGCCAGACCCATTCACGACGACGCGTTCACCGGTATCCCTCAGACCATGCGGGCCATCGACGAACTGGCGTTCCTCGACGCGGTCACCCTCCGCAGGTGGGGTGGCGACGTGGCCTACTCCAACTCCCTGGATGCCGAGGGGGATTGGCGGGGCCCCGCGAGGGCCGAGGAGATCATGGAGGAGGAACGGCTCCGACCGTTCACCGAGGAAGAGGCCCGCTGGTTCCGGGAGACCTACGCCTACCTCGAAGCCAACCTCGCGGACGAGTTCCGGCCGGAACTCCGGGAGATCGCCGCATTGGCCGCACGGCACGGTGTCGACGTCGTTCCGCAGACCCCTTCCACCGACCGTGCCCGCGAAGCGAGCGCACGGGACACGGACTCCGCGGTCGAGGAGTCGCAGGCGGCACCCCTCCAGGAGCGCGAGCGGTTGCTCCAGGACTATCAGCGGCGCTTGGCCGAGACACACCCCGCCGAAGGCGAGGCCGTCTGGCAGGAGTTCTCCGAGGAGTGGGCGCAGCTCGCCCGACAGAACGGCGCCGACCGGACCGGCCTTCGGATTCTCGCCTACTGCACCGAGTGGAACCCTCACAAGGGCGGCATCGTGGCCGTCAACCGCAACCTCGTCGAAGGCCTCGCGGCCGCCGGGCATGAGGTCTTCGTGCGCGTCGGGCACGAGGTGCCACCCGACGTCCCTGGCAGCCGCATCCACCTCATCGGGCCTCGACAGTACGACCCCGACCGCGGCGAGCAGGAACAGCTCGTCTACGACGGCGAGGACCTGCCGTCGAACGTGGACGCCATCATCGGGCACAGCCGCTACTCCGGTCCCGAAGCCTTGCAGGTGCGCGACCAACTGTACCCGGACACCCCGTTCGTGCAGGTGGTCCACATGGTGACCGGAGCGTTGGCCCGAGTAGCGAAGCGGCCGGACCTGGAGGTGGAGTTCGAAGGCATCGAACGCCGCATGGTCGCCGCCGCCGACATGGTAGCGGCGGTCGGCCCGACGCTGGAGAAGGAAGCCCGGCGGATCGCCGCCACCAACCCGGGCGATCATGTTCCCGCAGTCCACCAGATCATTCCCGGCGTTCCTTTCGAGGAGCAGCGTCTCCCGCCCTGGGATGGGGAACGGACACGCCAGGTGTTGCTGATCGGCCGTGGCGACGCCCCGCAGAAGGGCGCCCACCACGCCGCTCTCATGGTCCGCCAGCTGTTGGACGAGGATATCGACGTCCAGCTGACCGTTCGCGGCGCCTCCCCGGAGACTGTGGAGGAGGTGAAGGAGCGGCTGTCCGCCATCGCGGGACGGGAGGTCGTGGTCAAGCCGTTCTCGATCGATCGCGACGAGCTCCTGGCCGACATGCGGCAAGCCGACGTGATGGTCATGCCCTCGCGGGCGGAGGGCTTCGGGCTGGTCGGGCTGGAGGGCGCGGGCGCGGGACTGCCTGTCGTGTTGCCCACCACGAGCGGAGTCGGGACGTACTTCGGCGACCCGAGTCGCTTCCCGCCCGAGCTCACTCGCCTCATGCTGGTCGAGCAGGGCTTCGAGGACGAGGTGGACGTCGAGCGCTGGAACGCGAATCTGCGCGAGATCCTGCTCGACATCCCTACGGCTCGGGAGAACGCTCTTGCCCTGCAACGCATCCTGAGCGAGGCCGACACGACGTGGGTGGGCGCGGCCCAGTCCCTGGCGGCCGGAATCCGGGCGCTACCGGCTCGCGGCGTGCCGCGCCCCAAGGTTCCCGAGATGCCCGCGGTGACGGGCGACGGCTGGGTGAACTGCGCTGAAGGCCACTCGCACTGGGGCCGCTTCGGTGCCGCCGGGCTGCTGCCCGTACACCGTGCCGCGAACGGTGAGACGTTCGTCCTCATGCATCACCGAGGCACGGACACCGACCAGGGAGGAACCTGGGCTCTGCTCGGAGGCGCGCGCGACCACGGAGAGTCTCCGGCCGAGGCCGCCATCCGCGAGGCCGCCGAAGAGAGCACCCTCGGCCGCGCCGACGTCCACGTCGAGCGGGTCGTTCGAAACGATCACGGCGGCTGGTCGTACGACACCGTGATCGCTTCGGTCGACCGGCGAGTGCCGGTCGAGCCGGTCGACGGCGAGACGATGGCCCTGGCGTGGGTCCCGGTCTCCGAAGTCCAGAACCTGAACCTTCACCCCGGCTTCGCCGAGAGCTGGCCGAGGGTCCAGACCGAACTCGACTCGGTGCTCAACGGCGAGCAGGCCACCCTCGCCACCATGCCTCGCACCAGCGCGCTCCCGCTGCCCGCACACCCGGTCACCGGTGCGCGCGTGGTCGCCAGGCAGACGCTCGACTACGGTGACGGCATCTCGAACAGGGAACTGGCCACGTTCGACGACGGAACCCGAGCCGTTTACGAGAAGTACACCCAGACCGAGAACGCCAGAACCAAGGTGCTCGACTCGCACGTCGGCCAAGCCGTGGGTGCCCGCGTCCCGCTGTCGCACCCAGTGGGGCTCCGTGAGGTCTATACCGACCACATGCCTGGTGAACCGGCGTCCGCTCGACATCGGAATCTGTCCGACCTGGCGGACCAAGGGCTGACCGCGACCCGCGACGGCGTGTTCCTCGGTCTGTACCACTCGCTGACCGTCGTCCACGGCGTGACCACCGACCAGCTCGTCCTCGGGGGACGGGAGAGTCTGATCGCGGCCGCCGCCGGCGCCGCCTCTCAGGCTCCCCTCCCAGACGTGGCGAATCCGTTCGTCCGTACATTCTTCCGGGACGTCGAGCCGCACGTGTTCTCCTGGGTGGACAATCCGATCTCCCCCGCCGACATCGAGATCATGCGGCGGCAGCTCGAGGGCCTGCGCCCCCTGTTCGACCAGCTCGGTCGGCCCGACCTGTTCCATGCTCGCATGGAGCGGTTCGGCCAGGTGGCGGAGCACGCGAGCGGAACCGATCGGCTGCTGCCCAGAGCACCTGGCCACCAGCTCGTGTTGCCGGACCAGGCTTCCGAGGAGCACTACCGTCTGCCCCCGTCCCTGGGCTCGCCGGAGCGGATCGACCATCAGCGTATCGGCGAGGCATTGCTGACTGACGACGGCCGCACCACCAGTACCAGCCAGGCGAAGACCATAGCGATCGAGACCCTCGCCCAGCGGATGCGCACCCCAACCAGAGAGCTCGCTCTCTCCGCGATTGGCCTGAACGTCGGAACGGACATGGTGGAGAGGCTGGGCGATCACCGATACGTCCTCGTACCGTTCAACGAGCAATACCCGTCCATGGGGGCCGATGTCCTGCACGTCGACGAACTCGACCCGGCCGAGCCCAAACACGCCCCGGGCAGGGTCGTGCGCATGGACCAGCCCGAGGCCGATACCCTGGTACGCCAGATCGCGGTCAGCGAAGTAATGGGCGCCTGGTCCTACGGCTCCAACAACAACGCGCGCGTACTGGCGATCCAGGAGGTCACCCAAGAGGAGTTCGGCCGCCCCCAAGTCCTGGGGTGGGACACGGACCCGGAAATGCGCGACGACGTGAACATGGAACTGGATTACAACCGCGACGCGTTTCGGGACTTCGTGCGCACCCAGTACGAGATGACCCAGGAGATGCTGCCCAACGCGGCGTCTCAGAGTTGGTCGGCTATCGGGCCCTGACCTGGGCGGAGGGAGCTCCTCAACCCGAGTGGGCCGATCAGGAGGTCGGCTCCAGCTTCCAGACTCTCCATCGGCCTTTGGAGAGCTGGTCCGCGGACCGCCAGGTAGCCGCCGACTGGCTGGAAACCCGCGGTGGTCCAGGGTTGATCCTGGCCGAACGCATGCCGGCAGAGGACGTCCTGTCCGTCCCGTTGACCGGTATGGGCTACCTCGGCCAGAAGGAATGGGTCGCGCTGTCCAGTGAACGACCGACCCTGCTGGACGGTGTCTCCGTCGGACGGAGTCAGGAACGTGCCGCGGAGCGTACCGCGGCGAGCAGTGTCAACGTCGGTGGCCCTGCTCTGGGAAGCGGCGAGGACGCCCTGCCGGAGGAGCCGACAAACAGCTCGGACGCCCAGGTCAAGGGCTCTGACCCCCAATGGCAGCCACTGGAGATCACAGGTCACCAGCTCAACCCCACCGACCTGTTCGACCACCAGACGATCCGGACCCTCGACGGTGAGCAGCACCCGGACTGGTGGCCCCGGGACGACTCCGGCTACGCCATCTCCAAGCGCGACCTGGACTTCCTCGGTATCGACCCAGTCCAGATCAAGTGGTTGGCTACCAAGGAAGCCCCGATGGGGATGACCCCGGAGCTCTATGACCAGTTCGGCACGGAGTTGCTGGAGGCTCTGCAGCGGGACGGCGTCCCACCGGACCAGGTCGACATTCGCCTCAAGGGAACCGGTTCCGGCTTCTTCTCGGGGATGCACAAGGAGCTGCCCCGACAGGAGGACACGCCGGACAATCCCGAGGCGGTCAAGCGCATGCAGGAATGGTTCGGCGACAGCGTGGAACGCCCTAAGCGCCGTCCGCATGACTCGATGTGGCGACTCGGTCTGGAGTCCGTGCCGAGCGACTTCGATCTCGACATCAACAGCACCCGCATGATCCGTGCCGCCCGCGAGCACTGGAAGGAGCGGCACCCCGACTGCTACCCGGGCGACTTCATGGGCGGGCACGGGTACTTGGACAAAGGCGCCGTCAAGGGCACCTTCCCGAATCTGGCCGGCTGGACGGACAGATGGGAGAACAAGCTGGGCCGAGAGATCTCCGTGGGGGCCTTTGAGTCCAGTGGGCCCATCAACGCGACCAAGTTCGGACGCTCGCTCTCCGGGCACTTCCGCAGTACCGACTGGATCATCCACAACTCCGACCAACCCTGGGCCGAACGGTCCAAGAGACAGGCCCAAAGCTGGCTGTCGGAGTACTGGAACCATTCGCAGGCTCTCATCCAACGCGGTGAGCTGGGACCGAAGACCGCCCCAACGATGCTGGAACTGCATACCCAGGCCGACCGCATGGCCACGGTGGCCTACGCGGGCCAGGACGAACAGTTCATGGAACACGTCCGAAACCAGACGGTTCAGAAGGCCGTGTTCCAGGCGGGCCAGCTCGGCGTGGACAACGCCAAACTGCCGTCGCACCCGGCGCAGTTCCTCTCCGCGTCCAAGGAGGAGAAGAAGCGCTACGCGGCCTCGATGAGGCCTGGCAGGACCCCGAACTCCGGGAAACCCGCAGACACCACCAAGACGGCACCACGCCCCCAGCGGAGGCTGTCTCCCCCGGGTTCAGGGGGCGCCAAGCCGTCCCCCACCGGCAACAGCCGACACAACCAGGACCAGCAGGAGGGCACTGACATAGAACGGTAGCGGTGCGCTCCGGGGGACACGGCCCCCGCCCGAGCCAGAAGCCCCGACGATGACATCGCGGACCGGGGTCAACCCCGGACTGGACCACCCCCGGACCGGGAGCACCTCACACGTGGGGGACTGTCTGTCCCCGCACCCCGACACTGCCCGGACCGAAGAAGGAACCCAGCACATGCTGCTACCCGCGCTCGTAGCCCGCTCCTACGGAGACCTGACCCCCGACCAGGTGCGATGGCTACACGACACGCTCCAACTCGAAGAAGGAACACCCCGCGCCGAGGGCCCTGGAGCAAGAACGAGCATCGCGCACCGCACCTTCACCGACACCGCCTCGAACCACCTCGTCCTCGAACTCGGACGCACCGGCGATAACGGGTGGCTCCTCTCCGTGTACTTCGAGGGGGAACGACCCTCGACAGAGACCGTCGAACACCACCGGCGACTGTTCCGCGGCCTCATCGACCAACTCGGTCTCAGGCTCAGAGAAATCACCCCGGCCGCCACCGCCGACGAGGTTGCCGTCACACCCCCTCAACCCGCCAACGTGGAGGGGGAAATCGGTGTCTCCTGGGACCTCCCCTACAACGAACTGGACCAGGCCTGGTTCCACCTCGGCCTCCGCAAGGACGCCCCTCGCGAGGTCAAAGAGGTCAAACTCCGCGAGTTGATGAGCTTCCCGGTCTGGTCCGCCGCCCCCGAACCCCTCCGCAGCCAGGCCGAGGAGTTCCTCCGCAACACTTGACCTGGGCGACGCGGCCCCGGCCAGGCTCCACTCACCGTCGCGCTCAGCCGCGACAGCTCAGCGGAAGAGACGCGGGGGTGGACGCCGAGGTGTACGGCTACCTCGACGGCCTGATCGGGCGGAACCCGCAGAGCCCCGGCGTCATCTCCACCGCGATGCAGAATGCGGAGGCGGACCCGCGATGGCGACGCTCGATGCGTGCGGAGCGGCCCGCGTGGGTCCGCCCGTGCCGATGACGCCCGATTCCACACGATCGATCATGACAACGCCGCGGATCGCACAAACGACAAATTGTGACGTACTCACAAAAAGAGCCCTGAAGAATTCACACTTCAGGGCTCTTTTCCTTGACAGCCAATGCTGGCGTAAATTCCATCCTCACTGAGGCTGGCCGATACGCTGGTTGGTCTGGCGAGTCGCGCTGAACTTCAGCACGGAGTAGTCGTTGACCTTGTCCTCACCGCTCTTGGTGAACCTCACCGGGTGACCTTTGTGCCATTGGCGCTCAAAGCTGCCGAAACCGGTCAGAATAAGGCGATCGCCTCGGCTCACCACGTCCATGAGTTCGGCGATGGCGGCGTCGTAGATTTCAGAGACAACCCTCTTCGGAAGCCCGACGCGGCGTGCCACCGCCGCGATGAACTCGCGCTTGGCCACGCGCTCCGAACCCTCAGAGGTCTGGGTCCCCGCCATGTCCGGCCCTCCGTCTTGAGCAGGGAATCATGTCGTATTTTCACTCGTAGACGAGTCTATCCAGCCCTCGTCGGAGGGTCAAAGCACCGCTCGGCGCGCCGAAGGGGTGCTCAGTCGAACTCGCGTTCATCCGTGAACTCCGTCTGCTCCTCCACCTCCACCACCTTGCGCGTGCGCTTCGGCCGCGTTGCGCGGACGTCGTCGCGCTGACTGTGCTGGGCCGCATCCATCCGTGATTGGGCCGCTTTCTGCGCGAACCCCAATCCCGAATCGACCGCTTTCCCCGCAGCCTGCCCGATACTGCCTCCCCGCTTGCGCCGCCTGGCCGCGTCCTCCTCCATTTCCTCCCAACGCTTGTGGTCCTCAGGCTCGATACCGAAAACTTTGAACCAGTCGACGTCACCCATTACTGTGCCTTTCTCCGTTCTTGTTCACTTTCCACCCCGGTGGCCGGTCAACCACCGAGTTCAGGCCCGTTGTCCTGTTCCGGATCCGCCCCTCGGGGAGTAATTCTGATCGCAGGACGGACGGCTGACGGCATAGCGTTGGCTTTCTGGTTGGCGAACATGCTGAGCCGCCTCGCCGCGGCACTCGACGATGGGCGGCCCCCGGGGGGATCCGTCGGGCGCCTGTCGCCTTCCCCTCGCTGCCCGCGATCGGTCCGCGCACGGTCGGTCTGCTCGCCGAACCCGCTGCTCTCGCTGGTCAGATCGCGCATCCGCTGTTCCCACTCGGGCCCCAGGCTCTGTCGCCACTGCGCCACCCTCTGCGGGTGCGTCCGCTCCATGGCTTGCAGTGACTCTAGAACCCGCCCACGTAGACCAGCTTCTGGTCCCGCTCGCTGATCCCGTCGCCGCGCATGGACGCAATCATCGTCCGCGCCCTGTTCAGCCGCGCACGTGCCGAGGGATCCCCGGTCTGCTCGACCGCCTCGGGGTGGTTAAGGGTCTTGGAACCGACGACGTACTGCTCCAGGACCGCCTTGACCCCGGCCGGGCTCCTCGTGCTGGCGAGTTCGGCGTACATGGTCCGGGCCACCTCGGCACGGTGCTCGTCGGTACCCATCGGCTCGCGCAGCGAGAACGTCCCGCCGGTGATCAGGTCCCCGTTGCGGGCGTCGACGTAGTCACCCTCCCAGACCTTCCTCGTCTGTTTGGTGTCCTCGTCGACGACCGTCACCGGTTCGGACCTGACGAACCGGCCGTGCCCCAGTTCGGCGAAGACCGTCGCCTGCTCGGGGTCGCGTTCGATGAGCTGACCGACGATACCGCGCATGTCGCGCGCGACCTCCGCGCGGTCTAGGCCGTCCTCGTCCACGCAGTCGTAGAGCGCGCCGAGGGCGCTCTCGTAGTTCTTCCTGACGAGGTCCCGGTCAGCGCCGGGCCTGCGCATCTCGTCGTAGGCGTTCTGGGCGATCCCCACATGCGCCAGTGCGGCGCTGCGCCCGGTGAACAGGTCGCGACCGCCGCGTTCCAGCCTTTCGAGGCGCTCCAGGCGCCTGCGGTGCATCCCGTTGGCGGTGCTCCTCGCCTCGCGCCGGGCCTGCCCGCTTATGGCGCTGGCCATCTGCCCGGCATACTCGCCCGTCACGGCGCGGAAGTTGGGCGAGAGCAGCCACATCGCCGTGCCCATGCCCACGGTGGTGAGCACGTTCTGCGCGGTCAGCCCGCCCTTGAGCGGTTCCAGGCACTGGATCACCATCTGCTGGACGTACGCCCGGTGCAGGTCGTTCAGCTGTCGGCCCTGGTCGGACCGGGACGCACCCGGCGAGGCGATGCGCGAGGCGCGCAGGTGGCGGATAAACTCGTCCTGCGCGTGCTGTGTCTCAAGCTTGAGCCTGGCCAGTGGATCACCGTCGCGCCCGGCCGCGTCGCGCCTGGCCTGGCGCTGCTTGTCGGCCAGTTCGCGGTCGTACCGCTCACGCTGGGCCCGCGGGGAGTCGGCCCTGAGCCTCGCGCGACGCTGACGTCCGGTCTCCTTGCCGACGTCGCGCGCCTCGGCGTCCGTGGTCTCCTCGACGGGGTCGGGGGCCCGGTACGTCCTGGCGTTCAACGTCCTCTTCCTACGCGTCGCCACGAGCGTCTCCGTCCTCGCCCGCCCCGGTCACATCACCTGGGCGCGTGCCGGTCCGCCCACCACGGTCTCTTCGTCCATCAGCCATGCCGCCACCCCTCACCTGCCACTGCCCCACACCGCTGACCTCCCGGCTAGCCCTCGTCACGCATCACGTCGGCCATCGCCCGGTCGAACTCGCCGCGGGCCAGGTCCAGCCAGCCCTCCCGCTCGGCGAGGAACTCGTAGAACGCGCCGTGCACGCGGAACCCGTGCAGGTCGGTCAGATGCTCCGGGTCTTCGGTGAACACCCGCTCGGTCTCGCTCTCGCTGGCCCGCTGGAGCCGCCGCATCGCTTCGGACTCGTCCTGGCGGGAGATGTAGACCTGCGATCCGTCGGCGCTGCGCAGCGCTCCGTCAGGGCTCACCGAGAAGTGGGCTCCGTCCCGCTCCAGCGCGGGCCGTACCGACCTGTACGCCTCGACGATCTGGGCGTCCAGCGGACCGTCCAGCGCGCCCGCGTGCGGTCGCGCGGGATCGGAGGAGAAGTGGACCAGCATGTCGCGGCTGATCAGGTTGTCGGCGTAGCGCAGCCGACGGAACTCGGTCATTCTCGCCTGCTGGGAGTCGACCGCCTGCTGGGTCGCCGTGTCGAACTCCCAGGGCATGTCCAGGTTGACGGCGTTCTCGAGGTCCTCCAGGTCGACGTCGTCGGAGTCGGCGAGGTCGTGCTCCTCGGCGTAGGCCTCGCCGCGGGCGGCGTCGACCAACTCCATGACCTCGTTGGCGTAGGTGTCGGGGTCCAGCCGTGCGACGTCGACCTCGGAGAGGTCGTGGGCCGTCCTGTGCTTCTCCCGGCACTCGGCGGTCAGCTCGGCCTGCTGCATACGCTTGGCCAGCATCGCCTCGAAGTCGGGCTGGTTCATCCGCACGTCGAAGTCGACCGCGCTGGACAGCGTCGGGATGGTCTGGAGCGTGTAGTCGTGCCCGGGCTGCTTGATCGTGTCCCTGAACATCCGCCAGGACATCGGCAGGATCGTCTCGTTGCGGTTCCACACCGGCGAGTCACCGGCGCGGAAGACGATCGAGTTGCGCTCGGAGATGAAGGCCATGTCGTTGTAGGAGATGACCGGCTCCTCCTTGGTCGACATGGTGTAGGAGACCTTGCCCTCCACACTCATGCCCTTGACCACGTGGCCCTTGTCCTGGGTCACGGTCTT
Organism: Nocardiopsis sp. CNR-923; assembly: GCF_001942255.1. Lineage (GTDB taxonomy): Bacteria > Actinomycetota > Actinomycetes > Streptosporangiales > Streptosporangiaceae > Nocardiopsis. The sequence goes on from NZ_MKKC01000092.1 coordinate 12,170, forward strand.
GGAGTCCATGTAGGTGGTGTGGCGCTTGCCGGACATCTTCTCCAGTGTGTCGAGCATCGAGTCGTCGGTGCTCTTGAGGAAGACGATGTTGGAGGTGTTGCCCTGCACGATCTTGTCCACCGACTCGCCGTAGACGTCGCGCAACTGCTGAAGCGTCTGGAGGATGAGCGTGAACTGCTGCTCCTGGCCCAGGCCGATCGACAGCATCGTCTCGAAGCCGGAGATGCCGTGCCCCTCCGACTGGAGGTTGCCCAGCTCATCGAGCATGAACCGGGTCTTGTACAGCGGTTTCTGGTTTTCCTTGGTCATGTACGACTTGTCGAAGTTCAGGTCGACCAGTTGCTTGATCAGGATCAGGATGAGCTTGGCGTACTTCATCAGGTGCGGCGGCGTCACCAGGAACACCGCCTTGGGCTGCTCCGAATAGCGCACCATCGTCTGCGTGATCGCGTTGGCCTGCCCCATCTCCTTCTGGGGCAGGTCCCCCGTGATGTTGGTCAGCCGCGTCTGCGGGTAGGTGGTGTGCCCCGGTGCGAACGAGCCGCCGTCCTGTTTCTTCAGCTCCAGCAGGATCCCGTTGCGGATGATCTTCTCGCCGGTCACCGGGTCGGTGATGTAGAACCGGCCGTTGAGCGAGGTCTGGTAGTCCTTCTTGAACTTGAAGTGGTAGGTGCGGATCAGCATGCCGGTCTGCGGGTTCAACAACCGCAGTCGGATATAGGCGATGTCGCCCGCGAACTTGCCCTTGAAGTAGTAGCGGGCCCAGCCTTCACGGGAGACGATGTCCTCGTGCTCGAAGTCCTCGCCGAGCGCCTGCTCGAACCTCTCGTCGGCGTAGGCGTCCCACTTGGCCTGGGCACCGATCAGGTGGTCGCGCTTGAGGTAGTTCATGGCGAAACGCACGCCCATGCGGCGCGGGAAACTCAGGCCGCCCAGGTCGGTGTTCTGACTGGGAGTACCAGAGGTGAGCGTGGAGATCGTCGGGTCGGCGAAGAAGCTCATCGCCGTGATCGCGATGCCGTAGACACTGGCCAGCATCTTCTCGGCCGCGCCCATCGCCCGCAGTGCGTTGTCGGCGTTGCGACCAGGGTGCGCATCGAGTTGGTCGGCAGCCGTTGGTGGCGTTGAAGAACAAGGTGAGCATGTCCAGCTCCTTCTTGCCCTCCCACAGGAACGCCTTGTTCTCGGCCTCCACCAGTGCGGCCTCGGCCTCCGCCTCGCGAAACGTGCCGTCCTCCAGGCTTCCGTAGTCACCCCGTTGGACGCTCTCCTCGACCAGGTCCGCCGGATTCTTCACCTTCTTGGCCGAGAGCTGCACGAACAGCTGGTAGCAGTTGTACAGCGTGACCTTGCCCCACTTCTCGTCGAGCTTGGTCTCCAGCACCTTGGGATCCATGTCCACCCGGGCGGCGTAGGCCCGCAGTTCGCGCTCCTCCTCCAGGTAGAAGTCGATGAGGCCGTAGGCGGCGCGCTTGAAGGCGTTGTTGGCGGCGTTGGGCCACACCGGATCCTCACCACCGTCAAGCGGAAAGAAGACGTCGGCGATGTTCTCGATGTACATCGCGCACTTGGTCGTGTCACCCTCGCGGGCGGCTTCGGCGGCCATCCCCAGCGGGTTGTAGATGTCGGTCTTCATCGCGTTGATCAGGTTGAACTGCACCACCTGGAAGCCGCGCATCGTCGCTCGCACGTAGTGCTTGACCAGGAGTTCGCCCTTGGGGTCGTTGATCACCATGTTGTTGGGGCTCTTCTCGCGCAGCCACATGTCGATCATCGGTTCGATGTACGTCTGGCCCTTGCCGGCACGAGTGATGGCCAGGACCATGGTGTTGACCGGGGCGGTGTCGACGATGTAGGCGCCGGCCGGGCGCTGCACCTCGTGCTCGGGGAACTCCCAGTCGGCGTTGATCATGTCCGCGACGGTCTTGTGCTCCCCGAGCTTGCCGCGGTCCCTGCCGTCCGGGTTGTAGGGGATCTTGGTGGTGTCGAACCGCTTGCGGATGCTCCTGTCCTTCGGTAGACCGGAGGCCTCGAACAGGTCGTCCCCGAACTTCTCGTCGATGAGCGGCATCTTCGTGGTGATCGCCCGATCGTCGTCGTCTCGCAGGATCTCGCCCTTGAGGAACTCGACGTCGCCGTCGGAGTCGAGGACGTCCGCGTCCGCCCGCTTGGCGACCTCGATCGACTTGAGGCCCTTTCGGACCGCCATGACGTGGCTGATCATGGAGGACGGTTGAACGGAGCTGTGCGCGCCCACGTCGGGAAACCAGTCGAACTTGCGGACGACCTCGTCCGGCAGGGCGATGTGCTGGTCGCCCTGGTACTGGTTGATGTCGCTGGTGTCGTGCAGCAGGTTCTGCGCGTCCCGGTTGCGCATGAGCAGCAGGTAGGCCAGGCCGAACGTGCACAGGCCGATGCCGAGCGACGCGGCGAGCTTGAGCCAGGTCACGTGGAGGAACCACCCGGGGAACGCGTCCGGCTCACCCTCGTGCTCGGCGTCGATCTGTGCCTGCTGCGCGGCGACGTCGTCGATGACCCACTGGGGCGGGTCCGCAAGGGCCTCGTCCTCGGTCTCGTGGCACGGCTGGTCGGGGACCACCCGCCCGTCCTCGTCGAGGACGCGGTAGCAGTACTGTGTCGACGACATCCGCTCACGTTCGACGAAGTCAGGGGCGGTGGGCCCGCCGAGCGAGGAGGTCACGGCGCTCACGGTGAACTGGCCGACCGACCACAGCACCCACACCAGCGCGGCGACGAGGACTCCCGCCGCGATGGCGATCATGGTGCGTGAGGTGCGGGTCCGTTTGCGTTCGATGCGCGAACGGTCGAGCTGCTGGGACTCGTAGATGTCGCGGTTGGCGAGCGTCTCCCCGGCTTCCCGAGAGGAGAGTTTGTCCCACGCGCTCGCTTTAGGGCTGGAGCCCCTCCTGGCCATGAGGCGAGCCTTTCTTTCGACGTGTGCGCTAGGATGCGCTGGTTTTACTGGTTCGTCAGTAGATATGGCAGCGCGTTCGGCGTCCGCGGGCGGGGCTCGCCCTGCTGCGCGGCGCTCCGGGGACATCCACCGGACACGACCTAGACGATCCACGCGGGGACGATCATCGCGCTGGCGCTACTGGTCGACCCGAATCCGAGCGTCCAGCCGACGATGACGCCCACGGCGATGGAGATCAGCACCAGCACCGCCGCCAGAACCACGAGGAGCTTGGTGAAGCGGCCGTGGACATGGTTGGTCCGCTTCAGTTCCTCGGCGTAGGAGCGCTTGTCGCCCTCGAGCTCGTCGATCCTGCCGCGGTACTGCCGGTGCATGCTGTCGGCCATGTCCTGCATCTGCGCGTGCAGGTCCTTGTACAGTTGGTTGGCCGAACGCAGCTTCTCGTCCTTGATGTGGACCTCGTGCCGCCACTCCCCCTCACGCTCGCGTAGCCGAGCCTCGGCCCGCTCGCGTTCGCTCTCCAGTTCGGCCTCCAGCGACGCACCCGGTTCTCCCGATCGGCGTTGAGCTCCTCCAGCCGGAGGGCCTGCTCGGCCCGCAGGTCCTCGACCTGGTTGTCCAGCCGCAACTGCTCGGCCAACACCTCCGCGCGGGCGATGTCGTGCTTGAGGTTGTCGCTGATGAAGCGCGTCAGCTTGGCGTTCCACTGCTCCAGCAGCTCCATCTCCGCTTCGCGCTGCTTGACTTCGCGCTCGGCGAGCAGTTGGAAGGTGCGTGTGGTGCCCAGATGCATCCGTGTGCGCGCGTCCTTGCGCCGCGTCTCCAGCACGAGCTGGCGTTGGTGGGCGTAGCGCTCTTCGTTGCGACGCTCGATCTCGGGGGCCACGTCGGCGAGCTTGCGTTCCATCTCCGTGCGGAACCGGTCCCAGAACACCTGCCTGGCCTGGGCCGCGGCGACCTCGGCACGCTCATCGGCGTCCTTTTCGTAGCGCCGGGTGATCTCCGCCCGCCGGACGCGACGTCCTCGGACACCCTGGCCTTGAGGTCGGCGAACTCCTGCTCCGCCGCGGCCGAGAGCGTCTGGTAGACCGAGCCTTCGCGATGTTCGTCGACGTCACGCATGACCGACTCGGCGTGCAGGCTCATGGTCTCGACGAAGAACTGACGCAGCTCCTTGCTGTGGTCGCTGTGCAGCTTCGTCAGCTCGGCATTGGCCTGCTCGGCCATGACGGCGATCTGCTCGCCGAGCCAGTCGGAGACCTCGTCACCGAACTCCAGTCGCACCGAGGGCGCCTGGGTGTCGAACGTGGCCTCGAACTCGGAGTACGGGATCTCCAGACCCAGATCGTCGGAGAGGAAGCGCCGTGCGATGGTCTCCCGCACCTGCTCCTCGGTGAACTCCCGGTCCCGGTTCTGTTCGGCATAGTGCGTCCAGGCAAGGGCCCGCCCCCCTTCCCCCTCCGTCAGGAAGTCCCGGACTTCGTCCTGTTCGCCCTCCTCGGCCATTTCGTCGTCTTCGTCGTCGTACGTCCCGTCCTCGTGCGTGCCGTCGTCGTCCGCCTCGTCGTGGTAGACGCCGGACTCGTCGTCGCCGAGGTCATCGTCGAACAGGTCCGCGGAGAACTCGCCGCCGGCCAGGGAATCGTCCCCCGGCTCCTCGTCGGCGACGCCCGCCTCAGGGGTGGGGGCCGCGGCCACCGCGCCTGGCAGGAGGTCGCTGTCGTCAGCGACGGGCGGGGCCGACGGCGGCATTGCGGCGGTGTCGGCCAACGGGGCGGCGTCCACGCTGTTCGGGGGAGCCGTGCGGGTCGTGGTCGCGCTGATGGCCTGGGTCCAGGCCCACATCTGCGGCAGCCGGTCGGCCAGACTGCGGCTGCCGTCGGCGATCGCCACCGCCTCGGCGTAGGTGGTCCCCTCGTCGATGACGGCCTCGACCACCAGTTCCTGGCGGTCCTGGCTCGGGCTCAGCACCATCCAGTAGTACGTGGCGCCGGTGAGCAGCGAGTACTCACCCATACGCTCCAGTGTCTGGGTGGTGGGGATGATGCCGAGGACCTCCTCGTTGAGGAGCTGGCGGGTGGTGATGGTCTGGATGTGGTCGTGGTTGATGAGCTCGATGAGCGAGCCCTTGGCCTCGTCCTTCTGTTGCCTCTTACTCAGGCCGCCGATGTTCTCCACCGGCAGGGCCAACGCCGCCCAGGAGTTGCCGCCGGGCAGGACGAAGCGCTCGTTGCGGCTCAGCAGGTCGATCGCGGCGTTGACGGTGCTCTCCCGCACCACGCTCGCCAGCATCTCCTCGGGCTTGCGCCGCTTGCTGCGCTTCTTGCCGTCGCCGCTCGGCGAGGCGGCCGCTTCCGAACCGTCAGAGGACGTGCCGTCGGCCTTCCCCTTCTTCCACATGTTGTCGATGAGTCCCATCGGCGCATCCTCTCGATTTCACCATGACGTCTGGAACCAGCTCGTTCATCAGCCTGAGTAAGGCCATCGTCCATCGGTGGGCCACTGCCGTCCCGTGGGCCGCCTCAGCGCGCGGCGGCCACCTCGATATATGAGTCGCTCTTGAGGAGGCCCTTGTCCTCGCTGCGCATCGTGCCCCGAACGTCCACCCGCAGGACCCTCTCGTGCGTGTGGGCGTTGACGAACGCGGCGATGGCGGTGGTGACTTCGTCGGTCATCTTCGCGATCGCCGCGCGTGCGCCGCCCGCGTTGGAGTCGGTGTCAGCGTGGTCGTCGATGAGGTACTGCAGAACCCGTTCGGCGATCTCGACCCTGACCCCGTGCTTGACCATGACCTCGCGACGCATCTGGCGCAGCTTGTTCTTCACGATCCTGCGCTGAGTCTCGCGCGAGAGCGGCTGAAAGGGGACGATCGCGTCGATGCGGCCCAACAGCTCGGGCGGGAACTTGTTGTCTCCCTGCGTGGTGGAGATGGACCTGCGGATCTCCTTCATCTTCTCCACCAGCTCCTTGCCCGAACCGGTGTCGTCCACGTTGTACTGGGCGATCGTCTCGTAGATCTCCGATCCCGCGTTGGTCGTCAACACGATGTAGGTGTTGAGGAACGACACCTGACGGCCGTTGTCGTTGGTGAGCCTGCGTCGTCGAGCACCTGGAGCAGCACGCGCGTGATCGCCGGGGCGGCCTTCTCGATCTCGTCGAACAGCAGCACGGCGTGCCCCATGTCCCAGACGCGCTTGGTCAGCTCCGAGCGGAACAGGTCCAGGGATTCCTCCCGCGCGTACTCCGACATGTCGAAACGGATGAGGTGGCGCTGGTCGTCACCGAAGAGCAACAGGGCGAGCTGCTTGGTCAGCTCGGTCTTTCCGACTCCGGTACTGCCTGTGAAAAGAAATGACGACATGGGCTTGGTCTTGTCGTTCAGATCGGCGACACAGACCTGCAGCCTTTTGGCGACCACGGTGGTGGCGAACTCCTGGGAGAACACCGCCCCGTCGAGCTGTTTCTTGATCTGCACCGCGTCGACACGGAACGCCACATTGACGTTGGTCGACTCCATGAGGACGTCCGCGAGCAGGTCGCGGCCCATCGGACGACCGCTGTACCGGTGCCAGCCCACCATCGAGTCGAGCACCAGGATGGACTTACGCGGCTGCGTCGAGGCCGGGATGTAGCGGTTGGTGTACTCGTAGATCATCTCGAAGAGGTGGTCGTCGTAGAACTGGTCGGCCACTCCGTAACGCCTGGCCATCCCCTTGAGGATCTCCACCGTGGTCTTCTGGTCGGGCGGGCTGACGTTGATGCGCTGGAGGCGTTCCATGAGCGGCTGGTTGGGTGCCACGTACTTGTGGAACTCGTCGAAGGTCGTGGCCGCGATGACGCGGATACCGCGCGCGCCGGACGCCGCCAGAACCGGCTTGAGCGCTTCGACGGAGGCGGCGCTGAGCTGCACCACCTGGTGGAACTCGTCGATGAACAGCACCAGTTCGACGTGCTCGTCGGAGCTGAACCTCTCGGCCTCGTCGAACAGCCCCTTGAGCAGTGCCGCCATTTCGTCGGGAGTGCTCAGCCCGGCGATCATCCGGGCCAGGTCGACTTCCATGTAGACCCGTTTGACGTCTTTCAGCATCGCCGCCTGAACCAGAGCGGTCTTACCCGCACCGGCCGGGGCCAGCAGAAGAGCATTGCACAGTTCGGGTCGGGCCATGGCCGCCATGAGCTGGGAGATCTCATAGTCGCGACCGACGATCTCGCGCTCAGGGGCTTTGAGGGGGTCGCTGTACTGGGCCAACTTCGGGTAGCGCTCGTTGCGGCCGTCGAGGGAACCGTCCGAATTGGTGAACAACTGCTGGCGCCTCCGTGGACGAGAAGGTGACGACCTCATCTCGTTCTTACTCATAAATCAGTACAATCGTAGCACGATACACACAACCGACACCAGGCGCAAAAACGCTTTCCGGTCATAGCCGAAAACACAACCAAGAACCGCGGGTCGCCGCGCGTACTTGAAGAGTGAAAGGCAAGAAAAGGCGAGGGATCTTCGTCATTCACGTGTACCGAGACGGCCATCAGCCGCCGGGCTGGTAGTCGTCCGCCTCGTCCTGCCATTCCCCGGGGGACCGCCGGTCGAAGCTCGTGCGGACCGGAGCGATACCGACCTCGGAGGTGTCCTCGGCCTCGTCCCAGTCGAGGAAGCCGGACCCGGCGGCCTGGTCCCGCGCGTGTTCGGTACCGCGCTCCGGGGCGTCGGCCGGTGCCGCCTCGGTCCGACTCGACAACGCCTGCCGCACCCCGGGGCCGATCCGCTCGCGCAGCGCCCCGGCGGGGCCGTCGGGGTCGTAGCCCGCGTCGGTCTCCAGGGTGCTCTCGGCGCCCCTGCGCTGGGCTTCCAGTTCGTTCACAAGGCGGTCAAACACGCTTTCGGGGGCCTGCCCGGCCTGGTTCACGGCCGCGTAGCGGTCGGCGGTCCCGGTCGGCCAGCGGTGTTCGGCGTCATCGAGGTACTCACCGGCGAACAGGTCCTGGATCGCCCCCGAGTGCGTGGGCACCGCGGGTTCGGGCCCGGCCGAAGCCCGCACCGGGCTTTCGGCGGAGTAGTCCGGGAAGTACTCGGCGAGGGTGTAGCCGCTGTTCTCCTCGGTGAGCACGGCGCTGTTCTGGTCGCGCACACCGGCGAAGACCAGCGGGGGCTGCTCGCCGTTCTCCGGTGCGACCACGCGGAAGTCCGCTTCGGCGGGCAGTTCCCACTCGATACCGGTCATCGACTCCGGCACCCGGAAGCGGGTGCCGAAGTAGCCCTTGCGGACCAGTTCGGTGAGCTGGGCGGGATCGAATTCGTAGTAGGCGTCGATACCGGGTTCGGCGCCCGCGCGGTACTGGATCTCGGTGATGCCGAAGGGCAGTTCGACGTCGGGCCGGATCTGGATGATCTGGCCCCGCAGGTGCAGGTAGGGCCGGTAGTTCTGGTCGATGCCGTGGTGCAGGATCGTCACCGCCTCCATGTGCACGGCTATGTCGCAGGGCACAGCGCTCAGGGTCCGCACGTCGGCCTTGCCGTCCCGCACCAGGCGGTGGAACCAGGGGTCGGTGATCCGTAGGGGTGCGATCCTCATGGGGGCGGTCTCGCTTCCGTGTCGGGGTCGGCCGGCCGGTCAGCGACCGGCGCTGTCGGTGTCGGTGGCCTGGGCGGCGTCCGCCTGCTCGCCCAGCAGCGCCCGACGGGCCCGCTCAGCCAGACGGAGCTGGGCGCGCCACAGCGCGCGCATCACGACCAGAACCAGGACGAAGACGAGGCCGATGAGGAAGACCGACGGCGCCAGCCAGTGCGCCAACTGCATCTCCAACGACGAGGTGGGGCCGACACCGGTCCCCGCCGCCACCATGACGAACAGGTTGGGCACCACGGTCACCGCCGCGAACATCGCCAGGACGTAGCAGACCAGACCCGAACCGAGCACCAAGCCCACGCGCACGAGCGCCAGCACCGAGCGCGTTCCCGACTCCCCCAGACGCGCGCGCAGGCGAACGCCCAGCGGCGTCGCGGCCCTGTCCGCGTCGGCCTGCTTGGCCTCGGCGGCCCGCTGCGCGGCGCTCTTCTTCGCGCGTGGCTTGCGCTTGTTCTCGGACCCGGTGGCGGCGGGGCTCATCGGTCGCTCCTGTTGTGGACTGACATGCGGACGTGCGTGCTAGGAACGTTCGGGGGCGTCTTCGGTCCAGTCGGCGTCGATCTCGGTGATCGCGCCCTCGGCATCGGTGGACCACTCCACCGACAGCGCCGCGATCGTGCCCTCCTCCCCGTCGACGGCGTCATGGATCTCAACGAAGGCGAAGTAGGTGTAGTCCAGGCCTTCGATGCCGGTCAGCACCGGCGCGAACGGCCCCAGTCGCGCCTGCGCGCCAGCGTCCAGACCGGGGACACCGTCGCGACTCAGCTCCCCGAACACGGCCGGTGGTTCCTCGTCACCGGCCCCGACCAGTTCCACCGACACGTCCTCTCCCTCCTCCACGGCCTCGCTCAGTAGGACGCGCATCGTCGCGCCATCGTTCTCCAGACGTTCGACACGGACCGCCGACGAGCCCGCCAGTACGTCGGACCAGGCGGCGTGGAACTCGTCCTCGGCTTCCTGGGCCTCGGTCCGGCGTTCCTCCACCAGGGCCGCGACCTCGGCGCGGTCGGCGTCGTGGCCGGAGGAAGCCGACCACAGGGACAGCCCGCCCACGGCCAGCATCAGGCGGCCGCCCCCAGCGGGGCCCAGAACAGGACGCGCCGGATCGTCTGGCTGCGGCGCTCGCGCTCGCGCTCGTAGGCTTCGATCTCGGCCAGGCTCACGTCACTCACCGTCCTCGGGCTCGCCAGCAGAGGTGTCGTTGGCGTCGGAGTCCTCGTCGGTGTCCTCCTCGCCGTCGGCGGCGACGGTGCCGAGCACCATGTCGTCGAACTTGTTGAACAACGGGTCGAACCGACCGCTGAGCCAGGCCACGGTCCGCCCCGTCTCGTCCTCGGTCAGGACCCAGACCATGCGGATCGCCAGGTCCCGTTCGAAGGCCTGCGCCTCATGGGCGGTCCAGGTGTAACCGGACAGCGGGGCGTCGCCGTCGAGGGTGGGTACCGCCGAGTGCCACTGGCTCACGGCGTTGAAGCCGTCGGAGTCGCGGGCGTTCACGGCGAAGTGCGGCGTCAGCGCCCGTTCCAGACCGCCGACGGCGCTCTGGCGCAGCCCTTCGGCGCAGGTGGTGAGCTCCTCCTCGGTGTAGTCGCGCGTGGTGGCCGGCGGGTCGTCGAGGTAGGGGTGGCATTCGTCGCGCCCGCCCAGTCCCGGTGTCTGTTCGGGCAGGTCGTCGGTGGTGATCGGCCCGGTAAGGTCCAGGTAGGTGTTCTGAGCTTCGGCGAGGTCCTCGCCCACAGTCGTGGCCCGGGCCAGCCAGCGCCGGGCCTCGGTCTGGCTGGGCAGATCCGCGAGGCCCTGTTGGGCGGCGGTGATGCGCTCCTGCGCGTCGAAGCCGTCCTGGGCCTGTTCCTCCAACCCGGCCTGGTGGTGGGCGCTGATCGAGCCCGCCATGGCGAAGAGCACCAGCGCACCCAGCATGACCAGGACGGTCACCGACCCGTACCCGATGCGGACCAGGAGTACTCGGCCGCGCCCAGCGGTCGAACGCGGCGGCGCTGGGTCCTGCCTCCGCTGCTCCTGTTGCTCTTCCAACTGCTGCACGGAAGAGACCAGGCCCAGGCGCTGGGCCAGTCGGCCGCCCTGGCCTGGGTCCGGGGCCGGGGGCCCGCCGGGACTGTCCGATGCATCGGCCACGTCGGTCTCCTCCCATCCGTGACAGAAGCTGTTTTTCCTCGTATATCAACACAATTCTAGCACTGGAAGGTGACGGCCAGTTCGGGCCGAACCACCGGCCGGACCGCTGTGCCACCAGGTCAGCACCGCATCAGTAGGGGCCTGAGGTACGCACCCGGGACGTGGAGGCGTAACCCTCGACACCCGAGACACCGCCGTCGCCATCGGTGGTCAGCAGCACCGTCGCCGTACTGTAGGCGCTGGCCTGCCCGTCGTCGGAGGTGGTCAGCAATTCGACCAGGACCAGGTAGGAGTACTCGGTGCCCTGGACCGACAACACCTCGCTGCGGAAGTCGTTCACCCGGGAGTCGAGTCCGAGCAGGTCGATGAGCGCGTACTCGTTGCCCTCCCGGTCGACGTTCATGGGCGCCTCGGGCAGGAACGCGGTCATGAACGCCGAGTCCTCGTCGAGTCCGTAGACGGTCATCATGGCGCTGCGCGCGTCCTCGTACTCGGCGTGGGTCTCCCACGCCAACGCGGTGTCCAGCACGTCGCCGATGAGCTCCTCGTCGGTGTCCAGCCGTGCGGTGTTCGTGCCCTGAACCAGGCCGGCGACCTCGTTCTCCCTCTCGTCCTGTGCTTCCTCGATCTCGGCTGTGCGCTCCTGAAGCTCCGCGATCTGTTGCTCCTGGTCGGTGAGGGCCGCCTCCTGCGCACTGCGTGTGACGGCGAAGGAGCCTCCCGACACCAGCAGCAAAGCCGCCGCGGACAGCGGGAAGGCATTACGGCTGACGAACCCCATCAGTCCCGGTCCTCCTCGTCCGGGCGCGCCTCGCCCACGAACCGGTCACCGATCGTCGTCTGGCCGAAGTACAGACTGTGGAACGCCTCCATGTCGGCGTCGTAGGTGCCCCGTGCCCAGGCCAGCAGGTCGCCGCTGGACTCGTCTCTGTTGAGCCAAGCCACGCTGACGGTCGCCGGGGACTCGACTCGGGGCGTGGCGGAGACCAGCTCCCAGGAGTTCAGCGACGCCTGGGCGTACTCACTGCGGTTCTCGTCGGTATAGCGGATGTACCAGGGGGCGAGCACGTCGATCTCACCCGCGCCGAAGGGCACGTCAGCGCCGGGAACGTAGGCGTCCTCGTCCTCGATGATCCGGGCCGACTCGTCGAAGTAGTCGACGAGTTCCGCACGGTGCTCGGCCACGGGCGCGAACGCCTCACCCCCGTCACCGTCCCCTGACAGCTCCGCGTCGTTGAGGTCGGCCAGAATCTCCTGGTGGGTGTTCTGGAGTTCGGCGACCTCCTCGCCCTTCTCCCTGGCCTGGTCCACGGCCTCGTCCAGCTGCTCTTCGAGCGCGGCGGCGTCCTCTTCGTCCCACGAGGCGGCCTCCAACTCCCGGATCCCGCCTTCGAGCGAAGCGATCTCCAGCTCATTGGCCCGGCTCTGGACCTGCGTGGTGTCGGTGCTGGTGGCGGCGAGGGCCCCGGTGCCGATCGCGCCGACCATCAGGGCCCCGCCCAGGCTCATCCGCACGACCTGGCCCGCGTTACGCCGCGGCGTCCCACTGCCGCGCCGTTCCCGCCGCTCACGCCTGCGCTGCCGCCGGTCGGCGCGGCGCTCGCGCAGCATCTCTCGCACGTCGTCGCCGGTCATCCGCCTTCGGTTGGCGCGCTGCTTGGCGTGGTAGGCGTCGAAGCGCGCCATCACCTCCTCGCGGCCCATCTCGCGCCAGGACCGCTTCGGAACCGTCTCCCGCGCGACGCCGCCGTCACCGTCGTCGCCGCTGTCCGGCGTGCCCTCGTCGACCATCGCCGCGCTCCTTTCCTGCTGGTCTCCGGATTCCCCGGCGTGGGGACGGCCCCCGGCCCGGTGACACTGGCGTTCTCCATTGAGCGGTGCACCCGGGCCCGGCTACATGAACGGGTCGGGTCCCACACTGACGTGGACGTGGTCGATGTGGTTCTGCGTGTCGTCCCCGCGCCCACTGGCGTCCCGAGTGACCCCCTCTTCGTGCCACTCCCCGACCGGATCATTACCGGCCGCCCACTTGCGGCCGTCCCACAGGATGCCGCTCACGTTGAACTCCTCGGCCCGCGGGATGAGGTAGTTGACGAGCGCCGTCCCGTTGTCGTACATCTCGTCGCTGGGGACCTCGCCGAGTTCCGCCATCATGTAGTCGATGGCCTGGCCGTTGTTGTGGTTGCTGCCCGACTCGTTGCGTTGACCACCGGCAGACAGGAAGAAGCCGCCGAACTCCTCCTGGAGGTGTTCGTGCATGGCGCAGGCGTCCGGGTGCATCGCCCCCAGAGAATCGCAGGGGATCTGTTCTCCGGCCTGGGTCACCGTGCCGCTGCCTCCGTTGACGTCGGCGGTCCGGCACTCCTGCACCGCCGCGGTGCGACGGTTCTGGTTGGCGACGTCGACCGTGGCCTCGGCCTGCTCCAGGATGGAGTCGGCCCGGTCCTCGTCGGCTTCCCAACCGTCCATCTTCGCGAACCACACGTCGGCGTCCTCCAGACGCTCGGTCAGCCGCGGCGCGTTCATGTCGGAGTCCAGTGTCAGGCCTTCCCACTCGACCATCCAGGCCTCGGTCGACTCCTCGACCGAGCCAGAGGGGTTCTCGATGAGGTCCTGGACGAACCTCACGCGAACGGGGTCGTCCTCGGAGAGCATGAAACTCAACTGGGTCTCCAGCTCCCACCACTCCCCACCGGTGCTCTCGGCGTAGTCGGTGAGCAACGTGTTGCGGCCGTTGGTCCACTGCCCCAGACCGATGCCCACCAGGTCGATGGCGGGCCACTGCGCGGCGTAGTCGGCGTCGATCAACTCGACCTGGAAACCGTTCTCCTCCGCCTCCCGCGTGCGCGGCCCGATCTCGTAGGGCTCGTTGTAGATCGTCTCGACGGTCGTCGGGTCGATCCGCGACTCGTGCTGGAAGTTGCCCAACACGCCCGCGATGTTCTCGTCCTGCATGCCCATGCCCGCCAGGATCGAGTACACGTCCTCGGCCATCGCCTCCATGTCCGCGGAGGTGGCCCCCGACTCGGTGTTGTCGTCGATCTCGCGCACGGTCCTCTCGGTCGCGGCACGACAGTCGATCGGTACACCGTCGTGCTGGGCGATGGAGTTGCCCTGCTGGAGGACCGCCGTACCTGCGACCACGGCGACCACGCCCAGGAAGGCCGCGCCGAAGGAGACGACAGCACCGGCGAACGCGCTGATGGCACCGCCCACGGCCCCGGCGATCGCTCCGCCGATGGAGAGGAAGAAGCCCACGACGGTCTTGACGACCTGGAGCACCAGCATCCAGATCAGGCTCCACAGGTTCATGAGCAGGGCCAGCAGCGCGGCCAGCATGCCCTTGAGCCAGTTGAGGAACATCAGGAGGACCATGAGCTGGGCACCGACACCGATGGCCGGGACGGCGGCGACCGCTCCGGCACCCTTGGCGACGCCCTGCCTGTCGGACTCGGATCCGCCCTTGGCCGCCTCCGAGGTACCGCCCGCGCCGAGCTTCGGGCCGATCCTCTCGTCGGAGTCCTCCCCCGGGTCGGAGTCTCCGGCAGAGTCCACCAACGGGTCGGCGCCTCCCGCGGGGGCCTTCTCCGGGGCGGCCGCCTGATCCGGACCCGTCGCACCGTCGCCCTTGGCCCCGGTGGCACCGGCCGTGTCACCCGGGTCGGGTAGCCCCTTCCCTGCTGCCTGACCGACCTGGTCCGACGCGCCCGATCCGGGCCCCGGGGGCTGCATGCCCCCCGCCCCGCCACCAGCGACTCCCGCCATCGTGTCCTTACCTCCCGCCTCTCGACGTCCTCGTCCGTGAGATCGACCCCGCGCCGTGTACCGCTCCGCGTCAGTACGTGAGCAGGGCCTCCTCGCCCGCGTTGACCGATCCGGCGGATTCGACGCTGCGCAGCGTCACCTCCAGCTCCAGCAGGTCGCTCAGGGAGTCGACCTGGTAGTCGGTCTTGAGGCGGTAGTAGTCCTGGTAGGCCTGTGTGGAGTTGTTCATGATGTCGCGCAGCGGATCCATCGCCTGGCCCGATTCCCGGTACTCCCTCAGGTCGTTGCCGTCGGTCAGCCGCCACTCCATGTCGTTGGCCGCGAACCGGGAGTTCTCCTCCTCCGCGCGAGCCTTCTCGCCCAGGAACGTGACGTAGGAGGTCTCGTCCTCGGGCATGATCGCGTCCAGGTAGCCCTCCTCGACCGAGCCCGAGCGCCAGTCGAAGTCGTAGCCGCGCGGGTGCACCCAGTCGGTCTCCAGCGCCAGCGTGGACTCGGTGTCGGCGTCGGGCTCCTCGCCGGTGACGGCGTCACCGGCGACCTGTACCGGCACCTCGGGAGGTTCGATGAACACCCCGTCGACGTTGACCCGGTTCATCTCGCCGTCGTACTCGTCGATCCGGTTGAGGACGGCGCCCATCTCCATGAGCTGCTCGTCCATCGCCGCGCGGAGCTCTTCCTCCTGTTCGGCGACGACCAGCTCGTAGTACAGGGCGGAAGGGTCGATGCGCGCGCCCGCCAGCGAGGTCGCCACCTCGGTGCCGGAGGCTCCGGGGTTGAGGAACAGCCGCCACTGGTCGAACTCGGCGAAGGAGCCGTCGTCCTGCAGGTCCTCGCGGAGCGCGCGTCCCGCGTCCTCCTGGTAGACCAGTTCGCTGTTGGCCCGCAGGGTCAGGCTGATGATCTGCTGCTCGAACGGCGCGTCGGAGTCCAGGACCACCCCGAGGTAGCCCGTGGAGCCGAACACGACGATCGAGCCGGTGATGGTGGTCCGCAGCGGCTGGGTGTCGAGCTGTTCGTTGGAGCCGGTGAGGTAGGCCTGGTAGTTGATGGCGTCGGTGGAGAACGACCCCATGTCGGAGTCGCGGAACCGCATGAGGACCAGGGCACGGGTGCCCTCCTCGTTGGTGTAGACCCCGTCGACGCTGCCGGACAGTTCGGTCCTGGAGGTGGTGAACGACGCGGTGTACAGCGCGGTCTCGTCCAGGCGGGCCCTGTTGTTGCCGACGGCCGAGATGATGGTGCTCACCAGGAGGAGCACGAAGGTCGCGGCGATGATGCTGGTGATGACCCCGAACCGCTCGATGGCGTGGTGGGGCCCCAGCTTCATCCTCGCCGCGAAGGCCTTCGTGGTCTCTTTCATCCCCATGTGCTGCAAGCCCTTTTCTGCTGCTCTGCCTTCGGGTACGCGAGGCCTACCGCGACCGCGGCGGCGCTGTCTCAGCGGTGGAGGGCGTCCTCCGGACGTACGAAAGGGTCGGCGGCCGGGTGGCCGCGACCCTCCCGCGTTCCCTGGTCGAGAGTCGGCTAGGCCGTGGACCCGAGGAACCCCTGGAGGAGGATCAGGCCGCCGCCCAGGTCCTCAATGGTGGTCTGGCCGCCCTCGGCGATGTTGGAGATGAGACTGAACCCGCCGGCCATGAGCGCACCGCCGACGAAGATCAGGCCGAGGATCTTGATCCAGCTCGTCTGGTCCTGTTGCGACGCCATCAGCTTCTTGATGAGCAGGACGCCGCCCCAGATGACTCCGACGGTGCCCATGAGCGCGAGGAGACCACCGCCCGCCGTACCTGCGTATTCGCGGGCATTATCGAAGAAGGAGATGAGGTCCCACTCCGCAGCGGGGAGATTGGTGATGTTCATGCTTTTCCTTGTCCTGTTCGGATCCAGCGCATTGCGCGCGGCAATGGAGGGTTCGGCGGGTCCGCTGAGGGATATTGGGGCCGAGTAGACTCTAGTTGTCGCGCATATCCGGAAGCAACACTTTTCCGTGAGTTTTTTCCTGATAGATGAGGATAAACGACACACGGCTCATGCCGTCGGCCGCAGGACGGAAACGGGGACCCGCCCTTGCTTCTCCATCAGTTCTCACTTCTTCCTGTTGTTTCCTCGGCGCGGTTTGCGCAAGTTCCCAGACTGTCCGCCAGTCGGCTTCGGACCGCCACCGGACTTACCTCCGGCGGGCTTCGGTCCACCGCCACCGGGCTTGCCCCCGGTGCCGCCGCTCGCCATCCCCGCGGTGTTGGACACCGTGCGTCCGGTCTGCTGCATCTGCTGGCCCTGGTTCATACGACGCACGTTCTTGGGGTTGGGTTTCTGGTTGTCGAGGGACGACTTTCCGGCCCGTTCCTTGTGCTCCTTCGACTGAGCGTTCTTCGCTGTGGCCGAGCCGCCCTTCTCCAGGGCCTTGCCCCCCGACTCGGCCGCGCCGGCGGGGTCCCCGGCGAAGCCGCGGCCGACGGCGACCCCGGCGTGAACGCCCGCCTCGGCAGCGTCCTTCACCGCGCCGACCTTGGCCGCGTCGGCCTTCCGGTACTCCTCGCCCGACTCCTGCACGGACGTGATTCCGGCCTCCAGTGGGTCGCCGTCATCCCCGACCCTCGGGTTGTCCGGGTCGGCGCTCCCCGGCGGCAACGACAGCCCATCGGCCTCGACCCGTCGTCCGAGCGCGGTCTCCCGCTCGGCGTCCCTGCCCTCGCCGCCGGGGTCCAGACCCGCACCCGGCCGGTCGTCGTCACCGTCGCCGCCCGCGGTCAGTTCGGCGGGCCCTTCCAGCGTGCCGTCGGTGTCCACGTCGCCGCCGACCATGGTTTCGCTGCTGTTCCCCGCCGAAGTGCTGATCCCGTCGGGGCCGTTGGTACCGCCCGCGTTCGGACCCTTGCCGCCCTTGGGACCGCCACCGCCCATCATCCGGCTGCCCATCGCCGCCCCGGCGCCGGAGGAGGCCCCCGAGGCCAGGGACGGCAACTTGCCGCCCATGCCGCCACCACCGGGGGGCGTGACGTTGCTGTCGGTGAGCTTTTCGACCAGCTTGGTCGCGGCCTCCTCCACAGCTTGACCAGCGTCTTGCGCAGGCGCATCGCCATGACCGTGAAGAGGATGACCAGGATGATCGACACCAGGGTGACGATCATGGAGATGAATCCTCCGGAGTACAGGAAGACGATCATCGCCGACGCCTCGTCGGCGGCGCTCTGGTTGAGGATCCTCGCGAAAGGGGTCTCGATGATGCTCGGGAGGCTCAGTAGGAACTCCTGCACGAACTTGTACAGGGCGATCGTGACCAGGACCTCCATGATCAGCGCGATCGAGTAGACGATCACTTTCGCGATGCCCGAGATCGCGCCCAGTGTCGCGAACGGGATCGCCGCGATCAGCTGGAAACTCCTCCGGATGTTCCCGACCAGCATCGCGAGGGCGTACCCGACGCCGATGGTGATGAACGCGCCCAGCAGCACCACGGCGTTGAACCAGTACACGGCGCTCATCGTTCCGGTGCCCACCATCGACACCGAGTTGTGGATGGACCGGGTCGCCTCGCTGGTGGTCCGGCCGGAGGAGTAGGCCGTGTAGGACGTCGGCCCGAAGTCGGTGTTCAGGTAGTTGTACATCGCCAGCGGGGCGAGGTTGCACCGCCTGGGACGACCGTCATTCGTGGCCAGATCCAGCCCGCAGCTGTCGACCTCATCGGCTGTGCTGAACCTCCTGCCGCGATCAGAGTCACTGGCGGTCAGGCCCGCACCGCTCACCGAGATCAGGGGGTTGTCGGCGACCTGCACCTCCCCGTTCTCGGTGCCGACGTTCACGACCTCTTCCGGATCGCCGATGTACTGCTCGAACCAGTTGCGCGCGCAAACCTCCCCGCATGTGCGGACCTCCTCCGACAGGCTCGCCTTGGACTCGGTCTCGAACGACGAGGCGGACACGTGGGCGCTGCTCATGTACCGCCCCAGGATGCTAGCGACCTGGGCGTAGTGCGTCTCCTGGAAACCCGCTTCGCTACCGCCCAGCGCGCCGCCCCACGGTTCGTCTCCGTCCAGCGGGCTGGTCGCCTCCGACAAACCGAGAACCTGGTAATTGATCTGCAGCGCCAGACTGCGCACGCTCGCCTGGGATCGCCCGGAGGGAGCGTTCCGGCTGTCTTCCCATTCGACATACGCCCCCTCCCCGTCCGGCACGCGCAGGCGGTGGTCCATCGCCCAGCCCTCGAAGTCGACGTACGTGGAGAGCACCACGCGCGTGGAGCCCGAGTTCCCTTCCTCGGTGGCCTCGGCCATGGCGTTGAGCATGCCGGTGTACATCGAGCCCAGCAACGGCATACCCAGACCGATGAAGAGCAGGCGGATGAACAGCTTCTTCAGGCCCGAAGCCTTGTCGAACTGTTTGAACAACAGGATGCTCATCAGGAAGACACCGATGAACACCGGGACCATGACCTGCCACGCAAGGTCTTCCAGGAACCCGTACCAGTCGGCGATCCAGGTGGTCAGGCTTTCGAGAACCTCCGGCGGTTCCGCGCCGCCGGTCATACCGTCGGCGAACACCTCGTTGCTGATCGCGTCGTAGAACAACCTGAACGGGTTCAGCCAGACCAGCGCCTCGATGAGGATCGACCAGAGGGCGTCGACCCCGGCCGAGACCGTGTACAGGAGGAAGATGATCCCGCCGAAGACCGCGTTGAAGAACCCCAGCGAAAGCCCTGTGCTGGTGGAGTCCAGCCCCAATCCGTTGAGCGTGGCACCGAACAGCGCGAAGTCCTGCGCACCCTCCACCCCGGAGAGCCCGGAGTTCTCGCTGCCGACCAGGGTCTCGTAGCCGACGCTGTCCGAGGACTGGGCCACGCGCGAGTTGAGCCATCCCGCGATCGGGTTGTAGTCCTCGTCGGCGTAGCCGAGCATCGATCCGGCGCTGGCCGGCTGTTCCAGGAGACCGATCCAGCCTTCGCTGTCAAGGCTGACCCCGCTGCCCGGCTCCTGCGCCGTGGAGAACAGGGCCGTCATCGACGACGAGAGCCGGTAGAACGACAGGGTGTTGAGCTCCTCGTCGCTGACCTCGTCGGCGTGCGCGGTGCCCGCCAACAGCAAGGCCAACGGGAACGCCAGCACCAGTGCCCGCAGGACCAGGCGCACGAGGACGCCGGGCCTGTCCGAGGGCAGGCCTCGCCGCCCGCCCGGGGGCGCGCCTTGCTCCAGCATCCGTTCGTTCCCTCTCACCTCGGTCACCGGCCGCGTCCCCCGCGTTCGCCCTGCACGGCCCGGCCCTGCTGGCCTGAGCGACCGGTCGGCTTCACGCGTTCGGCGCGCAGCCGCGCCTCGGCCCCGTTGTCGGCCACGCGCTGGGCCCGCTCCTCGGCGATGTCGCCCTTGGCCGCCACGACGGCCGAGGACCGCTCCCGGTCGCTCTGCTTGCGCCGGCCCGCCCCGATCAGCTGGGCGCGCCGATCGGCGCGGGCCGGGTTGACGCCCAGTGCCAGGTCCAGGTGGAAGACGACGTTGGTGTGTCCCCGTCGCAGGTAGGCGAGGTTCTCGCCGCGCGTGGTCACCAGGCGTTCCAGGTCGGGTGGGATGTCCTGGTGCAGCTGGCGCTGGTACTCGGTGACGGTCGCGTCGCGCATCGGACCCAGGACGGTCCAGTCGGCGGAGTCGAAGCGGTTGAACGCCGAGTCGGCGAGCATCCGGTCGACGTCGTTGTACAGGTAGGCGACCCGCCCTCCGCGCAGGAACAGGTGCCCGAACTGTTCGCCGAGGTACTCCTTGACACGGTCGTCGATGTTCTCGGCGCCGTGGATGATCACCGTGTCACCCAGGCCGAGGTTGTCGACCGCGAAGCCGATGACGTTGACCAGCTGGGCCATCGCCACCCCCTTGCCCCGCTTGAGCAGCCGCGAGAAGTCGTAGAGCACGCGGCGGGCGTCGGCCACTCCGTCGATCTCGTCGTTGGTGTGGGTGTTGAACAGGTCGCCGTTGTTGTCCAGCAGGTCCTTGAAGACCAAGCGCAGGATGTTGTAGGCGTGCAGTGCCTCGTCGTCACGGGCGGTGGAGTTGGCAAGAGCCCGGTACTGGGTGTCGAAGTAGGTGACGATGTCCTGGAGCCGCGGCACCTGGATGTGCGGGACTCCCACCACCCGCAGCCGGTCCCGGTTGTGCTTGGCGTTGCGCGCCCACATGCCCTTGTCGATGTAGAACTGCGTCAACGTCTCCTTGAGCGAACCGCGGATGATGGAGCGGTCCTGGTCGGTCGTCTCGTAGGCCTGCTCGGCCATGAGCACGACTTTCTCCAGGTGTGCCGGGAAAATGCCGAGCTCGTCCTCCTGGGATCCGAACATCTCGAACATGTTGATATCGCCCGAGTTCATGTCCAGCCGGGCGGTGAGCGCGTCCAGGCGCGGGCCCAGGTCGTCCAGGCGGGCACCGTCCAGGATGATGTGCACGGTACGGGCGTTGGACAGCAGCGCCGCCTGGGAGACCTTCGATCCCCACATGTCGGCCACGTGTGCCCGGTCCAGCACCGGGTTGACGCCGTTGTCCGCGACGACCACGTGGTGGTCGTAGGCGTTGACGTCGAAGAGCACCGCGGAGTTGTTGACGTCGCCGACCATGTACCCGACGTACTCGCCCGTCGGGTCGTTGAGTCCGTTGGTGACCAGGGAATGGGATCCGGCGAACTCCACGCTGGTGAAGTGGAAGCCCTTGCCGCGCTTGCGTTCGGTCTTGCCGAAGAGGTTGGTCAGCTCCTGACGCTGCTCGCCGGGGTAGGCGGCGACCGTGAGGGTGCCGAACCGGTCGATGTACAGGCGCCTGATCCGTTCGACGGCGTCGTCCAGGACCTCCAGGCTGGGGGCCTTGACCAGGAGGCGGTTGTGCACGTGCAGGTAGCTGGCGCCGTCCTGGATCTCACCGGCGGCGATCTCCATGTCGTCACTGACCTTGGCGGCCTTGCGCCGCGAGGTCATGGTGCCTGATTGGGCCTGCTCGCCCTCCTCCAGGCGGTCGAGCTTCTCCGCCGTCTTGATCCGGTCCTCGATCCACTTCTCGCCCATGCGGCGGACCTGTTCGAGCACCACCACGGTGACGTCTTCGGGCAGTCCGGTCGGGATGCGGTTGATGCCCCAGAACGCGGCGAAGTCGTCGCGGGCGCCGTCGTCGTGGAAGAAGCCGAGGACGCAGGCGTGGTGGCCGTCGATCCGGAAGTAGTCGCTGTGGAAGACGTAGCGCTCGCGCGGCTTGACCGCGAGCAGGTGCGGATGTTCCTCGAAGGTGCCCCCGAGCTGGCGTTCCTTCTTCCGCGCGGCACGGCGCTCGGCGGCGCTCATCCCCACGGAGGCGTCGTCGTCCTGCTCGGTCTCGGCGGCGGCCTGTTCGACTGCCCGCCGCTCTCGCTCCTTCAGGTTGGCGAACGAGACGCCGAAGCCCGCGGGGCTCGCGACGATCTGCTCGTCCTTCCTCCTGTCAGCTCCGGTCCGCTCCGTCCGACCCGTGGCGTGGGTGGTCCCCAGGAGCGCGCCGGGCAGGTCCCTCTGCGAGGTCCCGGTCGCGCTGCCTCGAAAACGTCTACCGGCCATGCGCGCTCTGCACTTTCTCCTCGTATGTCAGCAGCTGATCGGCTTCTTGGCGTGATCGACCCCACGTCCAGGCCACAAGGGTGTCCGTTCGTTCGCGCGACCGTGGAACCGCCCTACCGACCGGCGGTGTAGACAGCCCGCAGCATGTCGTTGAGATCCTCGGCATTGAGCATCGTGGCCTGCTTGATCATGAGGCTGGAGCCTCGGCCTCGGCCCGTACCAGGCGTGCGCCCGGCGCAGCGACTCCAGGTCGTCGCCCTTGATCACCAGGTACTGGTGGATGGAGGTGAACTGCCCGCCCACATAGTCCTTGAGGATCGAGTACCGCTCGTCGAGCAGCTCGAACAGCTCGGGGTCGCGGATTTCGAGGTTGCGGTTGAGTATTTCCAGGTTGCCGAGCTGCCGGTAGACCCGCTGGGGTTCCTTGGTCGTGATCCAGATGAATTCGGCGTTGGTGTCGACCTTGCGCCAGAAGGCGTCGACCCGGTTGAGGATCGCCTGCTTGTCCTCGTCGAAGACCAGCACCGAGGCGGATCCGACGACGAGGTAGGCCTGGCCGACGGTGCCGTCCAGCCACTCGATGTAGCCGGTCTCGTCGATGCCCTTGACGCCCAGTACGGAGTAGAAGCCGCTGGGGTTGGATCCGCGCCGGGTGATGACGCGGCGCGCGGGCGGGGGCAGGTACTCCAGGAGCGCCGGCAGCGAAGCGAAGCGCATCTCCTTGGTCTTGGAGTACTGCCCGAAGAAGGCGGTGGTCGCCAACCACCAGATGACGACCAGGAAGATGAGCCACCCGTCGGCGCTGGAGACGAACGTCGAGGTGGTGACCCAGAACAGCAACAGGATGGAGGCGGCCCAGAACAGGAGCACCTTCATCGGCAGCGGGCGCATCTGCCATCCGCCGCCCGCCAGCGCGATCTCGTGGTCCAGGAAGGACCGATCCAGGCTGGTAGGGATCTTGAAGACGCTCTTGGCCATCGCTCACCTACTCTGTTTCTGCTCGTTTACGAGCATCACCCTACAGTTACGGTCGGACACGTTCCCGTTGCTCGTGCGCCCGTCCACCGCCCGTCCCGGGAGGTGGCGGGCGCCTATCCAGGACGGGGGAACGGGTACGGTCGGGGCCGACTGGATCCCGTTGCCGTTGGAGTCGGGCTCCCAGTCATTGACCTCGGGCTCGTGGACGAACAGCTCGCCGCCCCGCATGACGGAGACCTCAGCGGTAGCGAGGCCCCCGATCCCGTTTTCCGACCTGGAGCCCGGCTCCGTCACCGGTTCGGCGAAGTCGAAGACGAGTGAACTGCCACCCGAACACGCGGTCAGGGCAGGCAGAGCGACCAGACTCACAGCGGTGGGGGTCCTGGCGTTGGTCACGGCGGAGGCCTCCTTGATTTGCCTGAGAATCCAGGGGTCTTCGGAGGCTCCTGGTGAGAATCATCGAAGCGGCTCTAGATTGCGCGGTTCGGGTTGTCTCGTACGTCCGGCGGTTGCACCCGCTCTTCGCGCTGCTGCGCGGGCGGAGCCTGCGGCTACCGGTCTTCGGCGTGATGAACGGTGTGCGCTGTGTACATAGCGGTCGGATGCACCCGCCTGCGGGTAAGTTCGCGCGGTGGAGAAGGCCCTGAGAGAGGGCGAGCCGCCACCTCCCAGCGCCGGGGAACGGTTAGGCCAGGTCTTACTGCTGGATCCAGTTACCGTTGGTGTCGAGCTCCCAGCCATTGACCTCGGGCTCATGGATGAACAGCTCGCCGCCCTGCATGGCCGCAACCTCGACGCTGGCGAGGATGTAGGTTTCGTCCCCGACCACCCACGAGAAGGCGACGCGCGAGGTGCTCTCATCGTCGGACGGCGATGCGGCACAGTCCAGGGGCACCACTGCGGAGCTGTAGTCCTCGCTGAGCTCGATGTCTTCCAGGTCCCTGCCGGTCAACCCTCTGGCCATGCGCCCATCCAGGGTCGCGTTGCCATTAAGGCCGTTCTCCAGTTCCTCGCGGTACCGTTCGAGCCCGCCATCCGCGAAGTCGAACTCGTACTCCACAGCGCACCCCGCAGGGTCGTCCGATTCGACCGCGGAGACGGTGATGGACTCGAACACACGGTCCTCGGCGTAGCCCTCCTCCAGCTCGACGAGCTCGTCAGGGACACGGAACTCGATACTGGAGACCGGCTCCGTCACCGGCTCGATGAAGCCGTAGACGAGTGAGCCACCGCCGGAGCACGCGGTCAGGGCGAGGAGGGCAGCAAGGCTCACAGCCGCGGGGGTCCTAACGGTCGTCACGGTGGGGGTCTCCCTGATTTGACTGGAAATCCAGGTGTTTCGACGGGTCCTAGTGTGCAGCATGGAGATCGTCCCGGCATGGTCGAAATGCCACATCGCGTGTCCCATATCGGCCATGAGAACTTCACCACCGTGCGGAACCCCACATCACGGCACCGGACCACACGTCTGGTAATTTCATCCCATGTGCGCTGGTAAACGAGCAGCAACGCCCTTACCAGGCACAATGACCGGCCCCGCCGGACGTCTGCTCGTGCCGGACCTGGCGCGGGGAGTGATGCTGCTCCTCATCGCTGCGGCCAACACTCGTTACTGGTTCCGGCAGGACCCGAACGCGTCCGAGGTCGCCGAGACACTCGTCTCGGGCCTGCTGCACCTCCTGGTCGACGGGCGGGCCTACCCGCTCTTCGCCCTGCTGCTCGGCTTCGGCCTGGCGACCATCGCACGCGGATCCATCCAGGAAGGCCTGGCCGCAGGCCTCGACTACGAGCAGGCCGAACGGCGCGCCACGGCGCTGCTGCGCAGGCGGGGCCTGTGGCTGCTGGCCTTCGGCGCCGCACATGCCCTTGTCTTCGCCCAGGGCATCCTCGGCGCCTACGGGCTGATCACCGTACTGGTCGCGGGCATCGTCGCCGCCCGCCGCCGACGGGCCGCACTGCTGCTGGCCGCCCTCGGCTGCGCGCTGTCGACGTCCTTCCTGGTGGTGGCCGGTCCTGAGGCGGTGCTGGCCCGCAGTCACGGTCTGGCGGCCCAGGCCCTGTTCGACGAGCGCCTCGCCGGGGTCGCGGCCAACCTGGCGATCTGGACCGTCACTGCACCGGCCACCGTTCTGACCTCGATGGCACTGCCCAGCGCACTGCTCGGAGCATGGCTGGCGGGCCAGGGGCTGATCGAGCAGCCGCACCGGTACCGGCGAGCGCTCGCCGGTGTGGTCCTGGTCGGACTCGTCGTGCCCACCGCGGTCTTCCCGATGCTGTGGACGAGTGTGGGCGGCACCGGCGTCCTGGCACGCGTCCTGATCGCCTGGCACCAGGGCCTGGCCGGGCTGCTCGCCGGGACCGCCCTCCTGGCGCTCGTCGCCCTGTTCGCCGCACACCGCTCGGCGGGCACGGGAGCCCTCGGCCGGGCACTGGCGGCCACCGGGAGGCGTTCCCTGTCCGTCTACCTGTCGCAGACCGCGGTCCTGGCGCTGGCGGCCGGAGCGCTGCGCGTCCGCGGTGTCGAGGCACTGGCCTCGGTCTGGCAGCTCACCGTCGCGGCCGTCATCTGGTCGATCGCGGTGCTCGTGTGCTCCCTCATGGAGCGACGCGGGGTTCAGGGGCCCGCCGAGCGGGCGCTGCGCCGCCTGGTGGCCGCGGGCGCGCGGCGATGACGGTCTCCCGCGCCGATGGTCGGTACACGGTCACCGTGGAGAGGAGGTCCTCCCGTCGCGGTCGTCGTCGCCGCGGGTCGGGTACAGCACCGTCAGAACCGCGGCCGCGCCCAGCAGCACGGCGGCGAACACCGCCGGGGTCGCCATCGCCTCCACCAGGCGCACGGGCACCACAACCGAGGCCAGGTTGAACAGCGCGTGCAGCGCGACCACCGGCCAGAGCCTGCCCACGTGCTCGTAGACGAAGGCCAACAGCACCCCCAACGGCAGTGCCACGGCGACCTGCACGAGGTTTCCGTGCAACGCGGCGAACACCGCCGAGCTGACCAGCGCCGAAGCCAGCACCGGCCAGCGGCGCCGCAGCAGCGGGTGAATCAGGCCACGCATGAGGGCTTCCTCGCCTGCTGGGGCGGCCACGAGCAGGGCGAAGAGCAGCAGCGCCACCGGCGCCGCGTTCTGGGCGCTCTGCGCGGTGTCGAAGGCGGACGAGCCGAGCGCGGAGTGGAGCCATACGGCCAGTGACTGGCCCCCGAGGAAGCACAGCACCAGGCCGACGAGGACGAACACCCAGAACCGGGTCTCCTTCGCCTGCTCCGAGACGGGTCGCGACGACCACGCGCCGAAGGCCCAACGCCGCCAGACCACGACCGCGCCGAACACCACGGGACCCGAGACCGCCGCGCCGAGCACCGCCGAACCCGCGAGCAGCCCCACCGTCAACGTCACGGCGACGTAGAGGAGCAGCCCGACAGCGCACTGGGCGATGATCGCCCACCAGGAGCGGGATCGCCACCGCGGGCGCTCGCCGGACCCTCGGGGATCGGGCTCGCGGCGCTGCGGTTCAGGCGTTCGACCAGCAGGCGGATCGCGTCACCGACAAGGGGTCTTCGGTTCGCCACGACAGTCGGTCCTCCACTTGCCGGTACTTCCGTCGGCTGGTCGGGTCGCGCTTGCGCGGCTGTTCGGTACCGGCGCGGCCGCGCACGGGGGCGCAACACAGACTGCCATCCCGCGGCCGTGGCCGGGTTCCCGACACCTCACTCGTCTGCCCGGATGCCATGATGGCTCCATTCTTTCGCTCGCGGGGTGAATGTTCTGGTTTCCTCCTCTCGATGGGGAGCACGCCACGACGGCACGGCGCACAACCGTCCTGTCGCAGCACACGTGGAAGAGCACAGGGGGAAGGCGATGGCGGGCATGGGCGGCGAGACGGACCAGTGCTCGGACCAGGACTCGCAGGAGAAGGACGTAGCGGGTCCCGAGGACCGTGCACCGGAGGACGACACCGGCCAAACCGCGGAACTGGCCGAGGACCTGGCGCCCACGCGGCTGCCCGCGCTCGCCGCGGTGCTGGCCTTCCTCGTCCCGCCGGTAGGGGCGGCGCTGGGCCACGTCGCGGTGCGGCGCACCTACTGGCGACGCGGCCTGTCGCGGCTGGCGATCGCGGCAGGGTGGACGATGACGGCGTTGAGCGCCAGCGGGGTGCTCCTCTATCTGGGCTACCAGGACCAGGTGGCGCGAGCTGAGGCGCTGGCGGCAGCGAGGAGCAGGCCCAGGAGCAGATCCGCCAGGCGATCGCCAACAGCCTCAGTTACGGGCACGTCGACGAGGAGTTCTGCCAGACGCTGACCGAGGTCGCCGAGGTCTCTCCCCCCACCGAGTTCGTCACCAGCCAGGAGCAGATCAGCGATGCGATGGTTGAGGGCTACGGGACGCTGGCGGGAACCGACACCCCGAACGCACAGGTCTACGACGACTACGCGCAGTACCTGGTCTCGTTCGCCGACCACGACGTGGACGAACACGTCGCCCGAGCGGAGGCGCTCCAGCAGGCGGTCAACGAGGACGTGCTGGCGTGCCTGCCCCTCGTGGACGAGACCCTGGAGTAGGCCCCGCGAACGAGGAAGCACACGAGCGACACGGTTCGCACGCGCACGCCCAGCCCCGGCACGAACGGCCAGACCGGGCGTCCTGCTCGGCATGGGCCGCCCCCCAGCCTCGTTCAGGTTCACGCCCGCGACAGCACAGGCCTGCGCGCCTGCTTGGAGACCGTTCCCGGCCACAGAGCTGTCCGCGCTGCGCGGTCCAGCGTCCGCGCACCGCTCCACGAGGTGCGAGCCCGTCTCCGCCCAGCTCGGGTCCGTGCCCCACGGAGGTGGTGGCCCGCCTCCCCGTCCCCAGGAGGGGCCGCCCGTCTCACCCTGGAGTGCGACGGCGCGGAGGTCCTGGGTCTGGTGGTAGAGACCGTCCATCAGAAGTGTCACACCCCGGTCCCCCGGCAGTCGGCAACGGACGACGGGGTCGCGCACGGATGCCACAGGTCGGCCACCTCACTGAGAGCGGGTCGACACGGGCGATACCACCCTGTCGGGACCGTTCCCACAGCCCGTCCGGCCCCAGTCGCTCCACCATCGACACCGGCCTTCCTCTTGACCGTCACACGATGGCTCGCCTTGTCGCTATAGCCCTGCAGGTCAGATCACTGATCCGGGAGTTACACCACTCCAAGGGACATGACCTCGCGCTGGTCCCGGACTTTCCACCCGGACGATCCAGGACGACTACGAACCAGACGCCCTCTCAGGCGTTCTCGTCGAAGATGAAAAGGAGAAGTCCCAGGTGCGGTATGGCGACTGCGGCGGCGGCCACGAGGTAACCGCCCCAGTCAATGCCCAGCGGGTCGTTGATCATGGCGACCAGACGGTCGTAGCCCGGTCTGACCGCCTCCGTCAGCGGATCGGTCAGGCCGGAGAGGAACAGTAGCCAGAACAGGCCCCAGATCATCGCCACGGCGATACAGGCGCCGAGGAGGCGGCGCAGGTTGAGCGAACGCCGACTGGGTGTCCTGGTCACTCGATTGCGGGACATGGTTTCCTCCGTAGGATTTGAGTTGGTCCGGGAGCGCCGAGTATGACTGGTGGATCCTCGTCTTCAGTTTTGCGGGTACTGAGCTGTTTTCATCCTGGAGGCGTAGGTCACAACCTGGTGGCAGCTGTCCGGAACCGCCCCCGACAGCAAGAAGCCCCTGGTAATTGGCTTAACAACCACGAGAACCCGCCACACCAGAGGCTCTGATGCGGTTCTACCGTGCCGCGCTGCCCCTGTCACGCCGGACCCTGAACCACACGGCCGGGATCAGCCGTGCTTGTACTTCAGCTACGCGAGGCAGGACGAAAAAGGCTCACCACGGGTTTACACAGCGGCTACCCACCCGATCCGATGGGTAGCCGCCCAAGGGCTGATCAGAACTCGATGCCGCGGTCACTGCCGCTGTCTGGTGAGCTACTGCTCGGGTCCGGTGTACTTCCAGTTTTCTGCAAGCGCGTGCCGGACGGGACAATTCCGCGTTGAGCAATGCGCGCGGCTCTGGACGCCGCACCGACCTTGGCGGGTTCCGTTGCCGCAGTCGTGTTCTGGAGCTGCTCCTGGAGCGCCGCACCGATCGTCCTGTGCGGCCCGGACGCCGTGGGCGCCGCCACCGTGGTTCCTCTACGCCGCAGGTCCTGGTGATCCCACCCCGAGAGCGTCGGTTACCCTTTCCTGAGTCGCCGTCTTTCCTGCGCCCTGTTGACCCGCGATGATGATGAACTTTGGTTTCTCACCGTCCGAACGAACAGGAACATCACCGGGAACGAGAGCCCGAATGAGCCTGTTTTTGTTCTACTCGACCCGAGCGGCGCCCCGAGGGTCACTGAGGTGATCCCAGCGAGTTCTATGTCAGGCGCCCGTGTTCGACGTGTGTGAGAACGAGGGCGGCTCTGGCGATGTCCCCGATCTTGCTGGGGCT
>NZ_MKKC01000093.1 GCF_001942255.1 Nocardiopsis sp. CNR-923
GGCAAACCGGATCTACAACTGGAGTACTAATCCCTGTCTTGGTCATCCGGAAAAGCGCTGACCTGCGCGGTCGTGGTCCCGTTTACCTGGGAATTCTCCGCATTCTATGGCTTTTGTGCACTTCGACCGGTCTGGTTCGTCCGTCATCGGCGTGGAAACGCGGAGCCGCCATGGCCGCTCCCAACCCGCACAATGCCTCACTATAGGGATGGGGTAGACAAGGGCATGGCGGATCCGCCGTCCGGAGCGGGCGGCGGCGACTCAGCGCAGGAGGCGGGGATGGCGAAGGCGTCACGGCTCGGCACGGCCGGGCGTGACCTGTCCGACGGCACCGGGGACGGAGCCGGCGCAGCCGGGCGGCGTCCGCCCCGTGCGGGGGCCGGCGGGCGCTGGTGGGTCGGTGTCGGCCGTGCCGTCCTGTGGGCCTTCATCATCGTCGTCGTCTTCAACGGTGTCTGGTTCCCCCTGCGCGGCGGCCTCGCCCTGCCGAGCAGCGCGCAGGAGCCCGAGACCGGTGACACCGTGGCCTACCCCGAGACCGCGTCCGCGGCGTTCGCGCTCCGCTTCGCCGAGGTCTACCTCGACACCTCCGACACCGACGCGCGCCTCGACGACCTCGCCGCGTTCGTCCCCGAGGGCGAGGCCACCGCCCTCGACGCCACGGCCGACAGCCTCACCGGCGACGGCCTCGCCGTCGTCGCCGTCGACGTCCTCGACGACGACAACGCGGTCGTCGTCGTCCGCGCCGACGTCAACGGCGAGCCCATGCGCCTGGACGTGCCGGTCTACGCCGACGAGGACGCACTGGTGGTCTCCGGCCGTCCCGCGCTGCTGGCCGCTCCCTCGCGGGCCACGCTGCCGCCCAGCACGGCCTTCGAGACCGACCCGGCCGCCACCGAGCAGCTTGAGGAGGTGCTGCCCGGTTTCTTCGAGGCCTACGCCGGGGAGCCGGAGTTCCTGGAGCGATTCCTGGAACAGGGTGCCTCGATCACCCCGCTTCCGCAGAACGCCCTGGAATTCGACGAACTGTCCGAGATCACGGTGCCATCACAGTCCTCGACCGGGGATGATGACGTACGACGGGTGGCGGCCACCGTGCGCTGGAACGTCCCGGCCTCCGACGGGACGGAAGCCGGCCAGTTGGTGCAGGACTACCTGGTCACCGTGGTCGACTCCGGCGACGAGTGGCACGTGCGTGACATCCAGGGCGCCCCGAGTTCGTTCGGCGGCTGACGGGGCCCGTAGGCAAGGAGACGAGAAGAACCATGCGCACACGCAAGACGACACCGGAGGACGGCGCCTGACATGCTCCCCCTGTTGTCCTCCACGACGGACGCCCTCGCCCATGCGGGCGGGGCCGACCTGCTCCACCTCGCGTCGTCGACGCAGGACGCCCCGGACACCGGCGGCCTCGCTGACTTCCTTCGCGGCTTCTTCGGGCCGCTCTTCCTCGTCATCGTGTCGATCGTGGCGGTGTTCTTCCTGTTCACACGTGAGATAACGCGGTTCGCGCAGTTCATTATCCTGGCGATCTTCATCGGGATCGTCTTCTACGTCCCCGGCATCATCGAGGTCATCGCGGTGGCGCTCGCGCGAGCGATGGGCGTATCGGCGGAATAGGCGAGGGAGGCCGGGAACGTGGATCTGCCCACATACACCAACATCTGGCGTATCGAGAAGCGGCTGTACAAGCTCTACGATTTCCGGCTGCCCATGCCGCTCCCCGTGGGCACCTTCGGCGTCGCCCTGGGGATCTTCGCGATCTGGGTGGTCCTGCTCAGCGTCCTCAACGCCCCGTTCACCTTCGGCAACGGCTGGCACCTGGTGCTGTGGGTGGTACCGCCCGGGGTGATCACCGTGCTCGCCACCCGGCCGGTGATCGAGGGCAAGCGCCTCACCGAACTGCTCATCTCCCAGGCTCGGTTCCTCGCCGAGTCCCGCGTGTACACGCGGCTGGCCCCCGAGTACGAGCCCGGCGAGATCCGGGTGGTGGTGCGCGTGTGGCACCGCCATCCGGACGCCGGTCCGCTGCCCGCGGTCGGGCGGCGCCGCGCCGAGCAGCCGGTTCCGGAGGTCGGGGAGCCGGTCGGTGAAACGGAGACGGAACGCCCCGCCCCGGAGTCGGCCCCGCCCCTCGTCGGTGTGGCGCGCCCGCAGCCCGCCCCGAACCCGCGGTCGCCGAGGAGCCCGCGTACGCCCCCTCCGAGGACGCTGTCCAGGCCGCGCCCGCGGACACCCGCGGCGTGAGCCGCCGCGTGTTGAACTACTTCGGCATCGCCCTGGGGCCCGTGCCCACCACCTCCATCGGGGACGAGGCCGACCCGCGGGAGGAGCCCGAGGAGGAGGGCGACACCGCCGCGTGGCTCACCAGCTGCGCGCCCCCTCAGGTCAGACCCCCGTCGGTCTGCGGGCCAAGACCGCCTACGAGGTCGGCGACACCGGGGCGATGAGCCGCGCCGAGGTGGCCGAGGCGACCGCCGGTCCCGAGCGCGAACGCGAGCGCCGCCGCGCCGAGGAGGTCATGTCCGCCCCCGAGCCCGAGACGGCCGAGTCTCCCGCCGCCCGACGCCTCCGCGGACGCGTGCAGGGCATCCGCGTCGCGCGCGAACTCGACGAGCGCCGCTCCGAGCGCGTGCGCGAACGGGCCCCCAAGGACCCGCCGTCGGCGCGGTCGCGCGGGACCGCGCTTCCCGCCGACGAACCACCGAGCCCGCCCCGGCGCAGGAGCCGTCCCCACGCGGCGCCCTGGGAGCTGGACAGCGCACGGCCGGGCGGTGCCGAGCAGGAGCCGCCGGACCACGCGAACCCGGGCGACCTGACCGACTACGCCGAGCGCTACGCGGCGGCGACGGGACGACCCGTCACACCGGAGAGCCCCTCCGCCCCGTGGCTGCCGCCCGCCTCCGCGACCCCGGAGGACGAGCCGGCCGCCAGTACGGGCGAGACCGCCGAACCGACCGAGCCACCCGAACCGACCGAGCCACCCGAACCCGTCGAACCGGTCGAGACGTCGGCGAAGCTCCGTTGGAGCTGGACCACGGGACCGGCGAGCAGGCCGCGATGCGTCCCAGCCGAGCCCGGACGACGAGGATCGCGGGCCGGAGTGGAAAGAGCACATGTCGGTGCTCGACCAGCACCTCAGCACTGCGGACACCCCCGCGCCGCCGCGGCCCAAGTTCGCCGACGCCCTGCGCGACGGCGAGCGGGCGCCGGAGGGGACGAGCCCCGCGGAGTGGTTCGACGACGGCAGGAAACGACACCCCGACCAGCCCAAGGTGGGTGACCGGGGGAACCCCGTGATTCCCGCCAGCGAGCTGCGGGAGGAGAACGCCGCCCGTTCCGCCGAGCCGACGCCCGACGCCGACGCCGCCTCCGCGCCCGAGGCCGCGACGGCCGACGACGCCGACGACGGCACGCGCGCCACCGACGCCGACGCCGCCTCCGCGCCCGAGGCCGCGACGGCCGACGACGGCACGCGCGCCACCGGCGGCGAGGCGGTCGAGGCGGTCGAGGCGGTCGAGGCCAAGCCGATCACGCAGATCGACCACGGAACGGGGGAGCTGGCGAGTTTCGCGGAGGTGCGCGGCGCGACCGACGGCGACATCGGGTCCGACCGGCCTCCCGGCTCCCGGCTCGGCGCCACGCCGGAATCCGAGACCGACGCGCGGTCCGCGTCCGTCTCCGCAACCGGCTCCGAGCCCCCGGCCACCGATGTCCCGGAGGCAGCGGCGGGACCCCGGTCGACCTCCGACTCGCCGGACGCCCCGGCCTCTGAGGCGAGGTCCGGCCCACGGGCCTCCTCCGCCCGACCCACTTCGGAGCCCGGGGCCGCATCCAGCGCCCGGGTCCCGTCCGACGCCGGGTCCACTCCCGTTTCCCGGGACGCCTCCGGAACCGGTTCGGGCGCGCGGTCCGCGGCCGACTCTCGGGACGCCTCGGAGCCCCCGGTCGCCCGGTCCGCGTCGGATGCGCCTGAGGTCGGCGCCTCCGCCACCGACCCCCAGCCTGCCGACACCCCGATCCCGCCCGACCCCCGCGTCGGGCGAGCCTCGCGGCCTCCGGCCCCCTCCGAGACCGCTGACGACCCCTCGGCCACGAGCGGCTCCGAAACCGGCTCGGGCGCGCCCACCGCGCCCGCCGACTCCGACGGGGCGGTCGCCGCGCGCCGGACCGAAGCGGACCTGGAGGAGGTTGAGGCCGCCGCGCTCGCCCGTCGCCGCGAAGCCGTCCGGAGTTCCTCCGACACGCCCCTGCGCGACCCCCGCGCCAACCGGAGCATGGCGGACGCCCTCGCCCAGGAGCGCGCCGCCGCCCCGACCCCGGACGAGGCCTCCGACCAGGCCGCCCCCCACGAGCGTCCCGACGGCCACGACCCGCACGACGGCGCCTTCCACCGCGTCGCGCAGAACGCGCGCAAGCTCGGCCACCTCTTCGGTCGGCCGGTGCCCGGCGAGGCCCCCGAGCCCCCGCGTCGCGAGGAGCCCAGGCCCGATCTCGAACTCGACCACGGCACCGGCGAACAGGAGCGCCTCGGCGACACACCCCGGGGCGTACCCGCCCCGCGCCCGTACCCCCGCCCCCCGAGCCCCAGGACCCGCCCGCCCATGACTCCGGCGGCACGCGCGGCTGGCGCCGTCTGGCCAAGGTGGTCACCGGCGGAGCCAGCCCCGTCCGCTCCGACCTGCCCGCGAGCGACATCACGCGGCTGCGCACCCCGTTGGCCGAACCCCGCAGTCTGGTCGTGCTCGGCTGCACCGGCGGCGCCGGCCAGACCGTCACCTCGCTCATGATCGGGCACACCCTCGCCGCCCACCGGGACGAACCCGTCGTCGCGGTCGACGTCAACCCGGGTCCCAACGGCCTCTCCCGCCGGGTCGGGGCGCAGACCCCCGAGACGCTCACCGCCCTGCTCGCCAACGCGGACGAGGTCGACGACTACGCGAGGATGCGCGGCTACACGTCACGGGCGAGCACCGGACTGGAGGTCGTCCAGACCCTCGACGACCCCTACGTCCAGACGCTCGACGACCGCGACTACGCCCACCTGACGAACCTGCTCGGCCGCTTCTACTCCGTGACGCTCCTGGACCCCGCCGCGACCGGCGTGGCCAGGGCACTCCCGGTGGCCGACGGCCTGGTCCTGGTCGCCCCGGCCAACGCCGACGCCGAGCGGGCGGTCTCCATGACGTTCGAGTGGCTGGACGGCAACGGCTACGGCGCCCTGCGGGCGGCTTCGGTGCTCGTGGTGAACGGGGTGAGCAAGCGCAGCCTGGAGGACGTGGACGCGGCCGAACGGGTCGCGCGCGGCCGCTGCCGGGCGATCGTCCGCATCCCCTGGGACGACCACCTGGGCTCCTCCTACACCCGCATCGACGTGGGCGCCCTGCGCCCCTCGACCAAGCGGGCCCACGGCGCCCTGGGCGGCGTCCTCGTCAACACGCTCACCCGGGCCTGACACGCGGGGCGGGCGGGCACACGCCCGCCCGCACGCTGGTGAATCCGTCGAACCTCAGCGGCCGACCGGGGTGAAGTCACGCGCGGACAGGAAGTCCGGGCGCGGGTTGGACGCGGCGAACGGTTTCACGCACGCGTTCTCGACGCTGTTGAACACGATGAAGATGTTCGACCGGGGGTAGGGGGTGATGTTGCCGCCCGAACCGTGCATGCAGTTGGAGTCGAACAGGGTCGCGTCGCCCGCCTGGCCGGTGAGCACGTCGATGCCGTGCCGCTCGGACAGCATGGTCAGCGAGTCCTGGTCGGGCGTGCCGACGTGCTGGCTCCTCAGCGACGCCCGGTAGTGGTCGTCCGGGGTCGCGCCGACGCACGACACGAACGTCCTGTGCGAGCCCGGCATGATCATCAGGGCGCCGTTGTACGTGAAGTTCTCGGTGAGCGAGATGGAGACGCTGGCCGCCCGCATCCGCGGCATGCCGTCCTCGGCGTGCCACGTCTCGAAGTCCGAATGCCAGTAGAAGGAGCCGCCGCCGAACCCGGGTTTGTAGTTGATCCGGCTCTGGTGCACGTACACGTCCGATCCGAGGACCTGCCGGGCGCGCTCCACCAGGCGCGGGTCGTTGACCAGGTCGTGGAAGACCTTGCTGATCGTGTGGACCTCGAAGATCGAGCGGACCTCGTTCGACGACGGTTCCACGATCACCCGTTCGTCCTCGCGCAGGGCGCGGTCGGAGCTGAGCCGGTCCAGTTCGGCGTGGAAGGCGCCACCTCCGCCGCCGAGACGAGCGCCGGGATCTGTGCGTAGCCGCGTCGGTCGTACGCGCCGACCTCCTCAGCGCTGAAGGGTCCGTCCTCCGCGGCACCCCAGACGGTGGGGTCCTTGCGGTACAGAAGAGCGGGTTCGTTCGCCTTCCGGGTCGGGTACTCGTCCGCGGTTGGAGCATCCATCTGCAGAGTCATGGCCGATCCCCTCGGTGGGGTTCATCCTCTCAGAGGTCGACGGTCACCTTACGACACGCGAACTTAACAAATTTCCGCCGGCCTTCATGAGGATGCCCGTTGGCGTGGTGTTTGACGAATCCCCGATTGGGTATTACTGGAATACTATATGGGCGGAAACCAAAAATCCGTCCCCCTCTTTTTCTCCCTTTTTGGTTGGCTCGGCCGTCTCAGGCACGCCTCACCTGCGCCATTGCTTCAAGAGTGGTTCAAGAGCGCCATTTCGAGCATCACCCCAGGTCGTCCCGGTGCGGTCGTCGTCGGCGGGGCCGTCGGCGCATGCTCCGACTTTTCCTGTGCGCTAGATCACAGGGATCTGGTACAGCCGTGCGGTCGGGGCGTCCGCGGTGACCCGTCCCGGTCAGCCCGGATCACGCCCGAATTCCCCTGGCGGGACTGGTGCGGGAGCTCTCCTCCGGTGCACTCTGGGAAGGCCCCTGTCCTCGACCCGCTCCAGAGGAGAAAACGTGTCCCCCACCCCCCGCCCCCGCCACGGAACCCTGGCCGCCGTCGCCGCGGCGATCCTGCTGGTCGTCCTCGGCTGGGCGCCACCCGCCTCCGCCGACCACACCCTCCCCCCGGGCATCCCCAGCACCTCGGCGGCCCAGAGCCAGCTCGACTCCCTCACCGTCGCTCCCAAGGGAGCCCAGTCCGGCTACGACCGCAGCCTCTTCCCGCACTGGGTCGACGTCCAGGGCGACTGCTCGGCGCGCCAGGTCGTCCTCCTGCGCGACGGCCACGACGTCGTGACCGACACCGACTGCCAGCCCACGTCCGGTCGTTGGTGGAGCGCCTTCGACGACACATGGGTCTACGAAGACCCCTCGCGGATCAGCGTCGACCACATGGTCCCGCTCAGCGAGGCCTGGAAGACCGGCGCCCGCCACTGGAGCACCTCCGAGCGCCGAGCCTTCGCCAACGACGTGGACTCGTCGCAGCTGTGGTTGGCCACCCCCTCCAGCAACAGCGACAAGGGCGACGACGACCCCTCCGCGTGGATGCCGCCCAACACGGCCGTCCACTGCGACTACGCCAAGTCCTGGATCACCGTGAAGTACCGCTACGACCTCACCGTCACCTCGGCCGAGCGGTCCGCCCTCCAGAACACGATCGACACCCGCTGTTAGTCGTGCCTGGGCGTCGCGCAGCAGGGCAGGTGTCCGCGGCACCCCCCCTGGACCCGCAACGGGGCCGGGCGTTGCCGTGGCGCCCGCTCCGCCCGCCACCCAGGTCGACGGAGCCCGTTCCCCTCCAGGGGCGGGCTCCGCCCGTGTCGGCGCCACCCCGGGGCCCCGACGCCGGAATTCGGGCGCGCCGGAATCCCGTCCGCTTCTCTGCCCCCAGGCCATGCACCACTATGGAGGGTGGCACAGGCGGGAAACCCGGGGGCGGCCCCGGTGCGGGGGCTCGCCCCGCCGCGACGCGACCAGAAGGGTTACAGATGACCGGCACCAGGGGTACCCGGGGCGCGACCCGCCTCGCGGTCCGCTACTTCGACGACCGCGTGCTGTTCAGCGACACCGAGGCCTGGGCCTACTTCCGCCTGCCGACGGTGTCCTACGAGTTCACCACCCCCGAGGAACGCCAGGCCCTGGCCACCAACATCACCATCGCGCTCGCCGCCATCCGCATGAACGACGCCGAGGTCCACCTCCGCGTCGCCCACCGCACCTACCCCGCCGCCGCCTGGGCCACCCGCCTGGACTCCACCGCCGACTCCGGCCCCGCTGGTACGACTACCTCGACGAGATGTACCGGCACGTGTGGGCCAAGGACTTCTGGACCAAGGAGGTCTACCTCGCGTCCGGCTCGGCCCGCGCAGCGCCGGGGGAGGCCTCGGCGTCTTCTCCCAGCTCTTCGGCGCCTACCAGAGGACCGAACAGGTCCTCGGCATCACCGACGACGCCGTCGACGACCGCGAGATCGCCCGCTGGACCGAGCAGTCCGAGCGCCTCGGCCGTGCCCTGGCCGCCAGCTCCCTGCACGCCCGCCACGCCACCTCCGACGAGATCGCCTGGCTGGTCCGCCACGCGGTCAGCGGCACCGCCGAGGAGGTGCGCCCCTCCGCCGTCGGCCGCCGCACGTGGGGGCGGGGCGAGATCGAGGCGCTCGTCGACGGCGTCGTGCACAACGGCCGATCCTCACTCCGTCTCGAACAGCCCGCCGGCTCCACCCACGTCGCCTTCCTGTCCTTCGTGCGCTTCCCGGACCTCATGCCCTTCCCGGACGGCGAGCCCTGGATGCACCACGCAGACGCCCTGCCCTTCCCCGTGGAGATGTCCCTGCGGATGAAGCTCATCCCGCCCGCCAAGGCCAGCAAGGACGTCGGCCGCAAACTCGCGCACGCCCGCGACATGGACGCGCACATCCGCGAGGCGGGCGTGGAGGCCCCCATCGCCCTGGCCGAACAGATCGACGCCGCCCGGATGCTGGAGCACGGCATCACCAAGGAACGCCTCCCGTTCGTCTACGGCTGGCACCGCCTCATGGTGTCCGCGCCGACCGAACGCCTGCTCGGCCAGCACGTCGAGGCGGTCGTCGAGCACTACCGCGACATCGGCATCGACGTCATCAACTCCACCGGTGACCAGTTCTCCCTGTTCAGCGAGGCCCTGCCGGGCGACCGACTCCGCCTGGGCGCCTACGCCCAGCGCCAGCCCCTGCGCACCATCGCGGGCGGCATGCCCACCGCCACCGTCGACGTCGGCGACCGCGTCGACCGCTCCGGCGGCGGCTGGGTGGGCCCCTACGTCGGTGAGACCATCGGCCGCGCCCGCTCCATCGTCCACTTCGACCCGTTGGTCGCCGCCGCCCGCAACCGCCCCACCGCCATCGCGATCACCGGCGAGCCCGGCGGGGGCAAGACCACCCTCGCCCTGCTGCTCATCTACCAGCTCGCGCTGCGCGGGGTCACTGTCGCCGCGATCGACCCCAAGGGCGACGCCGAGTCCCTCGTCGAACTCCTCCGGCGTCGCGGCCGCAAGGCGCGCGTCATGTCCCTGGGTTCGGCCCAACCGGGGCTGCTCGACCCCTTCGCGTTCGGGGACGACCTGCCCTCCCGCAAGACCATGGCCACCGAGACCCTCCGCCTCCTCCTGCCGCGGATGAGCGAGGAGCGCGAGTCGGCGATGATCCAGGCCGTCGCCGCGGTCGCCAACCAGCCCCGCCCGTCCCTGGCCAAGGTGGTCGACCACCTCGTCTCCTCGCCCGGGGCCGCCTCCCGCAACCTGGGCGCGGTCCTCCAGTCGATGTCGGAGATGCGCCTGGCCAGTCTGTGCTTCGACCCGCAGGGCGACGCCCGGATCGACACCGAGGGCTGGACCACCGTGTTCACCCTGGGCGGCCTCACCCTGCCCGACTCCGGCGTGGGCCGCGACGACTACTCCTACGAACAGCGCCTGTCCGTCGCCCTGCTCTACCTGGTCTCCCAGTTCGCCCGCCGCCTCATGAACGGGTTGGACCGCCGCCTGCCCAAGGCGATCTTCCTCGACGAGGCGTGGGTGGTCACCTCCACCCCGGAGGGCGCCAAGCTCGTCCCGGAGGTGTCCCGCATGGGCCGCTCCCGCAACACCGCGCTCATCCTCGTCTCCCAGAACGCCGGTGACCTGCTCAACGAACAGGTCACCAACTGCCTGTCCTCGGTGTTCGCGTTCCGTTCCAGTGAGCGGTTCGAGGTGGAGAGCGTCATGTCCCTGCTCGGCGTCGAGCCGACCGAGGACCATCTGGCGGTGCTGCGCAACCTCGGCAACGGAGAGTGCCTGTTCCGCGACCTGGACGGGCGGGCGGGCCGGATCGGCGTGGACCTGGTCTCCGACAACCTCCTGCGCTGGCTGGACACCAACCCCACCCGCCAGCGGCCGTCCGAGGAGGACGACGACCTGGTGTCCGCCTCCGGGCAGGCCGGGTAGGGGCGCGGGGGCACGCCCGCGGCGTTCGCGCACGTCCACGGTGGGAACGGACCAGCCGCGGGAACCGGGATGAGCGGCGCCAGGTTCGGGGCCCGCCCGGGATGGGGATGACCTCTACTGTCGGGTTCCCCGTCCCGGCGCACCGACTCCGCCCCCGACCGAGACCCACCACTCACGAGGGACCGCCCATGAGTGAGGACGTGCCGCGACCCGTCATCGACCCCACCCTCCCCGAGGCGTCGCGCGAGCGGATCGCGCGGGACAGCCACGCCCCGGAACCGCCCCCGCGCCGACGCAACGGGGATGTCGTCACCCGCTCCCTCCGAGTCCGCGAGGGCGCCGTCCAGGTACTCGCCGTCGGCTTCACCGCGGGTCTGGCCGCGGCGGCCGGGGGATGGCCGCTCGGCCTGCTCATCACCGCGGTCATCCTCATGGCGCAGGTCCTCGTTTTCGTCTGCGCCGAGGACACCCACCCCGCCACCCGGATACTGGGCGTGACCGCCGGGGCCGGCGCGGTCGTCTCGGCCCCCGTCCTCGCCGTGGCGGCCCACGACGCGGTCACGGCCGTGCCCTGGGTGGTGTTCGGCGTCTTCGCCGCCCTCGTCGGGACCGACGCGGTCACCGCCCGGGTGCGCGAACCCCTCGCCGACCACGAAGGCCTGGTCGTGCTGCCCGACGACGTCAGCGAGGTCGACCACGCCCACCTCGTGGCCGTCCAGCACACGATCGACCGGGTCGTCGCCGCCCGCAACGAGATCGGCGGCGACTCCCTCGACACCGACCGCGCCCTCGTGGTCCTGCGCGAACAGGAGTGGCGGATCGCGTCCCTTCTGGCCCGCCAGCGGGAGCTGCGCCGCGCCCACCTGCGCCGCTGGCAGCGGGCGGCCTCACCCCGGGTCCGGGAGGCGCTCCGCCCCCAGCGCGCCCAACTGGAAGCCGTCGACGCGGCGGTCCGTGCCCGGGTCGAGCAGATCGCCGAGTACGGGCGGCTCGTGGACCGGGCGGTGGCCGCGCACCGGGAGTGGGAGCAGTGCCAGGAGGCGGTC
The DNA here is from genome assembly GCF_001942255.1 of Nocardiopsis sp. CNR-923. GTDB lineage: Bacteria > Actinomycetota > Actinomycetes > Streptosporangiales > Streptosporangiaceae > Nocardiopsis. The sequence goes on from NZ_MKKC01000093.1 coordinate 11,408, forward strand.
GACTCCACCGTCGAGTACACCGAGCACCTGGCCTCGGCGGCCTTCCTCGACGCCCGCCCCGCAGACCTCCGCGAACTCACCGCGACCACCGAGGCCGCGCGGCGCGTGCGCGACGAACGGGTCCGCCGCCTGGTCGACCACGGCCTCACCGCCGGGGTTCCCGGATCGTGGCCGGACCCGGACGCCGGTGCCTCCGGCGGCGCCGCCCCGGGCGCCCGCGTCCCGGGGGCCGGGTCACGGGTGTCCGCGGGATCTGACAGATTGGGCCCATGACGCAAGACTGGGAGCCCCTCGCCACAGCCCTCGACGGCGCGACCGCCAACGTCGCGTACGGGGACGGCGGATTCGTCGAGATCTACCGCACGGCGCGCCGGGACCTGCTCGCGTTCATCGACTCCGACGCCGAGCGGGAGGGCGCGCGACGGCCAGGGGAACCGGACGTGGCGGAGGCCCTGACCGTGCTTGAGACGGCCGTCGACGGCGCCATGGCCGAGCACGCCCAGCAGCAGCGCCGCTGGCCCGCGCGCACCGACGGCGAGCGGCTCACCCGTGCCTTCCGAGCCCTCGACGAGTCCGGCATCCTCGCCCGCGAGGACTTCACCTGCTGCGACACCTGTGCCTGGGACGCGATCCGTTCCGAGATGTCCGCCCACGACCCGGACGAGGGCTCCGCGATCCGCGGCTACGTCTTCTACCACTCCCAGGACACCGCGCGGGCCACCGAGGACGGCGGGCTCTGGCTCGGATTCGACGCCGTCCACGAGGTCCGCCGCGCCGCCGTCGGCGACGAGATCGCCGAGACCCTCCGGGCCCACGGCCTCACCGTCGCCTGGAACGGCGACCCGGACAACAAGCTCGAACTGGCCCTGGACGGACGCTGGCGGCGCTGGGGGCGCCATGCCGCCCACCCGGGGCCGACGGTGCAGGGAGAGCCGTCGGTCGAGGTCGCCTTCACCAATCCCAGCGCCTACGCCACCCCCGTGTGGGTCAGCCACTACGAGGGCAGGGTGACCGTCCGCGAACTCGCCCGTATGGTCCTGCCCTGGCTGCCGGAGAACTTCGCGGCCACGGTCACCAGCGACCGGGGCGACACGATCCAGATCGAGCGCGCCTTCGACGTGCTCCGCGTGCGCGGGAACGGGCGCGTCCTGTCCCGCGAACGCGTCGAGGAGCCCCTCAGCCGCTGGGCGGTCGGCGGTGTCTGGCCCGAGGAGGACGCCGTGTCCGACCGGGTCGGCATGGTCGACGTCAGTTACCAGGACACGTCCCAGAACGGCATCGGCGCCGTCGACGTCCCCGAACCGATGGAGACCGCCGCCGCCCGCGCCCTCGTCCACCGGCTCACTCCCGCGCCGGACGGCTTCGCCGTGTTCGTCGCCCACGACGGCTCCTGCGTCCAGATGATGTGGCACGCCGGTCCCCGGCTGTGGATGGAGACCCCCGATCTCAAGGAGTCCCTGTCCAGGGGGCGCCACGTCAGCGTCTCGGAGGCGGAGGAGATGGTGCGGATCCTCGCCGAGGAGGGCCGCGTCGCACTCGACGAGCTGGGGGAGCTGACGATCATCGCCTGGTAGCGGGCGCGGGCGGGTCCGCGGGATCCCTCCGCGGAGCGGTCGAGCCGCGAGGCCGCGCGGCTCAGGGGCCGCCGGGACCGAACCCGAAGAAGGCGCGCGCCCTCGGCGGGATGAGCAGCAGCCCCCCGATCGCGAGGTTGACCGCGAGTACCAGCGCGTACCAGAACAGCAGGCCGGGCGTGTAGACGAACACCGAGAACATGGTGAGGATCAGCATCACCGACACCACGACCTGCACGACCACCACCGCCCCGTACAGGATCCGCGACCGCGCCATCAGGCCCGTTCCGGCGAACGCCGAGAACACGCCCCAGCCGCCGACCAGCAGCACGGTGCTCCACGTGTAGTCCTGCGACCCGTCCAGCGCCTCGCGGGCGAACAGGGCCGTCAGCACCATGAGGTAGAGCGCGTTGAGTCCCAGCATCACGGCGGCGACGATCACCGCCCCGGGCGCGGGCATGTCGGTCCCCCGGCCGTTCCACGCGGACCCACCAGCCGGTCCCCGCGGCGGAGCCCCGCCCCGGGGCGGTTGTCCGACGGCGTGCCCGGTGCCTCCGTCCGGACCGAACCGCTCGGTGGCGCCGGTTCCCGCCCGACCCGCGCCCGTGGCGGATCCGAGCCCGGCGGGCCCCGTCCGCGTATGTCCCGGCTGGTGGCCCGGGTGCTGGTGCGACTGCTGGGGTCCGCTGGGAGGTTGTCCCGGAAACCGCCCGGCCAACGGGTCGGGGGTGTGCGGGCCGGGCGCTTGGCGCCCGGGGAAGCCCCTGCGCTGCGTGTGCGGCCCCGGCGCGTTCGGGTGCGGGGTGTCGTACGGGCCGTGCTGGGGACCTCCGGGCCGCGCGCCCGTCGGGCCGTTCACGGGGGTCTGCGGCCCGCTCACCGACGCCTGGGGGCCGCTGGCGGCGCCGTGGGGTCCGCTCATCGGGCTCTGCGGCTCCCGCACGGGGTTCCGCGGACCGCTCGGGGAAGACCACGGTTCGCCGGCCTGGGGCCGCGGTTCGCTCGCGGGGTTCGCGGAGCCGTTCCCGAGGGCCCGCGCCGATCGCTCGCGCTCCAACAGGGCGAGCGCCTCGTCCGGGGTCGGCCGCGCCGAGGCATCCCGGTTCAGCAGTGCGCTGATCAGAACGTTCAGTGGCGCGCCCGCCGCATGGTCGGTGATGCCGGTCAGGGCCAACCGCGGTGGCAGGGGAGCGGTCAGGACGGCGCTGATGATGCCGGTGATGCTGTCCCTCTTGAACGGGGACCGGCCCTCCAACAGTGAGCACAGCGTGACTCCCAGGCTCCAGAGGTCGGAGGCGGGCAGCGCCCGCTCCCCCTCGAACCGCTCCGGGGCCATGTACTCCGGCGAACCGATGAACACCCCGGTCTGGGTGAGCGCCGTGCTGCCGTCGACGTTGGCGATGCCGAAGTCGGTCAGCACCGTGCGGTCGTCGTCGGTGAGCATGATGTTGGCGGGCTTGACGTCCCGGTGCGTGACCCCGGCCGCGTGCGCCGCGCGCAGACCGTCGAGCACTGACCGGGCGATCTCCTCCACTCGCGCCACCGTCATGGGACCGTGGGCGTCCAGGTGCTGCTGGAGCGACGACCCCGACAGCAGTTCCATGACGATCCACGGGCTCTCGCCCTCGTCGAGCACGTCGTGGACGGCGACCACGGCCGTGCTGTTGATGCGGGCGGTCGCCTGCGCCTCGCGCATGCTGCGGGCGTGCGTCTCCGCGCGGGCGTCCGGGTCCATCCCCTCGGGGAGGAGGACCTCCTTGACTGCCACGTCGCGCTGCAGGGCAGGATCCCAGGCGCGCCACACCGTTCCCATCCCGCCCGCGCCGAGCCGTTCGCGAAGCTCGTAGCGGCCCACGGAGGGATGACCGTCGGACGACATAGGGGCGCATCCCTTCTTGGGGCGGGGGACGATGCGCAGGGCAATCTATCCGAGAAGAGCCCTACCGCCCTGGATCGTGCTGGCGGGTGCCGACATCTGCGTCCATCTCACTGTAAGCCGGGCAGCCGCGAACACCTCGGGCCCCGATGGGAGCTGACCGGTTGCGGTCACCGGTGGTACGGGGTGTCCCAGCGCCCCGGAGCATCCGGGCTCCGTGCCCCCGGGCAGTGACGACGGCGTTCGCGGTCGCGTCGGCGGCGTCCCCCGGCGAGCGCACCGGCGCGGTGGGCGAAGCGATGCGTGCGCGGTGCTCGGCGGTCCGGACGCCACCGCGCGACGCGGCCGTGCGCTGGTCGACCACGCACCGTAGGGCATCGGATTTCGGTTGTGCGGCAATGTGGACTGTGGGTATCGCGGAAGCCGGACCGGAACCTGGACCTCAGTCCGATTCCTAGGGATATGTCCACTTTTGGCGGCGAAAGTGGATGTGATGCCCCTCATACTCGGTGCTGGGTCAGTAAATTGTGGTCTGGTGGTTTATGGGTGTTCCGGAAGTCCGTTGACGTCCTTTACCTGCGTAAACATGGATAGCGTGCTGCCTCGTGTGCCCAGGGTGCGCTGACGTGGTGGCGGAAACCGGAAATCCCGACGCGTTGCACTCAACCTCCGACCCCCTGATGGAGCACCATAGAGGATGGGGTAAGGACATGCGGGGGACTGTGCCCGTGCGCGGTCAGGCGACGGCGTGCGCGCGGGCGGAGTCACCGTGTCTGCCATCGACCCCCGGCACGAACCACGACGCAGGAGAGCCAGCAGATGACGCTTCAGCACGTCCGACGGCGCGGATGGCGACGCCTCCTGATGATGTTCCTCCTGCTGGTGGGCTTCGTCTTCCTCCCCGCGACGGGCGCGCAGGCGAACACCCTGTGCCCCGGCGAGCCCGCGCCTCTGCCCGAGGCCGCGGGAAGCGGTTCCGACGGGTTGCTGGTCCCGCCGCAATCGCAGTCCGCGATCCAGGGATCACCGGACGGGCTACCGCCCGACGCGAGTATGTACGGACAATACGGGACCGCCGGCACTCAGTGCACATGATCACCGAATCGTGCGTCGACAGCATCTCCAACGGGCCCCAGGCCACCCTCGCCAACACGGCGTGGGATCTGTCCAAGACGATCAACCAGTCGACGATCACCGTCTACCAGGCGGCCACGTCCGATGGTCTGCTCGCCAGTTTCAACGAACTGGTCGAGGACGTCGTCGTCACGCTTCGGGAGGGGATCTGGCGGCCGCTGATCCCGACGATCATCATTCTCGGCGCGATCTGGCTCGGGTGGTACGGGCTGGTCCGCAAGCGGGTGACGCTCACCATCGAGTCCACGGTGTGGATGGTGGCCGCGGTCGGGCTCGGCATGTGGATCCTGGTGAACCCCGCGCAGATCATGGGTTTGGCGAGCGGACTGGTCAATTCGGGGAGCCAGTTGGTGACCAGCACGGTCGGACAGGTGCCGTACGGGGGAGGCTCGGGCACGTGTCCTGCCGGCGCGGACGCTCCGGAGCGGGCGGACTGGGAGTCGGAAGCGGACTTCCAGGTCAGACGGAACGCCGACATGCTGTGGTCGAGTCTGGTGTGCCAACCGTGGGTGGCGGGGCAGTTCGGTAACGACGGATTGGCTGAAGACGCTTCTATCGACCATGCAACGGCCCTGATCTCAGCTCAAGCCATCAGCCGTATCGAACAGCAGCAGATCGCCGATAGCGAAACTGACCCAGCTGGGCTTTTCTCGGAAAAGCGCGAGTCTTATGAATCCATTGCTTCAGACATAGAGTCAACATATCCGAGCGTCTACCCGCTATTCTCTGGGCAGGATCAGGGGAGTCGACTTGGAGTCGCCACCCTAGCGCTCTTTGCAGCTATTTTTGCGGGTGGCTTGATCCTCGCGGGTTCAGTGGCCCTCATCGTGCTGAAGATCGCCTTCCTCCTCCTTTTTCTCCTGTCGCCGATTTTCCTCCTCATCGGTATCCACCCCGGATACGGCCGCATGGTCCTGTTGAGGTGGGTGGAGCTCATGGTCGGCTTCCTGCTCAAGCAGATTTTCGTGGTGCTCCTGATCTCCCTGCTCGTCATGTGCTACGGGATGGTCATGTCGAGCACTCTCGGTTGGGGCCTGCAGATGATCCTGCTGGCCCTGTTCACCGTCGCGCTGTTCGTGTACCGCAAGCCCTTCGCGTACCTGTTCACGTCGGTCAACGCGAACTCCTTCACCTCCCGCATCGTCAGCGACGTGGCACAGAGCCAGGCTCTCAGCAAGAGCGCTGTCGTGCTCCCGCCGATGGCCAATCTCAAGGCTCAGGCCTGGGGGCTGAGGAGGGCCCCGCAGATCGCCGCAGCCGCCTCGGGAGTGCCAGCGGGGGGCGGCACCCCGGTGGGTGACGTGGACGCCAGTACTGGGGAGACCGCCGCTGGCGACGGTGGCGGAGCTCGAAGCGACGGTGTTCGGGCACGCGGAGTCGCTGGCTATGGGCGGGTCCGCGGAGAGCGCACTGCGCCTCCGCTCAACGTGAATCGCTCTGGCCACGCACCCTCGGGCGGCGGTCAGCGTTCGGGAGAGGCCACTGGTCGAAGTACCGAGCAGGCCCCCAGCCTGGGCGGCGGCGCCTCGATCCCGCCACGGCCGAGTGGTGGCTACACGGGAACCGGGGACAGCGGATGGGCCTCCGTGTTCGGAACGCACTCGGGTGGTCGTGGCTCCTCCGACCGAAACGATGACGGCGGTCGCGGCAGCGGCGGATCCGTGTTCGGCGGAGGAACGTCCACTGCTGGCGGGCGTGCCGCGAGCGCTGAGCGGCCGGAACCCAGCACGGGGCGAGGGATCTTCAACGGCCGGGAGGAAACCCCAGGGAAGGGCAATATCGGCAACCGGGGCTCCCGTTGGGGGACTCCGAAGGAGAGGCGGGAACGCCCCGCGCCCCAGCGGCCCGCGCGCCCGGCTTCGTCGAGTGGCGACGGTGACGGCGGGTGGCTGACCGGATCCAGCAAGCGCAAGGACGACGCGCCCATCACCCCGTTCTGGGGGGAGTCCAGCTCCCGCCCCAGGGACCGCAAGCGCGACGTCCCCTTCTGGCTCAACGACGACTGACCTGCGAAGGCCCCGAGCGATGCCCAACTCTCTGTCCGAACGCGCCCAGCGGCTGATCTTCATCGGCCTGATCGTGGCCCTGGTGGTGTTCGGCGTCTATCTCAGCCTCGGTGGTTTCGGCGGAGGCGATGACGAACCGGAAGAACAGACCGCAGCCCCCGAGCAGGCACGGTCGAACCAGGAGGACGGAGCGGGGGAGAGTACTGCCCTGGACGGCATGTCCACGGTCGAGCCGAGCCCGATCACCACGACGGACGAAAACGACGTCGACGTTCTGACCTGGTTCCCGCTCGGAGAGGACGAACTCCGTGCGGCGGGAGCAACCGCGCGGAGCTTCGCCGAGGCTTACGGAACCATCGACTACACCCAGTCGCCGGAGACGTACTTCGGTGCGATGGAGGAACTGGCCACTGACGAGTACGCCGAGGTCCTGGCGGACACGAGCCGGGTCGGTGCCTTCTGGGAGGAGATGTCGGAGGCCGAAGCGGTCGCTGAGGGACGCGCCGAGGTGGATCGGATCCGGACCTTCGGCGACGACTCCGTCACCTTCGTCGTCACGGCACAGTCCATCACCGAGACCGGCGACGCAGAATTCGACGAAGACCTCGGCGAGTTCGCCGTGACGGTCGTCCGTGAAGGCGGCGCCTGGTCGGTCTTCGACTTTCAACCCGCCGACGTAGGACAGTTCGGGGAGGAGTAACCCTTGGCCCCCCGCCTCACCCTCACCCCCACGACCCCCTCCGACCAAGGTGCGACGGGCACGTGGGTCGGAATCACGGCCGCGATCATGGTCGCTCTCATGATCATGTTGACGATGTTCCTGGTTCCACTGATCACCAACACCACCCAGCAGATCGGCAGATTCCTCTCCAACGGGCTCGCCTGCGGGCCCAACGCCGACGCCGACCAACCGGGCGCGAGCGGATACGCGATGGACTCCATCCCGGAGAACTACCTGAACCTCTACATGGAGGCCGGGGAGGATCGAGGTATTCCCTGGAACATCCTCGCCGGAGTCGGTCAGGTCGAGTCCCACCACGGGCGATGGGATGGACCGGGCATCACCGAGGGGCACAACGACTGGGGGGCGGCCGGTCCTATGCAGTTCGGTGCCCTGGACGGCTCCGCCGCCGGCAACAGTTGGGGCGGCGAACCGATCCAGGCCGTCGACGACCGTCCCGACGAGGGTTACGGCGTCGACGGCAATGGCGACGGCATCGTCAACGTCTACGATCCCGCCGACGCGATCCCGGCCGCCGCTGACTATCTCATCGCGGCCGGTCTGGAGACGGATGTACGCCAGGCGATCTTCGGATACAACCATGCCTGGTGGTACGTGGACGACGTGACGGAGTGGGCCGAGCGGTACGCCGACGGCGACTTCGACACATCGGGCTCCATCCAGACCGCCGTTCTGTGCGAGCTGAACACGGACGGGTTGCCGATCGGTCGGGCACCGGACGAGGTCACGCAGGCCGTGGTCGACTGGGCGCTGGCGCAGCGGGGGAAACCCTATATCTGGGGTGGAACGGGACCGGTCGGTTTTGACTGCTCAGGGCTCATGCAGAAGGCCTACGAGAGCATAGGGCTCACCATTCCCCGCATCTCACAGGACCAGTGGGGATTCGGGCCCGAGATTCCCATGGGAGAGGAACAGCCGGGTGACCTCGTCTTCTTTGATGTCACGAGGGCTGGTGAACCTCCGGGGCCCGGGCACGTGGGAATGGTGGTCGGCGACGGGCTGATGGTGGAAGCCTGGTGCACCAACTGTGGTCCGATCGCGGTGCGCGAGTACGATGACCCCAACCGCGCGAACATCCTGGGGTTCACGCGACCCTCGCAGCACCCGCACGTGCTCGCACAGTTGGAGGCACAGGATAACCGTGGTTGACACGAAGGAGACCGTGCGTAGACAGGGCCTGCACGGTTGGCGGGCGGCGGCGGCAGTATTCGGATGTGGGACGCTCGCTGCCTTTGCTGTCTTCGGTGTGGTGGCTGGTGCGCTCAACTTGCTTCTCGACACAGCGACCTCCGGAATTACTTCCGGCGACAATGATATTCCCGGCGTCGCTCAGTCGGCACAGCCGCGAGCAGACCTGGAACCCGGAGCTCTGGATCTGTGTTCTGACTATTTACCGCAGATATCAGATATCACCATCACTGCTGAGCTGAGGGCGGAGCATTCAGACGAAGCTCAAGATCCTGGTTTTGACAGTGAAGCCGCTAGGACTGTAGTTGGTCGCTGCACCTTTGAGTTGACGCCGCAATACGGAACTACAACAGAATGGATATTCAATTTTGATTACGAGGCTGTGATTCGTGATCCGGGTCAAGGTCGTGACCAGGCAGCATCTGGTGTTCTGCAGCGGCGCCTGGTAGACGCGGAGAACGAGTTTGCGTCGATTGAATCACGAGGGGATCATGATTGGGCTGACGCTTCTCGATCTTTCTATGGGGAAAGTGCCAGCGGCGTAGCTCAGTACATGGTAGTTTCGCAGACTCGAAGCGCAGTTTACACTATCGCCTTTTTGGGCGACCCCGATTCTGTGGGTGCTGGGGAAGTGTCCGAATTCGACTTCGAGCGCCAAGCGGAGGTCCTGGCTGGACGACTCCACGACAGGTTTTTCAGGCTCATTCCTGAGTGAATTTTCCGGGCCAGCGGCGTCAGGCGACGCCAGCCATGAAGTGGTGGCGGCACAGTGTCGTGTACGACTCGATGCCGCCGATGTGCACCTGCTCCCCCTCGTAGACCATCACGCCGTCGACGACCCGTGCGTTGTGCGTCGCGCGCTCACCACACCAACAGCGCGCGGACACCGGTAGAACCTCGATCTTGTCGGCGAGTTCGACCAGTCGCTTGGAGCCTGGGAACAACCGTCCCTGGAAGTCGGTCAGGATGCCGTAGCAGTACACGTCGATCCGGAGCCCGTCGACGACACCCGCGAGCTGACCGACCTGCTTGAACGACAGGAACTGCGCCTCGTCGCAGATCACGTACGCGGCCTTGCGTTCGGCGACGTCGTCGTACAGGTCGAGGCCGTCGCCGACCTCGATCGCGGGCGACTTCAGGCCCAGGCGTGACGAGATGATCCCCGCCCCGGCGCGGTCCTGCTTCGTGTACAGCACGCCCTCACCACCCCGCGAGTGGTGCTCCTGGAGAGCCATCGTGCTCTTGCCCGAGTTCATCGACCCGGTGAAGTACTTCAGCTCCGGCATGCCTCTTCCTCGGTCGCGGACGCTGCCCGACGGCTTGGGCTTCCCCGCCGTGGCCAGCAGCGAAGATACCAGCGGTTCCCGGTCGCCGGAGAATCACTGGTTCGGTGGTCCTGAGCGACCCCTCCACCGCACCCTGGTGACCGTGTCTGCTCCAACCATCAGGGCGGTCGGCCCCGTGGCCGAGCGCGATGCGCGGCCCACTTTCGGCGGGGCGGGAAGTGGCTCAAGGGATGGACCGAGCCCTTCGATATATTTGGTCGCTGGTTGCCCGAATGGGGGTGGAATTTCGGAGGGGGATGTGACGTTGCGGCGTGCTCAGGTCATTCGCATGGTGGAGAGCAGATGGTTTGGCAACCTGATGCTTCTGCTGATTCTGGCCAACGCCGTCGTTTTGGGTTGGGCCACCTACGGAGGTTTCGCCCTTCCGTATCTCCTGCTCGTGGAACGCGTGTTCATCGGTGTCTTCGTCATCGAGTTGGCGCTCAAGGTCTACGCCTGGCGAGGCCAGTACTTCCGTAGAGCGTGGAACTGGTTCGACTTCCTCGTCGTGGTCGTGTCGGTCATCCCCGCGACCGGCCCGTTCTCCGTGCTTCGGGTGCTGCGCGTCCTGCGGATCCTGAGGATCATCAGCGCCGTTCCGCAGATGCGGATGATCATCACGGCCCTGTTCCGCTCGGCACCCGGCATGGGGACGGTGATCGGCCTGCTCCTGGTGATCATCTACTCGGCGGCGGTCCTCGGCCACCAGCTGTTCGGGGAGAACGTGCCGGAGTACTTCGGCGACCTGGGGACGACCCTCTACACGCTGTTCCTCGTGATGACCACCGAGAACTGGCCGGACGTCGCCGATGCGGTGGCCGCTCACCACCCGATGGGGTGGATGTTCTTCGTCCTGTACATCGTGCTCACGACCTTCATCATCCTCAACCTCGTCATCGGTGTGATCGTCACGTCGATGGAACAGGAAGTCGACAGGAGCATGTGGGCCGAGGACCAGGAGTTGGAGGAGATCCAGCACCAGGCCGTGATGGATCGACTCGCCGAGCTGAGCCAGCAGGTGGAGCGCCTGGAGCGGTTGGTGCGTGAGCGAGAGGGACAGCCAGTGAGCCCGCCGGGAAGCGAGAACTGACGGCAGTGGACCGTGAACACCCGGAGGCCCGGGGGGAGGGCATCCGGGTGCCGAGTGCGTGGGAGTTAGAGCTGAGCGGCCTTGAGGAAGGTCGTCCACTCCGCAGTGGAGAAGGGGAGGTACCCGGCGTCCGGGTGCTTCGAGTCGCGGATGGCGGCTCCGTGGGGGAGGCCACCGACCTCGACGCAGTTGACCCCTTGTCCGCTGTAGCTGCTCTTGCGGAAGTTCGTGGGGGTGAGGGCAACATTGAGGCGGTCGACATCGTGCGCGCTGTAGCTGCTCGTGTAGAAGATCAACTCTGAGCGTCTCAACGGGTGGTCTCCAAGACGTGTATCTGCTTGGTGATGTACTCGGCGGTCTCGGCGGCACTGATCGCCGAGGCCTGGACATCCCCAAAGGTGGCGGCGTACAGCTCTACATCGTCGTGCTCTTCGAGATACAGAGCATCGCTCAGAGTCTCCACGCACACGATGGAGGAGTCCAGGGGGTTCGGAAAGTCCAGGATCGTGAACGGGGCGGTGAGCCCGGAGTGTGCGCCCTGGCTGAGAGGGAGGATCTGCACATCGATGTGCGGCATCTGCGCCATGTGGAGCAGGTGCTTGAGCTGGCCAGCCAGCACATCAGGTCCGCCTATGAGACGTTGGCAGGCGGACTCATCGATGACTGTTCGCAGGTGCACGGGATTGAACCGAGTGAGAATCCCCCGGCGTCCCATGCGTGCTTCGGTGCGTCGTACGATCTCCTGGGGATTTGCGTAACGTCCGCCCTTGAAGATGGCAGCCGCATAGGCAGGGGTTTGGAGCAGTCCAGGGATCACCTGGGACTCGTACGCCCGAAGGACGGATGCCTCCGCCTCGAAGTCCGGAAGTGACTCGTTTCGGAAGACGTCTTTGTACTTCGACCACCAGCCACGGACACGTGCGTCTTTGGCGAGGGCCTGCATGCAGGCCCGCTTCTCAGGATCGATGATCCCGTACAGATCCATGAGATTGTCGAGATCGTCCGGTTTAATTCGTTTTGACTCGCTGGTCTCCATTTTTGTGACTTTGGGGGAGCTCCACTTCAGCTCCCTGGCAACACTGGTAGAGGAGTACCCGGCGGCGAGTCGGGCGCGGCGGAGTTCGGTTGCGAGTCGTCGTAGGCGCAGAGATGGACTTCGCGGGTCTTGCATGTCGCGTGAACCTCCCTAGTTACCCATGGGTAGAATTCAAGTTCCGCTTGCATAACTCGAATAATAACGGTTACCTAGATGATGTAGTCACCGGCTGATCACTGAAGGTCGTTGATGCCCAGGCTACGCCGTGCCCCATCCCGTCGTCGCGGGATTCTCGAACTCACCTGTTGCGGGCACACTTCATCCCTTTTGTCCGTACTCCGACACGTCAAGGAGTGTGTTCGTCATGCTTGCGAACTACGCGATGCCGTCTCTCGGCGACGTCACCGTGCCTCTCTCGACCTTCATCCGGCCCCGGTGCCGGCACTACTTCTCGGGTCGGCCCGAGCGCTCCCACTTCCGCGTCCGGCGCTACGACTTCCCCGGCACCCCGGTCGTCATGCCGTTGGTCAGGGCGTTCCTCGACACCTGTGCCGTGACCGAGTCCGAGGACTACCGCTACCTGTTCACGCTCCTCGGCTCCGAACTGGCCAACAACGCCATCCAGCACACGCGTTCGGGACTCCCCGGCGGGACCTACAGCCTCGTGGTCGACCGGCACCGCGACGGCCTGCACCTGGTCTGCCGGGACAACGGGACGATGGGTTGCGCCAAGGAGGGCGTCCCCGCCGCCAACCCGGACGGCCTCTGCCTCAACGCCGAATCCGGCCGGGGGCTCACCCTGGTGGACGCGTTCGCGACCGACTGGGGGAGCGACGCCCGCGGCCGGACCCATCACGTCTGGTGCTACCTGGCTTTCGACCTCGAAGACAGCCTGTGGGACACGAGCCCCGCGGCCTGACGCTCAGTGGCCGGGCGCGCCCACTTCTACCGCGCTCGGCCTGTCCCCTCATCCTCCGCACTCATGTACGACCCACACCCACAGGTAGGACGCGATGTTCACGACCCTCTCCGCTTTCGCCCGCTCCAGCGGCGCTCCGAAAGCCCACACCCCCGAGTCCGCGAGCCAGTGTCCCCCGGTGCCGGGGAAGGCGCAGACGCTCGGGCCGGTGTGCCGCCGTTGCTGCCACCCCACGTGCCGGACGATCCGGGCGCGGGCTCTCCCGCTCCTTGGCGGTCACCGTGCCGAGTTCTCCCATGAGCACGCCAGGGCCGCGGTGATCCAGGCCCGCCACCGACACCTGGTGATCTGGTTCGGGGAGGCGACCCAGTCGTACTGGGTGATGACCGGTGACGGCCTCCAGGAGGCCGAGGACATCGATGCGCTGCTACTGATCTTTGATGTGTGGGTTGACGTCCGGCTGAACTGGGAAAACCCTGTTCATGGAGCTTCCCCTCTCCTCTCCCCGCACCCCTGTCGAGTACGAGAAACGACGCCTGGTCGCCGCGGAGCTGTTCGACCGGGGCGAGCTGTCCCAAGCCGCGATCGCCCGCCTGCTCGGTGCGAGCAGACAAGCCGTCCACAAGTGGCACACCGCCTGGAAGAGCGAGGGCCCCGCAGCGCTGGCCGCCCGCCCCCGCGGCGCCGAACCCTTCCTGGACGGCGAGCAGGAACGCGCCCTGGCCGCCCTGCTCGACTCCAACCCCACCGAGCGCGGCTGGCCCGACCAGTCCTGGACCCTGGACCGGATCAACCACCTCATCCACGAACGTTTCCGCGTCTGCTACGCCGACCCTTCCGGGGTGTGGCGCCTGCTCCAACGCAGGGGCTTCTCCCACCAAACGCCCACGACCCGTGCCGCCGAACACGACGAGGAAGAGGTCGACCGGTGGCGCACCCAGGTGTGGCCCCGGGCCAAAAGAGCACGCTGAAACCCGTGGTGCGTGGGTCGTCTTCGCCGATGAGTGCGGCGCGGGCACGTCCCCGCCCACCCGCCGCACCTGGGGCCGACGGGGCCGCACCCCGCTGGTGGCCACCCGCCCGGGGCCGGCGGGAACGGGCCAACACCGTGGGATGGCTGTGCGTGCACCCCGCGACCGGGGCGGTGAAGCTGTTCCACACCGTGCGCACCCGCTCCTCGATCACCGCCGCGGTGCTGCCCGCCCTGCTGGGCCGGCTGCGTCGGGCGCTGCGGGGCCCGGTGGTGCTGATCTGGGACAACCACTCCTCGCGCTCCGGGAAGAAGATGGCCGCCCACCTCGCCCGCAGGAACTGGGTGCGGGTGGTGTTCCTGTCCCGGTACTCGCCCGAACTGAACCCGGTGCAGACGCTGTGGGCGCACCTTGAACGGGTGCTCAGAAGCCGTCTGTTCCGGAGCCTGGAGGAGTTGGAGCAGGTGATCAACGCGCATCTGCGTCCGGTGCGCAAACGCACCGACCTGCTGCGGGGGTTCATCGACTCGGTCGGCTTGGAACCCTCCCCGTTTCCGTCAGCCGCATAATCAAAGATCAGTAACTGGTCGGTGGCTTGGCCGGGTAGATCTTGTCCTTGGTCAGGGTCCCGTTCGCGTCCAGCGCTGGTGTGACAGAAGTTTTCCATGGTCGCCGAATGTCTTAATTTGTGCGAGTTGTCCGTTGGTGTGCCATTGTTTCCATTCGCCCACTGGGTGGCCGTTCTCGACAATCCCTTCGGACCGGCGCGTACCGTCGGAGTACCATTCGCGCTGTGCACCGTCTTCGTGGCCATCGACATAGTTGCTCAGTGTCAGGATGTTGCCATCGGCGTCCGTCTCCACACCCTCTCCTGTGAAGGGTTCGCCGTTGAGAAGGGTGATGTAGTTGTCGGGGTCGTAATCAAGATCGTCTTCGTCGGCCCTCATGAACCTTCGCTCTCCCTGCTGTCATCGTAGGAGGGGCCTAGCGCCCGTCTCCGTCGGGGCTCGCCGCTGGCGGTTCATCCACTCCCTCCGGTGCCCCGCTCTCCCCGTGCGCCTGACTTGCAGAGGGAGTGGGTGAACTCCCGTCTGTAGTGGAACGCAGACCCTCGTCCTCGTCGTCGTAGTCGACAGTCCCGTCCCACAACCCCTGGACTGGGTCGGTCTTGCGTCCTGCCGTGGGG
The DNA here is from genome assembly GCF_001942255.1 of Nocardiopsis sp. CNR-923. Lineage (GTDB taxonomy): Bacteria > Actinomycetota > Actinomycetes > Streptosporangiales > Streptosporangiaceae > Nocardiopsis. Next base: position 26,455 of record NZ_MKKC01000093.1, read on the forward strand.
TTCTTGGCGTCTCCGACCATGTCCCCACAGTTCGGGCAGCATGGAGCCCGGTGGTCCTCCCCCTCCCTCCGGTATATGAAGCGATTGTCCAGCTGGAAATCCTCGATCGCCGAGCGTCCGCGTCAGCGCCACGTCGCCAGAGAAGCTCGTTGACCGCCTTGACCTCGGCATGGCGTAGTGGGTCGTCGTCCATGCGTGTGGGAGCAAGCCTCCAGGGCTTCCCGTTCTGGTGGAGAGGATAGGGTCCGCCAGCCTGGAGCGCATCCAGCCGCTCCTGCAGGACCGGATGAACCAATTCGTCAGGGATCGTGCTGTCACGCCTGCCGTTGACACCCTCGACGATGATCCCGGTCCGTCGGTCGAGAACCAAGGACGTGATGGCGCCATTCTTTCCGAGGCCGCCCTTTGTGGCGTGGGCCCCCTTGTCCAATACCTGGTTCTTCGTTTGTTCGACGCGCAGGTCGAGGAGCTCTGCCATGTACTGTCCGGCGGGCTTGTCGTCGATGGTTCGGATTCGTCCGTTGGAATCGAGGGTGACCCGGCTGCGGTCGATCTTCTCGAAGATCTGCCCGCGGTCCGTGTCCACAGGCGTCAGCATTCCCTGCCGCTCCTGGCCGCCCCCGGCCACCGGTGTATTGGCCGGATCAGGATCCCGCCCCTCTGGAGTCATGCTGTCCTCCGGCAGATCAGGACTCCAGTCGTCGTCGGATATCCACGGGTCCCTGCCCGGTTCGGGGATGGGTTCGAGCGGTACCCCGCTGTATCTCCGAGATACCGGCTCCACGTCCTGGAGCCCAGGCATTGCTGGGGAATCCTCAGAGGTGGAAACGTCGGTGTGGTCATCGGCTGGGCTTGGCCACCGACTCTCGGTGATCGACTCGGGGCCGTTCAGCGGCACAGATCCTTCGGGTGGGTGAGGGTCGTCGGTTCTCGGTTCAGAATTCGGATCCGTGGGGGGCTGCTCTCTGGTCTGCGTGGATTCAGAGAGGGGAGTGTCGCCCCCGGCCAAGGAAGGACTGGGGTCTGTGCCATCGGCATGGTTGCGGGCAGGGGAGTTCTCATCCTGGAGTCGTGCGTCGTGCCGACCGTTGCTGATATCCGGATCCCTGTCCGGGGAGCCGTCGCCGTCGTGCCCGCGGTCGCCGATGCCGGTGAGGTCCACCCGGTGGTTCGCGGTCGGGCTGGGGGTGTTCCTCGACGCGGTCAGCGTGTCGTCGCCGCGACCGCCCACACCCGCTGGCACCCGCGCGCCATCGGCCTCCGGCCCGTCCGTGTCGCTGTGCTGCGCAGCCTCCCAGCTGCCCGGGGCGCCGTCGGAGCGGACGTCGTTCTCCAGGAAGTCGCCCTCGTACTGCCTCCGAAGCCGTGCGGCCTCCGGAGAGGTCGGGTCGAGCACGTCCTGGACCGTCACCACGTCGGCGAGGTCCTGCGTGGTCGGATCCTCGGGCACCGCTCGACGGTGGTGGGGAGAGTCTGCGGACTCCGCGCCGCCACCGCCGAACCGGGCGGTCAGCCGCTCCACCGCTCCTTGGGCCTCGGCCAGGCGCTCCCGGCTCAGCCCGCCCAGGTCGAATCTGGATGTGTCGATCCGGAACAGTTCCCGTGAACCCCCGGCGAAGTTCGGCAGGTTGAGGTTGACGCTGACGCCGGGCGCGTCCGTGTCGGGCAGGCCCACGTCCGGGACACGGGAGTCGCCCATGCGGCTGATGACCGCCGCGCCCCGCCAGGCCATCAGCGGCACGCCCACCGCCGCGCCCACGCCCGTCGCCGACAGGGCCGCGCCCACGGCCGTGACGCCGATGTTGAGAAAGGCGGTGCCGATCACGTAGCCGGGCCGTTCGCCCCACTCCTCCCACGGCACCACCGCGTGCGCCGCGTCCCTCCACGCCGACCCCACGGCGCCCCAGCCGGACCAGCCCCAGTCGTCGGACTCGGCGTCGTACATCCCCACCAGCGACGCCACCGACTGGGCGCTGCTCTCCCAGTTCTCCCACAGGGCGTCGCCCCAGGACATCTGGAACCAGCCCTCGGAGCTGTGCGCGCCGACCATGGCGCCCAGGCCCTCGGCCGCGCCCACGGCCCAGTCGCCCACGGCGGCGCCCACGTCCACCCACCAGTGCTCGTCGGTGGTGGCCGCCTCCACGCCCCACGCGGTGGCCAGGTCCGACAGGTCCTGTTCGTAGCCGTGGTAGAAGACGTCCGGGTCGAGGTGGCCGCTCCCGGGCATGGCGGCGAACCGGGTGCGGCCGGGGATCCCGGCGTTGATCCGGTTGGCACAGTCGCGTTCGGCCTCGGCGTACTCCTCGACGAGGGCCATGCCCCGGTCGACGTAGCCTGGTTCTCGGCGACGTTGGGGCTCTCCCCGATGCCGAAGAAGCCCTTGATCCCCTCGGCTTCCCTCCAGTCGTCGCCCTCGGCGTCGATCCGGTTCCGGAACTCAGTCGCCTCAGCGCGCAGCCTCGCCCAGCGCGACTGGATGCCGCTGAGCGCGTCGGCGAAGTCCTCCAGCGCGCTGGCGGCGCCGTTCAGGCTGCCGAGACGGTGTCCCCGTCGGTGCGACCGGGTTCAGCACGGTGTAGAGCTCCGCGGCCTCCGGCGCCTGGTAGCAGCCCGTCAGGCCGCCCCAAGAGGAGTTGATGTCGTGGCCGACGTCGCTGACGGCTCCGCCGGACGTGCGCAGCCTGGAGGCGAGGGTCTCGATGTGACCGGGTGAGGGCGTGGGCACCGGGAACGTGGCGGGGCTGATCTTGCCGTCGCCGTCGGTGAGCATGCCGGTCTGCTCTTCGATGGACGGCGGGGGACCGGCGGCGGGACTGTCGGCTGGGGGCACGGGGCGTCCTTGGCTGGGAGGCGGGGCGGTCAGACCGCTCGCGCGTTGCCGGGCGGGGGAGGGGTGTTCTCCGGTTCGGGGACGACACCGGCGTTGCGCTGGGACTCCAGGGCCATCTCCCGGTTGCCCTCGACGTAGGCGGCGGTGGCCTCGCTGGTCTGTTCCAGCGCGTTGGCGGTCAGGCTGAGCATGTCGCCCATGAGGCCGAAGTAGTGTTCGGCGAACTCGCCCAGGGCGATGCTGATCGGGGCGCTGTTGATGTGGCCGCTGGTGAGGGTGATGTCGGTCTCCAGACGTTCGATCTCCCCGAGCAGGCCGTCGGCGCCACCCTCCTCACCGAGGTGGGCCGCGGTGGCGGACAGGACGGAGCCGACGTCCTGGGGAGTGATGTCCCAGCTGGACAAGGGTGGGGCCTCCTGCTCAGACGGTGGTGGCCGGGTCAGTCGGACGTGCGGGCGCGAAGGCCTCGGGGCGAAAGCCTGGGGGCGGCGGCTGGTCGGTCGTGCCGGTGCCGTGGGAGTCCTGGGCTCGGGCGGCCTCGACGGTGTGGTGGAGCTGGTTCAGGGCTGAGCGGACCCGGGCCAGGTCGGCGCCGGAGCGGGTCCGCAGGTGCGCGACGGCCCGTCGCATCCGTACGTCGGGTGGGAGCGCGGGGAGCCCGCCCTCCGCGTCCTCTGCGGAGCCCTCACCGGATGCCGTCGATCGCGGCGCCGGGGTGGCGGGATCCTCGCCGTGGTCGAAGGAGACGACGTCGAACTTCACTTCCACCTTCTCCCTGATTCGTCGCCGTTCGGGTACTGGGTGTGTCGCCTGGCCTGTTCCGAGCGGCGACGTCGCGCGTCGGACGAGGAACTGTCTGTAGGCGACGTGCTGATTTTGTCAGGTTTTGGGGACATTTTCCGTACGGGTCAGCCGCACGAGAGCCGTGGTGCGGCGGCTTCGGGAACGTCGAACCAGGTCAGCACCGTGCGTTGTGGTGCGGGGCGGGAACGTGACCACTTCCGGACACGCCCCTGGCGCGTCGGGCGTGCGCCCGCTCCCGGCCGCGCCGCGCGGCCCGCCGTGACCGCCCCCGCGCTTTCCCGTACGGTGAGAGCCGTCGGTCCGGATCTCCACCCCCACGCAGGAGACGTATGAGCGCCAACACCCCCGAGCGCGGCGGGACGCACAACGCTGTCCACGGAGGCGCCCGCGACTCCACGGTGGTCCAGGCGCGGCACGTGGAGTTTCACCAGCACGTCGGCGGGCGCGACCCCGCCGCGCCGCCGATGCAGGTCCCGCCGCCACCGCCGGACTTCGTCAACCACGAGGCCACGATCGAGTGGATCAGCGGCCTCATGGACCCGGACGCCCCGCCGAGGGTGGTGGTCTGCCAGGGACCGCTCGGTATCGGCAAGACCTCCCTGCTGCACCAGGTCGCCTACGCCACCAGCGCCTACTTCACCGGCGGCCAGCTCACCTACGAGTACGAGCGCGGCGCACGCGAGGACAGCGACGCCGCGCTCGCCCAGTTCCTCCGATCGCTGGGCGTCGCCAGCGAGGCCCTGTCCCCGGATCCGAGGGACTGGCCGGGCGCGTACCGCACGCACACCCGGGGCCGACGCCTCCTCGTCGTGGTCGAGGGCGCCTGGGAGCCCGCCCAGATCCGTGCGCTGATCCCCAGCGGCCCCGGCAGCCTCGTCCTGGCCTCGGGAGACGGCCCCGATCTGGGAGAACTGACGATCGCGGCCCGCGCACGCCTGCGCGACCTGGAGCCGCTCGACGCCCCGGTCGCGCGGACCCTCCTCCAACGTCTGGTCGACTTCGACCTGACCGACGAGGACACCGAGGACGTCGACCACCTCCTGGCGGTGTGCGCGGGACTGCCGCTGGCACTGGTCCTGGTCGGGGCTCGGCTCGACCGGGGCGGTCCGGGCAGCGCCCGCGAGCTGGCCGACCGGGTGCGCGGACCGGGAGGAGTACTGCGGGCGGTGGGTGACGAACGGAGCAACCTCGACGTGATCTTCCAGTCTGCGTACGCGGAACTGTCCGACGGGGCCGCCGTCCTGTACCGGACCCTGGGCACGTGGCCCGGGGCGGCCTTCGACCGCTCCGTCGCGTTGGCGGTGGCGGACGAGGCGCGTCTCGACGAGCTGGTCGCGGCCAACCTCGTCGAGACCGGCGAGCGCGGCGCCCTGCGGTTCCGTCACGCGCTGATCCGGACGCATGCCCGCGACCGCGCGGAGGCCGAGGACGGCGCGGAGGTTCGCGCCGACCGGTTGCGGCGGATGCTCGACGCCGCCATGGTCGTGCTCGGGTTCGCCGAGCGGCTCGTCCGGGGTGAGCGCCTGCGCGTGGTCGACCTGGACGCACTGCTGGACGGAGCTGAGGACCCCTTCCACGGAGACCGGACCGCCGCGAGCCGGTGGCTGTCCCGGGAACGCCCGACGCTGATGGCCGTGGTTCTGGGCTGCCTGGACCTGCGGATGTACGAGCACACCTGGCGGTTCGCCGAGCTGGCCTGCGCTCTCTACCTCGGTGAACGCCACGTGCACGACTGGGTCGCGACCGGGACCGCCGGGGCCGACGCCGCCAGGATGGCGGGGAACGCCGCCGCCGAGGCCCGACTGTCAGCGCTGGTGTCGCGACCGCTCCGTGACCTGGGCCGCGACGAGGAGGCACGGGCGCGGATCACCCGCGCGGTGGAGTTGGCGCAGGACGTGGACGACGAGCTCCTGCGCGGATCCGTGTGGGAGTTCCACGGCCGCTTCCTGGAGGGTGTCGATCCGGACGCGGCGGTGGCCGCCTTCGACCGCTCCCTCCGCCACAACCGGGCCAGCGACGATCCCCGCGCCGTGCGCGGCTCCGCGCTCGCGCTCCTGTTCCGGGGCGGCGCCCTGATCTCGGCGGGACGGCCGCAGGACGCCGCCGCGGACATCGCGACCGCACTGTCGGACCTGCTCGCGTTGCCCGAGGGCCCCGACCACCGGATGGCGGCGCGCGCCCGCGTCATGCTGGGCCGCGCCCACGCGGAGGCGGGCCACGACCGCGCGGCGGTGACGGCCCTGAACGACGCGCTGGAGGGGTTCCGGGAACACCGGAAACGCTCCGGAGAGGACCTGGGGTACTACGAGGCGGAGGCCCACCACCGGCTCGCCGAGGTTCTGGGGTCGCTCGGCGCGACCGGTGACCGGCGTCGGCATCTGGAGATCGCCCGGGATCTCTACGACCGGGTGGGCAGCCCGCGGGCCGGCGAGGTCACGGGGCTGCTGGAGGAGGAGTCCCCGGAGGGGTGACGGGTTCCGCCTCGATCTTGACGTCGACGGGGACCGAGCCGACACGGACCTTGCACGCCCCCGTGATCCGTTCGGACGCACGGAGGAGCGTGTAGACCGCGGCCGCCGCCAGCACGGTGTCGAGCGGTGAACCTGGGCGGACCGTGAACCGTCGGCCGTCGCGGATCGTCACGAGAGTGGAGGCAACGCCGTTCCCGGCGTTCGCCGGGTTCTCGGCGGCCTCTGGAGCCGCTACCGTGCCGGGGGTGCCGGGGGTGTCCGCTCCGGTGTCGGCCGCCGCCATCAGAGCGCCGGGCAGGAGTTCCAGGACCTCCTCGGCCCAGGCACGCGCGTCGGTGTGGGCGTCGGTGTCCCGGCACACGACCGACGCCGAGGTGACGAGCGAGTTCCTCGCCTCGGTCTCGAACGCGGACAGGTGGCGGACGGTCCCGGGACCCGGAACCGGGGTTCGGCGCGTCGCGGCGGGGAAGCGTTCCAAGGCGATCTCCCGGTCGCCCTCCAGCCACCCGTACACCTCGAAGGCGCGCGGCGGGTCGCCGGCCGCGTCGGGGACCGGAACCGGGAGCGCCCGGTCGGTACCGTCGTCCTCGCGGGGGCGCAGGCCCAGCCGCCCGTACAGGAACGCGGCCATTCTGCGACCGCCCTGCCCCGGGTGGGCGAAGGCGAGGTCGGCCGCCCGGCGGTGCCGGGTCGGGCAGTGCGCGTCGATCGCGGCCTCCACCTGTTCGCGCAACCCCGTGTCGGTCAGACGCGGCGCGGTACGCGCCAGTTCCGCGGCGGCCGTGCCCGGGACGGACTCCTCACCGAACGCGCCCAGCAGGACGGGCAGACCCAGGGCGGCCCCGTACATCGTGACGCTGCCGTGATCGCCGATGACGCAGTCGGCGGCGACCACGGCGGCGCCCCACCCGGCGTCCGGCGGGATGAGCAGGAGGCCCGAGTCGAGGGCGTCGGCCAGAGTGCGGCGCACGGACCAGGGGCTGTGCGCGAACCACACGTTGGGGTGCAGGACGGCGGCCACGCGGTAGCCGTCGTGGGGGAGGGCGCCCAGCAGGCCGGCGGGCAGCCCGGGCCGGGTGCCCAGGAGCCCCTGCGGCCCCCAGGTGGAGGTGAGCAGGACCAGCCGCTGGCCGGGTGTGACCCGGAGCCGGGCGCGGTAGTGGTGGCGCAGGCGCCGGCGGCGACGAGCCGGTCCCGCGCCGGGTCGCCGACGACGTGGGCGCGGTCGGCGAGCGATCCGCTCTCCGCGCGCAGCTGTGCGAGCTGGGAGGGGTGGGAGAGCACCAGGTGGACGTTGCCCGCGTCGTGGGACTCGGACCGGGGCAGTCCGGAGACGCGGCGATCACCGGTGCGGTGGTCGGGCACGTACTTCTGGAAGCCGATGCCGTGCGGCAGGACCACCACCGGGCACGTGTAACCGGTGAGGTCCACGTTCTCGGAGGCCGTGACCACCAGGCGGGGCCGGACGCAGTGGCGCACCTCCCAGGGCACGACGGACACGCCGTGGGAGTCCAGGAGTTCCCGGGTCCCGGCGTGAACGCCGTGCTGTCGCTGAGGGCGAAGACGATCCGAACGCGGTCGTCGCCGCGGAACACCGCCAGGCTCTCCAGGACCCGGACCGCCGACGTGTAGGTGCGTGCCATCGCCAGCACGGGGACCGCGTCCGCGAACGTCTCCCACCGGTGGGTGTCGGGGCCGCAGCTGGCGCGGACGTACGGCGCTGCCCAGCGTCTCCCAGGGGCAGGGCGCGTCATCGGCGCCGGTGGAGGGGCGGCAAGGGGTGTGGCAAGGCGTCAACGGTCGCTCCTGCTCTCGGGAGCCGTGCCGAACCAGGGTAATGGTCGGTTCGCGGGGACGGTCGAGGCAGGAGCGGGCCGGGGCGGGAACCGGTCAGGACGGCGGCGCCCAGTAGGCGACGAGGCGGCCGACCCCGTGCTCCACGCCGCTCCACGGCGCGTCGAGGGTCAGGAGGGCGACCGCGCTGGCGGGGAAACCGGAGACGTTGAGCTGGGCCAGCAGGTCGCCCTCGGCCTCACCGGTCAGGGTGTCGGCGAGCCAGTGGAGGCCGGGGTTGTGGCCGACGATGAGGAGGTCGTCCACGTCGTCGTCGACCTCCTGGAGGAGGGTGACCAGGTCGGAGGGCGTGGCCTCGTAGAGCCGCTCGTCGTAGGAGGTCCTGCGGGGGGCGGGCAGTTCGCGGCCGACGAGGGTCCAGGTCTCCTGACAGCGGACGGCGGTCGAACTCAGCACCAGGTCGAAGCCGAGCCCGTTCCTCGCCAGCCAGCGACCCGAGGCGGGGGCCTGTTCGCGCCGCGGTCGGACAGCGGGCGTCGTGGTCGGAGTCATGGGACCAGCTGGCCGTGGAGTGGCGCAGGAGCGCGACTCGGCGTGTCTTCTCACCCATGGTGGTGATCGTCGCACAGAGTGACCGTCCGCGCGGCGGAACGGCGAAACCGGGCCGGGACCCCCCGGGGGCGGACCGGGGCCCGCGTTCACATCGTGGGGTGACTGACGGACTCGATCAGGGCGCGGCGCTCACCGGGAGCTTCCTGGCGTAGGGAGGGAGCCAGGTGCTCCAGGCCGGTGGGGGAGCCCGGCGGCGACGTCAGGCTGACGACCGTTCCGTCGTCGAGGAGGACGCGTAGCTCGTCGGGGGAGTCCGGGCCCCGGTCCACCAGGACCGCCCCGTCGGTCTCCCGGCAGCTCACGCCGGGGAAGTCGCAGCCCGTGCGGACGCCGTCGCCGTGCGGGTCGAGCGCGTTCGACCCGCCCCAGGAGTGCACGTGGACCGTCGCGCCGTCCGCGCGGCGGTAGGTGAGGCGCAGGGCGTCGCTGACCTCGTGGACGCGGGCGACGGACCAGTCCGGGTGGTCGAGGACGGCGATCGTGTGCGCGAAGTCGGTGATCTGGTCGCGTGAGCGCTCCTCGGTCGCCCACGCCCGCATGACCTCCGAGGCCGGCGGCAGCGACACCAGAGCCGCCAGGACCACCGCCACGGCGGGCAGAGGGCCGGGCGGCCACGCGTACGGGAGCCGGTCCACCAGGACGCACGTGCCCAGGGCCGCGGTGGTGATCGCCGCGGTGAGGAGGGCGACGTTGACGGCGAGGCCCCCGGGAAACGGGGTGAACGCCGGAGCCAGGTACCCCACGACCACCGGCGTGGCCATGGCGGTCGCGGTCACCAGTGCGGCCGCGAGGTGGGGTGGTGCGCGCCAGCCTCCTCCAACCAGCGGGTGGCCAGCCACATCATCAGGAGGATGACGCCGACGATGACCGGGGCGAACAGCAGCACCCACTGGACCGCGCCGCTGATCGCCAGTGCGCGGGCCGCCTCCCAGACGCCGAGCGGGAACAGGGACATCAGCGGCGAACCGACCAGGCACAGGGCGAGCACCGGCCCGACCGCGGATCCGCGCGGCCGGATCCTGGGTGACCGTGTCAGAACCCCGTCCATGGCAACCCGGATCATCCTCCTGGCGGTGAGATCACGCTACGCCTGTTCAGGCCTGGACACCAGATGTGCAACGTCCGGTTCGGGCTTGACACGCGGCACCGGGGATCGATTCCGGTCCCACGGTCACCGGCCGCGGCGTCCCGTCCGGTGCCGCGCGGGGTCCGGGACACGTCCCGCGCCCGTGCCTGTACCCGGAACGGTCACCCGGGGTGTCGCTCGGGTGCCGGCGGGGTTCGTGAGGGCGTGACCGCGCCGTGGGCGTCCGTCGAGGGTGGTGGTGGGAGACGGGTGGGCGCGGCGAGCGGAGCGGTGAGGAACGGGCGACGGGCGCCGCCGAGGATGAGGGAGCCCTGCCCTCGGGGCGCCCGAACCCGGTCCGAAACCAAGCGCAGGGCCCAAGGAACCTGGCTAGGAGCCCAGTTCGCGGCGGTACTGGCGGCGGAAGGCGTTGAACCACGCCCAGTCCGGGTCGAGCTCGCTGCGGAGCTTGACCTTCCCCTCGGGCCAGTCGACCAGCTGGGCCTCGAACTCGGGCAGGACGCCTGACTCCGGGTCCAGGTAGTAGTGGTAGTGGCGCTCGCCGCGCTCGGTCTTCTGGGCGAACAGCGCGCCGTCGTGGCCCAGTACGCCCTCCAGACGGGCCTCAAGGTCGCCCAGGGCCGCCTCGGAGGCCTCGATCGGGCGTTTCTCGGCGTCCATGGCGGTGAACGGGACGACCACCTGGACGTAGAGGGAGAGCGCGGGGAAGTCGCGGCGGGTCAGCGGGTGACGGATGAGGATCCGTACCGCGCCGAACAGCGGGTGGGCCCCTTCCAGGGTGACCCAGCCGTTGGCGCCGCCGAGCAGCTCGGCCATCTGGCGGGCCACTGAGGGCATCGAGGTGGGCGGAAGCGGGTCCAGCGGCGGTTGGTCCAGCGACGTGGCCGCGCCGATCCAGCGGACCACGTCGTCCTCGCCCAGGGCGAGCAGGGCGACGTGCTCGGCCACACCGCGACGCACGTCGTCGGGCAGGAACATGTTGTCGGGGTGGTAGACGCCGACCTCGATCTTGCCCGTCGACTGGTTCACGCGCAGTGACACCGACACGTGCGAGAGGTCGAGCTCGTGGTCGTCCCAGGTCAGGACGGACGTGAGCTTCTCGTGGTCGGCGGGGCGGACGGGCTGGAAGACCCACTGGTCGTCGGAGGGAGCGGAGCGGGCCCAGCGCTCGGACATGATCCGCGCGTCGTCGGAGGCGCCGGGGCGCAGGGTGAGGGCGTGGGTGGGGCCGCCGGTGAGCCTGGAGGGGTCGTCCAGCGCGGCGAGCTGTTCGAGGAGGGCGCTCGGGTCGACGTCCGGGGACAGGTCGAGGTCCTCGACGTCGCCGCCCTTCCGCTCCGGTGGGCGCCCCACCTCCCAGTCGAGGTCGGGGTGGATGCCCTTGACCAGGGCTGTGACGCGGTCGGCCACCTCGGCCGGGGCCGGTTGGCCGGACTCCACGGCGGTGGCCAGCGGTGCGCGCACCTCGGGCCAGGCGTCCCAGAACGCGGTGACGGCGGTGGTGGAGTCGGCGGAGCGGCGACGACGGAACAGAGCCATGCTCCGATTTTCGCAGAGCCCGGCGACCACCCTCGCCGCGCGGGGCGTGGTCCGGGGCGTCTGCGGCGGGCGGCCAGGAGTGGCGCAATCCTCGTGGCCGCGACCCCCGCGCGCCGCATACGCTGGACGGCACTATGACTTTGCGTGTACTGGCAGCCATGTCCGGCGGAGTCGACTCCGCGGTCGCCGCGGCCCGGGTGGCCGAGGCCGGCCACGACGTCACCGGCGTTCATCTGGCGCTCTCCAAGAACCCGCAGTCCTACCGCACGGGGGCGCGGGGCTGTTGCACGGTCGAGGACTCCCACGACGCCCGGCGCGCCGCCGACGTCATCGGCATCCCGTTCTACGTGTGGGACATGTCCGAGGAGTTCGACCGGGAGGTCGTGGCGGACTTCGTCGCCGAGTACGAAGCGGGCCACACACCCAACCCGTGCCTGCGGTGCAACGAGAAGATCAAGTTCGAGGCGGTGCTGGACCGGGCGATCGCGTTGGGCTTCGACGCCGTGGCCACCGGGCACCACGTGCGCAAGGTCGACGGGCGCCTGGTCCGCAGCGTCGACCAGGCCAAGGACCAGTCCTACGTCCTGGGCGTGCTCACCGCCGAACAGGTCGAGCACGCGATGTTCCCGCTGGGCGACTGCACCAAGGAGCAGGTGCGGGCCGAGGCGGAGCGGCGGGGCCTGTCGGTGGCGGACAAGCCGGACAGCCACGACATCTGCTTCATCGCCGACGGTGACACGGCCGGGTTCCTCAACCGGCGGCTGGGCGCCAGGCCGGGGCCGATCCAGGACGAGGACGGCAACGTCGTCGGCGCGCACGACGGGGCGCACGCGTTCACCGTGGGTCAGCGCAAGGGCCTGGGACTGGGCGGCGCCCCGCATCCGCGCTACGTGTTGTCCATCGAACCGGTGGACAACACTGTCACGGTGGGTCCGCGCGACGCGCTGCGCGTCGACCGGATCACCGGTGCGCGTCCGGTGTGGAGCGGCTCCGAGCCGCTGACCGAGCCGACCGACTGCCACGTGCAGTTGCGCGCCCACGGGGAGGTGTACCCGGCCAGCGTCGTGCAGCGCGACGGTGCGGACGGGCCCGAACTGCGGGTGCGGTTGGCGGAGCCCGCCACGGGCGTGGCGCCGGGGCAGGCCGTGGTGGTCTACGACGGCGACACCGTGCTCGGGTCGCCACGATCTCGGCGACCGCGCGGGCGCGGGAGGTCGGGGCCGGCGGGACCGGGTCGTCGGCGCACGCGTGACCGGCGTCCTGGCGTCAGCACATGTCTGACCTGGACTGTTGCTGGGAACACCCGCGTCGGAGCCGCCGCCCCTCTTGCTGAAGTTAGGTAAGGCATAGCATAGTGGCGGCGAGATGAGGGGGCCTGGTCCATGCCTGAGTTCGGTTTCCTGGAGGGGCAGCCCTTCTGGATCGTCTACTTCACGCTGCTCGGTGTGATCCTGCTGCGGGTCCAGGCCACGTACTGGATCGGCCGGGGGCTGGGCGAGGGCGTGTCCCGTAGCCGGATGGGCAGGCGCCTCGGCCCGCGCCTGGAGACCGCGCGTGAGCGCATCGACCGGTTCGGCGCCCCGGTCGTCACCCTGAGTTTCCTCACCGTGGGTGTGCAGACCGCCGTCAACCTCGCGGCCGGAGCGATGCGCATGAGGTTCGGACGCTACCTCGTCGCGATGTTCCTCGGATCGCTGATCTGGGCCGCCCTGTGGTCGGTGGTGTTCTCGGGCGTGGTCGGCGCCTGGTGGGCGCTCTTCCTGGACTCCCCGTGGGCGGCGGTCGGGGTGACGGCGCTGGCGGTCGCCGTCGTCGTGGGCATGGTGTGGCGGTCGCGACGACGCGAGCGCTCGGGGCCGAGGGGGCGCCGGTCGCTTCCCCGGCCGCCTCGGGCGGTTCGTCCCCGCCAGCCGTCCACAGACCGTCGCGAACCGGTGGCGCGGGGTAGGGATCGTCATCTAGGGTCGGATACGGGGCAGCTACGACCTCCCGACGGGGTCGCCTGACGCCCCCGAAGTCGAGTATCCGCCAGGTCGGCCCGCTCAGCGTGTCTTAGCGAGGAACCCCGGGGCTTCAGCCCCGGGAGGAATCGCCCCCAAGACTAGGTAGAGCGCCGCTCGATCCCTGGAACACCGGGACCGGGACGTTTCTGGTTCTCGATGTACTCCCGCACGATCGACAGCGGCGCCCCACCACACGAGCCGACGAAGTAGGACGGCGACCAGAAGTGTCCGTGCACGCGGGCACGGTTGATGCGTCCGGTGAACTCCTGACCAAGCCTGCGAGCGGACACACCCTTGAGCGAGCCGACCAGGCGAGACAACGCGACCTTGGGCGGGTAGTGCACCAACAGGTGGACGTGGTCGGTCCCGCCGTTGAACTCGCGCAGCTGCGCCCCGAAGTCGGCACACACCTCGCGCATGATCTCCTCGCATCGGGTGAGCATGGCCTCGTCGAACACACCCCGGCGGTACTTCGGTGTGAAGACCAAGTGTGCGTGGAGGGTATAGACGACGCTTCTTCCCCTGCGTACGTCGGGGTCTGGTTCCCATCGCGGTGACATAGATCAATGCTACGATGCGGTGGTGTCCACGATCGTCGTGCAGCTCAAACTCACGCCTTCGCCCGAACAGGCGGCGGCGCTTGAGGCAACCCTGCACACGGTCAACGAGCAGGCCAACCGTGTTTCCCGGATCGCCCACAGCGAAGGTGCCCACCGCAACTACGCGCTGCGCAAGCTCGTCTACGCCGACGTGCGCGCGGCCGGTGTCGGATCCCAAGCGGCACAGCATGTCGTCAAGAAGGTCGCCGACGCCTACACGACGTTCAAGGCCAACCTGAAGGCCGGGAACTATGGAAAACCCGGGTCGAAGCGGCGCAAGCGCGTCGGGGAAAAACCGATCGTCTTCCGGTCGGACGCCGCACAGCCCTACGACCAGAGGAACCTTTCCTTCTGTGTGGACGCCCGCACGATCTCGTTGTGGACTGTCCGGGGACGGTTGAAGGACGTGCCCTTCGCTTGCTCACCTGATGCGGCTAAGGCCTTGGGCGAGCACAAGCGCGGAGAGTCGGACCTGCTGTATCGGGACGGGGTGTGGTTCCTGTCCGTCACGCTCACCGTGCCCGACGACGAGGAGTATGACCCGGAGGGATTCCTGGGTGT
>NZ_MKKC01000094.1 GCF_001942255.1 Nocardiopsis sp. CNR-923
CGTCGAACGGCTCGCACTACTGGCCATGCACCCACCGGGACCGAGAGGTCACAACCCTACTCGAGAGGGCTGCACAAAGGATGGTCCTCTAATGAGCGCTTCCACGAGGGCCACCGGCCACAACCCCCCGCGCTATCCCACGGTGTGGGGGAGGATCCCGCCGCAGAACAAGAACTTCACCGGCCGTTCGGAACAGCTCCAGGAACTGTACGAGGGACTGCGGGGCCACGTGACGGCGGTCGTCCCGCACACCCTCCAGGGCTACGGCGGCGTCGGCAAGACCCTGATGGCGGTGGAGTACGCGCACCGCTACCGGGAGGAGTACGACCTGGTGTGGTGGATCATGGCCGACCAGCCCGGCCTCGTGCGCTCGGCGCTGGCCCACCTCGCCCCGCACCTGGACCTGCCCGGCCCCGGCCTGACCGGGGTCGAGGACGCGGCCAACGGAGTGCTCGACGCGCTGCGCCGCGGCGAGCCGTACTCGCGGTGGCTGCTCGTCTTCGACAACGCCGACGAGCCCGAGGACCTCACCGACGTCATCCCCCAGGGTCCCGGCCACGTGATCGTGACCACCCGCAACCACCGCTGGGAGTCGGTGGCCCGAACGGTGTCGGTCAACGTCTTCCCGTCCCACGAGAGCGTCGAGTTCCTCAAACGGCGCATCCCCCGGGGGATCAGCATCGAGGACGCCGTGGAGCTGTCGGAGGCCCTGGGCCACCTCCCCCTCGCGCTGGAACAGGCCGGGGCCCTGCAGTCCGAGACCGGGATGTCGGCGCGCGAGTACCTGTCGCTGCTGTCCGAGCGCACCGGCCCCCTCCTGCGGGAGGGCAAACCGCCGGAGTACCCGGAGCCGATGACCGCCGCGTGGCAGCTGTCGGTGGCCAAGCTCCAGGAGAACCTGCCCGAGGCGATGGAACTGCTGCGCTGCTGCGCGTTCTTCGGCCCCGACCCCATCCCGCGCGACCTGTTCTTCCCGGTCGAGGAGGGCTGGATCCGGCCCGAGCTCGCCGAGTTGGTGGCCGATCCCATCCGGCTGAGCCGGGCGATCGGACAGCTGGGACGGTACGCGCTGGTGCGGCTGGACAACGCCAACCGCACCATCCAGGTGCACCGGCTCATCCAGGCCCTGTTGCGGGAGGAGCTCGACCAGCCGACGCGGGACGCGATCCGCACCGAGGTGTGGTCCCTGTTGAGCGCTTCGGCTCCGGAGAGCCGGACCGATCCGGCCGCACAGGCCCGCTACCAGGAGCTGCTGCCGCACGTGGGCCCCGCCCGGGTGGCCGAGAGCACCAGTCCACGCGTGCGCAGGTTCGCCCTGAGCATGCTGAGCTTCCTGTTCGTGGTCGGCAACTACGAGACGGCCAGCCGCTACGCGCGCGTGTTCATCGACCGCTGGGCGGACGACTCCGGGGACGAGGACCCGCACGTGCTGGAGGCGCAGCGCCTGTACGCCAACCGGCTGCGCGACCTGGGCCGCTACCAGGAGGCCTACGACCTCAACCGGGCCCTCCTGCCGAAGGTGCGCCGGACCCTGGGACGCACCCACGGCGAGACGCTGAACGTCCTGTCGGGGCTCGGCGCCGACTACCGTGCGCGCGGGGACTTCTGGAAGGCCCGCGAGCACGACGAGGAGACCCTCCGGCTGCACGAGGAGACGCTGGGTCCCAACGAGTCCGCGACCCTGCGCGCACTGCACAACCTCGGCATCGACTACGCGCTGACCAGCGACTTCGCCGGGGCCCAGACGCGGCACGAACGCGCGTACATGCTGTACAAGCGGCGCAGCGCGGCGCCCGGTTCGCCGGTGCTGCTGTCGTTCTGGCATGGCCTGGCCCTGTCGGTGCGTCTGTCGGGAGACTTCACCGAGGCCTGTGACCTGGGCGAGGACGCGCTGTCCTACGGCCGGGAACAGCTGGGCGTCGAGCATCCGCGGACGCTGCGCACCCAGATGGACCTGGCGATCGCCCGCCGCATGTCCGGCGAGTTCGAGGAGGCGCTCGAACTGGCCCTGGACGTGCACTCGCGGTACCTGCGGTTGTACGGGATCGACCACCCCGAGACGTTGGCGGCGGCCATGTGCCTGACCAACATCTGGCGGGTGACCGGGGAGCTGACGGGAGCGCTGGAGCTGGGCGAGGACACCGACCTGAGGTACGTGCGGGCGTACGGGCCCGAGCACCCCTACAACCACGGGTGCACGAGCAACGTGGCCCTGCTGTACCGGCTGCTGGGCGACGCTTCACGGGCGCGGTCGATGAACGAGTCGGCGCTGGCGGCCCTGGACGAGAAGCTGGGCCGCGACCACCACTACTCGCTGGGGGTGGCGACCAACCTGGCCAACGACCTGTCGGCGCTGGGAGAGACGAAGAACGCCGTGCGCCTGGGCCGGGGCACGCTGCGCAGGCTTCGCGCGCTGCTGGGCGACGACCACCACAGCACGCTGGCGTGTGCCGCCAACCTCGCGCTGGATCTGCGGATCGAGGACGAGACGGCGGAGGCGGACAGGCTGGCCGAGGCCACGCTCACGGCCCTGGTCCGGACGCTGGGCCGGGAGCACCACTACACGACGGCCGCGCACCGGGGGAGCCGGCTGGTCACGGACTTCGACCCGCCGCTGCTCTGAGGCCGCGGGAAGCCCGATCGCGTTCACGCCGGCGGGGGGCGGCCCGAGGGGGCGTGGTCGGCGTTCACCCGGGCTCGGTCGCGGGCGCGCCACCGGTCCAGGTGGCGGTGGGCCGCGGAGTCGGCCGCCGCCGTGGCGTCCTCGGGTACCTCCTCCGCCGTCCAGGAGGCCAGGGTCCGCGCTGTCGCCGTGAGGAAACGCTCTCCCTGGGGGGTGAGCCGCCCCGACTCGGCCACCGTACCCGCGGCGTCGTGGGCCGCCGCCCGCCAGTGCGCGAACTCCGCGTGCGCGCGGCGCGCCTCCGTTCCCGTGGCCGTGCCGCGGTGCCGGCGCCAGAACCCGGCCACCCCCAGGTGGGCGTACACCCCCTGGAGCAGCCCGGACACCGGCCTGGGGTCGGGCCGCCAGGGAGCGTAGTACGTGCTCCCGTCGTCGGGCAGGGTGAGCGGAACCAGGTCGAGCAGGGCCATGAGCTTGGCGTGCTGGACCTCGTGCGCGAAGGTGAGCGCGAACAGCACGGGGCTGGGCGGGTGGGACGTCCCGAGGTTGCCGAAGGCGTGCCGGGCGGTCGCGCTCGTGTGCGCCCCGCCGGGCGCGGTCATGGGGGTCAGCGCGACGACGGTGTCGGCGGTCTCCTCGGCGATGGTCCAGTGGTCGGTCACCAGCAGTGCCCACGCCTCGCGCAGACTCCCCCGCCACCGGTCCGCCTCCTTCCCCGTCAGCCGCCGGGCGAGCAGGTCGGCGCCGGGGAGCCGGTCCGGGTCCTGGTCGTCCAGGACCAGGTCGATCCGCCGCCCCGCGTGCTCGGCCGACATCCGACGCAGCGCGTGCCACCCCGGCGCGTCCTCGTGCGGGTCGGCCGGAACGTCCACATGGACGCTCCCGCGCGACAACCGCGCCCGGCCGCCCTGCGTCTCGACGACGGCCCCGTCCCCCTCCCCCCGGCCGAGCAGGGCGCGGCCGAGGGCGGGCAGCGGCGCGGTCGGGCCGAACAGGGGTACCCGGACCCGTGCGCTCACCCCGGCCCGCAGCGCGGCGGCGGCCGACAGCGCGGACAGCGCGCCCACCCGGGGACTCTCGTCGCGACGGCCGCCCAGGGCCAGGACCGTGCGCCGGGCCCACACGCCCACGGCCGGGTGGCGCAGGACCTCGGACACCGCGCCCGGGTCGGCCTCCTGCGCGGACGCCAGGAGGTCGTAGGCGGCGCGGACGCGCGGTGCGTCGGGGTGGTCTCGGGTGAGGGCGGCGTCCAGGACGCGGCGCACGAGCAGGAGGTGCTTGGTGTACTGGGCGCGGCGCAGGAGCCCGGTGACCGCGTGACCGCCCCCGCCCCGGGCGAGCGCGTCGAAGACCTCGTCCGGGAGCGGGTCCCCGGAGGGCATTCAGCGTCCTTCCCGAAGGCGTGCGACGTCCGCGGCCACGGTCGCCCGGACGTGGGTGATGAGTCGGAAGAGGTCCTGGCAGTACACCGAGGGGTTGAGGAATCCGCTTCCGCTCCGGTACCGGTGCGGGTACAGGCCGCCGCCGCACACGCGTGCCAGGGGGCAGTCCGCGCACGTGGGGCTCAGGGCGCGGACCCCGATCTGCCGCGCGGCGACGGACGGCAGGTACAGGGCCTCGTCGAAGGCGTGGGTGAGGGTGTGCAGGGGTGTGGCGGCGGCGCCGTCGTAGGCGGACCGCAGGCTGTCGACCTGTTCGATGGAGCCGTCGGTCTCCACGACGACGAGGGCGGCCGGGGACAGGCCCACGCTCTCGGTGCGCGAGGGGGCGCCCAGGACGAGGCGGATGATCTCGGTGAAGAGGCGGACGTTGGTCTCGCGTCGGGGGGCGTGGTACCAGCGGTCGAAGACGGCGGTGAGCCAGGCGCCGTGGGCGGTGCCGTCCGGGGCCCACCCGGGCGGCGGGGCGTCCCAGTTGCCGTGGGGCAGGAGGAGGTCGACGGCGGGCGGGTCGAACTCCAGGAGCGCCTCGTAGGTGGTCACGGGATCCGACTCCAGGTCGACGGTGGTCAGCAGACCGGTCATCAGGTGCCGGTAGCGCGGGGAGGCGAGCAGTTCGAGTCCGGCGCGGACCTCGGCGTGGGTGCCGCGTCCGTTGGCGCGGCGGCGGTGGCGGTCGTGGTCGTCGCTCGCGCCGTCGACGCTGACGCCCACGCGCACGCCGACCTCGTCGAACAGGTCGAGGAAGTGGGTGTCGAGCAGGACGCCGTTGGTCTGGAGTCGCAGGTCGACGTGGACGTCGGGCTCGTTGGCCTTGCGCAGGACCTGGGCGGTGTGGCGCAGGTGGTCGAGGCCGACGAGCAGCGGTTCTCCACCGTGCAGGATGACGTCGACGCCGGTGCGGCCGTTGGCCCGGGCGTGCTCGGCGATGCGCTCGGCCACGCGTTCGACGACGGGGCGGGCCATGCGGCGGGGACGGTCGCGCCACCCCTGGTCGGCCATCTCGTACATGTAGCAGTAGTCGCAGGCGAGGTTGCACCTGCTGTGCACCTTGAGGACGAACTCGCGGAAGGGGGTGGGGCGCCATCCCAGGGCGAGCAGGTCCTCGACGTCCAGCGTCTCGGGCCATTCTCCCCGGGCCCGGGCGTCGTCGCCGCTGAGTGGTCGTGCGTTGTCGGCGCTCCTTGCCACGCTGGTGTCCTCCTGGGGGCGAGAGCACGCGTGAAATACACGCGAAAAACGCGTTTGCCCGGATATGTACTCTCAGGGCGTGCGGGCAAACCTCAAGCCGTGGTCTGCGGCGTTCGCGCCCCGGGCGGCCCGCTCGTGTTCGGCGCCGCGTCCGGGAAGCGGGTAGGCGCGACCGTCCCTTCTGATCCTTCCCTGGCCACGGTCCTCAAACGCCACAGCCAGAGCCCTTCTGGCCGGATTCGGTCAGCGGGGAAGCGGCGGAGTCGCGATGTCCGGTGCGAGCGAGGACAGGGCACTTCGCCACCGCGAAACTCCGCGCGCCGACACGCGTTTGTCGCGTTCCTTCCCGCGCGTCCGCCGACCGCGGTCAGGCGCACCGCCGTTCCGCGAAGAGCACGTGAACGGGCGGCGGCCAGGGCCGAGAAGGACGCGCGCGCCCTGGCGCCTCCGGGCACACGCGACGGAGGCGGACCCGATTCGCACGTTCCCTCGCACGACGGGGGTCGGCGGGGATAACCTGAGGGCGTCCCAGACTTCCACTCTCGGTGAGTCGACCATGACCGCAAGCATCCTGTCCGCCGTAGACGAGTGTCTGGACTGGGCCAGGGGACTGGACCCCCCGGTAGACGTGGACGTCAACGCCCTGGTCTTCCTCCTGACCGCCCACCGGGACGCCGGGGCGCCCGATCCCGGGGACTGGACCACCGCCGACGTCCACGACATCGCCACCACCGTCCGCGACTGGGACCGCGTTCCCGACGGTCTCCGGGACACCTGGCTGACCTGGTGCGACCACCTCGTCGAGCGAGGAAGACTGGTCTCCTGCGAGAGTCCGCGCCGGCTGCGCGCGGCGATCTCGACGGTCGACCTCACGCCTGGCGGACCGCCCGCGACCGCCGACCCGGTCGACGACGCCGCCCTGCCACTCCTGGACCGTCTCGGGGTCGGGGACAGCGGCGAACCCCAACCCCTCCCGCCGGTCGCCCCCGCCCGCGCGGCCGACCTGGACGCCGCGGCCCGGCCGTGCCGACCCCTGTCCGAGGCGGTCAGGCTCACCGCGTGGGTGGGAGAGGGGCGCCCCCTGGACCCCGACCGTCCGCACGACGCCCTGACCGGTCCCGACACCGACACCGCGGCCGCCGCCCTCGGGGTGGGCCCGGACGCGGTCCCCCGCATCCTCCGGGTGGCCCGCGAGGCCGGACTCCTGCGCACCACCTACACCCGCGTCCTGCACGGTCACGCCGCCCGCTCCTGGGATCGAGGCAGGCCGGGCGCGGTGGCCGACGCGTGGGCGGACGCACTGCTCGCGATGACGGGCGCGCGTGGGATGACCGCCTTCCTCGTCCTGATTGACCTGTTCGTCAGCGGGCGGCCCCGCACACCGGACCGGCTCGTCGAGGTGTTCGGCGCCGGGGTCGCGCTGGGACCGTGTCCCGGCCGACCAGGCGACGATCTGCGCTCGGTGCTGGACACGCTGGTCGGCCTGGGGGCGGTCGAACGGACCGGCGGGGACTCCTACCGTGTGACGCCTCTGGGAGACCACTTCGTCGTGCGGCAGCTGCGCCAGTCGGGCGCCGAGGTTCCGCTCACTCCCCCCGTGGAGGACATGGAGGCCGACCACGTCCTCACGCTCCTGGAGGAGGGGCGCCCGGTCGACACCGAGGGCCTCATGAACCGGTGGCTGAGGACCCGGGACCCCTACACCGCCGCCCGGGAGCTGCTGGAGGCCTCCACCGATCCGCGGGCGTGGCACCGGCGCCACCGGGTGGCCGTGACCCTGGCCGGGCTGGGCGCCGACCTGACGCCGGTGCTGCGCATGTACGTCCACCATCCGGTGCTCGGCGGGTGGGCGCGCCGCCTGCGCGGCACGCACGCCGAGGTGCTCACGTCCCACCAGGTGGTCTGGGCTGTCCTGGACAGCTACGCGATCCTGGTCGAGGCGGGGAGCCCGCTACCCGACCGCGACCGGGACCGGTACGCGGCATGCGCCGAACAGCTCACGCGCACGATGCGGCTGACCGGGCACCCGGCAGCCGAGGTCGTGCTGGACCGGCTCGCCGACGGCGCCCTCGGCGAACCGCTGGCCGAGGCCGCCCGTCGGGTGCGCGCGGTCGGCCGTGGAACGGGGAAACCGACGGGCACGCGTCCCGGCCCGCCGCTCCCTACTCCTTGACCTTCAGCTCGTAGACCTGGAGGTCGACACCCGGCACGGGGGTCCAGTCGCGTTCCGGGGCGCGGCCGAACCCGCGGGCGCGGTAGACGAACTGCGCGGCCCGCATCCGCGGAAGGGTGGACAGCACGATCCGGACCACGCCCTCCTCCCTGGCCCGCTCCACGAGGGCGTTGACCAGGGCGCGGCCCACACCGAGCCCGCGGGCCCGCGGAGCCACGGCGAACGCGCGGATCTCGGCCTCGTCCGCGCTCCGGGCGACCTCGCTGTCGGGCGACCACGGCTCGAACATGATCGTTCCCAGGAGGGTGTCACCCTCCGCGGCCACCAGGACCTCGCCCGTCCCGTCGGCGCCCAGGAGCCGGAGGGTCCGCGCGTACTCCGAACTGGCCCCCAACAGGCCGTCGGCGAGGTAGGCGGTCACGCGCAGTTCGCTGACGGCGCTCATCTCTTCGGGCAGTGCTCGACGCACGATCATGACGTCATTCAACAGGAAGAGGACCCGCCCGACCCGCGCTCCGGGGAGCGCGGGTCGGGCGGGTCGGGCGGTCAGGTCTCCTGGATGGCTCCGCATTCCCCCTCGCCCGCCGACTCCAGGTCCTCACGCGCGTTCTCCAGGTCGTAGGCGTCCTCGGGCACGCCCTTGGACCGCTCGCCCCGTGCCCACTCGTCGGGGTAGGCGGGGGTGAAGGTGTGCTGGTCGAACAGGCAGTGAGTGGGGCCCGCGGAGCGCGTCCAGAGCGGCCAGAACTCCCAGGAGCCGTCGCCCTGGTCGTAGAAGGAGACCTCGCGAGGTGCGAGGTGACCAGTCGTACCGACACGGGATCGCCGGGACGGGCGATCGGGTGGACGATCGTGTACTCGGTGCGGACCGCCAGGTAGTCGAGTCCGTACTCGTCGACCGCCTCCTCCGCCCGCATGCGACCGTTCACCTTGACCACGTCACCGATCGGATCAGCCGTGCCCGGAGTGAGGTTGAAGGGGATGTGGCGGGTGTCGAGCCGCGGATCCTCGTTCCCGTGGTTCTCCAGGTACCAGTCCAGGGCCTGGCCGGTGAGCAGGGACGTGAACTCGCTGTTGTCCTCGTCGAAGACCGCGTCCTGGTTGAGGTACACGGCTTCCAGGAGGTCCTGGACGGTCTCGTAGGCCTCGCGGACGCGACCGGCGGAGTAGGGGCCGACTGCGGAGACCTCGTCGGGGAGGTCGAACCCCTCCGCGTAGTCCTCGGCGTCGGTGCCGCCGAACGGGTCGTCCCGGTCGACCTGGTCGAAGTCAACGATCGGAACCGTGTCCGTGGCGACGTCATGGAGAACGTCCCCGACGGAGTCCCACTGGACGCCGTCGAGCCGAGCGCAGGCGGTGAGGGTCAGCGCGGCCACCGCCGCGCTCAGGGCCGCGCGCAGGCGAAATGACATGGGGGATGCCTTAATAGTTGTTCTGGGGCAAATGTGAACTCTGAGGTTTTTCTACCAGCCTGAAGGAAGGCCGCCCCCCGTTGTCCACAGGCCCTCTGCCAGCATTTCCGAAACGTGCCACACTCGCGACCAGGAGGAGATATGGCCCCCTGGACGACCGGCGCCGCCGACCTCGCACCCGTCATCCGTGTCCACAGCGACTCCGTGCGCCCGGACGCCCGCCGCTGCCCCACCCATCTGCGCACCAGATCCGAGCGCGCCTTCGGCCGGGCCGCCCCGGGCAAGCGGCCCTACCTCGCCCGCTCGCCCCTGGGTCCCCTGGCGGCCGTGCTCGACCTGGTCGAACACCAGGGGTGGCCGGTCGGCGAGGCCTGCGCCCACCTGCCGGGGCGAGGGGATCGCGGCACCCGCGTCATGGGCGGGTGGGTGGCGCCCGCGCACGAGGGGCTGCTGGCCTGGACCCGGCACGCGGCCACGACCTACCTCGACGTCCTGGCCACCGACGGCGCCGACCGCTCCCCCGTCGCCGACCCGTGGATCCTCCAACACCTTCCCGACTCCGGGCGTGCTCGCGCCCGGCCCTACGAGATCTGCGTGCGGGGCCGCCGCTACCTCCTGTTCGACGGCCCCGAGGTGATCCGGGAGCTGCGCGTTCCGGTCCCCTCGTCAGCGCGTCCGGCCACGGACGCGGAGGCGGCGGTCGCGGCGTTCGTGACGGCCACGGGGACGCACGTGGACCAGGCCGCGGTCGAGGCCGCGCCGTGGCGGTACGCGGGCGGCACGCCGTACCCCACGCGCACGCCGCCGGATGCCCCGCCGCCCACACGGGTCCGCGTCGTTCGGGTCTCGTGTCTGGATGGGGACGCCACCACGCTGTTCGAGGGAACCACGGAGGAGTCCCGGGAACTGTTCGCCGTCGTCGGCCGCGAGGGGCTGCGCGCGGCGCTGAGCGCGGGCAGGCGTGACCCGGGTGGGGACTGCCTGCCGTGCCGGGTCAGGGACGGCTGCGACCGTCTGCCCCGCGCGCCCGGGCTGCTGGGCGTACGGGACCGGTCCCGCCCACGCCGTAGCTGGTCGGTGACGGCTGGAAGGTACCACCGGCAGTGCCCGGCCAAGGCGCACTTCCACGACCTGGGGTTGCCCGCCGCCGTGGAGGAACAGCCCGGCGGCCGCCGCGCGCAGGCCGTCCGAACGTGGCTGGCGCGGCTCCACTCACGAACACCCGCCCGGGCCTGCACCCGCGACGACCTCCCCGCGGACCGCGACGCCTGGTCGGCGGACGGGGCCGGACTCACCGGCCGCGCGGCACGGGCGGGCGCGTCCATGCTGGAACACCACCTGACCGTCTGCCCCCTGGGCGACGCCGCCCGCGCGTGCCCGACCCACGTCGACCTCCCGCTGACCGTCGACGACCCCCGGTCGGACGTGCTCGTCCGTGCGGCCTGCGACCTGGTGTTCCGCCGCGGTGGAACGTGGGTGTTCCGCGACGTCGCGACGGAGGAGATCGACACCGGTCCGGAAGACCCCGACCTTCTCGCCCACCACCCACGAACCGCCCTGCTGGTCCTCATGGTCGCGGCGAAGGGCCTACCGGTGGACACGCCTCCAGTGGTCGAACTCGAACGGCTCACCCCCGCCGGCGTACGCGTCCTGAGCATCGACCCCGCCCTGGAACGGAACCGTTCCGCGGCGCGGACGGTGGTACGGGAACTGGCGACCCCCTGGCACGCGGACACCGCCCACCTGGCCACGCCCAGTCAGGTCTGCCGCACCTGTCCCTACCGACGCTGGTGTCCGGACGCCCGAACCCAGCCGCTCGACGCTCATCACCGCCGAAGGGGACCGACGGGAGCGGACAGGATGAGCCGACGCGACGGGCGTGCCGGTAAGGCTCGTCCGGCACGTCAGGTGTGCGAGGGCGATGTGGTCGTCAGGGCTTGTCGGAGCATGACCGGGGTGCCGTGGGCGGCGTCGGCGGGGATGAACGGCGGGACGCTCGCCCCGCCCCCACGGACATGACGTCGGTGCGCTCCCGACGACCGCACGACCCGACCGTCCACTCCCCCCGGAGTGCCCTCCCGCACCGCGCGCTCACTCCGACGGGCGGATCCGCCAGAACTTTCCATTGACAAGATTCATCCCGATGGGATTGTCTTTCCACTGGAAAGTTCGAGATGGAGTCACCATGGAACCCCTCATCACCCTGGTCGGCGTCACCATGGCCCTGTGGGTCGCCGGAGCCCTCGGCGTACGTCGGCTGCGCTCATGGCCGGTCGCCCTCAGGGGTGGTCTCGCGGCGATGTTCACGCTCACCGGCGTGGTCCACTTCGTCGGGATGCGCGAGGAACTCATCGCGATGGTCCCGCCCGCGCTGCCCGCTCCCGGTCTGCTGGTCACCGTCACCGGCGTCCTGGAACTTCTCGGAGCCGCCGCGCTGCTGTGGTCCCGGACGGCGCCCTGGGCGGCCGCCGGTCTCACCGCCCTGCTCCTGGCGATGTTCCCCGCCAACGTCCACCTGGCGTTGACCGCCACGGACCTGGCGGCGCACCAGGAACTGGCTCCGCGTACCGCGATGCAGGCCGTCTACCTGGCCGGGACCGTCGCCGTCCTGGTCGCCCACACGCGTCGCCGCGCCCGCACGGAGCGACGGACCTCCGTCGCCGCACAGGGGTCACACGTCGTCGGCGAGGGAGCGCGCCCAGTCCAGTAGTCTGCGGCGCCGCGCCCGTGCCGGGAGTTCCACCAGGGGTTGTTCGAAGCGGGCGGTCGGCCTCGCGCGACCGTGCGGTGTCTCGGGGGCGCCGCCCGGCGACGGAGCGTCGCCGCCCTGGAGGAGCGCCACCGCGGCCCGCTCCAACTGCCCGTCTCCGCACCGCCCGCCGCTCCGCACGCACCCCGCCACGCCCTGCCCAGGGGGCTGAGCGCGCCCTGGGCCACCACGCCCAACAGTTCCGCCTCGTGCAGAGACTGGACGAACGCCTCGACCACGGTCCCCGAGTCCGCGGCGGCCGGCCGGTACCACAGCGCCGTCCGGATCAGGGAGAAGAGCCCGGGCGGCAGAGCCCCGCCCTGATCCCCGGCGACCCCGGAAGCCAGCAACGGTCCGGACGTGACTCCGCTGCCCAACCCCTCCGGCAGAGCGCCCAGCGCCAGGACGAGCGCGGATCGCAGCGCGGCCGCCCCCGGAAGCGCCTGAGCCCCCGGGATCGACAGTGCCTGACCGCCCAGGCACCACGTGGGCACCGCGGGCAACCGGAGCCAGGCCTCCAGGAGCGGTGCGACGCGGCACGCGGAGTCGGCGCGGGCCCAGGCCCGCGCCCATTCGGCCGCGATGACCCGCCGCCCGTCGCGGACCAGGAGCCCCGCCTCATAGGCCGTCTCCACCCACAGCCCGGTCTCCGCGACCCCGGCGCCCACGGCCTCCACCAACCGGTCGCGTTCCCCGAAGGCGATCCCCACCGCGCCGTGCAGCACCACCGGTCGGGCGGCCACTTCGGCGACCAACCGGTCGACGGCGGCCAGCGCTGCGCACACGGCCGCGCCGGCCTGGTCCAGCACGGCCGTCGTGTCGGTCGGCACGCCGACTGGTTCGGGAGGGCTGGGGGTGAAGGGCAAGGGCGCGCTCTCGCGGGCGGCCGCGGCCACCTCGCGCGGCGGCATGGCCCTGTTCGGCCCGACCGGTACCAGGAGTCCGCGTTCGGCAAGCCAGTCGGTGTCCGGATCGCCGGAGCCCTCGGGGCGGAACCGGTAGCGTGAACCGTCGTCCTCCTCGAAACAGTCCGTGGCCAGCACCCGGCCGCGGGCGGCGAGCTGGCGAAGGAGCGTGACCGCGCCCTCCGGCGCGGTCGCCAGCAGCGCGGTCACGTGGTCGGCGTCGGTCAGGCGCGTGACGATGGCGCGCCGCAGGTCCGCGGGCTCCCGTGTGGGGTCGCTGCCCAGGGCCAGGGCCACCCGGCGCAGTTCGGTGACCGCGAGGGCCTCGGAGCAGGCGGAGTAGACGCGCGGACCCCAGCGGTGGACGCCGAAGGCCTCCACCAAGCCCAGCGCGAGGTGGTAGCGGTCGTCCCCGGCGGGCCAGACGAGCGCCCGCTCCTCCAGTTCACCGAGCGCGGCCTCGGCGGCGCGCCGTGCGGTCCCGTGCCACGTGCCGATCCGGGCCAGCAGCTCTCCCCGGTGCAACGGATGCGCGACGGGGCCGTCCACGCGGCGGACGCGTCGCCCGGGGCGTATCGAGGCGGCCTCGGTCCTCGCCGCGACGTCGGCGGCCGCGACCAGGAGGTCGCACTGCGCCGCCGTGAGGGCGTCGAACACCCCGGGGCGGGCCACCGCGCTCGCGGCGTACGGCACCGGGTCCCGTCTGGCGTCCTCCTCCACCCCTTCGACGAGCTCCCCGAGGATGTCGGCGATCCGGTCGACGGGCAGCGATCTGAGGTGATCCCTGAGCGCAGTGAGACGATCCATGCGCACAACGCTAGTGCCCCGCGGCGTCAACCGGGGAGCGACGGACGCAACCGCGCACTAGGGTCACGGTTATGTCATGCCATGCGATGAGAGACGAACGACGCGACGCGCTCCCGCGAGGGGGGAGCGCGTGAGTCGGAACGTACTGGTCACCGGAGCCTCCCGGGGGATCGGCCGGGCGGTCGCCCTGGCCTTCGCCGAACGGGGCGACAGGGTGGTCGTGCACTGCGGGAGCCGTCGCGGCGAGGCGGAGACCACGCTGGAACGGCTGCCCGGCGAGGGCCACGTCCTCCTCCAGGCCGATCTCACCGACCCCGACGAGGCCGCGTCGCTGGTGGAGCGTGCCGTCGACCGCACGGGCGGGATCGACGTCCTGGTGAACAACGCCGCGCTCAACCCGGCGCACCCGGTCGCCTCGGTCTCCTTCGACGAGTGGCGGGCGGCGTGGCGGGCGGTCATGGACGTGAACGTCTTCGGCGCGGCCGATGTGAGCTACCTCATCGCCCGGCACATGATCGACCGGGGCACGCGCGGACACATCGTCAACGTCGGTTCCCGGGGCGCCTACCGCGGCGAGCCGGACCACCCCGCCTACGGTGCGAGCAAGGCGGCCCTGCACTCCCTCGGGCAGTCGCTCGCGGTCGCGCTGGCGCCGCACGGCATCAGCGTCGCCTCGGTCGCGCCGGGTTTCGTCGAGACCGAACGCGTCGCGGACCGACTCACCGACGCCGTCCGCGCCGACAGCCCGTTCGGCCGAGTCGCAGAACCCCGTGAGGTGGCCGCCGCGGTGCGCTACCTGGCCTCCCCCGAGGCTGTGTGGAGCTCGGGCGCGGTCCTGGACGTCAACGGCGCCTCCCACCTGCGCTAGGGCGAGCGCCGCGGACGCATACCCCACCGGGCCACCGCCGCGGGGGACCTACCGGGCCGACCTCTCCAGGGCCTGGTACTCCCGCAGGGTCACGGCGTCCTTGTCGAGCGCCTCCGAGCAGGTGGCGGCACAGATCACCAAGCCCCAGAAGGAGTCCAGCGACTCGCACCGAACGTCCACCGGCTCCTTCGAGCTCGCGGCGTGGGCCGGCCGCGGTCACCCCGGGTCGGGGCGGTGCGCGACGTGGTCGGGCACCGGCAGGTCGAAGGCCAGCCCGGGGTCGGGCTCGGGCTCGCCGAAGACCTGGCGCACCGGCAGCACGCCCGCCCAGATCGGCAGCGCGTGGTCCTCGTCGTCGTCCGCGGGCGGGCCGGTCCGCACCTTGACCGAGGCCTCCTCCAGCGACAGCGCCAGCACGCGCGTGGCCGCCATCTCCTTGGCGTCGGGGCGGCGCGCCGCCTCCCACCGTCCCGGAGCCAGGTGCTCGGTCAACGCACGCAGCCCCTCCGTGCGCTCCGCCTCGTCGGTGACCACCCGCGGCGTCCCGTAGACCATGGCCGACCGGTGGTTGACCGAGTGGTGGAAGGCGGCGCGCGCCAGGACGATGCCGTCGAGCAGGGTGACGGTGACGCACACCTCGCCCGGAGCCCGCAGCGACCGCGCACCGGTGGAGCCGTGCAGGTACAGGGTGTCGCCGACGCGTCCGTACCCAGTGGGAACCACCATGGGCGTTCCGTCCACGACCACGCCCATGTGGCACACGAGCGCCTCGTCGAGCAGGGCGTACAGCGCGGCGCGGTCGGTTCTGGCCTTGTGCTTG
This sequence comes from Nocardiopsis sp. CNR-923, assembly GCF_001942255.1. Classification (GTDB taxonomy): domain Bacteria; phylum Actinomycetota; class Actinomycetes; order Streptosporangiales; family Streptosporangiaceae; genus Nocardiopsis. Next base: position 14,988 of record NZ_MKKC01000094.1, read on the forward strand.
GCCCGGCGGAGCCGAGTCCGTTCGGTGGTGGAGAGCATGACCCTAGGCTAGGGAGAAGTGGACATGCCGACCATGTCCACTTCTCATTGCAAACGGGAGACCACTGTGGCCCGGCACCTCACTGACCTGCCCATCGAACTGGACCGCGGCGGCGGCGCTCCACTCACCGTCCAGCTGGCCAACGCTCTGCGCGACGGCATGTCCGACCGCTACCTCGAACCCGGCGAGCGCCTGCCGTCCAGCCGGGCCCTCGCCGCGCAACTGGGGATCAGCCGGACCGTGGTGACCGAGGCCTACCAGCAGCTCTACGCCGAGGGCTGGCTGGAGGGTCGGCACGGGTCGGGCACCTTCGTCGCCGACCACGGCCCCCTTCCCGCCGCCGACCCCTCCCCCGTGCGCCCGACCGCCCAGCGCCTGTCCCGCGAGCGGGCCAGGCAGCGGGGACTGGTCGACCTGCGGCCGGGCGCGCCGTGGGTGTTCGACATCGATCGCGCCGCCTGGCGCCGGGCCTGGCGGCACGCGGCCGAGGAGCCCTTCGACGACGATCCCGACCCGCGCGGTCGACCCCGCCTGCGCGGGCTGCTGGCCGAACACCTGCGCCGGGCGCGCGGTGTCCGGGTCGGACCGGAGAACGTCCTGGTCACCCGCGGCACCGGCAACGGGCTCGACCTGGTCGCCGCGACCCTCCTCGGGCCCGGCACGCGCGTGGGGATCGAGGACCCCGCTACGCCAAGGCCCACCATGTCCTGGGGGCGCGCGGAGCCGAGACCGTTCCCTGCCCGGTCGACCGCGACGGGATCCTGACCGGGGACCTGCCGTCCGACCTGTCCGTGGTGTACACCACGCCCGCCCACCAGTACCCGCTGGGCGGGCGGCTGCCGATCCCGCGCCGCGAACGGCTTCTGGCGTGGGCCAGGCGGAACGGCGCGATGGTCGTGGAGGACGACTACGACGCCGAGTTCCGGTACGACGTCGCCCCGCTGCCCGCCCTGTACGGTCTGGACCCGGGCCGGGTGATCCTCCTGGGCACCCTGTCCAAGACGCTCTCGCCGGACCTCGGCATCGGATGGCTGGTCGCCGAGCCCGGCCTCGTCGACCGAGTGGCCGAGGTCCGGGCGCGGCTGACCGACCGCACGAGCGGCCCTGTCCAGGCGGCCACCGCCCTGTCGCTGGAGCGCGGTGACCTGGACCGACACCTGCGGCGTATGCGACGGGAGTACGCGCGCCGCCGCGGGCTGCTGGTCGAGTGCCTGGGTGAGCGCCTGACCGGGGACACGGCGGGGCTGCACGTCCTCCTGCCGCTCCCCGCACACGCCGTGGCCGCAGTGGTCGACGCCGCGGCCGAACGCGGCGTCCTGGTCGTGGGCACGGGCCACGCGAGCCAGGCCGAACCGCGCGTGCACGGCCTCATCATCGGCTACGGCTCAGCCACCATGTCCCAACTGCGCCACGCCTGCTCGGTCCTGGCGGACGTGCTGGACCGTCACGTCGGCGCCGACGGCACCGGCGGCGCACGCGGATCGGGTCACCAGGCACGGCGGGGCGGTCCGATCCCCGCTCTGACCACCTCGGGTCAGCGTGGGGTGCTCGCCTCGCCGGATCGGTGCTGACACGATCGGTGTCGACACGTCGACGGAGATGAGGTGGCGGTGTGTCGGACGTGATCGCGTTCGCCGTTCTCCTGCTCGGCTACGCGCTGATCTCGGGTCGCACGCAGGGGACGTCCCTGACGGCGCCGATGGTGTTCACGACCGGCGGCCTGCTGCTCGGCGCGGGAGGTCTGGGACTGCTGGGCGGAAGCGCCACAAGCGCCACCGTCCGCGTCCTCACCGAGGCGGCCTGGTGCTCGTCCTGTTCACCGACGCCGTGCGCATCGATCTTCGGGTTCTGCGACGCGAGTACCACATCCCCCTGCGTCTCCTCGGAGTCGCCATGCCCCTCGGCATCGCCATCGGCGCGGCGATCGCCTACGGGCTCCTGCCCGGTCTCAGCCTGGCGGGCGCGGCGCTGCTGGCGTCGGTGCTCGCGCCCACCGACGCGGCGCTGGGGACGGCGATGGTCTCCGACCGGCGCCTGCCCGCCAGGATCCGGCAGAGTCTGAACGTCGAGAGCGGGCTCAACGACGGCATCGCCCTGCCCGCCGTCATGCTGTTCGCCGCGCTCGCGGCCGCCTCGGAGGGACTGGCGGGGTCCGCTTGGTCGTGGGTCGGCTTCGCGGCGGGGCAGATCGGGGTGGGGGCGCTGGTCGGCGCTGGCGTGGGCGCGGTCGGCGCGTGGGCGATCACCCGGGCCGACGCCGCCGGTTGGGTCAACGCGACCCATCGACGCCTGTTCTCGGTCGGGGTCGCCGGGCTGGCCTACGCGGGCGCCGAGGTGACGACGGGCAGCGGTTTCCTGGCCGTGTTCGTCGCGGGTCTGGCCTTCGGTGGACTGGCGACGGCCCAGCGGGAGTTCGTGCACCAGTTCGCCGAGCGGGAGGGCGAACTCCTCACGCTGATGACGTTCGCCCTGTTCGGGGCGGTGGTCATCGGCCCCCTGATCGTCGACGTCGACGGCAGGACCCTCGCCTACGCGGTGCTGAGCCTGGCGGTGGTGCGTCCCCTCGCCGTGGTCCTGTCGACCCTGGGCGCGCGGCTACGCCCGGAGACCGTGTGCTTCCTCGGCTGGTTCGGTCCCCGGGGGCTGGCCTCGATCGTGTTCGCGCTACTCGTGGTCGAACAGGGCGACATCGCCGAGGCCGACCGGATCCTGCTGGTCGCGGGTGTGACCATCCTGCTGAGTGTGTACGCGCACGGGATCACGGCCGCCCCGTGGGCGCGGTCCTTCGGGCGGCGCGCGGGACGCTACCCGCCGACGGCGCCCGAGCACCAGGACGTCACCGTGCACCGCTACCGGTGGCACGGCCCGAGGGGGCAGGACGCCGACCGGGAGGACTGACGTCGCGGACCGCACCGGGCACTCCCGGCGCGCCCACGGCACGCTCCCGGGCCATGTCCGCCCCTGGCCGCACCCGCTGCACGCCCCTTCGGCCACACCCCCGGGTGCGGTCGCCCCCGCGATCTCGGCGCGCTCACACGGTGCGGTTCCAGGAGGTGATGACGGGACGGCCGTGCTCGCGGCCGAGGGTGCTCACGGCCCCGGTGTCCAGCCGGAACAGCGCTCCCTCGGAGGGCGCCAGGCCCAACCAGCGCGCGGTGAGCACGCGCAGGACGTGGCCGTGCGCCACCAGCGCCACGTCGGGACCGGACGCGTTCCCGAGCAGCAGGGACACGGCGGCCAACACCCGGTCGACACGCTGCCCGACGTGCTCGGCGTCCTCCCCAGGGTGTTCCTCGTCGCCTTCGGGCACCCCGTCGGTCCACATGTTCCAGTCCGGCCGCCCACGCAGGATCTCGGCGGTGGTGACGCCCTCGTACCCGCCGTAGTCCCACTCCATGAGGTCAGGGTCGGGAACCGCATCCGGCAGGCCGGCCAGTTCGGCCGTGCGCACCGCGCGCCGGAGCGGGCTGGTCACCACCAGATCGATGTCGCGCCCGGCGAGCAGGGGGAGCAGGGCCTCGGCCTGCCGCTCCCCCTGCTCGGTCAAAGGAAGGTCCGTACGGCCGGTGTGCCGCCGTGCGCGACTCCACTCGGTCTGCCCGTGTCTGATCAGCACCAGTTCACCCATGACACCGATCCTGCCCCACCGCACGCGCGGCCGGTCGCCCGACGCGTCGTGGCCGCCCTTGCCCCCGGACGGCGAGCCGCTCCACGCGCCGCGCCGTCCTGGGGCGGGCCGACGCAGCACGCGACGGAGCCCGCTCCGGAGCGCGGCCGCGCGCCTTTGCTCGGAGGGGGCGTGGGAGCGCTCACCGCCCGCGTGTGCGCGGGCCGCCCGATTCCGTGGATCGCGGACAACTGGGGCGGGATCGTCGCTACCCTCCTCACATGACGCAACGCACCGTGACCAGTGACGTGCACGTCTCCTCCCGACCCGCGAAGGTCCCCCAGCCCAGGTTCCACAAGCCCAACGAGGACCTGGCGGCGGCGATGGAGTGCGCCCGCTGCGCCGAACTGGGAATCAGCATCCCGCCCGGCTGGGCGGACCGCAGGAGGCCCTCGACCAAGAAGGAGCGCAGGAGGAAGGAACAGGAGCACCTGCGGCGGCAGCGTGAGGAGCCCAAGAAGCCGCACAGGCGCGGCCCGCTGCCGCTCAACGAACTCCAGTCCGCCTTCCTCCGCGACGTGTGGGCCTACCTGAGGCGGCGCTCGGTCGGCAACGACCCCGACAGCCGCCTGCTCGCGCTCACCTGCGCCCTGCGCGGCGCGATCAAGGGCTACGCGAACATGACGGGGCAGGACGTGCGGTCGCTGCGCATGGAGGACGCGCACGCCGCCCTGACCACACTGGTCTCCTCCGGTTGGCTCGACACCACCCCCGAGCGGGCGATCAACGCCGAGCCCTCCGATATCGCCCAGTGCGGCCTGCCCGACCTCCAGGGCAACCCTTGGGACGTAGGCAACGGCGTGCGCTCGCGAGCCTCCGGCTGGGTGACCCGCAGCCTGACGCACAAGAAGATGCGCAAGAAGCCCAACCGACTGCGCCTTGTCGCGGCCTACCTCGCCGTTCAGGCCGACAGCGAGGGGCGGATCCGCCTGCCGGCCGAGGAGGTCGTGGCCGCGTGCGCCCTGACCGGCGGGCCCGACGAGGTCGCCGAGTTGTCCGAGTGGCTGCTCCGGCTCGACTGGATCCAGGACCTCCGGACGGAGGGTTCGACGGTCGAGGCGCGCCTGACCGAGCTGACCATGCCGATGGCGCCGGTCCCGTTCGTGCCGCCGACCCCGCCGCGGGTCGCCCCGGCCACCACCCCCGCCGAGGTCCCCGTCACCGAGCGTGCCCGGGACCTGCTCGCGGGCCGCGAGGCCGAGGTCGCCCGGTGGGTGGCCGACTACCGTGGGGAACACGGCCACGGCCCGAGTTGGGCGATGGTGTCCGCGGAGTTCGGCTGGCCGCCCCGCCGGGCCCCGGACCAGGAGGTCACCCAGGAGGTCTTCGGCCTGTTGGAGGAGGGCGGGTGGCTGACGGGGCTGGGCGTCCCGTTCGGTCTGCGCCCCGGACCCGCACATCGGGGCTGATGCCCGTGTCCCCCGCGAACGACGTCTGACCACCCTGAGGCCGCCCGGACCACCGGGCGGCCTCAGGGCGTTCACACCCCGGTCGGCGGACGCGCCCCAGTCGAGTGCCGGGCGCGCCTGCCACGGCTCTCCCACGCTCGCCCCCGACAGGAATCGCCGACATCATCGGCGCATGCCCGGAGATCACGTCCGCGTGCGGCGTGTGGTCTACTGGCTCGCGACCGGATCGGGGACGGACGGAGACGGGACATGCTGCTGGGGGCCGGTGCGGGCGACGGTTTCGCGGTACGCGTCGGCAACGAGGAACTCGACCGCGACGGGCTGTGGTCCGCGGCTGCGGCCGTCGCCCGACGGATCGCCGGGGCCGAGGCCGTCGCCGTGCACGGGGAGGCATCACTGCGCACGGTGGTCGCGGTGGTCGGCGGACTGTTGGCCGGTGTTCCGGTGGTCCCTGTTCCGTCCGACGCGGGGATCGACGAGCGTCGCCACATCGTGCGCGACTCCGGCGCTGCCCTGTGGCTGGGCGATCGGCGGGAGGGCGTCGACCTTCCCGCGGTGCCCGTCGACCCGTCCGAACGCTCGTCCGCTCCCTGCGCCGAACCGCCGCCCGAGTCCACCGGGCTGATCCTGTACACGTCAGGGACCACCGGTCCGCCCAAGGGCGCCGTGCTCTCCCGGGGAGCCATGGCCACCTGTCTGGACGGTCTCGCCGACGCCTGGGGGTGGACTTCCGACGACGTCCTCGTCCACGGGCTGCCGCTGTTCCACGTGCACGGCTTGGTCCTGGGCGTGCTGGGAGCTCTGCGCGTGGGGAGTCCGCTCGTGCACACCGTCCGCCCGTCCCCGGCCGCCTACGCCGCCGCTGCCGGGGACGGCGGCACACTCCTCTTCGGCGTGCCGACCGTGTGGTCGCGCATCGCCCGCGAACCGGCCTGCGCCCGAGCCCTGGCAGGCACGCGCCTGCTGGTGTCGGGCAGCGCCGCGCTCCCCGATCCGGTGGCCGAGAGGTTGCGCGCGACCGCGGGCCACAGCCCCGTGGAGCGGTACGGGATGACCGAGACGCTGATCACCCTGCGGCGCGCGCCGACGCCCCCCGCCGCGCCGGACGGGTCGGCACGACGCTGCCGGGGGTGGAGTCGCGGCTGCGCGGAGAGGGCGACGAGCCCGTCCCGCCCGATGGGGCAAGCATCGGTGAGCTCCAGGTCCGCGGCGCCACCCTGTTCGACGGCTACCGGGGCCCTCCGGAGGCCACCGGGGCGGCGTGGACCGACGACGGGTGGTTCCGCACGGGCGACGCGGCGGCCCGTGACGGCGACGGGTGGCACCGGATCGTGGGGCGGATGTCGGTCGACCTGATCAAGACCGGCGGCTACCGGGTCGGCGCGGGCGAGGTCGAGGCGGCGCTGCTCGGCCATCCAGCGGTACGTGAGGCCGCGGTGGTCGGCGAGCCCGACGACGACCTCGGGCAGCGGATCGTCGCCTACCTGGTGGGCGACGCCATCGACCCGGCAGCCGTGATCGACCACGTGGCCGCCCGCCTGTCGGTCCACAAACGTCCGCGCGAGGTGCGCGTGGTCGACGCCCTGCCGCGTAACGCCATGGGCAAGGTCCAGAAGAAGCAGTTGGCCCACGGGGGGCGTTGACACCGGTCACGGATGGGAAGGACGATTCGGCGCCAGCGGCGACTGGTCCGGACAGAACGGGAAGTGCCCGGCGGCCGCACGCAGGTCCTGGGGCACGCCTGTGAGCGGCGCCGCGACGCTCGGTGTCGAAGCGTCCAATTCCAGAGCGCGCGCCGCATCGGCGTTCCAGGTCGGCCGCGACGGCGCCGAAGACGGCGGCGGCGTTGGCTCGGCGAGCAGCCGGGGCCACCGGCCGACCGGTACGGGTGCGTCGCTCGCCCAGAGGGGTTTCCCGCGTGCGAGGAGGGCATCCGGCCGAAGGGAAGGGGAACGGACAGCGACGCCTGGGAATCGCTGGCCGCGATCGCAGACGGCCCGGGTGACGATCCGTCGGAGCGCTTGAACGCTGTCGGCGGGCGCCGCCAGCCTGAGGGTGTCGAGCACGATCGGACTCGACCGTGGTTCGGCGCGCAGAGGCTCACCCGGATGAGGCCTCGACGAGGGCCTCCGGCGTCGGCGCGACGTCCCCCATGTCCTCGGGCGCGGTCAGGAACCAGGCCTCCAGCGTGAGCTCGCTCAGCTCGTCCAGGTCGATCCCGTCGAGATGGACGACCACCCAGCCGAACCCGCCCGCGGTGAACTGCACCTCGAACACCTCGGGGCGCTCCGCCACGAGCGCGGCCTGTTCGACCAACGTCTGCTTGAGCCCCACCGTGGCGGTACGCGGCCACAGGTAGCCGAACGGCTTGCCCTGAACCGGAACGTCGTGTAGGCGTCCGATTCCGTGTGCGCGCATTCGGGCAGGGCCGTCACCAACCTCAGGAACCGCTCGATCTCCACACCCATGCGAGAAGACAACCACATACCGCCGACAGACGGCATCCGCGCCCCACGGCGGCCATACCCGCGGCGTAGGCGTCGAGGAGCCCTCCGGAGCGGTGGGTCCCCCGGTCGGCCATGCTCGGGAGGAGAACTCGAACCGCGGGCATTTCACCGTGCCCGCCCACGATGGAAGCGATGATCGCGAAGGACATCAGGCTCCATCCGGGGCTGGGGACGACGGAGCCGCTTCGGGAGGTGTCTGCGCCGTGGCGGAGGAGATCGGCACGCAGTGCGTGGACGGTCGCGGCACCGGGCGCGGCGGGGCCGGGATCGGCTCGTGGAGGGAGGGCCCGCGCGCTATTCGGTGAGGGCGTCGAGGTAGACCCATGCGCCCTCGTGGCGCACGAACCGGCTGTGCTCGCGGAGCTCGAACTCCTGGCCGCGCTCGCGGTGGACGGCGCGGAAGTCGACCGTGCCCTCGTTGTGGAACGGCGTGCCGCCGGTGGTGCCGAGGACCTCCAGGCGCACCCACTCGGCGCGGGAGTCGAGGTCGAGGCGGCGCGGCCGGGTGTCGGGGTGCCAGGTGCGCAGGAGATAGGCCTCGTCGCCGACGGCGAAGGCGCTGTAGCGCGATCGCATCAGGTCCTCGGAGGTGGCGGCGGACGCCAGACCGGCGTGCAGGCGCCCGCAGCAGTCCCGGTAGACGGCGTCACGACCGCACGGGCAGGGGTTCGTGGCGTGGGAGGACCGGATACGTGGGCTGCGCTGCGACATGCCCTCCATTGTGGCGGGTGGTGAGCCCCGCGTCGGGCCGTCGGGGTCGATCCTCCGACGGCCAGTGATCCGGGAGCCGGAACCGGGGTACCGACGTGAAGGCGGGGTCGGGCCGGACGGAGTACGCGATCCAGCCGAGCAGGCGCCGGGCCCGTGAGGGCGGGTGGGCCGGGTGGTGGTCGTCCCGTCCCGGCTCGTCGGCGTGGGTCCGACCGAACCGCGCCCCGGGCGCGGGTGGTCGCGTCGCCGCCGGGCTAGGTGCGCGGGGCGGGGAAGCGATGTTCGTTGATCGCGATTTTCTCGCGCACGGCCGTGTCCAGGTCGACCCCGAGCACGTCGGCCAGGCGCAGCAGGTAGCAGAACACGTCCGCCATCTCCTGACGGACCGCCGTCGCCTTGTCCGGGTCGGTCATGACCCGGTCGGACTCCTCAGCGGTCAGCCACTGGAACTCGGCCACCAACTCCCCGGCCTCGCCGGCCAGGGCCATCGCGAGGTTCTTGGGCGTGTGGTAAGGGCCCCAGTCACGGGCGTCGGCGAACCTTTCCAGCAACTCCTGCAACGCTGCGACACTCATGGCACCGGTTTACCAGAGTAGGACGGCACACCGAACGGGAGCACGCGCTCGCGCGTCCTGGCGCGCGTGGTGGACACGCGGCCACGGCCGGAGATCGAGCACCGCGCCGCCCGGGTGAGGCGGCGCCCGCGTTCACCGACCGGCTCGACGCGGGAGAACCGTTCTCCGCGGGTGCCACGGGCCCACCGGGCGCGCGGGGCCGCGTCGGGCAATCCTGACGCGGGTGAGTCACGTCCGGGCCGGGATGCGACCACCCGGTCTCACGGGGTGTCGGGCATGCGGTGTAGTCTCGCGGAGCGCGTACCGGCCGTCGACCGAAGGGGGAACGGCGCTGACTCAGCGGATTCTGGCTCTCACCCCTCTTACTCGGGGCACCGCCCCTCGCGGAGCATGCCCAGAATGCGCCGATCAGCCCCGCCGCACTCCTTATGTACCTTCTGGTGGTCGCGGTCGGCGTGTTCGCCTGCAAGGTCGCCTCGGGCGTCGCTGACCTGGTCGTGCGGGAACTGTGGCACCGGACCGCGCGGAGACGGCGGACACGGTGTCGGGGCGCACCGCCGCCCGCGGCGCGGGAGGACCCCGTGACGGAGAACACGGTGAACGGCGACGCGCACGGCGTCGTCCTCCAGGCCGGGAGTATCGGACAGGTCCATATCCACGCGAGGCCGCGTCCCCCGGACGATCACCGCCCGTGAGCGTAGCGGGCCCGGGCCTCACCCCTCACGGGTGTGGACCGCCAAACGGGCCCCGGCCGCCGCGAGCAGCGTGTTCGGGACCGTCGAGAGGGCGCTGTGCCCCGCTTGGCGACCACCCGGTCGTTGCCCGCCCCTCGCAGAGCCATCGGCGTGGATCGGCGCCGACGCCCGGTCCAGGAGGCCCTTCGGCCCGAGCCGCACTCAGAACAGGGCCGGGTCGTCGGGGACGACGAACGCGTCCAGTCGGCCGTTCGGCGACTGTTCGGCCCAGATGACCTTGCCTTCGGCGGTGTACCGGGTGCCCCAGCGTTCGGCGAGCTGGGCGACGAGGAACAGGCCGCGGCCGCCCTCGTCCATGCTGGCCGCGTACCGCAGGTGCGGGGCGGTGCTCGCGGCGTCGGAGACCTCGCAGATCAGGGAGCGGTCGTAGATCAGTCGGACCCGGATCGGGCCGCGGCCGTAGCGGATGGCGTTGGTGACCAGCTCGCTGAGGATCAGCTCGGTGACGAACACACTGTCGTCCAAGTCCCAAGCGGTCAGCTGCCGGGTGACGGCGGCACGGACGGGGGCGACGGCCGCGGGATCGACGGGCACGTCCCATTCGGCGATCCGGTCCGGGGGCAGCCTGCGGGTGCGCGCGACGAGCAGCGCGACATCGTCCTCCGGCCGGTCGGTCAGCAGCGCGCCGAACACGTCCCGACACGTCTCGTCCGGGGTCCGGCCGTGTGCGGCCGCCAGCGTCTGGCGCAGCCGGTCGAGCCCGGAGCCGATGTCCCGGTCGCGGTCCTCCAGTAGTCCATCGGTGTACAGGACCAGTTGGCTGCCCTCAGGCAGCAGCAGCTCATCGGCTTCGAAGGGCAGGCCGCCCAGGCCCAGGGGCGGCCCCGCGGGCAACTCGGGGAAGGTCACGGCGCCGTCGGGGTCGACCAGCGCGGGCAGGGGGTGGCCGGCACGCGCCAGGACGCAGCGCCCGGAGGTCGGGTCGTAGACGGCGTACAGACAGGTGGCCCCGACCAGGCCGTCGGCGCCGGAGCGCTCGGAGCCTCCGCCGGGCCCGGCGGACTCCTCCAGGTCGATGCGGATGACCAGCTCGTCGAGCCGCGCCAGGAGTTCGTCCGGCGGGAGGTCCAGACTCGCGAAGTTGTGGACGGCGGTGCGCAGGCGGCCCATGGTGGCGGCGGCGTGCATCCCGTGCCCGACGACGTCGCCGACGACCAGCGCCACGCGCGCGCCGGACAGCGGGATGACGTCGAACCAGTCCCCGCCCGCCCCTCCGGCGTGCGCGGGCAGGTAGCGGTGGGCGACCTCGAAGGCGTTCTGATCGGGCAGTTCCCGCGGGAGCAGGCTGCGTTGCAGCGTCACCGCCATGGTGTGCTCGCGGGTGTAGCGGCGGGCGTTGTCGATGCAGATCGCCGCGCGGGCCGCCAACTCCGCGGCGAGCGACAGGTCGTCGTCGTCGAAGGGGTCGGGCTTCTCCGAGCGGAGGAAGGTGACCGTTCCGAGCACGGTTCCCCGGGCGCGCAGCGGGACAGCGATGAGCGAGTGGATCCCGTACTCGACGACCCTGGCGGCGCGCCCGGGGTCCTGGGCCCGCCACGCGGGGGCGTCCGCCAGGTCGGGCACCAGCACCGGTTTCTCGCTGCCGACGCCCCTCGCCTGCGGACTGGACGGCACGAACTCGATCAGCTCTCCCACCGCGTAGAGCGGCGGGTCGTCCCGGACTCCGCGAAGAGCGATCCGACGCACCACGGTACGGTCGGGCCCCGGTTCCTCGCCGCGCAGCACGGGATCGGCCAGGTCGACGGCGATGAAGTCGGCGATCCGGGGGACGGCCACCCGGGCCAGCTCATCGGCCGTCCGCGCCACGTCGAGTGTGGTGCCGATGCCCGCTCCGGCGTCGTACAGCAGCGTGAGGCGTTTCCTGGCCAGTTCGGCCCGGTCGGACAGCACGCGCAGCTCCGTGGTGTCCCGAAGCGTCATGACAGTGCCGCCCGGCGCTCCCCGCAGCCGCGTGGTCCGCTGGTTGACGGCCAACAGGAGGTCCCCGGCGGGGTGCACCTCGTCGGTGGCGACGCGCCCGGACTCCAGCAGCGCGGTGATGGACACGGGAAGGCGGAGATCGTCGACGCGTCGGCCGATGGCGTCCGCGGGCAGTCCGAGCAACCGGTCCGCCTCGTCGTTGGAGAGCATCAGGCGACCGTCGCCGTCGGTGATCAGGACGCCTTCCTTGACGGAGTGCAGGACCGCGTCGTTGTGCTCGTACATCCTGGTCATCTCGGTCGGCCCCAACCCGTGCGTCTGGTGCCGCAGCCGGCGGCCGATCAGTGCCGCACCCGCCGTCGCCAGGACGAGCGCCGCCACCGCGCCGCCGATCAGGAGTGGCAACTGCTGTCCGGCGGTCGCACCGATCCTCTCCAGTGTCACGCCGGCGGCCACCAGGCCCACAACCTCGCCGTCCTCCGCGGTGACGGGGACCACGGCCCGCACGGAGGGGCCGAGGGTGCCGGTGTAGGTCTCGGTGACGATCCCCCCGGCGGCGGCGGGCGCGATGGTGCCGATGAAGGTCTCCCCGATGCGATCCGGGTTGGGGTGGGTGTAGCGGGTGCCCTCAGGCGTCATCACCACGATGAAGTCGACGTCCGCCCCCTCCCGCGCCTCCTCGGCGAGCGGCTGCAGCACCGCCGACGGATCGGCGGACGCCAGAGCCCGCACCATCCCGGGCGCATGCGCGAAGGTCTCGGCGACGGCCAGCGACCGGGCGCTCGCGCCCTGCTCGCTGTCGTACCGGCTCTGGAGCACCAGGGCCGCCGCCCCCATGGCGACCAGCACCACCACGACCAGCACCTGGAGGACGAACATCTGCCCGGCGACGCTGCGCACGCTCACCCGGTACCGGGGACTCCCGTCATTGCGGGTCCACAGGACGCGTGGAGGGAACTGCGGCATGACACATCGCCTCTACAGGATCGGACGCACCTCGTTTACCCGTCACCGCCAATATCCCCACCTGCCACCCGTCGCAGTACTCGCTTCCCGATCAACCTGCGTGCTGGTCTCCAGGGCCGCGGGTGCCGCCCGCCCGCTCAGCGCGTCCGGACGTGGAACGACGGCGCGCCACAAGGACCGGAAGCGGGCGCCGCCCCGTGAGCTCGGACCGCAGGCTCATGGGGCGGCGGGGTCGCACCGGATCAGGCCGCGGTGGCGCGAGGGTCGGATCCGGACCGTCCGTCGATGGCGGTGGAGGGGCGGGCGGGCTCCAGCGCCATCTCCAGCACCTGGCGCACGTCGCTGACCGCGTGCACGGTCAGCCGCCGCAGCACCTCCTTCGGAACGTCGTCCAGGTCGGGCTCGTTGCGCTCGGGGATCAGAACGGTGGTGATCCCCGCCCGGTGCGCCGCCAGCAGCTTCTGCTTGACGCCGCCGATCGGCAGCACCCGGCCGGTCAGCGAGACCTCGCCGGTCATCGCGACGTCGGCGCGGGCGGGCCGCCCGGACAGCAGGGAGGCCAGTGCCGTGGTCATGGTGATGCCCGCGCTCGGCCCGTCCTTGGGGACGGCGCCCGCCGGGACGTGCAGGTGGACGCCGCGCTCCTTGAGGTCGCCCACCGGCAGCTCCAGTTCCGCGCCCCTGGCCCGCAGGTAGGACAGGGCGATCTGCGCCGACTCGCTCATGACGTCGCCGAGCTGGCCGGTCAGCGTCAACCCGCCCGCCCCGGACTCGGGGTCGGCCAGCGACGCCTCCACGAACAGCACGTCTCCCCCGGCTCCGGTGACCGCCAGGCCGGTGGCCACACCCGGCACCGAGGTCCGGCTCGCCGACTCTGGCGTGTGCCTCGGCCGCCCGAGGTAACCGCGCAGGTCACCGGCGTCCACCCGAACCGGTGTGTCCCCCTCCCCCAGGGCCGCCGCCGAGGCGACCTTGCGCAGGATGCGGGCGATGGTCCGTTCCAGGCCGCGCACGCCCGCCTCGCGCGTGTACTCCGCGGCCAGCGACCGCAGCGCGTCCTCGCTGACCTCCACCTCCGGCTCGCCGTCCGCCGAGACCAGTCCGGCCCGCTCGACCTGCCTGCGCAGCAGGTGGTCGCGGGCGATCGCGACCTTCTCGTCCTCGGTGTAGCCGTCCAGCTCCACCAGCTCCATCCGGTCCAGCAGCGGGCCGGGGATCGTGTCCAGGGCGTTGGCGGTCGCCAGGAACACCACGTCCGACAGGTCGAGGTCGACCTCCAGGTAGTGGTCGCGGAACGTGTGGTTCTGCGCCGGGTCCAGCACCTCCAGCAGCGCCGCGGTGGGGTCGCCGCGGAAGTCGGAGCCGACCTTGTCGATCTCGTCCAGGAGCACCACCGGGTTCATCGACCCGGACTCCTTGACCGCCCGGACGATCCGCCCGGGGAGGGCGCCCACGTAGGTGCGGCGGTGGCCGCGGATCTCGGCCTCGTCCCGCACGCCGCCAAGCGCCACCCGGGTGAACCGGCGGCCCATGGCACGCGCGACGGACTGGCCCAACGAGGTCTTTCCGACCCCCGGCGGCCCGACCAGGGCGAGCACGGCGCCGCTGCGGCGCCCGCCGATGACGCCCAGCCCCCGGTCGGCGCGGCGCCTGCGCACGGCCAGGTACTCGGTGATCCGGTCCTTGACGTCCGTCAGGCCGGTGTGGTCGGCGTCCAGGACCGCGCGGGCCCCGGCGATGTCGTAGGCGTCCTCGGTCCGCTCGTTCCACGGCATGTCCAGGACGGTGTCCAGCCAGGTGCGGATCCAGCCGGACTCGGGCGAGGAGTCGCCCGCCCGCTCCAGCTTGTCGACCTCGTCGAGCGCGGCCTTGCGCACGTGCTCGGGCAGGTCGGCCTCCTCCACCCGCGCCCGGTAGTCGTCCTCCTCGCTCCCGGGGCGTCCGTCGAGCTCGTTGAGCTCCTTGCGGATGGCCTCCAGCTGCCGCCGCAGCAGGAACTCGCGCTGCTGCCTGTCCACGCCCTCCTGGACGTCGCGGTCGATGCTCTCGGTGACGTCCAGCTCCGCGAGGTACTCACGGGTCCACTCGGTGAGCAGGTGCAGGCGGTCGAGGACGTCGTAGGTCTGCAGCAGTTCGAGCTTGCGCTCGGCGGTCAGGAACGGCGAGTAGCCGCCCCGGTCGGCGAGGCGGCTGGGGTCGGAGATCTGCTGCACGCCGTCCAGGACCTGCCAGGCGCCTCGCTTGTGCAGGTAGCTGGTGAGCAGCGACTTGTACTCGCGGGCCGCCTCCTGGACCTTGCCCGGGTAGTCGCCTTCCTGCTCGGTGTGCACGGTGGCCAGCACCCACAGGGCCGCGCCGGGACCGGTCGTGCCGCTGCCGACCCGCGCGCGGGCCGTGCCGCGCAGCACGGCGGCCGGGGTTCCCTCACGGGTGCGCCCGACCTGTTCGACGACGCCGACGGTTCCCACGGCGGCGTAGGAGCCGTCCACGCGCGGCACGATCAGGACCTCGGGGCCCTTCGCGGAGCCACGGTGGCCGCCCGACCGCGCGACGGCCTGCGCCGCGTCGACGGCCGCGCGCACTTCGGGTTCGGTCATGTCGACGGGGACGACCATGCCCGGCAGGACGACGTCGTCGTCGAGGGGAAGCACCGGGAAGGTCACGTCGGCGGGAGTCTCGCTCATGAATCCTCCTAGTTGAGTCAAATAAGCTCAATAAAAAGGAGTCTGGTTATCTTCCCGATGTGGTGTTCGCCCTCAGCGATCAGCGATGGGGCGCACGCCGCCCGGTGGGTGCCTGGGCCACCATGACCGGCCGGAGCGCGAGGCGTGCGGCGTCCCGACCGCCGGGGTCAGGCCGGGGACAGGCGCGGGTCGTGGTCGACCGCCGAGAGCCTGATCGGACGGGAACCCGGGAGAGCGTGACCCGGCGGAGCCTCGCCAGGCCCCCGATGGCGCGGGCCCGCCGATCACGGACGCCTCCGACCCGCGTGGTCCGCCGCGGGCGCGGGCGGGCCGGTCAGCCGTCGAGCAACCGCCACGCGGTGAGGGCGAGTCGGGCCCGCGCCAGTCCGGCGGGCTCGGTGAGGTCGATGCCCATAGTCACGCCGATCTGCTCCAGTCGGCGGGCCACGCTGCTGTGGTGCAGGTGGAGCAGGTCGGCGGCCCGGCGCAGCGAACCGGTGGCGCAGTAGGCGTCCAGGGTCTCGACGCCCTCGGGGCCGTCGGCCACGCGGGCGATCGCGGCCACGTCGGCGTTGTCCCGCACGGCGTCCGGGGGGACATGGGCGAGCAGGGCCAGCGCCCCCAGATCCTCGAAGCGGGCGACAGGAGTGCGCGCCGTGGTGAAGCGCAGGGCGGTGCGCGCCTCCCGCCATGCCTGGTGGGGGATCTCGGCCGCGCCGATGCCCGCGCGCACCTCCGCCGGAAGCCCGGTCGGATCGATGGTGGGGGCCAGGACGACGCCGACGTCGGCGAGTGGCGCCGCCTTGACCGGGCGCCCGGGACAGAGCAGGGCGCGACCCGGTCCAGCGGCAGGTGCGACCGTACCGCGACGACACGGACCGGCGGGCCGGCGGCGAAGCCCAGGAGCCGAAGCGCCCGCGCTCGGGCCGCCTCGTCGCTGGCGGAGCTGACGACCAGTTCCACGAGGGCGGGGTCGGCCATGGTGGTGTGGGCCGGGCCGTACCGCTCGACGGCCGCCGCGACGGCAATGGCGAGCCGGTCCAGCAGCACGTCGTCGAGGGTGTTGGGCGGGCCGGGGCGTTCCAGCCACACCGTGCCGATGTCCTCCTCGTCGAGGGTGACCGCCGACGTGGAGGACGCGGAGGACGGCGGAGGCGACACCCGCCCTCCGTCGGGCGAGAAGCGGAACTCCTGTCCCGTGCCGTGCAACCGAATCCCGGCCACGCATTCGGCCAAACCCGCCGAGGCGCGGGCGAGTGCCGACAGATCCGCCCGTCTGCGCATCAGCGTGTCGTAGAACGCGACGACGCGGATCGCGCCCTGCACGTGCGAGTCCAGGTGCGACAACCGTGCGGCCAGTGCCTCCATGGCAGGAGGATAGAGCCCGCCGGGGCGGGGCGAGGCCGCCGATCGGCGCGTGATCCGGGCGAAATGACCGACGAACGTCGGATGACCTCGCTGGACGGCCACCGTGAGGATGGTCGGCATGGACCCCGAACTGGAAGCGTTCGTCCCGCTCCTCCCCCGTCTCAACCTGACCGACCCCGTCGCCGCGCGCGAGGCCTTCACCGCGTTGGCCGCCGAACGACCGGCGCCGGACCCGGCGGACATGGAGATCGAGGACCGCACCGTGCCCGCCGACCCGGACGTGGCGGTGCGGATCTACCGCCCGCGCCGGGCCCACGGCGCCGTCATCTGGCTGCACGGCGGCGCCTGGGTCGTCGGCGACCTGGACACCGAGCACGCGTGGGCCGCGCGGGTCGCCGACCTGTCCGGAGCGGTCGTAGTCTCCGTGGACTACCGCCTCTCCCCCGAACACCGGTTTCCGGCCGCCCTGGACGACGTCTACGCCGTGCTGACCTGGACGGCCGACCACGCGGCCGAGCTCGGCGTGGACCCGGGACGTGTCGCGGTCGGCGGGCACAGCGCCGGCGCGAACCTCGCGGCCGCGGTGGCGCTGCGGGCACGTGACCAGCAGGGGCCGCCGATCCGCTTCCAACTGCTCAACGAGCCCTCGCTCGACGACCGCCAGGAGACCTGGTCGCAGCGGCACTTCACCGACACACCCTGGTCGACCCGCGACCACGTCGCCGCGGCCTGGCAGCACTACCTGGGCTCCGCGCCCGCCACGGCGTACGCCGCTCCCGCGCGGGCCACCGACCTGTCCGGCCTGCCGCCCGCCTACGTCGCCGCCGCGGAACTGTGCCCCAACCGCGACGAGGACGTCGCCTACGCGCTGCGCCTGCTCCAGGCGGGCGTGTCGGTCGACCTGCGCCAGTGGTCCGGGACCTTCCACGGGTCACAGGCGATTCTGTCGGCCGACGTGTCCCAGCGGCAGATCGCCGAACTCGGCGACGCCCTGCGACGTGGCCTGGCCGGGTGAGGCGACCGTGTCCGGTCACGAGGAGACTGACGGAGGGGGAACGACGATGACCGCCACCGACCTAGCCGGTGCGGGGGAAGGGTCCACGCCGCCATCGGACGCCGACGAGCCGGTGGCCCGGGGCGCGGCCCGGCTGCTCCGCCCCCACCTGCGAAGCTTCGTCGGCGTGGTCCTGTTCCAGGTCCTGGGCGCCGTCGCGGGCCTGGCGCCGCTGCTGGCGGTCGTCGAGCTGGGCCGCGCCCTTGTGGCGCCCGGCCCGCCCGACCACGGCCACGTCTGGTTCGCCGTGACCGCGGGCGCGGTCGGATTGGCGCTGCGGCTGCTGTTCACGGCCGCGTCGTCGGGGATCGGGCACGTCCTCGACGGCCGGGTGCAGCTGTCGTTGCGCCGGCACCTGGCCGAGCGGCTGGGGCGGGCGCGATCGGCTGGCTCTCCCGGCGCCGGACCGGGGAGCTGGCCACGGTGGTGGGCGAGGACGTCAGCGCCGTACACCCCGTCATCGCGCACACCCCCGGCGAACTGGTCTCCGCGTTCGTCGTCCCGCTGGTGTCGCTGGTCTACCTGTTCACCGTCGACTGGCGGCTCACGTTGATCACGCTGGCACCGATGGCGCTGGCGTTCGCGCTGGTCCCGTTGATGATGACTCCGACGCGGCTGCGCGAACAGGAGGAGTCCGACGCCGCGATGGGGCGGATCTCGAATTCGGTCGTCGAGTTCGTCCAGGGCATCGCGGTGGTCAAGGCCTTCAGCGGCTCCGGTAGCGCCCACCGCGCGTTCCTGGCGGCCGTGGACGACTTCGTCGGCTCGTTCCAGCGGATGGTGCGCGGGCTGTCCGGGGTCGCGGCGGGGATGCAGGTGGCGGTGTCACCGCCCTTCGTGCTACTGGTCGTGCTGACCGGAGGCGCGGCCCTGATCACCGGCGGCGGCATGGCCCCGGTCGACCTGCTGCCCTTCCTGTTGCTCGGCCTGGGGTTGACCGCACCGGTGGCCGCGCTCGGCCACGGGTTCGACGACCTGCAGGCCGCCCGGCGCGCGATCGGCCGGATCAGGGACGTGCTCGACGTGCCTCCGCTGCCGGAGCCGGCCCGCCCGGTCGCGCCTCGGGGGCACCGGCTGGAGCTGCGCGGCGTCCGTTTCGGTTACGACACCGATCGCGAGGTACTGCGCGGGATCGACCTGGTGCTCGAACCGGGGACGGTGACCGCGGTCGTCGGCCCGTCGGGCGGCGGCAAGTCCACGCTGGTCCAGCTGCTGCCGAGGTTCTTCGACCCCACGCACGGGTCGGTCATCCTGGGCGGCGTCGACCTGCGCGAGATCGACGCCCGCGACCTCCACCGAACCGTCTCCTTCGTCTTCCAGGACGTGCGCCTGCTGCGCGCGTCGGTCGCGGACAACATCGCGTTGGCGGTGCCGCACGCCGACCCCGAGGCCGTGGTCCGCGCCGCCCGCCTGGCGCGCATCCACGACCGGATCCTCGAACTGCCGCGCGGATACGCCACGGTGATCGGCGAGGAGTCGGAGCTGTCGGGCGGCGAGGCGCAGCGGATCTCGATCGCACGCGCGCTGCTGGCCGACACCCCGGTCCTCGTGCTCGACGAGGCGACCGCCTTCGCCGACCCGCGGACCGAACAGGCGGTGCGTCGGGCGCTGACAGCGTCGCGGGCCGAGCGCACGATCCTGGTCATCGCCCACCGCCCGGAGACGGTCGCCGACGCCGACACCGTCGTGATGCTGGAGAACGGGTCGATCGTCGATCGCGGAGAGCCCGCCGCGCTGCTGGCGGGGAACGGGAGGTTCGCCGAGTTCTGGCGGTCCCACCGGTCCGCGACCGCCGTCCGGACCCAGGTACCCCGAGGAGACGAGCCCCGATGATCCGACTGCTGCTGCGCGTGCTGGGACGCGAGTTCGCTGGGCCGGTGCGCCGTACCGTGGCCCTGATGACGGCGACCGCCGTCGTCGAGGGGTTGTCGTACGCACTGCTGGTCCCCGTCCTGCGGGCCCTGTTCGGGAGCACGCCCGGGGACGCCCTGCCCTGGTTGGTCGCGTTCGGGGCCGCGGTCGCGCTCCACGCGGTGCTGCGCTACGTCAGCGACGTGTCGGGCTTCCGCGCCGGGGCCGCGCTGTTGCACGGCATGTACCACCGGCTCGGCGGGCATCTGGCCCGGCTGCCCGTCGGCTGGTACGGCGCGGGCCGGATCGGTGAGGTGTCCGTCCTGGCGAGCCGCGGCGTCCTGCGGGCGATGGGCGTGATCGCGCACCTGCTGTCACCGCTGGTCTCCGCCTCCGTCACTCCCCTGACGATCGTCGTCGTGATGCTCGCCTACGACTGGCGCCTGGGGTCGGCCGCGCTGGCGGCCGCCCCGGTCGTGGCGGCGATCCAGGTCCGGACGGGACGCTCGCTGGCCGCCGCCGACGAGGACCGCGCCGAACGCGACCACGAGTCCACCGCGCGCGTCATCGAATACCTCCGGGCCCAGCCGGTGCTGCGCGTCGGCGGCCGGACCGCCGAACGCCTGGGGTCGCTGGACGACGCGCTGCGCGAACTCCAGCGATCGTCCCGCCGTTCCACGCTGTCCGTGCTGCCCGGCGTCCTCGGTCTGGCGCTCACGGTGCAGGCGGTGTTCACCGTCCTGCTGGTGCTGGGCGCCTACCTCGCGCTCGGCGGGAACGCCGGCGCGGCGGAGGTCCTGGCGATCCTCGTGCTGGCCGCCCGCTGCACGGATCCGCTGCTGTCGCTGTCGGACGTGGGCGGGCAGCTCCGTGTCGCACGCTCGGAGTTGGAGCGGCTCGACGGGGTCCTGCGGGCCGAGCCGCTGCCCGAGACCGACTCACCGGTCCAACCGAGCGGCCATGACCTGGAGTTCGGCTCCGTCGTCTTCCGGCACGGCGACCGCACGGTGATCGACGGGGTGTCGTTGTCCGTGCCGGAGGGTCGGCGGCTCGCCGTGGTCGGACCGTCGGGGGCGGGCAAGAGCACACTGCTCCAACTGGTCGCGCGGTTTCACGACGTGGCCGCGGGCTCGGTGCGCGTCGGAGGCGTGGACGTGCGCGAGATCGGCACGCAGGAGTTGACGGAGCGGATCGCCATCGTCTTCCAGGACGTATACCTGTTCGACGGCACGATCGAGGAGAACGTGCGTCTGGGCCGCCCCGACGCCGGCGAGAACGAGGTGCGGGCGGCGGCGACCGCGGCCCGGCTGGACGAGGTCGTCGAGCGCCTGCCCGGCGGGTGGGAGGCCACGGTGGGCGAGGGCGGCGCGCTGTTGTCGGGAGGCGAGCGCCAGCGCCTCTCGATCGCGCGGGCGCTGTTGAAGGACGCGCCGATCGTACTCCTGGACGAGGTGACCTCCGCGTTGGACCCGGTGAACGAGGCGGCCGTCCACGACGGTGTCGAGCGCCTCATGGCGGGCCGGACGGTGGTGACGGTGGCGCACCGGATGCGGGCCGTCCGACGCGCCGATCGCGTGGTCTTCCTGGACGGCGGACGGATCGTGGAGGAGGGGACCCACGACGAGCTGGTGGAACGCGGTGGCCGCTACGCCGAGTTCTGGACGCTGTCCCTGGCGTCCGAGGGGAGCGCGTGAGCCGAGGGACGGTCCGCCCCGCGGACGATCACCGCCGACGGACCAGCGGGCCGCCCAAGCCGAGCGTCCCGGCGGCAACGGTCGGCGCGGCCACGACCCACACCGAGGTGAGCCGTTCCCGACGGGCGACGGCGCACTGATCCGTCGTCCAGGAGGTGAGCCGTTCGTTGTCGAACAGCGGATCGCTCGGGTGGAGCAGCGACGGGACCACGGGGCGGCAGGGACTGGGTTCGTGCGAGCCCAGGTGGTGGCGGGTCGGTGTCATCAGCGGCACGAGCACGCCGATCAGCCCGACGGCCGCGATCACCAGGCCCGCCACCGCCGCGGGGCGGGGGCATCCGATCGGTCCGTCGACGGCGTCGGCACTCGCCTCGTCCTTGCCACGGCGGCCGAGGCTGGACGGTCCCGATGAGCCGACCGGCTGCCGCCGGGCCCAGGAGGCGGGCCCCCGAGCCCTCACCCTGAGATCCGGACCGAAACCCGTTTGCCGTCGGCCGGCCCGGTCGGATAGGTAACACCCATGCTACGAGGCGGCGAGGTCGGGCTCAGGGCCCGGCACGATGACGACATCCCGATCCTGCGGACCGAACTCTACGACGACGCGGTCACCCACTCGCGGTCCCAGAGTGGGCCGTGGCGGCCGATCACTCCCGGTTCGAAGGACTCGCCGCTCACGGTGGACGACACGGATCAGAGCAACGTCCCGTTCTCCGTGGTGGAGCTGGACGGCGGCACACTCGTCGGCGCCGCGGTGCTGTGGGGCATCGACAGCCACAACCGGTCCGCGCACATCGGCCTGGGGCTGCGGCCCTGCGCGAGGGGCAGAGGCTATGGCACCGACGTGGTCGCGGTGCTGTGCCACTACGGTTTCGTCGTGCGCGGCCTGCAGCGGCTGCAGATCGAGACGCTGTCGGACAACGCCGCGATGCTGCGCTCGGCCGAACGCAACGGCTTCGTGCGCGAGGGCGTGCTGCGCTCCTCGGCCTGGGTCCTGGGCGGGTTCATGGACGAGGTGGTGCTCGGGCTCCTGGCTCGGGACTGGAATCCGGACTCCCCCCGCTGAACCGCCGACCGGACGGGGCGGCGCCGCCCCGTCCGGGCCGTGGGTCCCGGCCTCCCCGCCGGCGGCGACGGGACCCCTGGGCGGTGAGGCGCGGTGCGGCGGGCGCACCGCCTTCGATCGGCTTCGAAGATTCTTCGTGGGGGTGTCGATCGTGGGCGGCCCCGTTCGACCAATGGGTGAAGGCAGCACACTGAAGCAACTGAGGAGATCGAAAATGCGCCCTCTGATCGTCACCGCGTTCGTGTCCGTCGACGGAGTGATGGAGGCCCCCGGCGGCGAGTCCGGGTACCGCAACTCCGGTTGGACGTTCAAGAGCGTCGAGATGGACCCGGCGGCCTACGAGATCAAGATTCGCGAGCAGGAGGAGGCCACGGCGGTGCTCATGGGCCGTCGCAGCTACGAGGCGTTCGCGCCGGTCTGGCCGACGATGACGGAGGAGTTCGCCGGATACAACGCCATGCCCCGGTACGTGGTCTCCACGACGCTGACCGAGGAGGACCAGCGCTGGCCCGCCACGATCCTGGGGTCGATCGACGCTGTCGCGGACCTGAAGAAGACCGAGGGCGGCCCGATCGCCGTCCACGGCAGCGCCACCCTGGGCAGGGCCCTCGCCGACGCCGGACTGGTCGACCGCTACCACCTGCTGGTGTTCCCGGTTCTGCTCGGCGCGGGCAAGCGGCTGTTCAGCGAGACCGACAAGGCCGCACAGAAGCTGAGGATCGTCGAGCACGAGGTGTACTCGAACGGCGTCCAGAAGCAGATCCTCGACGTCGTCCACTAGGTCCTGTCTGGAGTTTGGATCACGAGTTCGGGAGATCGCCTGCGGGCCGGGCCCGGCTTTGATAGAGCAATAGTCATGGCACGAGGCGATCTCA
>NZ_MKKC01000095.1 GCF_001942255.1 Nocardiopsis sp. CNR-923
GGTCGCCCTGAAAATCTGGGGCTCGATCAGTGAGCTGGTGCCTTTGTGGCTGCGACTTTACTCTCGGGCCTTCATCGCCCCTACGAGGGGTAGCAACTGCAGGTGGCCAGCAGCGAGCCCGCCGGACACGACCTGCCTTCATCGCCCCTACGAGGGGTAGCAACCCATGGACAGCATCTCCAGCGCGCTCTGACGGTGCGGCCTTCATCGCCCCTACGAGGGGTAGCAACAGCCCGGTGCCCCAGCTCGTGCTCTTCTCCGTTTGCCGTCCTCATCGCCCTACGGGGGTAGCAACACGGAGGAGTCCTATGGGGCCGACGGCACGTACTGTCCTCATCGCCCCTACGAGGGGTAGCAACGGTGGCACACGTGGGCGCCGGAGAAGCCGGCTGTGGTCCTCATCGCCCCTACGAGGGGTAGCAACTTTCCCGCGATGTTGGTCGCTCCGGTGACGTCCACGGGTCCTCATCGCCCCTACGAGGGGTAGCAACACCCGGCTTATCCGGTCCAACCCGGCCGCGTCCATCTGATCACCGTGGTCGGGACCGGGCTGGCCGCCGATGCCGCCGACCGTGTCCTTCCCACCGGGGCCACCCGATGACCCCCGGCGAAGCGACTCCGGCCCCCACCAGTCCCTGATCCGCTACCGGCCCGTCCCCGGATATCGGCCGCTCCTGGACGCGCTCCCGCGCCGAGTCCGCAAGGACGCGGACGGAATCTGGTGGGGCGAGGTCCCGGTCATCCCGGCCGCGCCCCGCGACAGCCACACCCCACCCCACCGGACGCCCCTCGTCCTGACCGACCACGACCACGCCGAAGCCCAGGCTGAGAGGCTGATCCCTCAACAGCGGACCCGGGCGGTCCCCGACCTGCCGGGCCACGACCGCAAACCCGACCCGATGAAAGCGAAAACCCCCGCCGAGTTCGTGGAGGTGAAGCGCCGCTACCGCCGCTGGGCTGGGTCCCCGTCGTTCCGGCAGATGGCCAAGCGTGGTGGCCTGTACCCTGTACTCGGCGGCGGCGTTCTGCGAGGCGCTGCGCTCGGACAAGCTGCCCAAGTACACGGTGCTGAACGCGTTCATCGTGGTGTGCGGCGGGGCTGAAGCTGACTTCCAGCGGTGGGTGACCGCCTGGCGTCGCCTGGACGAAGACGAAGGGGGCAGACCCCCCGTGGTTCTGGTGCCCATTCCCCCGCTCCGGTAGCACCACCGCAGGGCCGCCAGGAATGAGCACCCTGGCGGCCCCCGCGTCACACCGTCTTGGGTGCTCTCTCCCAGCAGGCAGTGGCGATCCAGGGAGTTCCCGTACTGGTGAGGGGTCATGTGCTCCTCTGGAGGGGCCGTCAGTGTGGGGCTCGGTCAGGGAAGGCCGCCGAGCCCCAGCCTGGGGCGGTGCGGCAGGGGAAACCCTACGGACGGTCAGGGGTGCGTCCCCGCCGCACCGGGCCACAAGGGAGGGTCCGTCAGGTCATATAGCTGCTGCGGCCAGCAACATCAGAGAGCTGCCGAGCAGGTTGTGCGCGGTGTGCGCCAGGATGATCGGAGTCAGCCGACCCGTGCGCCGGTAGGCCCACACGCACACCAGCGCCGGGAGGGCCACCGCCAGACCGCCGAGCCCGAAGTACAGGTGGTAGCCGATCTTCGCGGCCACCGCGACCGTGTAAACCTCGGCCGGGACCCGGCCCGCGGCCGCGAACAGGATCACCAGCACCGCGACGTTCAGCGCCTCCTCCAGCCAGGAGGTCGTCAGGCTGATCGGCAGCGTCATCACGGCACGGGCCACCTGCCCCTCGACACCGCCCGCCTCCAGCACGGGCGAGGCCCCCAAGCTGTCCGGAGCCAGGAACAGGATCACGGCGCGGAGCACGGACGCGACCAGGTAGGAGACGAACACGAGCCAGAACACGTGCCGCGCCTGTCGGCGCCAGTGCCGCCGTTTGGTCGGGTTCGAGGTGCGGGTCCATCGGGGGCGGATACCGATGTCGGACAGCCGCATCCGACGCCGCCAGACCACCAGGGCGACGACGGCCAGGGTGAGGAGGCTGGCCACCAGGTGGAAGGTCCACTGCACGAGGGTGGTCGGCCAGAACTCGGCCGGGTTCAGGGAGGTAGGCAGCAGCGGCTCGGACGTCTCACCGCTGTCGGTGCCGAACACCCATGTGGGCCAGTCGAGGAAGAACACCACGTAGATGACGGTGAAGACCAGGTACGCGAGCACCGGCCGGATCGGTTTGAGCTGGGTGCGCACCTCATCAGGGGTGGGGGGAAGGAACGGCCGACGCTTCTTGGCTGTCGGTGAAGCAGGATAGGGCGTGGCCAGGGCCGGGGTAGCGATCATCGGAGTCCGATCAGGGTCGAGAATCGGTGTGTTGGTCAGGCGGCCGGAGGCAGGTCCGGGTTCGGGCTCTGGCCGAGAGCGCGGTGGACTTCGGCCAGCTCGGACAGGATCGTCGTGTGCCCGTTCGGATCGGTGAGGGTGTACACGGCTCCGAGGAACCGGCGCTCGCGGTCGAGGGACCACCCCTGACGGGCGGCTTTCCACCGGGCGTCCTCCCACGCGCTGCGGGCCTGATGCGCGAACTCGGGTCCGCGGGTGCGGCGCGGTGGCCGGGTGAACCTGCCCTTCACGTGCCTGTCACCTGCTGGGCGCGGTCGATCAGGTAGTCCACCAGTGCGAGATCCGCCGGCCGGGGGTTGCGGATGGCGGGGCCGAGCACGGCGAGTTGGAGGGTGGATCGGTCCCGGTCGGGGGCCTCCCCGTCGGTCGCGGGCCGGGCGGGGAACTCAGGCACCCACTCCAACCGGCTGCGTGGGGAGTGCTGGTGCAGGCGCAGGCACACTGCGGCCAGCCGCCCCGACCCCACCAGTTCTCCGCTCGCCCAGGTGCGTTGGGCATACCGGCGGGCGTTGATCGACCACGTATCCCAGTCCGGGCGGGGGACGTACCAGGACTGGACGAGGGTGGCCTGCATCCACCCCATCGCCTGCTCCGCCAACCGGGTGGAGGTGGGGGCGATGGCGTGCCGGGGCACGAGTGAGACGGGGGTGGTCACCGGGTGACCTCCGCCCACATGCCGGTCCCCACGGGCAGACGCCCCCATCTCTCGGTGAGGGCGTCCACGAGGCGAAGCCCACGCCCATGCTCTGCCGCCAGTTTCGGGGTGCGTCTGGTGGGGGTACGACCCGCGAGCGGCCCCGCATCGCGCACCTCGACGCGCACCCGGTCCGGGTAGACCTTGAGCCGGACCGCGAACGTCCCGTTGGGGTCGCCGCTGTGGGTGTGGACCATGGCATTGGTGACCAGCTCGGACAGAACCAGCTGGAAGTCGTACCGGAAGTCCTCGGTTGGGGTGACTCCCAGTTCATGGAGGCGGTCGCTACCCCACTGACGAGTGGTGGGGATCGAGTCCGGCACGCCGTCGAACGTGCGGCGGGCAACGGCTGGCTTTTCGGGTGCGGTGATCACCGGTAGCTCCCCTGGGTCTGGTGGGCGATGGCCAGCAGGGCGTCGAGGCCGCTTCCGGGGAGCGGGGGCACGGGGCCTGTGGGGATGCCCAGACGGTGCCGGTGCCGGTCGACCGCTGCGGTCAGGGCCGGGTTACGAATGCCCGGGTTTGGTAGCCCCGGCTGGGGTGGGTTGCTACGCTTCATGTGTCTCACCTCGGTCTGGACGGGGTGGGGCTCACGCCCTGAAATCGGTGGCTCGGTTCGGGGCGTTTGTCGTTGTGGGGCCGCCCTGCCCGGTGTCCTGGTCAGGGCGGCCGTGCCACCGAGGTTCCCCCGAAGCCATTCCGCCCTCGGCTTCCTCTGTGGCACTCCCCGACCCAAGGGGGACGGGCCGGGCAACGCATTCCGCGTTGCACGTGACTATGCACAACCCCAGGTCCGAGGGTCTACGGGAACAAGAAAACTGTTCTTTCCTGAGTATCTGGGTGTTCAGATGACCCATTTTGTTGTTGACTGTTCTCATGCCTAACCACGTCAAGCGCAAGTGGGTGCCGTTCGGTAAGGAAGTCCGGAGGCTCCGCAATGAGCAGGGGCTTTCCCTGGCTCAGGTAGGCAAGAGACTCGGAGTGACGGGGTCTCTCGTGGGGCAGATCGAGCGAGCCACACGGGTTGCAAAGCGCCCCTATGTGGACAAATTGGACGCTCTCTTTGAAACTCGCGGTGAACTGGTCAACTTCTGGCTCGACACTCAGCGGGAAGGACGAGTCCATGAAGACTTCCGCAGCGCTCTGGCTCTGGAGAGGAAGGCCGAGCAGATCCGCGAGTATCAGTCCATCCTGTTCCCCGGGCTGATACAAACCCCTGACTACGCTCGTGTCCTGGTCAAGGCGCGGAACCCTCTGGCAAGCGAAGATGAAGTCGAGGAACTCGTCACGGCACGCACTGATCGAATCGGTGAGCTGCGCGAACGTGGAAGTCTTCTGTGGTTCGTCGTCGATGAGTCCGTGGTGCACAAGCCGATCGGGTCACCGAAGATCTTGGCAGAGCAGCTTCAATGGATCGAAAACCTGGCCCAGAGCGGTACGATCCGTTTCCAAGTACTCCCTCTGGCACACCACCCTGGGCTGTGCGCGCCCTTCCGGCTCGTGACGCTGGACAAGCGGCGGATGGTGCTCTACGCGGAGCACGCCGTGGGCGGTGAGATCCTGGAGTCTCTCGATCTCGTCAGTGAGACGTTGACCCTGTTCAGCGCCATGCAGGCCGAAGCGCTATCGTCCCAGGCGTCGGTTGAGCTGATCACCAAGGCGAAGGAACTGTCGAAGCGATGAACCAGCAGTGGCACAAGTCCAGCTACAGTGATGGTCGCGGTGGGAACTGTGTAGAGGTCAAAGAGGGGCTGCCCACAGCGGTCCGCGACTCCCAGAACCGGGAGCTGGGGCACCTCGACGTGCCCGCCCACGAGTGGGCCGCGCTCCTGACCTCGGTGCGCACCATCCGCTGACGCCTCTGAACAAGAGCAAACCGACCCCCGCCAGGCATGTTGGCGGGGGTCGGTTGCATGTCGACACCCTCTAGAGTAACCGCTCCAGCACGCAGCCCCGTGACCGAAACCGGACAAGAGTCAGCGGCCCGTCACGCGCTCACAACACCGGTCCGCCCAGGTGTGTTGCGGGGCCACCCCCGTGCGCGGACGCTCCTGCCGTGCCCGGGGTGGTGCTTCCAAGCCTCCACCCCAGACACTCACGACTCGGCGGACTCTGGAGTGTGAGCAGACGATGCCAGTTGAACCGTCAGACACAACGGTGTGACGACAGAGGAGGCGAGGGTGGGCGAAGGGGGGCCTGGCCTTTCGTTGCTGCCCGGGTCAGTTCCAGGTGCGTGTGGCGTTGACCAGCTCCTTGTCCCGCAACGCCTGGCTCAGGTCGATACCTTCCCGGTTCGCGAGCGCCGCGAGGTAGATCAGCACGTCCGCCAGCTCCTCACCCAGGCCACTGATCATGCTGTTCGGGTCCACTTTGAGTGAGGCTCGCTTACGTACCGCCTTGCACACCTCCCCGGTCTCCTCCGCCAGTTTGAGGGCCTGCTCGATCAGGGTGTGCTCGGAGAACCCTCGCTCGACCTCCATTCTGGCCACGTACTCCTGGATCTCGGTCAGGGTTAACGGGCGGTCGGGCAGCGGCTCCATGCGACGTCCTCTCTCGGAGCGGGGGCACAATTGCACCTGGCGGTCCGGTCAGTAGGCACCGGGCCGCCAGAGTCCCTCATCCCGTTCCTGTGGGGTTGCGGGCCTTCTTCACGTCATGAGCAGGTTGTCGCTGAGTCTTTCACGTGCTTCGTGGAGGGATGCTTTGAGCGCTTGGAGGGATGCATCCTGCAACATTCCCGTGTCGAGCCCTGACGTGTCCAGCACCGATCCCAGTGCTGCCCTGCTTCCTTGGGACAGCTCGCCCTCCCACGCTCGGAGCAGATCACGGGCCGCATATACGTCTCGCGCCTGAACCACTGCGGAGACCA
This sequence comes from Nocardiopsis sp. CNR-923, assembly GCF_001942255.1. GTDB lineage: Bacteria > Actinomycetota > Actinomycetes > Streptosporangiales > Streptosporangiaceae > Nocardiopsis. Next base: position 5,961 of record NZ_MKKC01000095.1, read on the forward strand.
ACTGTGCGGCGAGAACTGTGGCGTTGCCGTGGAGTCCACCAGCCAGGTCCGTGGCGGCGATCCCTAACCGGGTACGGAAGACGACGTGACGGTCCTGTATGTCCTGAACCTGTTGGAGAACGGTGGCGGCCTCATCAGCTTCTACCTCACCGGCCTTGATTCGGCACCACAGGACCAGGGCTGACTGGACAGCCCTCTCCCACGGTTCCCGGACTGCGCTGTCCTCGGCCAGGGCCAGCGCTGTCTTCGGGTCGCCAGCAGTAAGTTCGGCGATCACCGCGACTTGGCGGCCGTCGAACAATCGATCCCCGACTCCGTTGTGGTCTCGGGCGTGCTCAGCGGCACGCGACCACTGGCCCTGTGAGGCCAGTGCCCTCGTGCCATCGCCGAGGCAGATCATCCACACCCACCGGTACAGCTCAGCCCGACCCTCATCGGATGCGGTGAGCCGGTCCAACGGGAGTTCGTGCCCGTCGACCACGGTGGGGGTCGCTGAGCCGACCCCCTCCCGAAGCGTGGTGAGCATCCGGAACGCTGCCGCGCCCTCCCCGGCGCGGATCTGGAGTCGGGCGAGGTTGACTACCGGCTCCAGCGCCCGTTGCGCCATCGTGGCGTCCAGGGGGAGGTGGTCCTGGTAGAGCTGGGCGTGTTCCCAGCACCAGTCACGTGCCAGGTCGGGCAACCCCACGTCCGAGGCGATCAGAGCCGCCCCGTTGTATACCTGCGCGGCAGCAGCGACGGCTTCCTCCGGGGCACCGGAACGGGCGGTCCGGGCCGCCGCGGTGATGCGCTCGATCCGGATTGTGAGTTTCTCTCCGGGTGGGCGGGGCCGGGGGACCAGCGGGAACCACTTTTCGGGGCTCATGCGGGTTCGCCCCAGGCCACGACCAGGGTGGAGTGTTCCCGCTCCAGCACACGCCGGGTGTCGGACGACGATGCGATGACGGGTGCGAAGTGCAAGGAGAAGGAGATGTCGTCGTCCCGGTGGGGTTCCCACGCCACGACCTGGTCGGCCATCTGCTCGGCGAGCTTTTGCCCGGCGGGTGCGTGCCCGATGACACCGAGTTCGTGACGGCCCTGTTGCCCTTCCACCGGCCGCAGCGTCAGGTACGCCAACCCCCGCTCGGTGGCGGGGACCCCGGCCATGTCGCCCCAGGGGAGTCCCGGGGTGACCAGTCCGTTGGTGACGGCGTGCTGGCGCAGGGGCATGCGGGAGAGACGGTTGTCCAGGTGGGTGGCCAACCACAGCCACATCGTGTCCAGGGGCTGGCCCTTGCCGAAGGTGACCCCGGTCCAGGTGGTGGTGGCCAGTTCGGTGAGGATGTCGTGGACTTGGGCGTCGGTGATGGTTTGGTCCTGGTTGGCTTGGAGCAGGACCGTCCCGTCCGGGTCCAGGGCAAGGATGCGTCGCGGGTCGTCGCCGATTCCTCCGCCGCGCAGGGGCATGAAGGTGCACAGCTGACTGTCCACGGAGCGCCAACGGTCGCCGTCACGCTCGAACACGATGCTGCGGTTGACGTCCCCGGCGATGCGCACGGGGGCGATGAGCCTGCCGTCAGGGGCGAGCTGGTCCACCCACGCCCGGGGGACGTCGTGGGAGCCCACGGTCGCGATGATGCGATCGTAGGGTGCGCCGTCGGGGTGTCCGAGCGCGCCGTCCCCCAGGTGCACCACCACGTTGGTGGCCTGGCTGTCTTTGAGCCGGGTGCGGGCTCCGTCCACCAGGTCCTGGTCGACGTCGATGGTGGTGACCGACCCGGTCCCTCCGACCAGGTGCCCCAGCAGGGACGCGTTGTAGCCGGTCCCGGCCCCCAGTTCCAGCACCCGCATGCCGAAGGCGAGAGCGGCCTGTTCGAGCATGAGCGCGACCACACTGGGCTGGGAGGCGCAACTGATCGAGGCGCCGTTGTCGTCGTGCTTGATGTGGACAGGCGCGTTGGTGTACGCCTCCTCCAAAGTGGCGTGGGGGACGAAGGTGTGGCGCGGCACGCAGCGGAAGGCGTCCTCCACTGCCGGGGTGGTGATGGCACCGTTCTTTCGGAGCTGCTGGATGAGGTCCTCGCGCAGCGTCTCGGCGTCCTCCGGGGATGAGGGTGCGCTGTTGGTGGTGTCGGTCATGACGGCCTTTCCGAGGTTGGACAGGACATGTTGGTCCCGGTAGGCGATCCCCCACCGGTTGAAGGTGAAGATCAGGTGGTGGGCGCACACCGCCCGCAGGCCCCGGGTGAGCCTGCCTTCGGTAGCGAGGTCGGCCAGGGCGGCTCCGGCCGCGGTGAACTCCTCCGCCCACGTGGTGGTGTGCGGGCTGGTGTCGGCCATGGCCTGGGGGTTGAGGGTCATGAGGGTGCGGGCGGGGGCGAGCAGATGTTCGTCGTTGGTGAACGGTTCGGGGAGGCGACGTAGGGCGGTGACCTTGTTCCACACGTCGGCCTGTTCGAAGGTGTCCAGGCGGGCGCCGCGCAGGAAGACGCTGCCCATGAGGAGGGCGAGTTCGCGCCGACCCAGCCCCCCGCCTTGGGTCGTGTGGTTGCGTGCCAGGTAGGTGAGCAGGTGGCGGCTGTCGGCGTGGAACAGGGTGTGGGCCAGGCGCATCCCGGCCTGCCCGCCGAAGGTGCCGGTCTCCGGTTCGTAGATGCCGTGTGCCCATGCGGAGACGGCCTCTGCACGGTGGAGGCGTTCGAGGTGCTCGTCGAGGAATCGGCGGGCAGGGAGCCCTCCGGTGTAGCGCAGCCGCCAGTGGGGCTTCTTGCGGACGAACCACCAGCCGGTGAGGAGGTCTTGGCGTTGGCCGTCTTCGAGAACCGGCGCCAGGTGGTGGGTGGCCGTGTGTTCGGCGCTCGCCCAGTCGGGCCACTCGATCAGGATCTGCGGATGCTCGTCACGCATGAGCGTGCCTCCTTGACGTGGCCGATGAGCAGGAACGAGGCCCACCCCAGGGAGTGTGGGGCGGTGGTGAGGATGTGCAGGGCCGTGGCGGTGCCGGCCGCTCCTTCCAGCAGCCCGATGCCGCCGTGGGTGAGGAGGCGGTGGGCGACGTCACCGGAGTCGTGCCCCTCCACTGCCGGGGCGAGCAGGGCAGGAACGTGGGCTGTGCCCGTGGTGTGCGCGATGAGGGCGAGCCCGGCGTAGCCGTGGCACAGGGAGGAGTCCAGGATCGTTCCCGCCGTGCCCTGAGGGGTGAGGGTGCGCGCGAGCGTGTCCTGGACGGTCGCGTGACGGTCCGTGTCACCGAGGGCGTCAGCCGCCAGGAGCTGGGCGTGGGCGACCCCGGCTGCCCCGTAGCACCACGACGGGCGTTGCGGCCCCATCGGCTCCTCCTCACCACGGTGCTGGGCCGCGGTGATCCAGTACGGCCACCACGCCCTGTCCGGGCCGGTGCGCTTCCAGGAGTCGAGCCAGTCGAGGATGCGGCCGATCGCCCGGGTGTGCCCGTCGACTTCGATCCCGCGTCGCAGAGCCAGGGCCAGGACGGTCAAGGGGCCGCAGATGCCGTGGGCCATACCCGTGTTGGCGTGTCCGCCCGGGAAGCGGTCCGGGGACTCCTTGCCTGCGGGGTCCACCAAAGTCCACCACCCAGGCATCTGCCGTCCGTCCACCATGGCGGGTTCGGTCAACCGCACCAGGTAGACGAGCACTCGGCGCAGGAGGTCCTGATAGGTGTCGTGGGTCAGCAGCAGCGCCGCCAGCCCGGTTAGTCCGCGGATGGCGTCGAACTCGGCCAACACCGGAAAGCGCTCCCCGGCGTCCATGCGCGTGTGTGCCCTCTCCAGGCGTGCGGCCACGATCCAGGCCACGGCGGCGTCGAGCTGTTCCAGTTCACGCTCATAGCCGGGTGCACCGTGGCGGCCTGCCGTAGGACGAACGCCAACGCGGGTGCCCCGTAGTACAGGTGGGCCTCAGGTGAGGCGTCCACCCCATCGGAGATGGCGCACTCCAGCCACGTCTGGACCCGCTCCCAAGGGCCGTGGCCGGTGCGGGCACGCTCGATGTGCAACAGCGCCACCCCGACGGCTCCGTGGGCCAGGGACTGGGGCCACCACCGGTCGTTGGCCAGCGCCCGGCCTTGGTCGGGGGTGGCCAGACGATCCGCGACGTGGGTAGCGACGGCGGAGGCGTCCAAGAGATGCATGGTCACGATGCCCCCTTCTGTTGGAGTTGGAGGAGGATTTCCACCGCCCGCCCGTCGCACCATCCCGCCGAGTTGGGTGCGGGGGCTTCGGTGAGCACGGCCGCGCCGTCCTTGTTCAACTGGGTGCGGAGAAGGAACAGGTGTCCCGGTTCGGTGAGGTCCAGGCGTAGCCGCTGATCCCCTCGGCCCAGGTCGACCAGAGCGGGGAGGTTCCGGCGCTGCGCCCACGCCTGCCACGCGTTCTGCCAGTGGGGCCACTCGGTCGTGGCTGGGGGAAGGTCCGCTGCGATGACCCGCCAGCGGGCGTTGGCCAGCACCACCCGCCCGGACCGGACCCGGGGCAGGAACGGCAGGAAGGAGGCAGCCCCCCAGTCGAACCCGGACACGACAGTCTTCCCAGCGCGGGGAAGCTCGGTGAGGAACCGGGCCAACGGTGGGGCGTAGCGCAGGTTCAACGCGTGCGGCACCACCGGGACGACCACGCGTCCCAATGAGCGCGACCATAGGAACAGGTCCACACCGTCGTCTCCGGTCAGGAGGTCGTCGACGGTGAGGCTGTCGGCTCCGGTGGAGGGGTATTCGGCCACGTGCAGGACGTGCTTGAGCAGCTGCGGGGCTCGGGCCACATGGGTGCTGGCGGCCCGCACCGGTGGAAACGACAGCTGGACGGGCAGGGCTTGGCCGGAGCTGGTGAACACCTTGGCCAGATCGGTTCGAGTTCCAGCCAACGGGGCAAACCGGCCCGCCATCGTGCCCGCGCTACGTGAAGCCCCCAGCACCACGATCCGGAACCGACCGCTGTCCAGCGCCACACGCGATGGTGACTCCAGGCGTACGTTCAGCTCCGTGTTCTCGGGCGGGGTCGGGGAACGCTCGGCCTCAACAACGGTCAGGAGTTCGTTGACCTCGATCTCCCGTCGCCCGGTCAACGCCGCTTCCTGTGCTTGGCGCATCAACCATCGGTCACGCAACCCCAGAACAGGGTTGGGCTCGTCTTCGGAACCGGTGTATCCGGGTGGGAAGCCCAGGCCCGTGTCCGGGTGGACGACCTCGGAGACGGGAACGAGTTCGGTACCGTACCGGCGCGCGAACCGCTCCCGGTATCCGTGCCACGTGGGAATCCCCTCCGGGTGCGTGGACAGCACGGTGAGCATGTGTGCGGCCTCCTCGGCCGCGTGCGCCACCGCGACGGGAAGGGCCACTGCGGCATCGAGGCGGACGTCGATCCCCACCGGCCCGGCTTCGCTCACACGCTGGGCTGCCTTCGTGGCCTCTGCGCGCATGACAGAGCCGCCGCCGACACGGTTGTGCGCTTCCACTGCTGAGCAGGTGTCATCGATGAGAGCGACCAGCGGAGAGTCCTCGACGATGCCATCCAGGGCTCTGGCCAGGTAGGTCAGCGGGTCGGTCTCGACGGATGCGGGAGACAGACTTGTCAGCAGGGCCCGCGCTCGGATCAGCTGGGTGAGCATGTCCTCGACGCCTTGGGGAAGTTCGTCCGGGTACTCGGCGGTGAGCTTCGCGGCCAGTGTGGCCCACGGCATGGGCTGGTGGGCGGCGTCCAGGGCGAGTCGGACAGCGCTGGTCAGACGGATCTCGATCTGGGCCGTGGTCGCCTGTGGATTGGGTGGGTCGGGGCGCGCGTACTGGGGCACCACGAGGTGATCCGGTGTCCGCCAGGCGGTGTGATTGGTGACCAGGAGCAGGCGCTGGCGTACCCGGGGGAGATCCACCAGGTGATCGGTGACCTCGGTGACCCATTCCCCGCTGGGGGACGCCACGGCGCGGTGGCCGCGCCCCCATGCCTCCGACGCCGCGTCAGCGAAGGCAGCCGGGGCGATGCCCGCGAAGAGTCCGAACGGTGTGGCCCGGTGCCTCGCCCGCAGCACGTAGCGCAGAGCGGCGGCGGTGACCTTGCGGGCACGCCGGACTCGGATACCGCTTGGGGCCTGGACACGGATGTCGTCCACGCTGGCGGCCAGATCCGGAGAGGCGTGCCGGATCGCCTCGGCCAGGTCCGGGGTCGCCCACACGCGTTCCAACCAGCGCACCCACCCATCGACGTCGTTCGCAGGCAGATTCGGCCACCAAGACACCGAAGGGCCGTTCGTGACGGGGGCTCGGACAACGGGGGTACCTCTCACCTGCCAGTGCACAGCCATGGTGGTCCTCCGAACAGGGTGGTCGGCACCCAGGGGATGGTGCCGACCACCACGGATCAACTGGGGGTGCTGGTGCACGAATCCGGGCAGCTCGCCCCGCACCCGCCATCGCTGACCGGCAGCCATTCAGCAGCGCGTTGGTCGTCGATGAGGCGGATGTCCAGGGTCAACGGCGTCGCCTGATGCGTGTCCGGACCGGCGTTCAGGTCAATCGGGGCTCCCTGGGGCTGGTGTTCAGTCCGACGTGCTCGTGACGCAGGTGTCGGGGCAGCTCGTCCCGCACCCGTCGTCGGTGAGGTTGATCAGTGGTGTGGTGTCGCTGGTTTCGATCAGGCGGATGTCGAGAGTGAAGGGCGACGAGGAGGCGGGCGTCTGCGTGTCCTTATGGGATTCCTGCGCCAAGCGCATCGCTTGCTCTTTCCAATAGGGGGCTCTGGCACAGGAAAGACTAGGAGCACAGGGAAGTCAGATGAAGGACTTTCACGGGTGGGAATAAATTCACGCTAAGGAATGTCGGTTTTCGCCCGCTCTCGGTATTCCTGGGCGAGTTGGCCGAGGAACACGCGGGCATCCTCATCCGTGAGGGATCGACCGTGGTAGAAGTCGAAGATCTCTTTGCTGTACGCGATGTCCTTGGGGTCGCGTAGCGCGAGCTCACCGGTGAACACCTCAACGGTGACGAGTCGGTCATCGTAGAGCGTGAACCCGTTGAGCGGCCCGCTGGGCACCGGAGGGTGAGCGGGAACGATCCGGATGTCCACACCAGCCAGCTCACTCAAGGACGCGATGCGGTCCATCTGCAACGCCATGACCGCAGGTGGGCACAGCGGCCAGCGCAGCGCTGCCTCGGTGAGCACGAACACGAACTGTCGGCCCGACTGGTACAGGGACTGTTGCCGTTCCAGTCGGCGGGCCAAGGCCGTTTGCCACTCCGCGCCGCGGTTCACCAACGGATGAGCCAGGGTCTGGCGCGCGTACTCGGGGGTTTGCAGCAGACCGGTGATCATGCACGGCAAGAAGTAGCGGATCGTGGTCGCCGCGTCCTCGATAGCGGCCAGGTCGCGTTGCAGTTCCCCCAAGCCGCGTTGCAGAGCGATGCGGAACCCCTGATAGTCGGAGTTGGTCACCCGCGCCAGCTCCAGCAGACGGGCCGCGTCCTGGCCATCCAACGGGACCCCGAGAGCGGTGAGGATGCGTTCGACGTCCAGGTGGGAGGGGCGGATGCGGTTGTTCTCGATCTTGCTGATCTTGGCCTGGCTCATACCGGCGCGGGCAGCCAGGCCCGCACCGGTCATCCCGACAGAGCGGCGGAGCTGGCGCAGTGCGTCAGCCAGTTCGCCGCGCTGCCGGTCGGCGTTCTCGGGCTCAAGGGTCAATCAGCGGACCTTGTAGTACTCGGTGAAGGGGGTGGAGTGCTCCAGGGCCAGGTTCTTGTACCGGACGAGGGGGCGGGGTCGGTGTCCTCCAGCAGTTCCCGGCCGGTCTGGGTGCCGTCGGCAGCGTAGTGCATGAGGACGACGTGGGTGTCGTCGAAGAGCCAGAAGTCCTGCTGGGGCAGGCCGGGGTCGGAGGTCGTGGCGAAGTCGAGGATGTTGACCTCCTCGCCCGCCTGGACGCTGAAGGCGTACCCCCACTCGAACTGGAACCGCAGGTGGTCTCCGACGGGGCTGGTGAGGGTATGGACCCTGCGCATCCGCGCCCGGCTTCGACGTGCTGGCGGACTTTGATCAGGTAGGTGTCAGTGTGCAGCTCCTCGACGGGCCGTGACTCCCCGGCTAGGAACCGTCGCAGCTCGTCCTCTTCCTCGGGCACGGTGTAGCTCGGCAGGGTCTCCAGCCGGAACGCCTCCTGTTGGAAGGAGTGGAAGAACTCCTGCCAGGCGTCACCTTCCAAGCGCACGGGCGGCCTCCTCGATCAGGTGAGCGGGGATCTCGACGGCTACCTCGCCGTCCGAGAGGGTGAGTCCTTCCGTGGCCTTCAACAGCGGCCCCTGGACGACCACGGTCCCCGTTCCAGTGGAGAAGACCCCCGGGCAGTCGTTCCGGTTGCAATCACCGGAAAGTTTCCGAAGTTGCATGAATCATCCTTTCTGTCTGGCGTTAACGAGAATTCACGGTAGAGAGAGTCCGGGCGATGGTCAACCCATCTGGGAGTATTCACGCTTGGGAATATCACCCGCCTCTGAGTTCAAGGAGTCCAGTGTGGACGAGCTGCTGTTCGACGTCACCGCTCCCGCTCCCGCTCCCGAACCCGACGCGGTGCCGGTGGCCCTGGACGCCCAGGAGCAGGATGCCTCCCACTAGGGTGAGCGGATGGACGAGCCGTAGGTGAACGTGCGCCCCCACCAGGACAAGCCCCGGTGGTTCGTGGTCGAGATCGAAGGCGAGTGGCTGGCCGCCAGCCTCAACCCCGGGGCGACAACCTGTACTTGACCCTGGCCTCGCCCGCCTAACAAGGGTGAACAAAGCCCTCCATTCCGGGTCGCTGGTCTGCTACCGCCCCGATTTGGGCCAGCCTTCCCCACCCCTCGTCTAACAGCAGGGCCACACCGTTCTGTACCCGGCCGCACTCGACGCCCTCACCCTGCGAGACGACACACAGCATGGGAACAACATCATGAGCAGACCCAGCAACGGCGCAGGCGGCTGGACCGGGGGCTGGGCCGGAGACTGCGTACTCCTTCTCCTTGCAGGATGCTGCCTGGCCGTGGCGGCTCCGCCGCCGTATTGGCCGACCGCTCCCCTTGTGTCTCATGAGTGAGCAAAAAATGACGACGAAGTGAGCAACCTGTGAGTGCGGGAAGAGAACTCCGATGTCCTGTACTGAAAAAACGCCTCATCAGTCCCTCTGTGTGCGTGTCGAAGAAATATTTCCCGTCCCGTCGGGTGGTGTGGGTGAGAGTCGTCTGAGAGGATGCTCACGGACTGCTCTCCTTGATGTCTATGCAGGTCATCATGGGTGAGCGAGGGGTCCGCAGGAGTGAAGGCCTGTGGATCTGGCTGCTGCTCAACCCCCGGACTTTACTGTTTCTTTGCCTTGGCGAGTTCCTTGTGAGCGCGGATTGAGTGAGCGGTGATCCTCTTCTGAGCGTCCTCTGAGAATCGTGTTTGTTTTGATGCGGGTGTCGTTTCTCGTCGCGATTCGAGGGGGCACCCGTGGCCTTTGCGCCGTCACCGCTGGCAGTCGTTGAGACCCACTTCGTCCATGTGGCACCCACCCACCTGACCCTGCACGGAGGCCAGGTCCATCCCTGGCTCCAGGACCGGACCTACTCGCTGTACCAACTCCGCGACGTCCTCATGGGCGAGGACACCCCCAACGATGTTCGGGACGGGGTGTGGCGCCACACCATCCGCGCCGCACGGCACTCCCAGGACTGGATGGTCGGCGCTCTCGGGCTGTGCATGCCCGCGCTGAGGAACGCCGCCCGGCGAGCCTGCCGGGGCCTGTCCCGGGGGTCCGCGGCAGAGGTGGAGTCGGCGATCCTGGCCGAGACGATCCGCCAGGTGCGCACCATCAACACCGACTACGCCCGCCTGGTCTGGTACCTGACCCGGCCCGCTCACCGTGCCGCGCTCTCGGCGCGCAAACGCGAGCTGGACGCACCGATGCCGGCCGGGGCCCCGGGCCAGCAGACCATCTGCCACGGGGCGGTGGCGGGCAGCCCGGACCTGTTGCTGGTCGCCGCGGTGCGGGTGGGGGTGCTCTCGGCTTCCCAGGCCCAGCTGATCGCCCGCACCCGGCTGGAGAACGTCCCTTTGACACAGGTCGCCGACGAGCTGGGCGTGTCCTACAAGGCGTGCGCGAAGCGACGCGAGCGCGCCGAGGAACGCCTGCTCACGGGCCATGCGCACGGGGCAGGTCGCCATCGGTGACGCGCTCGTGGGCACCGCTGGCGTCGATCGGACCCCGCCCGCCGAGGTCGTGCCGATGAAATCCGGGCGCCCGTTGTCGCATCGGCCCTGGCCGGTGGCTTCCTAGGAGGTTGATTTCGGGAACCAGACCCCGCCGCGACACCGGTGGGTGTCTGGTTCCCGGCCAGGGAGCGACGTGTGAGGAGGCCGGGTGGGGACGAGGAACGCGCGCGCGTCGGAGTGCTGGGTCCGGTGGCGGTGGCCGGCCGTGGGGCTGATCGCTGTGGTGGTGGCTGTGTGGTGGGTGGTGGTGGGTGATGACGCCTCGTGGGTGTGGGCTTCGGACGCCGATGGCTCGGGCGGCGGCGGGGGTGATGCTACGGGGGCGGGTCAGTCCACCGCCCAGCTGCGTCAGGTCGTGAACCGGGTGCGGCTCGTCCTCATCGCCCTCGCCAGCGCGTTGGGGACGTTGTTCTTGTCGATCGCGGGGGTGCGGTGCTGGTCGCCAACGGTGAGCCGGGGCAGATCGACGGGGCCAAGCGCGCCCTGTCGGGCGCGGCGATCGGGTACGGGATCGCGGTCCTGGCCACGGTGTTGATGGACGTCTTGGACTGGATCGTGTCCGTGGGCGGGGGCGGCGAGTGAGCACCGCAGTGCCCGGGGCGAGGGTGCCGTTCGACGCGTCCGTGCCGTCGGACGAGCCGTTGCCTCCCCCCTCGGATGACCCACTGCCGCCACCGCAGGATGTCGAACCGTCCCCAGAGCCCGACCTCGACCCCGAAACGGGGCCGGGACGGGAGATCACCGATGACCCACTCCCGCCCCCGGAGGACCCGCGCGCGGGAGAACCTCCTGCGGGGACAGGACGGCGCGGGCGAGGGCTCGGTGGTGTTGGAGACCGAGGGGGAGGTGTTCGAGTGCGGTCTGGTCGATCCGGCTGCCATGTGTCCAACTGGTTCGCCGACCTCGTCATCAGCGGGTTGAACCCCGCCCTGGGCTGGTTGGCGGAGAAGGCGTTCCACACCCCGCTGCCCACCGAGGGGGTGAAGGGTCTGCACGCCGGGATCCTGACCACCTCCAACACCCTGTTCGTGCTGTTGGTGGTGGCGGGCGGGCTGGTGGTCATGGGATATCGGACCTTCCAGGACCGCTACTCGGTCGCCGAGGTCCTGCCCCGGATCGTGTTCGCGTTCATCGCCTCCAACGCCTCGCTGTGGGTGTCCACGGAGATCGTGCGGTTGTCCAACGGCGTGGCGGCGGCCATCGGCGCCGACGGCATCAACGCCCGCGAGGCCGCGGTCAACTTCCGGGACCGCCTCGACGTGCTGCTCGCCGAGGCGATGGTCTTCACCATTGTGCTGTTGGTGGTCGCGGTGGTGCTGCTGGTGGTGTGGATGGCCACCGAGGCGGTGCGCATCTGCACCGTCATCGTGCTGGTGGTCGCCGCACCGGTCCTGTTGGCCTTGCACGCGTTGCCGCAGACCAACCGGATCGGCGAGCTGTGGTGGAAGTTGATGGCGGGGCTGTGCGCGGTCCCCATCGCCCAGTCGTTGGTGTTCATCGCGATGATGCGGCTGTCTTCGAAGGGCAGATGACTCTCTTCGGGTCCCTGAATCCCACATCCGACAGCGCCGACGACGTCGGCGGCGCGGATTGGTTGATGCAGGTCATGTTGCTTCTGGTGCTGCTGTACACCCAGGTCAGGATCCCGGCCTGGGTGAAGAGGCTGATCTGGGAGCCCACCCATGCGGGGAGTTCACCGATCGCCGCGCTGGTGCGGAACCTGGCGTGGATGCTGGCCTTCCGGTCCCTGGGCGGCCTGCGGGTGCCCGGGGTGCTGCGCAACGGGTTCGACATGGGACTTCGGCTGTCGGAGGTGTACTGGCCGCGCAGCAGGCCGGGCAGGAAGCTGCCCCGCTACAAGCCCGGGCCGCCCAAGGGTGTCCAGCCGTTGCGGCCGCAGGCGTGGTGGTACCGGCCCCGGCACGAGGCACCAGAACCAGTCGGGGCCCTTCCCGGGCCGCGCCGCGCACTACCCAGCCCGGGATCAGGCAGCACACCCGGACCTCGTCCCCACGGTGGACCGTCCGGAACACCGGGGCTGGCGGGGCCTCGGGCGCTTCCACCGGTTCCCGCCCCCCGTGTGGGGACGCCCGCCGCGCCGCGCCGGGCTCTGGTGGAGGGCCGGATGCCGGGGTCACCCAGGACCGGCCAGCAGGTGCTGTTCAGCCGTCCAGCACCGCCGCAGGCGGGGGAGTCGGTAGCGGGAGCACCTCCTCAGCGCCGGTGGCGTCAGGGCGTGCTGCCGACCCCACCCCCAGTACGGGTGCCAGGACGGCGAGCCCCGGAGCGGGTCGGGGACGTGTGGAGCAACCCGCGCCCGACCCCGCGTCGGTCCGCGCACGTCAAGGGCCAGCGGCCCCTGTTTCCCAACCCCAAACGGAAGTGGAAGCAGTACGGGCTGTTCCCGCGCCCGAAGAACGACGCGCAGTGATCGTCCGAGAAGGAAGGAACCGGTGTGGCTTCTGAGGAGCCGTCGTCGTGGCAGGGGCGTATCCCCGCCGACATCGACCGGGGCGAGCCTGTCCTGTTCAACCTGACCGCCCGCCAGTGCCTGATCATCGCCCCCGTCCTGGCGGGGGCATGGGGTGCCTACCTGCTCCTGCGCGAGACCGTGCCGCTGTGGGCCTTCGCTTTGGCGTTGGCCCCGGTTCTGGGGGTGGCCATCGCCGTCGCCCTGGGCGAACGGGACGGTCGGGGCCTGGAACGCCTCGCGGCCAGCGCGCTGGCCTGGGCACGAGCCCCCAAACATCTGGTGGGCGCACCGTCGGGGGAGATCCCCGACCTGGCCTGGTGGGCTCCGCGCCGTCGTCGAAGTCCTCGTGTGGAACCGCTCCGGCTCCCCGCATCGGCGATCAGCCCCGCAGGGGTGGTCGATCTGGGTGGGCGGTGCGCGGTGTTGATCTCCTGCACCACTCTGCCGTTCCAGCTCGCCTCGGGGCGTGAGCAGGACCAGACCCTGGCCGCCTTCGCCGGAGCGTTGGACGCCTTGTCGGAGCCGGTGCAGGTCCTCGTCCAACGGCGTCGGGCCGATCTGTCGGGGTTCACCGCGATGGTCCGCGACAACGTGCGTCACCTTCCGCATCCGGCGCTGGTTGAGGCCGCGGTGGCGCACGCCGACTTCCTGGACCACCTGGCCCGCACGCACGAGTTGTCGCACCAGCAGGTGGTGGTCGTGGTCACCGCCACCGGGCCCGCCCGCCGGGCGGGGGCGGCTCTGCGACGCACCGCTCAGGACACCGCTGATCGGCTCGCGACCCTTGGCATCCGCACCCACGTCCTGGCGGGGGTCGAGGCGGAGCAGGTTGTGCGCCAGGCGCTGGCCTCCCCAACTACCGGCTTCACCGACCACGACGGCGGTCGAGGCCCAGACATCGACGACCACGAGGAACACGCACGCACAGGAGAGGGAGGAAATCGTTGATGGGGATTCACAAGCCCTGGACACACACCGGGTCAGCGGCGTTGGGAGGGCCCGCCATCGGAGTGGGGGCACGCTACCTTCGGGTCGAGGGCGGGGTGTGCCAGACCCTGGTGGTGGTCGGGTTTCCGCGCCAGGTGAGCGCGGGGTGGGCCGAACCTTTGCTCACCTACCCGGGGCAGCTCGACATCGCCTTCCACCTGGTTCCGGTCCCGGCTATGACGGCTGCGTCCCGGTTGCGGAAGCGGCGGGCGCGGTTGGAGTCGGCGCACCGCACCAGCGCCGCGCAGGGGCGGGTGGAGGACCCTTACCAGGTGACGGCAGCAGCGGATGCGGCCGAGATCGCCGACCGCATCGCGACCGGACAGGGCAGGTTGTTCCGGGTGGCGGTGTACGTCACGGTGCACGCCCCCACCGTGGAGGTGTTGGAGGCCGAACTCGGTCAGGTGCACGCGTTGTGCGCGTCCTTGTTGGTGGACGCGGTCCCGGCGACGTTCCGGCCCTTGCAGGGGTGGATCTCGACCCTCCCGCTCGGCACCGACCTTCTGGGGATGGGCCGGTCGATGGACACCGACGCCGTCGCGACCTTGTTGCCGTTCACCTCGCCGGAGTTGGTCGCGGACCTGGGCGAGACGACGGTGGTTTACGGCACCAACACCCACAGCAACGGGGTGGTGGCCTGGGACCGGTTCTGCGGAGGGCTGGACAACCACAACAGCGTGATCCTCGCCCGCTCCGGGGCCGGCAAGTCCTACCTGGCCAAGCTCGAGGTCCTGCGGTCGCTGTTCGTCGGCGTCGACATCGCGGTTATCGACCCCGAAGGTGAATACCTTCGTTTGGCCGACGCCGTGGGTGGGACGGTCATCGAGTTGGGCGCACCGGAAGGGCGACTCAACCCCTTCGCTCTCCCGCCCGCGGACACCGACGCGCAGGGGTTCACGAACCGGGCGCTGTTCCTGCACACCCTGATCACCGCGATGGTCGGCGAACTCTCCCCGGTGGAGAAGAGCGTGCTGGATCGGGCGATCATCGCCGCCTACGCCGAGGTCGGGATCACCCGGGACCCGACCACCTGGACCAGGCCCGCGCCGGTGCTCGCGGACCTGTCCGCGGCGCTGGAGGACCTGGCCACCGATCCCGGGGCGGCGGAGGAACTGGGACAGGCCGCTGGGCGGTTGGCGGATCGGTTGGATCCCTTCGTCCACGGATCCCACGCCACCCTGTTCAACGGGCCTTCCACTGGCCGGGTGGTCGGGCATCTGACCGTGGTCTCGCTCAGGGAGTTGCCCGACCAGGTCCGGGCGGTGGGGGTGTTGTTGGCGTTGGACGCGATCTGGCGACACATCACCGGAGGTGGCCCGACGCGGCCTCGGATGGTGGTCGTGGACGAGGCGTGGCTGCTGCTCCAGGATCCGGCCGCGGCCCGCTACCTGGCCCGGCTGGCCAAGGCCGGACGCAAGCACTGGGCGGGGCTGACCCTGATCACCCAGGACGTGGGGGACGTGCTCGGCACCGAGCTGGGGCGAGTGGTGGTCGCCAACGCCGCCACCCAGATCCTGTTGAAGCAGGCGCCGCAGAACCTCGACCAGGTGAGTGAGACCTTCCATCTGTCGGCGGGGGAGTCCCACCTGGTCGCCACGGCTGCGCGGGGCAGCGCGTTGTTGGTGGCCGGGCACCAGCGGGTGGGGTTCCACCCCATCGCCTCACCGGCCGAGCACCGGCTGATCACCTCCGACCCCGCAGAACTGGCTGCCATCACGGCACAGGAGCGGGAGGAGCCTCAACACCTCACGGGGGTTGGGCGCGGCATGCCTACCGCCATGAGGGCTGAGGTGCGGGAGGAGAACGAGCACCAGGACGCCCACCCCGGCACCGGGGCGGGCGAGTTCGAGGACGGGGCGGTGGCGTGATGGTCGACTTCCTGCTGGGCGGTGGGTTCTTCCTCCTCCTGGGCGCGATCCCCACATGTGGCGTGTTGGTGTGCGCGGCGGTGTTGGGGGTGCGGTGGGCCCGCCACCGCTACCTGACTCAGGGGGCGCGGATGGTGGAGATCCTGCCCCCGCCCCAAGCCACGATGGACAACGCCACGGAGTTTTGGAACCACACCATGGGGCTGCTCAAGCCCCGCTGGTCCCGGTGGCTGATCCAGCCCCACCTCGCGCTGGAGGTCGTGGCCTCCGCCGCTGGGGTGCGGTTCCAGGTGTGGGTGCCCGGGATCGTCCCACCGGGCGCGGTCGAGCGGGCGATCAGCTCGGCCTGGCCCGGTGCCACCACCTCCACCCGCACCTGCCACCCGGAAGAGTCCCCGCTCCCGGAGGGGGTCTACACCACGGGGGGTCACCTGAGGTTGGGGCGGGCCGAGGTGTTCCCGCTGCGGACGAAGTTCACCACTGATCCGGCCCGCCCGCTGCTGGGCGCGTTGGAGGACCTGGCCGAGGGCGAACACGCCCTGGTCAGGGTGACCGCGCGCCCGGCGACGGGCTGGCGTCTGGCCCGTGCCCGGCAGGCGGCGGCCCGCCTGCACGGCCACCCCGGGTTGGCGACCACGCTGCTGGACGCCGTAGACCCCACTACGCACGGCAGCACCCACGCCCGACCCGCGATGTTGCCGGGGACGGGGGATGACGTGCGGGCGATCCTGACCAAGGCCTCCTCGCCCAGGTTGGCGTGCGATGTCGCCTACATCCTCACCACCACCCACACCGGCGAAGCGGCACGGGAGCGTCTGCGTGGGCGAGCCCATGGGGTGGCGTCGGCGTTCGCCGCGTTCACCTCGGGGACCAACCATCTGGACCGCCGGTTCATGCTCAAACCCACCTGGTGGTCGGCCAACCGGTTCCTGGGCTACGGGTTCCTGCTCACCACCGCTGAGCTGGCCGGGGTGGCGCACCTGCCCACCGACACCACCGTCCCCGGCCTGGTCCGCGCCGGGGCGCGGCCGGCCGCACCCTCGCCCGTGGTGCCGCGCGGCGGCGAGAACGCGAGGGTGATCGGCGACGCCGACGCGGGGATCCACCGTCCGGTGGCGGTGGGGGTGGCCGAGTCGCGCCAGCACACGCACATCCTCGGCAAGACCGGGTCGGGCAAGTCGACCCTGTTGGCGAACATGGTGCTGCAGGACGCCGAGGCGGGCCGGGCCGGGCTGGTGATCGACCCGCGCGGGGACCTGGTCACCGACATCCTGGCCCGCCTGCCCGAACACGCCGTCGACCGGGTGGTGCTGTTCGACCCCGACGACAAGGCGCTGCCGCCCCGGTTGAACCTGTTGCAGGGCGGGGATCCGGACTTCGTCTCGGACACGGTGGTGGGGATCTTCCGCCGTATCTACGACCAGTACTGGGGGCCCAGGACCGATGACATCCTGCGCGCCGCCACACTCACCCTGACCCGTGCTCAGGACCCCGCTTTGACCCTGGGGCACATCCCGCGCCTGCTCGCCGACGACACCCTGCGCGGGGAGGTGATGGGCAAGGTCACCGCCCGCACCGGGGACGACGAGGCCCTGAAGGACTTCTGGAGCTGGTACGGGGCGCTGACCGAGTCCGCCCGGTCGGCGGTGACGGGGCCAGTGCTCAACAAACTCCGCACCGCGCTGTTGCGCCGGTGGGTGCGCCACGTGGTGGCGTCGGGGCCGTCGACGATCGACCTGCCGTCGCTGTTCGACTCCGGGCACCTGGTGCTGTTGCGGTTGCCGAAGGGCCGTCTGGGCGAGGACACCAGTTCGCTGATCGGGTCGTTCGCGCTGGCGGCCACCTGGCAGGCGGTGACCGCCCGCATCTACACCCCTGAACACCGGCGTCAGGACCTGTGCGCGTACGCGGACGAGTGCCAGAACTTCCTGAACCTGCCCGGAAGCCTGGAGGACATGCTGGCCGAGGCCCGCGGCTACCGGCTCGGGCTGACCCTGGCCCACCAGGAGTTGGGCCAGCTCCCCGCGGACCTGCGCAAGGCGGTGTCAGCGAACGCGCGCACGAAGGTGTACTTCACCGCCTCCCCCGACGACGCGGTCAGCCTGTGCCAGCACACGCTGCCGGTGTTGGGCGCCTACGACCTGACGAATCTGGGCGCGTACCAGGCGGCGGTGCGCCCGTTGGTGGGGGCCAAGGAACAGGGGGCGGCCACGGTGCGCACCCGCCCACTCCCACCCGCGATCCCGGGTCGGGCGACCCAGGTCCGCGAAGCCGCACGACTCCACGGGGCGGGCGCGGAAGGCAGTGCCGCGTCCCCGAACAAGGCTGGTGAGGAGCTGTCGGATGACTGAACGCGGCTATACGCCGGTGTCGTTGATGACCCGGCTGACCGAGCGTGACATGGCGATCGTGTGCGACGTCTACGACCACCAGGCGCTCACCACCCATCAGATCGCCCGGGTGCACTTTCCCGAAGCGGACCCGCGTCGGGCCCGGCGGCGCCTTCTGGCCCTGTACCGCTACGGCGTGCTGGACCGGTTCCGCAGGCACACGCCGAAGGGCAAGCTTCCCGACTACTGGGTCCTGGCTGCGACCGGTGCGCAATTGTTGGCGCACCATCGCGGCGTCGAACCCCCCGAACTGGGGGTTCACCCGGACCAGGCGGAACGGCTGGGGTACTCCAGTCAATTGGGGCACATCCAAGGGCTCGCTGAGAGCTTCGTGCGTTTCGTCGAGGCCGGTGATGGTCAGGGAGAGCTGGTGTGCTGGTACGGCGAGCGTGAGTGCGCACGCCGGTGGGGGTCGCACATCCGCCCGGACGGCTACCTGCGGTGGCGTCAGGAGGAGAGTGTCCTGCGCGCCTTCTTCGAGTACGACACCGGGACCGAGTCCTTGGCCAAGGTCCGCCGCAAGATGGTGGGGTATGCGAACCTGGCACGCTACAGGGACAGGCCTTCGATCGTGTTGTTCGCGGTCCACTCCGAGAAACGCGCCCAGCACCTGGAGACGAAGCTGGCCAAAGACGTCTCCGACTCGGTCGGGGCGTATGTGACCACCCATTCCCGGCTCACCGAACAGGGGCCGGAGCAGCGGGTGTGGAGGGTCGTGGGTGCTACCGGCTCCCCCCACGAGCTGAGGTTGGTGGACATCGCCCACCGCCACCCCCTCCCCGAGCAGGCGCAGGGGTGATCCGACTGGCGGTGGGTGCGGCGGGGGCGGTCTTCCTGGTGGTGCCGGTGTTCATCGGCGCGCTGTCCGATGACGGCAACCGAGCCGCTCCCGCCCTCCACCAGGTGGAGGGGATCCCCGGCACGATGCTGCGCGCCTACGCCCAAGCGGCCGGGCTACTGGAGGTGGAGTATCCGGGGTGTAAGGGGATGACCTGGCCGGTCCTGGCCGGGATCGGGAAGGTCGAATCCGATCACGCGGCCGGACACGAAATCTCCCCAGGAGGGCGGGTGCACCCACCGATCACCGGCCCCCGTCTCGACGGGTCGGGGGCCGGGGGCAACACGACACCGCACACCGACAGCGACGGCGGGGTGTGGGACGGGGACGCAGGGTTCGACCGGGCGGTGGGGCCGATGCAGTTCCTTCCGTCCACGTGGGCGTTGCATGGCCTGGACGCGACCGGTGACGGTGTCGCTGACCCGCACAACGCCTTCGACGCGGCGTGGAGTGCGGCGGTGTACCTGTGCGTCAGCGACCCGCACGCGCAGGTCGTGGACTTCGGTGATCAGGACGATCTCGACGCGGCGCTGGGGCGCTACAACCATTCGGCGTCCTACGTGAGGGAGGTGAGGGGGCACATCGACGTCTACGCCGAGCTGGCCGCCCACGCGGCCCCAGCGCTCGGTTCGGGGGTGGAAGCCACCAGTGCGCAGGGCCGGGCTGCGGTGGAGTGGGCTCTGGGCCAGGTCGGCAAACCGTACCTGTGGGGTGGGACGGGTCCGGGGGCGTTCGACTGCTCGGGGCTGGTGATGCGGGCCTGGGAGGCGGCCGGGGTGCGCCTTCCACGGGTGACCACCGACCAGGTCAACACCGGAACGCGCCTGGCGCTCGACCAGGTGCGGCCGGGGGACCTGCTGTTCTACGACACCGGAGCGCCCGGGGGTTCCCCGTCGCACGTGACGATGTACGTCGGTGACGGGCGGATGGTCAACGCCCCAGGAACCGGGCGGAGTATCCGGGTGGAGCCGGTGGGCGGTGAGTACTACCGTGCCCGGTTTGTAGCGGCCGTCCGCCCGGGCTGAGGGCCGCCCAGCGTCACCGTGGGCGCGGACCACCCCCTGCGCGGGGTTGTCCGCGCCCATGCCGTGTTGGGGGCGTGTCGGGACGGCTGAGCCCCTCGCACGGCGGCGTGCCCGTGTGCCCATCTTTTTCGGGTGCCATGACTTTTCTGAACCGAGCGGGTTGAAACTTCTCGCGAGTATGGGGAAATATCGAACCCGCTGGTCAGCCCGGGTGAATGCGACCAATCCCAATTAGCCGGTTTTATTCGTATGTCTGAAATGGGGTCATTTGCCATGTCTGTATCCGGCTTGGGAAACACCCGCCTCGACCTGCCCTCGACGGGAGGCGACACCGGATAGCGCAGATCGCTTCGTGTCGGGTGGGGTGAGGAAGCGCAGCTTCGAAGGGGCGGCCGACCTCGAGGCCAAGGACACCCGCTCCGCCCAGGACGCGAGAGCGTCGAGAAGACAACACAGAAAAGAAGCCGCCTCGACGGTGATTAGGGCACCGTCCGAGGCGTGATCCCCCACCTGGAATCAGCAGGAGGAAGATCTATGAGCCATGGTACGGGTCGCACCGCAGGCGCCGACAGGGATGGGCCAGCCGAGCGCGGCGGGCCCTGGGAGCGGTACTCGAGGCGATCGTCAGGAAGAAGCCCGCACCACCACCGCCGCGCCCAACCTCGCCGACCAACATGACGCCCTCGCCCTCGCGGCCGGAACCCGCGAGCCCACCCACTCCATCTTCGGGCCGTGAGCCGGAGTGGGTCGGGCGCTACGAGCGGGCGCGGCGCACGCACGCGGATCGGGCATGGGACCTCTTCACGAGGGGCGAGATGGAAACCTCGGCCGACACCGTGGTGGAGTTGCCGGAGTTCGGGTGGTGTGTGGACGACGGCGGGGTGCGGGCGGTGCGCCCCTACCTGGTCGCGCACGAACAACGCCAACGCGCCCAGCGGCGACGAACATCTCCCCAGGGTTCTTTTCAGCGGCCGTCCACGACTCAGGCGTGTGACCAAGGTACTGATTCGGGAACTCCTGGCGAGTGGGACGAATTGGCCGGGTTGATTCGCCAATGGCACACGCAACGCACGCCCGTGGCGTGACGAACGGCCGGTGATTCGGGTCTGTCTCCTCGTTGGGGGCAGGCCCTTTCGCGTGCCTCGGTTTCGCGTTTGTGCAGGTAGAGCGTGCGACATTGGGTCGCGGTGGTTCTCTTCACATTTTTGGTCACGGTGAGTATCCGGAAACTGGTTGTGATGTGACTCTGGGTGTGGCTAGTGTCACTCATCGAAAGCGCGGTGTTGGGGCCGTGCCCGGTGAGGATTCGGCGGTGAGGGATGCGCGTGCCTGTGACGGGTTGGGCGGCGGTATCGGTGGCGGTGGTGTTGGTGGGGTGCGCGGCCCAGGAGAGCGACCCCAGCGGTGACCCGACACCCACGCCCCCGACCCTCACAGCACCGGCCAGCCCGTCGCCGATGGTCGAGGAGGCGGCGCTGGACGCTTACCGGGGCATGTGGGCGGTGGTGGTCGAGGGCTCCCACGAAGGCGCGGTCGGCCACCCGGACCTGGACGAGTACACCTCGGGACAGGCCCTCGAACTCACCACGGCGATGTTGCACGGCGCGGTGGCCACAGGGGAACCAGAGATGGCTCCCGATGTGGTCGACAGCGACCTCACCGAATCTCCGGCCACCGTGACCGTGGAGGACTGCATTGATGACTCGGCGTGGTCGGTCGAGGTCGAGAACGGGGGGACGGAGGGAGGCCCGAGGTTGGTGACAGCCACCGTCGTCGCCGACAACGGCCGGTGGCGCGTGGACGACCTCTGGTTGGAGGACTACGGGTCATGCTGACCACGATGCCTGTACGGCGCAGGGGAACGCTCGTCCTGGGGATCGCGGTCGCGATCTTCCTGTTCCCGGCGAGGGCCGAGGCCGACGACAGCGGCTTCATCACAAGTACCGATTGCACGGGCGGTTCATGCCAGGTCACGGCCCACGCACCCAGCCGTGGCCCGGTGGTCCCCGACACCCCTGCAGCAGCAGGGGGAAGCAGTGATGAGGACGGGGAGAGCGGCCCCAGCTGTGTGACGCCCGATATGGAGTTCGCGCAGTCAGGGAAGGAGGGCCCGATGGAGGTGCCGTTGGGCGTGGCCCGGTGCGAAGGGGTCATCGCGCCCGCAGCCTCGCCGGAGTTCGATCCGGGCGCGTTGGCGGAGCAGGCGCGGGCGATGATGCGGCTCCCTGAGCCCGACATCGGTACCGCCCCGCCCTTGGGCAAGCCCCGGTTCGTGAACCTGCCCTCGTGGATGTGGGTGGATGCCGCTGACTGGGAGCCGGTCAGTGCGACCGCGTCGGTCAGTGCCGGGTCGGTGACGGTGGTCGCCTCTCCGCGGCGGGTGGTGTGGGACACCGGGGACGGTCACGAGGTGGTGTGCGAGGTGTCGGGCACGGTGTTCTCCCCGCGGGTGTACCGGGAGGAGGGGTCTCCGGACTGCGGTCACACCTACACCGCCCTGCCTCCGGGTGGGGCGGGGGCGACGGTGGATCTGGTCGCGGTGTGGGAGTGGGCGGTGTCCTGGTCGGCCACGGACGGGCGGGGCGGGGAGCTGGCGGACTTGACCACCGTGTCAACGGTGGCGGTGCCGGTGAGTGAGATCCACGCGGTGGTCACTGACATCCGCTGAGAACACGGGGCCAGAGCGGCAAGAAGACGGTGTGTGGATGGAAGGGGGAGGGATGGTCGCGCTCGCGAATCCCAAACAAAACGATCGGAAAAATGAAGAAGGCCAGGAGGCCGGTGGGCGGGGGTGGGAGTCGGTGCGTCTGGCGGCTGTTTCGCGTCGCCGGTGGAAGTGGGCTCTGCTCGCGGCTGGGTTGATCGGTGCGGGAGGTATGGCCGGGGCGTGGGCCGGGTGGGTGTTGGATGACGCGCGTCCGGTCGCGGTGCTGGCGGCCGATCTCCCGGCCGGGCATGTGCTCACCGCGTCCGATGTCAGGCCGGTCGAGATGGGCGAGGTCGAGGGGGTGCGGATGCTGTCCCCGCAACAGGTCCAGGGGCAGGTGTTGACCCGGCCGACACTCGCGGGGTCCCCGTTGGTGGCTGGTTCGGTCGGGGACCGGGTGGTGTGGCCGGATCTGGGGCGGGCGGTGGTGGCGGTGCCCGTGTCCACGGTGCCGCACGGCCTGGAGGCGGGGGCGACCGTGGACGTGGTCACCCCCACCGGCGGCGACGGCGATGCGGATGCTTCGCTGGGTGCGGTCACGGGGTCGGTGCACCGGGTCCTACCCACCGAGGACACGCTCGGGACAGGGGAGCGGGTCGTGGAGGTGGTGATGTCCCGTGACCAGGCCACCTATGTCTCCCGTGCGGTCGCTGATGGGCCAGCGCAGCTGCTGGTCCTGAACCCGCACGAGGACGTGCGGGCGGCCACGGTGGTGGGAGGTGGGGAATGATCGTCGCGGTGTGCTCCCTGGGCGGGGCTGTGGGGGTGACGAGTCTGGCGACCGCTGTGGCGGCGTCCTGGCCCTCGTCCCCGGTGACGGTTCCGGTGTTGGTGGAGGCCGATGCCTCCGGTGGGGATCTGGCGGCCTGGCACGGCATCGACCTCCATCACACGGACAAGGGGTTGGTGTCGTTGGCCGCGGCCTCCCGCACACCAGCACCAGCACCAGCACCAGCGCCGGTGCCGGTGTCCGCTGACGCCTGGGCGGAGGCGGGAGCGAGAACGCCTCCTCAGCCAGCACTCCCCTGTTGACCCATGCGGTCGAGCTGCCGGGCGGGCTGCGGCTGGTGCCCGCTCCGGTCGACCCGTTGGAGGCGGGGCGGGCGGTGGACATGCTGGCCCACAACCCCGCCCTACTGCGGACCGGGCGGGTGGTTGTGGTGGATCTGGGGCGGGCGGTGCCGGGGTCCGCGGGAGTGACCCTGGTCCGTCACGCCGATGTCGTCGTGGTCCTCACCGATCCGGGCGATGTGGGGCACGCGGCCCGGCTGCGGGCGTGCGCCCCGATCCTGGCCTCGCTGAAGGAGGGCGGGACACGGGTCGGTCTGGCCGTCACCGGCCCATGCCCGTACTCCGACGGTGAGGTGTCGAAGGTGGCGTCGGGTTTGCCGGTGTGGGCGCGGATCCCGCACGACCCGACCGGGGCGGGGCTGGTTCGGGGCGAGCATCGGCCACCGACCCGGTTGCGGGACCGACTGGCGGCCTGGTGGTCCGAGCGTCGTGATCCCGACAGTTTGGAGTGGGTGCCGTTGGTCAGGGCCGCCAGGTCCCTGGCGGAGCTGTGCGACGACTTCTCCGGCCTCGGCCTGCCCCACGACGAACAGGAAGAACAGAGCCCCGGCACACCCGGGGAACAGCGTGACTCGAGGGTGGTGAACATAGCGTGACGGCGACGAACGACATCCCGCGTCTCCCGACGCCTCGGGAAGTAGGGCCGGAGGAGGTGTCCCTTCGGGCTACCGCGGTGACGCTCGCCGGCCGGGTCACTGAACAGCTCATCACCACCCCCGGAGAGGCGGCGGATGCCGACCACGTTGGCCAGCTCGTGAACAGGTTGCTGGAGGAGCGGGCACGCACCGCCCTCATCCAGGGGACAGCAGGGCTGGCACCGGCCGATGAGGTGCGGCTGCGCCAGTTGGTCCTGGACCATGTTCTGGGGTTGGGCCCGTTGGAGGAGCTGCTCGCCGAACCGGACGTGGAGAACATCCACGTCATCGGCAACGATCCGGTGATCGTGGACTTCGGCGGGGGACGCCGCCAGCGCCGCCCGGCGGTGGTAGGCACTGATGCCGATCTCGTCGCCTTGGTGCAGCGGGCCGCCGCCCGCGCCCCGGGTGGGGAGCGCCGCTTTGACACGGCCGCCCCGCTGTTGTCCATGGAGCTGGAGGACGGGTCGCGGTTGTCGGCGGTGATGCCCGGGATCGCGGCCCGCCCGAGTGTGACGATCCGCCGCCACCCCTCCCGGCACCTGCGGTTGAAGGATCTGGTCCGGTCGGGGATGGTCGACCAGGCCGTACGTGACCTGCTGGTCGTGGCGGTCCGGGCCCGGGCGAACATGGTCATCTCCGGGGCCACGAACGCGGGCAAGACCACCCTGCTCCGTGCCCTGTTGGGCACGGTGGACGGCGAGCGGGTGATCACCATCGAGGACTCGTTGGAGCTGGGGCTGCACCGCCACCTGCCCGACGCGGACGTGGTCGCCCTGCAGGGGCGGCCCCCGAATGTCGAGGGTGTGGGTGAGGTGACGTTGGCCGAGTTGGTGCGGGCGGCGTTGCGGATGTGCCCGGACCGGGTGATCGTCGGGGAGACCCGGGGCCCGGAGACCCTGGCGTTGCTGAACGCCATGAGCATGGGGACGGACGGGTCGATGTCCACCCTCCACGCCTCGTCCAGCCAGCAGGTGTTCGCGAAGCTGGCTGCTTATTGCGCCCAAGCGCCCGAACGCCTCACCGCTTCGGCGACGGCGTCGCTGGTGGGGACGG
Organism: Nocardiopsis sp. CNR-923; assembly: GCF_001942255.1. GTDB lineage: Bacteria > Actinomycetota > Actinomycetes > Streptosporangiales > Streptosporangiaceae > Nocardiopsis. The sequence continues at coordinate 31,219 of NZ_MKKC01000095.1, forward strand.
CGGTGCATCTGGTGGTGCATATCGACACCGCGCCCACGGGGGAGCGGGTGGTCACGAGTGTGCGCGAGGTCGTGGGTTCGGAGGGCGAGCAGGTCATCTCGAACGAGCTGTATGTCCGTGCGGTCGAAGAGCCCGCCGGAACCGTGGTCTGCGCTCCGAGTGGGCTGGTCGGCCAGCGGCTGGTTCGGGCCGGGTACACGGGGCGGGGGTGGGCGTGATGCCAGTCTGGGACTGGAGTATCGGAGGGCTCGCCTTCGCCGGAGCCGTGCTGGGGGCCGGGGTCGTGTGTGCCGCCTACGCGCTGAGCCTCGTCCCTTGGCGTGCTGTCCCCGTCACGTCTCGCTTCCGCCGGTTGACGACACTTCTGTCTCAGCGCCAGTTGTGGATACGTGCGGCGGGCGGCGCAGCGGCAGGGGTTCTGGTGGGTGTGGTGACGGGGTGGCCGGTGGGGGTGGTGCTCGCCGCGGTGGCCGGGTGGTGGATGCCCGCCCTGCTCGGCCCTGACACCACGACCCGGAGCGAAGCCGACCTCGCTGAGGCACTCGCCTCCTGGGCGGAACAGCTGCGCGACATGATCACCGGTGCCTCCGGGTTGCACCAGGCCGTCACCGCCACCGTTCCGGTGGCCCCGGACCTGGTCCGTGACCAGGTCCAGGAGTTGGAGGCCCGGCTGCGCGCCGGGCAGTCGATGGAGCAGGCCGCCGGGGTGTTCGCCCGGCAGGTCGACTCCGACCTGGGGGATCTGATCGCGATCACCCTGACCATGGGCGCTGTCGGCAGAGTGGGGACGTGGCCGGAGCCCTGTCACGGTTGGCGGAGGCGGCCCGGGATCGGGCCACGACGGTGGGCCGGGTGTCGGCGTCGCGGGCCAGGGTGCGTTCCTCGGTGCGCATCATCGCTGCCGCCACCACCCTCATGCTGGTGGGGATGGCCGCGTTCAACCCCACCTTCCTCCAACCGCTGAGCACATTCACCGGCCAGCTCGTGCTCGGACTGACCGGAGGACTGTGGGCGGCCTCGTTCTTCTGGATGGCCCGGCTCGCCGCACCACCGACGACGCCACGACCCTTCCGCCCCGCCCCCGTGGAAACCGTCACGATGGGAGGTGCTGTGCGATGAGTGTTCTCATCCTGGGTGCGGCCGGAGGTCTTGCGGGAGCTGGGGCGTGCGCCGCCGCCTACGCGCTGCGTCGCCCTTCGCTGGTGGAGCGCCTCACACCCCGCCCCGTCCCGCAGTCCCGTCCCGCTGCCGAGGGTGGGTGGGCGCAGCGTGCGGGCCACCGCACGGGCTACCTGCTGGCCCGCGTCGGCGTCCCGGGCCCAATCCTGTCCCGGACGCTCGCGGTGTCGGGTGCGTCGGTGCAGGCGTATCGGGCGGAGAAGGCCGCCGCCACCGGTGTCGGGCTCGTGCTCGGGACGGTCCTGCTCCTCGCGGGCAGCGCGGCCCTGCCGGTGCCCGCGATGGCCTGGCTGCTCGCCGTGCTGGTCGCGGCGGGGTGCTTCCTGGGTCCGGACCTGGCCGCGCACCACGCGGCCAGTCAGCACCGCGCGGAACTCCGGGCGGCCACCTCGGCGTTGGCGGACCTGGTCGTCATGGGGTTGGCGGCGGGCGCCGGAACGACGGGCGCGGTGACCACCGCTCTGGAGCGCGGGCACGGCCGTGCCCCGGAGCGGCTCCGCCAAGCGGTGCACGTCGCGAGCCTGCGGCATCAGCCGCCGTGGGAGGGGCTTGACGTGGTGGCTGAGGAGACCGGGGTGCGCGAGCTCGGTGAGCTGGCCGCCTCGTTGCGGTTGGGCGGGGCATCGGGGGCGCGCACCCGCGCGTCGTTGACGGCGAAGGCGACGTCGTTGCGGGCGCGTCGTCTGGCCGAGGCTGAGGCCGCCGCGCACGCGGCCACCGAACGCATGACGCTCCCGACGATGGGCCTGGTGGCCGGGTTTCTGGTGCTGATCAGTTATGTCGCCCTCACCCACGTGATGGCCGGGTTCTAGACAGGGAGGGTTCTGGATGAACGGGCTTCTTCGGCGTGCCCATGGGTGTGTACGCACATGGCTCACACCGTCACGAGATGTCACTTCGGATGTGGGGTCGGCGACGACGGACTGGATCTTGATCATCATGGTGTCGATCACCATCGCCACCGTCGTCGGAGGCATCCTCGTCACCGAGTTCACCACGGCGGCCGAGTCCATCGACCTGGGCGTGACCCGATGACCAGGACGCACCAGCGACGAGGAGACAAGTGCCGCGAACGTCAGGATGACCGGGGGAGCGCGGAGCCGTTGTTCATCCTGCCGATCGTGTTCGTCATGGTGCTCGCGGTGGCGCAGGTGGGGGTGTGGGCGCACGCCCAGCACCGAGCCCAGGCGATCGCTTCCCAGACCCTGGCCGCGGCCCGGTCCTTCGACGGCTCCACCGCGTTGGCTCGCGAGCGGGCTGAGCACGCCCAGACGCAGCTGGGCGGCGGGATGCTCCGCCGGGTGGAGGTCGAGGTCGACCGCACCGTTCAGGCCGCGCGGGTGCGGGTGCGAGGCCAGGTGGTGAGCCTGCTACCGGGGGTGGACCTGCCTGTTGCGTCGGAGATGTCCGGCCCGGTCGAGCGCCTCACGCCATGAGCGCTCCCACCCGATACGCGCCGCGCGGCTCGGCCGCCGGGAGGATTCGGGGAGCGCCTCGGTGGAGCTGGTGCTGCTCGTCCCGGTCCTGGTCGTGGTGTTGGCGCTGGTGGTGATGGCCGGACGCCAGGTCGCGGCCGCCCTGATCACCCAGGACGCGGCCTCGGCAGCCGCACGCGCCGCCTCGCTGCAACGCGACACCGCCTCCGCCCGCGCCCAGGCACGGGTGACCGCACGGCGGGAGCTGGCCGATCGGGGCGTGGCCTGCAGCCCCTTCGCCGCCACTGTGGACGTTCCCCGGTTCGAGACAGCTGAGCAGGTTCGAGTGGAGGTGGCGTGCACGGTCACCGTCATCGACCTGGGCGGTTTCGGCGGGCAGCGCACCCTGCAGGCCGCTGCTTCCTCACCGATCGACCCCTACCGAGGACGGACACCATGACTCGAGCAACCAGGCGCCGATCATGCCGCCGTGGGGATGAGGGGCAGGCGTCGGTGTTCCTGATCTTGCTTGTCCCGGTCGTGATGATCGTGTTCGCGCTGGTGTGGGAGGCGGGCCAGATGCTGGTGGCCAAGGCGGAGTTGTTGTCGGTGGCGCATTCGGCGGCCAGGGCCGGGGCCCACCAGTTGGACGGCGCGGCGAGCCTTACCGGGGGGAGCCCGGTCCTGGACGCCGACAGGGCCAGCCAAGCAGTCCTCGACCACCTGAATTCTCAAGGTTTGGGCGGCCAGGTGGTCGTCGAGGACCACCGGGTGGTCGTTCTCGCCCGCAGCACCTACACCCCCGACCTGTTGCCGATCGGGGCCCGGGAGATCGCAGCCGAGGCCGCCGCTGCGGCGCTCCAACCCCCGCTGAGGTAGCGGTCTCGTGCCGCATGCTCCGGCGCACGCTCACAGCAGTTCTGACCGACAGGAAGAGGGAGAGGTATGCCGCGAAGTGCGTGGTCCGTGGCGGGCGAGGTCCTGGTCACGGTGGTGTTGTTGGTGGGGCCGCCGTGGTTGGCGACCCGGTTGGAGTGGCCGCTGGGCCCGGACACCACCTGGGTGTGGTTCCTCCAGTACCTGCGGTCAGGGAGCATCCCGGACGAGGTCGTGCTCGCGTTCTTCGTCGTGTTCCTGTGGGGGGTGTGGGCGGCCCATCTGGTGGTCGTCGCTTGGGACATCATCGCCGCGGTGCGTGGGCTGGTGCCTCGGGTGGGGTTGGTACGGCTGGTGTGGGTGCTGGTGGCCGGGGGCGCGACCGCGACCTCTGCCCAGACCACGGCTGTGGCGGCGCACACGACGGACGCGGTGGCCCCAGCGCCGACCGTGACCGACACGCCTCCCACCCAGGAGACCCCAGTGGCGGAGGGGGAGCAGGAGAGGCCGCAGGACGTCTTCGACCGCACCAGCATCCTGGCGGGGTTCGCCTTCGACTCGGCCGACCTCACCCCTGAGATGGCCGAGTCCTTGGAGCCGACCATCGGCATGATCGCTGACTTCGGACACCCCGGAGAACCGGTCGTGGTGACCGGGCACACCGACCCGATCGGCGACCCCTTCTACAACCAGGGCCTGTCGGAGCGCCGTGCCCAGGCGGTCGCAGACCACCTGGCCGACCAGCTGGACGCCGACGTCGAGATCCAGGTGGTCGGAAAGGGGGCCGCCCAGCCCCCGTCACATCCTCGTGCCTCGTATGGGGAGTACCGGCGGGTGGAGATCTCCTACACCGTCCAACGCCCCACCCCCGCCCCGGCTGCGGTGCCCGAGCGGTCAGCGGGCTCCGAGGCCGAGACCCCCTCCGAGACCGGGATGCCTTCGGAGTCTTTGTCCGAGGTAGCCCCCGCCCCGGAGCGGGTGGGATCGGGTGCGGCCACCGCGGCCGAGGAGAACACCGTGCTTGACCTGGCGGGGGTCGGAGTCGTGTCCGGTGCCGTCGGTGCGGGTGTGGGGTACGCGGTCGGACGGCGCCGGGCATCGGCGACGCGCCGCAAGCCTGGTACTCGTTGTGGGGTGCCGACAGGTCCCGAGCACCTCTCGGCGGACCCTGGCGCCGACGACGACGCGTCGGGTCAGGACGACCTGGTGCGCCACGACGCTGAAGGGCTCGCCCGTGGCGTCGTCGCCGACGACGGCTACCTGCTCATTACCGACAAGCTTCGGGTAAACAGCGCCAGTGGTGTGGCGTTGGTCGGGGCCCACGCCGCGCGCGTGCTCGCGGCCCTGGTCGCGGACCACATCCCAGGGCCGGTTATCGCCACTCGCGCGGTCGCCGCGGCCCTCGCGGAGGAGGGGACACCACTGGGGGGTGTGCAGGTGGTCTCCGATCTGGCCCAGGTACGGGTCGCGGTGGAGACGGAGCTACTGGCTCGAGCACGACACCAGGACGAACACGGCGACGAGATGAGCGCGCTGCCAGCTCCTCTGCCGCCTGTCGTGGTGGCGGTGGGAACGGGTGACCTCGACGCGGGGCCGGGGCTGCCAGCGGGGCTCACCGCCACTTGCGGGGTGATGCTGTGCGTGCTCGGCCAGGCCGAGGACGTCGCGGTCACGGTGGACTGCGACGACAACCAGCAGGTGCGGGTCCGAACCCGTCAGGGGGAGGTGAGGCGCCCGGGCCGACTGCGGTTGTGGAGCCCGCCCCAGGGCGGGGAGGAGCCCGAAGGCACCCCGACCGACACTGCGCAACCTCCATCGGCCTCGGATAACACCAGCGAAACGGTGGAGGACGGGCCCAACAAGGGCGAGGAGGACCAGCCCGAGTTCCCTGAATCCTCCGGACAGGGACCGCAGGAGGCTAGCGACGATCACGAGCCCTGCCCCGGTACGAGCCACGAGCATGACCACGACCATGATTCCGACACCGATCCGGGCAAGCACGAGACGTATGAGGCGGAGGGGGAACAGCCTTCGAGCCTCGCGAACTCTGGACACGGTGGGCAGGCCAGGGTAGGGGTGCGGTTGTTCGTGCCTCAGGTGGTGTGCGAGGTCAACGGCCACGATGTTCTCCAGGGGACGCGCACCAGCACCTACACCCTGCTCGCCGCCTTGGCGCTCGGCCCCGCAGAGGGCGTCTCCCACCAGGAGGTGACACAGGTCCTCGCGCCGGGGGTACCGGAGTCGCAGGCGCGCCGTTTCCGGGCCAACGCGGTCACGGCCTTGCGTAAGGCAGTGCGAGACGCGCTGGAATTGGGGAATGAAGTCCCGATCGTGGAGAACGAGAAAGGCCGGTACCGCCTCCAGTGGGAGTACTTCGACATCGACGTCCGCCAGTTCTACGGCCTCTATGCTGAGGCCAGAAAAGCGGGCCGGTCCCAGTTGGAGTCAGTCTTGAGGAAGATGGTGGGACTGTACCGATCTGATCTTCTCGAGGATGTTCAGGATGAATGGTTCGCTGAACGCCGGTGGGAACTCCAGGAGATAGCCGCTGATGTGTACGTGCGGTTGCTGGACTTCGTCGATGACGGAGAAGAACGCATACGCCTAATTGACTCTGCTTTGCGGGTGGACCGTTCGAATGAAATCCTGCATCAGGAGAAAATGAGGCACTACGCCTCACGAGGGCGGAAGGACGCGGTTCACCGTTGTTTCCAGGGATTGAAGGATGAACTCCACCGCTCCGGGAGCGAGCCCGGTCCGGAATCGTTCGCTCTCTTCGAAAGCCTCGTTCGACAGTGCCCTTGAGTCAGGCTCGGTGAGGGGCGGGCCTCTGGGCGGATGTGGGTTCGCGCCGTGGGGTCCGTGTTGGACACGTGGGCCGAACGGGGGCCTGTGACTCCGCCTGTGACTGGGCAACTCCGGGGGCCTGTGACTCCGCCTGTGACTGGGCCGCTTTGAACGGCCCGCGCAGGCGGCGTTATCAGTGCAGGTCACGGCCGGTCTGGGTGGGCCGATGGAAACCCAGACTTATACCCAGTGAGGTGATCCCAGCGACTTTGAAACGGGATGAAAGCCGTCAACCGGACCATGCGGGAGATATGACCGTTCAGCAGACATAGACGTGGAGCCCC
>NZ_MKKC01000096.1 GCF_001942255.1 Nocardiopsis sp. CNR-923
AGATCGCCTCGTGCCATGACTATTGCTCTATCAAAGCCGGGCCCGGCCCGCAGGCGATCTCCCGAACTCGTGATCCAAACTCCAGACAGGACCTAGGCGGTCGGGGGCGTCCACACGGGCAACCCGGCCACGGCGCGCCAGTGGTGCGCGATGTCCATGCGCCGGGCGAACCAGACGCCGTTCCGGTCCCGGACGTGTTCGAGGAAGCGCTCGATCCCGGCGACACGGCCGGGCCGCCCGCTCAGCCGAGCGTGGAGGCCGACCGACATCATCGCCGGATGCCGCTCCCCCTCCCGCCACAGCGTGTCGAAGGCGTCGACGCAGTACCGGGCGAAGTCCTCGGCGTGCACGAAGTCGCCGCCGGCCATGAAGCGCATGTCGTTGGTGTCGAAGGCGTACGGCACGATCACGTGACTGCGACCGGCGACCTCGACCACACGCGGCAGGTCGTCGTCGTAGGCGTCCGAGTCGTACAGGAACCCGCCCTCCTCAACCAGCAGGCGCCGGGTGTTGGTCGAGGGCGCGCCCTTGGTGTGCCAGCCCACCGGACGCACGCCCGCCGCGCGCTGGACGCGGTCCACGGTCCTGGCGATGATCTCCCGCTCGTGGACCTCGGGCATCTCGGCATGGCGTTCCCAGCGGTAGCCGTGGCAGGCGATCTCGTGGCCACGCCCCACCACGTCCCGGGCCAGCCACGGGCAGCGTTCGATCGCCCGGCCAGCGGCGCTCACCGTGCACGGAACCCCGAAACCCTCCAGCAGGTTCATGATCCGGTGGTGCCCGACACGCGGAGCGTAGTCGAAGTGCGACGCCAGGCAGGGGTTGGGCACCACCGCCACTGGTTCGTCGATCTCGTAGACGCTCTCGTTGCGTTCGTCCCCGTCCGCCGTCGACAGTTCCGCTCCGGCCTCGACGTTGAGCACGAGGGACACCGCGACGCGGGCTCCTTCCGGCCATCGCGGGTCGGGCGGATCGTCGCCGTAGCCGCGAAAGTCGCGACGTCCGATTGATGTGTCGTCGGCGCCCACGATGGCCCTCCCAGTCACCGGCGGCTCTCCAGGACGTACTCCTTGAACTGTGCCCGTGATGAGGGCCGGGACAGACTCGCGGTCGGCAAAGTCCCGGCATCGGCCATCAGCTCCAGGAACCGTTCCCGAAGGCGGGCCAGTTCCTGCTTGGTGAACGACAGGGTGGTCGCAACCTCCTGAAAGTCACGGTGTTGCGACCACCACTAGAACCCAAGCGGTCCGCGGGGCCTCGAACGCGTCGGGGTCAGCTGCGGGTCAGCTTGCGGTGGGTGACCGCGTGCGGGCGCGCGGCCTCGGGGCCCAGGCGCTCGATCTTGTTCTGCTCGTAGGACTCGAAGTTGCCCTCGAACCAGAACCAGTTGGCGCCGCCCTCCCACGCGAGGATGTGCGTGGCGACGCGGTCGAGGAACCAACGGTCGTGGGAGGTGATCACGGCGCAGCCGGGGAAGTCCAGCAGCGCGTTCTCCAGCGAACCGAGGGTCTCCACGTCCAGGTCGTTGGTGGGCTCGTCCAGGAGCAGGAGGTTGCCGCCCTGCTTGAGGGTGAGCGCCAGGTTGACCCGGTTGCGCTCGCCGCCGGAGAGAACTCCGGAGGGCTTTTGCTGGTCGGAGCCCTTGAAGCCGAACGCGGCGACGTAGGCGCGGCTGGGGATCTCGACCTTGCCGACCTCGATGAAGGTCTCGCCGTCGGAGATGGTCTCCCAGACGTTCTTGGTGTCGTCGATCCGGCCGCGGTACTGGTCGACGTAGGAGATGTCGACGGTGTCACCGACGTTGATCCTGCCCTCGTCGGGCGTCTCCTCGCCGACGATCATCTTGAACAGGGTCGTCTTACCGACACCGTTGGGGCCGATGACGCCGACGATGCCGTTCGGCGGGAGCGAGAAGCTCAGGTCCTCGATCAGGACGCGGTCGTCGAAGCCCTTGGTGAGGTTCTTCACCTCCACGACCGTGTTGCCCAGGCGCGGACCCGGCGGGATCTGGATCTCCTCGAAGTCCAGCTTGCGGGTCTTGTCGGCCTCGGCGGCCATCTCCTCGTAACGCTGGAGGCGGGCCTTGCTCTTGGTCTGGCGGGCCTTGGCGTTGGAGCGGACCCACTCCAGCTCGTCCTTGAGGCGCTTGGACCGCTTCGCGTCCTTTTGCCCCTCGACCTTCAGACGGGTCTGCTTGGTCTCCAGGTAGGTGCTGTAGTTGCCCTCGTAGGGGTAGAACTGGCCGCGGTCCAGCTCCAGGATCCACGTGGCGACGTGGTCGAGGAAGTACCGGTCGTGGGTGATCGCGACGATGGTGCCGGGGTACTTGGCCAGGTGCTGCTCCAGCCAGTTCACGCTCTCGGCGTCGAGGTGGTTGGTGGGCTCGTCCAGGAGCAGCAGGTCGGGCTGTTCGAGCAGCAGCTTGCACAGGGCGACGCGGCGCTTCTCGCCACCGGACAGTTGGGTGACCGAGGCGTCGCCGGGCGGGCAGCGCAGGGCGTCCATCGCCTGCGCGAGCTGGCTGTCCAGGTCCCACGCGTTGCGGTGGTCGAGTTGCTCCTGGAGCTTGCCCATCTCCTCCAACAGGTCGTCGGAGTAGTCGGTCGCCATCTGCTCGGCGATCTCGTTGAAGCGGGTCAGCATCGCCTTGGTCTCGGCGACGCCGTCCTCGACGTTCTCCAGGACGGTCTTGTCCGCGTCGAGCTGGGGCTCCTGGGCGAGCAGCCCGACGGTGAACCCGGGCATCAGTCGCGCCTCACCGTTGGACGGCTGCTCGATGCCGGCCATGATCTTCAGCAGCGTCGACTTACCCGCACCGTTGGGCCCCACGACGCCGATCTTGGCTCCGGGCAGGAACGACCCCGAAACGTTGTCAAGGACGACCTTGTCGCCGTGCGCCTTGCGCACGTTTTGCATGGTGTAGATGTACTCCGGCATGTCTTCCAGACTAGGGTGTCGGCGCCTGTGCCGAGACCTGAGGGATCACGTGCGCGACCGCGTTCCAGGGCCCGACGGGTCACGCACTGGAACGCGTCGGGGCGGCCCGGTCTTCCCGATGACGCGAAGACGACGCACTCGCGCGGCCTCGTCGGAGACGTCACGCAACGGCAGGAGGGGGACCGCCCACCGGCACGGGCCCTCCCCGGTCTCGGAACGGGTGCTCGCCCGTGCGCCTTCTACCGATCCCGCCTGCGCGGCAGCGCAGGCCCGGATCCGGCGCGGGTCTCGATCACCCGGTCCACGGGGACGTAGTCGGTCGCGTTGAACGTAGCGCCACGTCCCGACTCGGTCCTGCCATCCCAGGTCCATCCGTCCTTCGGCCCGAGGGCGACATGGCCCAGGTAATCGGGACCGACCAGCGCGCGGTCGACGTCGGCGCCCCGGGTCCAGGGAAAGCGCCGCCACTCCAACGTGAAGTCCAGCCCCCGCCAGGGCAGGAAGGCGTCCGGCGCACGTCCGCGACACCCAGAACCGCGACAGGGAAACCCTCTCCTTCGACGCCTGGGAGTGGCACACCATCCTGAACGTCGCCGCGGGCCCGTGACCCGGCCTTCGCTCCTTCGCAGTCCCCACCGGTCACGGGCGGAGATCCCGTCGCTGCCCTGACATCGAAGACTCCCCCCTCACCGGCCCGGGTCTTCGGCCACCCTCCCACGCGCCCCAACCCCCACGATCCGGATCCCGGCCCGCCGGGCCCGTCCGAACAGGCGAGCCCGCATCCGCGCCGCCCCGCTCCCAGCCCCCCGCACTCCCGCCACGCGACCGCACCGCGGCCCGGAGCATCGACGCACAGGGCATCCGCTGTCCGCGCCTGACCCAGTGTTTCCGGGATGGCTACGCGTCCCAGTCCTCCTTGCCCTCCGTCCAGCGAGGTGCGGCCTCCCGCCACCGGCGCACCGGCATCCCCCAGGCCAGGGCGCGGCTCATGAGCAGCGCCATCGAGTACCCGGGATCGGCGGTCAAGGACACGTCCAGGGCAGCGGCGGCCAGTTCCCGGTCGTCGCTCTGCCAGGCCGCGACCGCGAGCAGGGAGGCCGGGGCCGCCCGCAGGCGTTCGGGGACGTGGCGCGTGACCCGGCTCCAAAGCCGCCGGTGCGCATCCGCGCTCCGGGCGGTGATCCGCGCCCACGCCTCGTCGCGCACACGCGTCTGCGTCAGGTACACGCCCAGAGAGGCCAGCTCGCGGGGCTCGGTGACGCTCTCGCCACGGCTCTCCGCCCGAACCGCGGCGCGCACCGTGGGAAGCCCCAGGTCCACCAGGCGTCGGAACCGCGGGCGGCACGGTCGCGGGCCAGGTCCTCCATGTCCTCGGCGGCCGCCGCCACCTCCGTGGCGAGTGGACCGGCGACCGGTTCGAGCAGGGCCCGCACCCGCGCGGACTCGGCCCGTGACGCGTGGACCGGCGACAGGGGCGTGATGCCGTGCAGGACGGCGTCGGCCGGGGCCGTGGAGCGGTCCACGTCGACCACCGTGCCCTCGGGCGGGCAGCAGGAGGGGTCGACGCAGGTGTAGGACCAGTACCGGCCGTCGGTGACCCGAAGGGCGTCGATGACGGTGATCCCGCGCTCCCGCGCGGCGGCCACGAGTGCGTCGACGTACGGGGTGACCCGGTCCGGGGGGCCGAACGCGACGACCAGTAGGGCGTCACAGCGTTCGGCGACCGCGTGGTCGACGACCGGAGGCGCGCTTGGCGAGCCTGGCGGCGCCCCCTGGCCGTTCAGGTCCGCGCGCAGCACCGTGTGCACACGGCCGTCCTGGAGCGCCAGGACCACGAGTCCGGGGTCGGGAGGTCCGCCCGCGAGGTAGGGCAGCACGGCGATGACGTCGGTCGGGGTGGTGAGCCTGAGCGCGGCCGGAGACCCGCCCGGAGGGTCGGTCGCCGAGTCGTGGGAGGGCCGGTCCGGCACACCGGTGGCCGCGTCCCCGGGAGCGCGGGGACACGGGAGGGGAAAGGGCTCATGCCCGGGGGGAGAGGGGGCGGGGCCAAGCTCGGCGCCGCCGCGGCGGTCGGGCTCGTAGGGGTCTGCCGGGTGTCCGTGGTGGTCGAAGCGCATACCTCAACGGTGCGTGATCGGAGGGGCGCGCACAATGGCGTCTCGGGGACTGTGGACGACGAACGCGTCCCCATTCGGGACCGGATCCCCCTCCGGCCCCACTGGCACCCGGTGGACGGTGGAGAACGGTCCTGGGACCGTCACCCGCCCGGGACGACACCGGTGGACCGCCAGGGCACGGCGGTCCCTCCAGGCTCCCATGGTCACTCGACCTCGCCGCACGAGCCGCCGCGCCCGGACAGATTCCCCTCGCGCGGCCCGGGAATCTTGCCCGGCGCCCCCGGACACCCGACGGGCAGGCACACCCGGTTGCGCCCGGTCTCCTTGGCCCGGTACAGGGCCAGGTCCGCCGCGGTCAGCAGCTCGACCAGGTCGTTGCCGTGCTCGCCGATGACCGCCGCGCCGATCGAGACCGTGATGGACACCGGCACGTCGTCCACGGAGATCTCCATGCACCCGACCTGCGCCCGCAGCCGCTCAGCCGCGTGCCAGGCCTCCGACGCGTCCGAACCCGGCAGCAGCACGACGAACTCCTCGCCTCCGAAGCGGCCGAGCAGGTCGGACTGGCGCAACTGCTGCGCGATGGTCGTCGCCACCCCGAGCAGCACCTGGTCGCCGAACAGGTGACCGTAGTTGTCGTTGACCCGTTTGAAGTGTCGATGTCGATGATCAGCACGGCGGCCATCCCGCGCCCCGAACGCGCCCTGGCGATCTCCCCCGACGCCTCCTGCTCCCAGGTCGGCGCGTTCAGCAAACCCGTCTTGGGGTCGGTGCGTGCCGCCATCTGCAACTGCTGGAACAGCAGGCTGCGCTGGAGGAGCAGAACCGGCGGAACCGCGATGGCCAACAGGAACAACGTGAGCTGCGCGAGGATCGCCACGGTCACCCCCACACATAACTCGACGGCGTCGACCGTGCACGCTTCCCGGTCCCACATGGGCCGCAACGACGCCCCGGGCCCCATGCTGATCCGGGCCGCCAGAGCCACCAGGACCGTGTTCAACACGGTGAACCCGGCACAGCACACGACCGCGATCAGCACCCCTGCGCCGGTGGCGAGGCTGTGGTGAGCGTCGGGCGCCCCTCCCAGCGCGTCCCAGAGCCCGTCCGCGGTCACCGCGTGCCACACCACCGACGCCAGGAAGCCCGACAACCCGACGGCGGTGGCGTTGAAGACCCGCCGGTGCGCCACGCCCGCCTGGCTCGCAGTTGCAGCAGCAAGAACACCGGGACGGGGACGATGAGTGAGTACACGGGCGGCAGCAGAAGGACGATCGGGAACCACCACGCCCCCAGCAGATCCCGGGCCAACCCGGCGGGCACGCCCAGGCGACGGATCGCCTCCACGCAGATCCCCGCGCACACGGTCAGCGCCAGGAAGGTCACGACGTCGGCGAGCGTCACGGCGGTCAGCGCCGCCGCGGCGCCGAACAGGAACAACGTCGCGAACAGGAGCAGGCCCATGTAGACGATCAGGCCCCGAGGCTGTTGGAGGATCGCCCAGCTCGACCGTTCCCCGGCGGCCAGGCCCTCCGCCGCCAACGGCTTCTCCGAGATACTCACGCCTCCATCCTCCCTCCCTGCGTCACGCTCCGCAGTCCGACCCCTACACGTGCTAGCGATAGGCGAACCACCTCCTCCGGTCCTCCCTTCGACGACCCGATGTCGCACGGAGTTCCACACCGTCGCCACTCGGCGACCGCCGGGGACACCACGCGTACGGGTGGGTACGTCAGCGCGGCCCGGCGTGCCACCCCCAACACTTTACATTACGTTGGGTAATAGCTTAATTGCTGATTGTATGATCGGCGCAGGCAGGGACTAGATTGTCTCCAGGCTCGCGCTCCGTCAGGCGGGTGGGAACCAGGCTTCGCGGTGTTCTACCGTAGGATCCGGCTTCGATGGCCGTTTTCGGACACGAGGCGCCGAACGAACCGGGATCCCGCCCCACGAGCTCGGCGCCGCCCGATCGGAGGAGGACACATGTACAGCACCGTGCAATGGACCTGAGACCCGACGCGACCCGGGGGCGGGTGGCACGTCGCGTGCCACCGCCCCCGGGTCGTCTGACCAGCCCCGCGCGGAGCGGCCGTACTCACACGGCGAACGGCCTCACGAGGCCGTCCCCGCGACCTCGTAGGCGGCGCGGAAGGCACGGTAGCGGTCCAACTCGGCCGTCATCGGCTCCACCACCCGCCGGCGCGCGATCTCGGCGACCCGCTCTCCGGCGACCCGCTCCACCGCCTCCCGTCGCTGCACGGCCGCGACCTCGACCAGGTTCGCGCACCCCACACCGGTCAGCCATCCGACCACGAGGGACGCGACCACCAAGGCACCTGAGTAGGCGACGAACACCGGATCGTCGAACATCGCCAACCCGGTGAGGCCACCAGCGAGCCAGCTCACGAGGGCCACGAGCGCCCACACCAGGCCCAGGCCCGCAACTGCCAGCAACGCGAACTGCGCCGACCGCGCCGCCTTCCACCACGGCATGGTCCGCTCGGAGGCGCTGACCGCGCCCGAGACCGCCTCACCCAGCTCCACCGGAAGCTCCGCCACCCCGCTGAGCGCGGCCGAGCGCATGCGGCGCCGCCACGGCGCGGGCATCCCCGCAGAGAGCCCGTCGGCCGCCTCACCCAGCACCGTCTCCAGCTCCGCCACGTGCGCGTCCACCGGACCGCCCACGCCCACGTCGCCGTCGTCGCGCAGGAAGTCCAGCTGGACCGTCGAGAGCGGGTCCTTGCGCACCCGCCCCAGCAGTCGTGCCACGGGCCAGCCGACCTCGCGCCTTCCGCGCCTGACGTCGTTGGTCTCGGTGACGTCGGCGACGGCCCCGACCCCGGCCGCGCTGGCCAGACCGCCACGGACCCGCTCGGCCACCGGCCCGGGGACGGCCCCGGGGATCTCACCCTCGCCGTGGAACTCCTCGAAGGCCACCACGACCTGGTCCAGGTCGGCGACCAGGCGGTCGACCAGCGCACGGCGCTCACGCACCGCCTCACCGAGGAACCCCCTCAGGTCACGAATGCCCTGGCCGGTGGCGGTCGAGGTGGTGATCACCCTGGGGTGCACGCCCGACTCGGTCTCCATCAACCGCCGAAGGTCGGTGAGCAACTCCTCCAGTTCGTCCGGTTCGACCCGGTCGACCTGGTTGAGGACCGCGACGGTCACCGCGCCGTGCCCCGCCATGCGGGCCAGGTAACGGTGGTGGACGGCGGCGTCGGCGTACTTCTGCGGGTCGAGGACCCACACGAGCAGGTCGACCGATCCGATGAGCCGGTCGGCCTCCGCGGTGTGCATGCTGCGCACGGAGTCGTGGTCGGGCAGGTCGAGCAGGACCAGGCCCGTCAGTTCGGAGTTGCCCGCGTCCAGGACGCCGGTGCGCGAGTGCCGGTAACGGGTCGGCACGCCCAGCCAGCTCAGGAGCGCGTCGGCGCCCTCGTGCCCCCACACGCAGGCGTGCGCTTTGGACGTGGTGGGCCGGGTGACGCCGGTCTGCGACAGTTCCAGTCCGCACAGGGCGTTGAACAGCGACGACTTGCCGCTCCCGGTGCCGCCCGCCAGGGCGACCACGGTGTGCTCGGCTGACAGTCGCAGGCGCGCGCCCGCGTGGTCAAGCAGCTGTGTGGAGCGTGCGACGACCTCCTCCGGAAGGTCCTCCTGGCCGAGTTCGGTCAGGGTGGACAGGGCGTCGAGGCGTTCGATGAGCTCGGCCCGCGTGACGGTCGTGGCGGGTCGCCAGTGGTCGTGGGTGGTCGGACGGTACTCGTCGTCGTCCTCGGGGTCGTCCTCGGCACCGGTCACCCGCGCCCCCGGGGGCGCGGGGGCGTCGGCGGAGGCGTTCGCGGTCACGTCAGCTTCGAGCTCAGGCTCCGGTTCAGACCCCGGCTCCGGCTCCGGCTCAGGCTCCGGCTCCGACTCCGGGGCGGTGGTGTCCGCCCCCACCGCGCGGAACGCGCCCGAGACGGCGGACGGACCCGGCACGCGCCGGGGCAGGGGCCCGCCGTCCTCCTGTTCCACAGCCCGCGGTGCGGGAGCCTCACGGTCGGCCGAGGCGGGTTCGCCGTCCGCCGGGGCCTCCTCGGCCGGCGACGGGGCGGACGGGGCCCCGGACGTCCCCCCATCGATGCCGGGGGCCTCGGCGGTCGCCTCACCGTCCTGACCGGGAGCGGGAACCCACTCCGGCGGGTTCGGGCTCACGACGGGGAAGGCCCCGGTGTTGCGCCCGGCGATCTGGGCGTCCTCGGCGGCCTCCGCGAGGCTGCCGACCCACCCGGCCAGACCGTCGGGGTCGTCGCCCCCGTCAGGGGCGTCGCGGGCGGCACGGGTCTCGGCGGCGCCGCGGCGAACGCCGCGCACACCTCGCCGGCCCCGATCGGCCCTGGTCCCGCGCATGCCACGGACACCGCGGCCCGTGTGGGCGGCCTCGTCCGGTTCGGCGGGGGCGAGAAGATCCTGGGCGCCGTCGACGCCAGGCTGGTTCTCGTGGTCACCCTGGTCGCTCTGACCATCGTGGGCGCTGGGTCCACTCGTCTCATCCTGGGCGCCCAGGATGTCGTGACGCGCGCGTCGTCCTGACGCCGTGAGCACCTTGACCACTTGGGTCACGCCGGTCACCGTGGGCACTCACGTCACCCTGGCCGCCCCAGCCGTCCCGACCGTCTTGGCCATCTTGGCTGTCAGCCACACCCGGGCCGAGCACGTCGCCCTGCTCGTGACCCGTTCCCCAGGCGTCCGGGCCGCCCCCGGGGCCCCAGCCGCGCGGGTCGGTCCAAGCGCCCTGGTCACCGGGGCCACGGCGGTCAGAGGCGCCGGTGTCCTCGGCGCCGACGCCCGCGTGGCGGCCCCGGTCCGCGTCCGCGCCCCGCTCCTGGGGCACGCCTCCGTCGCCCTCCGGGACCCCGGGCGCGCGCGCGTGCCGCCCGGCTGGCCTGCGGGACGCCTCCGACGCCTCATCCGCGGGCGCCGCGTCCGGGTAGCCCGCGATACCGTCGTGCGCGGCCTCCGCCACGCCCGTCCCGGAGCCGAGGTCCGGCGCGTGGGCGGAATGCTCGGGCACCGGCACGGTGTACCCGCGCCAGGAGCCGCCTCCCTCGGACTGGTCCTCACCGCGCCGGGCACGGTCGTCACTGTGATCCTCGGACCCGCCGGTCGGTCGGACCTCGTCTGGTTCGGCGGGGCCGGTCTGTCCGGTCGGCCGCGCGGGGTTCCACTGAGTCGTCATCGTGCAATCTCAAGGTTGTACGTGGCCTGATACAGCTGGACGGCACTGTCCTCGGACGGGATCCCCGCCGACACCAGGGTGCTGTCGAAGGGCGTGCGCTCCTGGTCGAGCAGCGCCCCGACGCGTTCGCGCAGGTCGTCGCGGGCCGTCGTGCCCATGCTACGGAGTGACTGGGCCCCGAACAGCCCCTTGAGCAGGCGCTGTGGTGAGGGGCCGGAGGGGTCGGCCGCGTGCGCGCCGCCGCCCGAGCGGGAACGTTCGTAGCCGAGCAGGTCCATGATGAGGACGAGCGCGACGATGTCGTGGTCGAAGGTGACGAACCGGGCCACGGAGCGCTTGGTCGCTCCGCTGGCCGCGGTCATCCGGGCGATCTCCCCCTGCCACTCGGCGAGCTCCTTGCGGACCCGCTGCGCCAGGAGACCGCCCCCCGGCAGCTCCGACGCCTGGCGACCAGCTCCTCGCCGCCGGGAACCTCCCGCCAGCGACCGTCGATCTCCTGACCCGCGCGTTCGGCGGCCGACACCACGAGCGCGGCCAGGGAGTCGCGCACGGCCGACTCCAGCGCCGCGACCCGCTGCCCCCGTTCCTCGGACTCGGCACGGCGCCGCCAGGCCCGCCTGCCGCGCAGCCGCAGGCTCCGGGCGAGCTCGCCGCTGGCGGCAACCTCCTGCCAGCGCGCGAGCAGGGATCCGCTCAGCAGGGACCCGTCGGCGAGACCGGCGTCCACGTGGCGGCGAGCCCCGGTGAAGGACTCGTCGACGGCGCCGCGGAGCGCCCGTCCCACCTCCACCTGCGTCTCCACCTGCCGCGCCAGTTCGGGCACCCGGGAGCGGAAGCTGTCGATCACCCCGACGAACGTGCGCCGCGAGACCCGGTCGCGCTGGTCGGCCTCGCCCGCGACGTCCGCGAGATAGGTGCGGATGTGGTCGGCGACGTTGGCGGTGAAACGCTCCCCCTTGACCTGGTCGGTCTCGGGGATCGCGAATCGCGCCGCCCCGCCGAGCCCGTTGGCCTCCAACATGGCGCCGAAGTGGTCGAGGAGCTGGCGGCGGCCCTTGCGAGGCACCCGGGAGAGCACCACGGCCAGCGAGGTGTCGCGGTCCCGAGCCACCTGGAGGAACTCCCACACCCGCGCGTCGGCGTAGCGGGTGCTCGTGGTGACGAACACCCACAGGTCGG
The DNA here is from genome assembly GCF_001942255.1 of Nocardiopsis sp. CNR-923. Taxonomy (GTDB): domain Bacteria; phylum Actinomycetota; class Actinomycetes; order Streptosporangiales; family Streptosporangiaceae; genus Nocardiopsis. The sequence continues at coordinate 11,458 of NZ_MKKC01000096.1, forward strand.
CCGCGTCGAGGAACTTGGCCGCGAACTCGTGGTGGGCGGCCACCGCGGAGTCGACGTCGGGGGTGTCGAGCAGCGCCACCCCGCGCGGCATGGCCTCGCTGGCCGCGAGCACGAGCATGCCGTCCTTGCCGGGCATGGCCAGCCCCTGCTGGCGCACACGCGGCAGTGCGGGGATGAAGGAGGACTCGCTGAACCAGTCCACGTCGGCCGGATGACAGGCCAGTACCGGGCTGTTGGTCGTGGGTCGGCGTACGCCGGTCGTGGTGACCTGCTCGCCGACCAGGCTGTTGACCAGGGTGGACTTACCCGCGCCCGTGGAACCGGCGACGGCGATCAGCAGCGGGATGTCGGGCCGCCGCACTCGGGGAAGGACGTAGTCGGACAGCTGTGCGAGGAGGTCCGCCCGGAGCACGCGCCCCTCCTCGGCGGCGGGCAGTCCGTCGGCGAACCTCAGGTCGCGGATCTGGGTGCGCAAGGACTCCAAGACCCGCTCGAAGCGGTTGTCCTCCGCTGCCGGGGCACGGTGCCTGGCCGGCCCGGAGGCGGTTGGGGCGGCGGGTCCGGCCGTGGCCGGAGCGACGGGCTCGCCTGGGCCACCGTGGGCCGGGGCCTCGGCCACGGGTACGGATCCTGGGCCCGGGGCGGGATGGTCGGAGGTGGCGGCCGGTCCGGTACCGAACCGGTCCGAGGCACCGGAACCGCTGGTGTCCGGTGCGGCCGACGGCCGGGTCATGATCGGTATGCCCTCCTCATCGGTGCTGACGGTCCCCCGCCGCGCGGACGTCGAAGGCCGCAGGCGGGGATCTCACTGGAGTTCGCCCCCGGTCGCCAGTCGACGCGTCTCGAACTGGGTCCCCGTGTGCAGTATGTCAAGATCCCGCGCCGTTTTGACCACTTCTCCAATGATCACCACCGCCGGGGGCCGCACCCGGGCCGATCGGACCGACGCGGCGATGTCCGCCAGCGTACCCGTGACCGTCCGCTGCCCTGGCAGGGTGGCCTCCTGCACCACCGCGACGGGGGTGTCGGCGGGACGCCCGTGACCGACGAGCGCCTCGGCGATCGCCCCGATCCGCTCGACCCCCATGAGCACGACCACCGTCCCACCCGCGTGGGCCAGCCCCGCCCAGTCGACGGTGGACCGCTCGTCCCCCGGGGCACGTGCGCGGACACGATGTGCACGTCCTGGGCGACCCCGCGGTGCGTGGCGGGGATGCCCGCGCTGGCGGGGGCGGCCAACGCGCTGGTCACCCCGGGCACCGCGATGACGGGCACCCCGGCAGCGACGCAGGCGGCCGCCTCCTCGCCGCCCCGGCCGAAGAGGAAGGAGTCGCCCCCCTTGAGCCGGACCACGAACCGGCCCCGACGGGCACGGTCCACCAGGACCTCGTTGATCCGTTCTTGGGTCATCGAGCGCCCGTAGGGGATCTTCGAGGCGTCGACGATCTCCACGTCGGCCGGGAGCCGGTCCAGGAGCGAGGTGGGCGCGAGCCGGTCGACGACCACCACGTCCGCCTGGGAGAGCAGCTGCTGCCCGCGGACCGTGATCAGACCGGGATCGCCGGGGCCCCCGCCGACCAGCGCCACACCGCTGAACCGCTCACGACCGCGCCGGGCGTCGAGGGTCCCGTCGGCGAGCCCGTCGGTGATGGCGTCGCGCAGACCGGCCGCCCTGCGCGGGTCACCGGAGGCCACGACGCCGACGGTGATCCCCCCGGCGGTGCCCGAGGCGGGGGTCCAGGCCGAGGAGGCATGCCGGTCGTCCGCGCGTACGCACCAGACCCGGGCCGTCTCGGCCTCGTCGGCGACGGACGCGTTGACCAGGGGATCGTCGGTGGCGGCGTGGACCAGCCAGTAGCGGGGGGCGTCGGAGCCCGACACGTCGCCGGCGGCGAAGGGCCGGCGCCGCCACGTGAGACGTCCGGCGTCGGCGAGGTCCTCCAGAGCGGCCGAGACGGCGGGAGCCACCAGGGTGACCCGCGCTCCCGCCTCCACCAGGACGGGAACCCGGCGGCCGGCGACCCGTCCTCCACCGACCACGAGGACGTCCCGGCCCTCCATGCGCAGACCCAGCAGATAGGTCACGGTCGCGCCCCTTCCGTCGTCCGTACCGGCCCCGGCGACGACGGCGGGGCGCGCGTGGCGGCCCGTCGCGCCGTCGGCGATGTTCGGCGATTGCGCGGTTCACCTTGTCAAAGGGGTATTACGCCCGGGTAAACCGGTGCGCGCCCCCGGTGTGAGCCCGACCGCACCGCGTGCCGCGGCCTCGGGTGGTGCGGGCGGCCCCTCCCGGGAGGTCATACCCCGCATCCGTCCGGACGGAAGGGGCCCCGGCGGCGCCCGACGGACCCGGCCGGCGGGTCAGTCGGCCCTGGACACACCCGCGTCATCGAAGGTGGCGACCTCTCGTAGGGCGCGCGCCGACGCCTGGAGGATCGGCAGGGCCAGCAGCGCCCGACCCCTCCCCCAACCGCATCTCCAGATCCACCAGCGGACGCAGACCCAGGTGGTCCAGGGCCAGCGTGTGCCCGGGCTCGCTGGAACGGTGCCCGGCGAAGCACGCGTGCACCGACTCGGGCGAGATCGCCGCCGCCGCGAGCGCCGCGGACCCGGCGATGACCCCGTCCAGCAGGACGGGGACGCCCAGAGTGGCGCCGCCCAGGACGAAACCGGCCAGGGCGGCGTGCTCCAGACCGCCCAGCCCGGCGAGGGCGCCGATCGGGTCGGCGGGGTCCACCGGGTTGGCCGCCAGGGCGCGCCGCACCACGTCGACCTTGTGCTCGTAGGTGACGTCGTCCACGCCCGTCCCGCGCCCGGTCGCGGCCTCGGGCGCCGCCCCGGTGAAGGCGCACACCAGCGCGGCGGCCGGGGTCGTGTTGGCGATGCCCATGTCGCCGGTGACCAGGCAGCGGTTGCCCGACGAGACCAGGTCGCGGGCGACCTCGATTCCGCTCTCCAGCGCCTGGAGTGCCTGTTCACGGGTCATCGCCGGGCCCTGGGTGAAGTCGGCGGTGCCGCGCGCGACCTTGCGCGGCAGCAGCCCGGCCGCCCGCGGCAGGTCCCCGGCCACGCCCACGTCGACGACGGTGACCTCGGCTCCGACCTGCGCGGCGAAGGCGTTGACCACGGCTCCGCCAGCGAGGAAGTTGTGCACCATCTGGGCCGTGACCTCCTGCGGCCACAGGGTCACCCCTTGGTCGTGGACCCCGTGGTCACCGGCGAACACCGCGACCGCGACCGGCTCGGGGATCGGCGGCGGGCACACACCGGCCAGTCCGGCGAGACGGACCGACACGTCCTCCAGTACGCCGAGGGATCCCTTCGGTTGGTCATGCGGTCCTGACGGGCTCTGGCCTCCTCCACCGCGCGGGTGTTCGGCGCTCCGATGGCGGCGATGGTCTCCTCCAGCAGGCTCGTGGGCTCCTGGCCGGGCAGTCCGCGGCGGCCGTAGCGGTCACGGTGCACCGCCCAGGACAGGGGGCGTCCGCCGGCGGGGTCGGTCCGCGGATCCGCGGGGAACTCCTCGACGTAGCCGACGCAGAGGTAGGCGACCACCTCCACGTGGGAGGGGAGGCCGAGGACTCGGGCGAGATCGCGTTCGTCGAGGTGGCTGACCCAACCGACCCCGAGCCCCTCGGCCCGCGCGGCCAGCCAGAGGTTCTCGACGGCGAACGCGGGAGCGTAACCCGAGCTCAGCGGCTGGGCGTGGCGGCCCAGTGCGTGCCGACCGCCGCGTGCGGGGTCGACCGTGACGGCGATGTTGAGCGGGGCGTCGGCGATCGCCTCGACCTTGAGGCCGGACAGTGCGCGGGCGCGGGTTCCGGGCAGGGCGCGCGCGTGATCCTCGCGCTCGGACGCGACCAGGTCGCGCACGCGGCCGCGCAGGTCGGCGTCGGTGATGAGGAGGAAGTCCCAGGGGCGGGCGTCGCGACGCTGGGGGCCTGGTGAGCGGCCCCGAGCAGGCGGGTGAGCACGTCGTCGGGGACGGGGTCGGGGCGAAAGCCGCCGATGACGTCGCGGCGTTCGCTGATCGCACGGTAGACGGCGTCGCGTGCGGAGGCGCCGAAGGTGTGGTCGGCCGGCGGCCCGGAGGCGGCGGCCGGAGCGGGCTGGTGGGGGCGTCGACCGGTGGTCGCGGGCTCCGGGTGGGGCTCGGCGGCTTGTTGTGCTTGCACGGTGTCGCTCCGATCCGCTCCCGTGGTCGTGGGACGCGGTTGCTCGGGTCCGGGTGGGGTGGGGTGGGTGTGGGTTTCGGGGACGGCGGGGATCGTGTGCGTCCGGGCGTCGCGCTGGGTCGGGGCGCGGTCACCCGCGTGGACCGGGATGACGTCGGGCCGGGGTTCGTCGCTGGCGGTCGTTGCGGGGGCGCGGGCCGGTCGGGGCCGAGCGGACGCGGGCACGGACACGACGGCGGGCTGTCCGTGGCCGGGTGTGCTGGAGGGCTCGGGCGGGGCGGACGCGGTCTGGTCGTGTGCCACGGCTCGCTGGGCGGGCCCCTCCGATTCAGCCGCGGTGTCGCCGGGCTTGGCCGAGGTCACCCCGCCGGGTCTCGGCGCCGGGCCGCTCCCGGCGTCCCGGCCGTGCGCGGTCGCGTCAACGGGCGCCGGTTTCGGAGGCGTCGTCGGCTCCTCGGCGGCGGCCGTCGCCGTGTCCGTCTCCCGCCCCCGCGACGGCGCGGGCGGAGCCTGCCCGACCGTCGTTGGGATCGGCTCCGTGGGCACAGGGTCCGCGGGCGGCGCCGACGATCGGGACGGCTGGCGGAACGGATTGGCGTCGCGTCGTGGCTGGGTGGGCTGGGCGCCCCGACCGCTCTCGGGCAACCCGTCCAGGAGTCCCCCGGCGTCGCCCGCCCCCGTGGCGGAATCCCCGCTCCGCTTCCGGGACGGCGCGCCTCCGCCGCGCCGGGCTGACCCGAGGTCGCCGTTGGTCATGATCGCTCCCCGAAGAGGTGTGTCGACTACCCGTTGTCCGCCTGATCCGACATTGACCCGTAAGCGTAGTCTGCAACGTTCCTACCGTTCACCCGGGTCCCCGCCCCCCTCGACCGTCCCGGCGTGTTCGAGGACTCACCCGGTCAACTCTGCCAGAGCCCGCACCAGGACACGGTTGGCGTCGGGTCCACGCACCGCCACCCGGAACCACTCCGGCCCCAACCCCGGGAACGTGTCCCCACGCCGAACGGCGACGCCGCGCTCCCGCAACCCCTGCCTGAGCCCTGCCCCGTCCGGCGAACCCACCAGGAGGAAGGACGCCCGCGCGGACGGCACGACCGTCAGTCCCAGCCCGCGCAACGACGACGCCAGACCCTCCCTGCGCCCCGCCAGCTCCACCGCCCAGCGCTCCGCCTCCGCGACGGCCTCGGCGGAGCAGCAGGCCTCGGTCGCCACCAGCGCCGGGGTGGACACCGACCAGAGCGGCTGGGCCGCCGACAACGTCCGCACGAGGCTGGGACCGGCCAACGCGTACCCCGCGCGCAACCCCGCCAGCGACCACGTCTTGGTCAGACTCCGCACGACCACCAGTCCGGGCAGGTCCCCCCGGGACGCCAGGGACTCGGGCTCGGCCGGAACGCAGTCGGCGAAGGCCTCGTCCACGACCAGGACCCGTCCGGGGCGGGCGAGCGACGCCACGGCCCCGGCCGGGTGCAACACGGACGTGGGGTTGGTGGGGTTGCCGAGCACGACCAGGTCGGCGTCGTCGGGCACGAGCGCCGGGTCGAGGAGGAAGTCGGGCGGGAGCAGGACCCGCTCCACCGCGTGCCCGGCCGCGCGCAGCGCCGCCTCGGGCTCGGTGAACTGGGGGTGCACCACCACCGCACGGCGCGGCCGTAGGGCACGGGCGAGGAGGACGAACGCCTCCGCCGCCCCCGCGGTCAGCAGGACCTCGTCCGCGTCACGCCGGTGGCGACGGGCCACGGCCGCCCGCGCGGCCGTTGGATCGGGATAGGAGCCCAGGGTCGCGAGCGATGCGACCAGTCTCCGCGCGAGCCACCCCGGGGGTGCCTCCGCGCGCACGTTGACGGCGAAGTCGAGCAACCCTGCGCCGACCTCGGCGTCGCCGTGGTGCCGCAAATCGTGAGCGCTTCGCACGTGTTCCCCCTCGTTTCGACGGCGCAACGCTACCCAAACACCCCGCAAACATCGCGAAGGCCCATCAACCTCCGTGGTCGGGTCCGCCCCGAGCACCGACCTCGGCGCGCCGAAACGGCGACGGGCACGGGCTTGTGGCAAGCTGTCCGAGCCTCGCCTCACCCCCCGGAAGGACCTGGTGCCGTACCGGCGTCGGGCGGCACGCCCAGGGCGTCCGTCTCCGCCGACGGCAGGGCCCGACCACCCCCGCCCGCTGTGCAGGAGGAAGTATGCGACGCCGCTCGTTCCTGACCGGTTCCACCGCCCTCGCGGGCCTGACCGCGCTCGGCGCCACGGTGCCCGCACGCGGTCCCGCGCTGGCCGGCGCGGAGCCGGAGACGCCCCGTGTCATGGCCGAGCCCTCCCCCGTCACCGGGGGCCTGACCCGTCCACGGACCCGATTCGACGTCGTGACGGTGACCCGGCCGATGACGACGGCCGCCGAACCCGCCATCCGGTTCGAGACCGCCGGCGTCCTCGGCGACTGGACACCGGTGCACCTGCACTCCTCGGGCCGGGAGGACCGCGATCCCGTCTCCTCGGCCGCGGTCCGTGCTCCCGAGGGGGCCACGGGCTACGAGGTGCGCGGCGGTGCCCGGGCCTGGGCGCTGAACCTGAGCGACGGGGAGACGCTGCGCTTGGACGGCCCAACCCGCACGTCCCTGTCGGCTCCGGACGATCACCACCAGCCCCTGGGCGGCTCGGGCGGACGCCCGTCCGTGCGGTTCGTGACCCGCGCGGGTTGGGGCGCGGACGAGTCGTACCGCTTCGACGACGAGGGCAACGACCGCTGGCCCGCGCGGTTCGACCCCGTGCAGGCGCTCACCGTGCACCACACGGCCCTGGCGACCAGCGATGACCACGCGGCCGACGTACGGGCGGTCTACCACCTGCACGCCGTCCAACTGGCGTGGGGGGACATCGGCTACCACGCGCTCATCGACCCGGACGGCGTGGTGTACGAGGGCCGTCACTCCGGCGAGGACGGGGCGCCGATCTTCTCCGGGCGACCGAGGCCGGGCCGGGCCGCGTCCGTGACGGCCGGGCACACCCACACGTTCAACCACGGCAACATCGGGGTGTGCCTGCTCGGTGACTTCACCGACGAACTTCCCACCCGGGCCGCGCGGGACTCCCTCGTCGACGTCCTGCGCTTGCTTTGCGCCGTGACGGGCGCGGACCCGGGGGCGGAGATCGAGTACGTCCATCCGGACACCGGCGCCAGGACGCCGGCACGGACGGTCTCGCGCCACCGCGACTGGCTGGACACCGAATGCCCGGGGAACGCGTTCTCCGAGGTGTTCGACGCCGAGATCCGCCAGCGGGTCGTCCGCGGCCGGGGTTGAGGAGCGCGTGTGGCGAAGCTGCCGCCGCGGTGGGACGGCGCGGTGGGCCCTGTGGAGGCAATCCCGCACATCAGACACCTGTACGTCGTAGATTATCCTGGTACGCGAAGAATGTCCTATGACGCGTAGGGTGTGCGCATCGCCCGACGACCGAGGACCCGCCGCACCCATGCCCGACGCCCCGCCCGCCCAGTGGATCCTGCCGACTGTGATCCTGGAGACGGAACGGCTGAGGCTGCGCGCGTTCGTCGAGGGCGACATCGACGACGTCCACGCCGCCTGCACCGACCCCGAACTCCAGCGGTGGGTGCCCGTCCCCTCCCCCGGCACGCCCTACACCCGCGAGGCCGCCGAACTCTGGTGCCGGGAGACCACGACGCTTCTGCGCACCAGCGGCGACGGACAGCAGTGGGCGATGGCGGAGCGGGAGAACGGCCGTCTCGTGGGATGCATCGGGTTACTGCGCACCCTGTGGCCCGCGATGAACACCGAGATCGGGTACTGGGTGTCGCCCTGGGCCCGGGGGAGGGGACTGGCGACCGAGGCCGCGGTCGCGGTCTCGCGGTGGGCACTCGACCAGGGCTTCCAGCGCGTGGAGATCAAGGCCGCCACGGAGAACGCCGGTTCGCGCGGGGTGGCCGAGCGCGCCGGGTTCACCCTGGAGGGCGTCGAGCGCAGCGCGATGCCGCTGCACGCGGGCCGGGCCGATCTGGCGGTCTACAGCCTCCTCCCCGCCGACCTGGGCCGTTGAGCGGCCGGCGACCCGCCCGACAGGTGCGGCGACCGCGCGATCCGGCACCGCTCTCCCGCGTCCACCCCGTCCACGTGCACGCGCCGCCCGGACGACGGACCGCGAGTTCGTCGCACCGTGCCGGGCTCGGACTCAGTCCCAGACCCTGGACAGCAGCCACTCACCCGTCGAGGTGTCGTGGCGCAGCTCGTACACCCCCTGCGCGTGGGCGGTCCCGGCCTCCACCCGCCAGTGGCGGCGTTCGGGCACCTCGGAGGTGCTGGCCGGGCTCCAGTCCATGCGTACGGTCACCCAGTGGTCGAGGATTCTCCGCACCCCGTAGACTCGACCGTTCCACGTGAACCTGGCCGGTCGCCCGCCGTCCTCGACGACCGTGACCTCGGCGCCGTAGTACCGCCCCACCGCGCTCCCCCTCAACCTCGACCCCTGCCCCGACGCACGCCATCGGACCGCCCGTCCGGAGGAAGCACGAACCGGCGTTCGAACGTGTGTTCTAAGACTAGCGAAATCCGCACTCCCGGGAAACCGTTTCCCGCGCGTGGGCGTCCCCGAGCCCCCGCGCGCAACCGCGAGCGTCCGACCAGAAGGTCCCGCCGAAAGGTCCGCGCGCGGGCCCGCCCACACCGGAACCCGCGGCTCCGCGATCTCCGTACGCTGCCAGCCGCCCACCCCCGATCCATGCGAGGGCCTGCAACTGTGACGTCGAACGGGCAACAGAGCGGCCAACCCCTGCGCGCGGGAGATCCGCACCCGGGTTCGGCGTCCGCTCGGGACCGGGCGGCGCCGGTGTGGTCGCGGAGCTGGGCGAGGGCGTGGACGGCCTCTGCGCCGGTCAGCGCGTCGCGCGGGCGATGGCCCCCGGAGGGTACGCCGACCGCGCGGTCGTCCGGGCCGGGCCGAGGCGGGATCCGGCACCCCGGACACCGCGACCCGCACGCGCGCGGGTCCCGCGCCCCGTGACGGTCCGGGCGCGGGACCCACGTCCGCCTCAGTTCTCCTCGCGCGGACCCGGCATCGTGCCGCCCAAGGGCGCACCGGCCCGGCGCACGTCGTCGCGTGCGTCCGCGACGGCGCGCTCGGCCGCCTCCGCCGCCTCCACCGCGGCCTGCTCCGACGACGACCGGTCACGCTCCTCGCCCGCGGTGATCCTCGCCTGACCGGCTCCGGCCTCCTCGGCCCCCTTCTCCGTGGAGGGCACGGTCCTGGCCGCCTCCCCCGCGAACGCGTGGGTGACGTTCTTGATCGCCTCGGTCAGCTCGCCGGGGATGACCCAGAACGTGTTGCCCTCACCCTGTGCCAGGTGCGGCAGGGTCTCCAGGTACTTGTAGGCGAGCAGCTTGGCGTCGGCGTCGTTGGCGTGCACGGCCTGGAAGACCCGCTCTACGGCCTTGGCCTCGCCGTCGGCGCGCAGGATGGCCGCCTGCTGGTCACCCTGGGCCTCCAGGATGGCCTGCTGACGGGCGCCCTCGGCCTTGAGGATCCGGGCCTGGCGCTCACCCTCGGCGTGCAGGATGGCGGCGCGCTTGTCGCGGTCGGCCCGCATCTGCTTCTCCATCGCCTCCTTGATGGTGGGCGGCGGGTCGATCGCCTTGATCTCGACGCGGTTGACCCGAATGCCCCACTTGCCGGTGGTGTCGTCCAGGACCCCGCGCAGGCGGGTGTTGATCTCCTCCCGGGACGTGAGCGTGCGTTCCAGGTCCATGGAGCCGATGACGTTGCGCAGGGTGGTGACGGTGAGCTGGTCTATGGCCTGGAGGAAGTTGGCCACCTCGTAGGCCGCGGCCTTGGGCTGGGTGATCTGGTAGTAGAGGACGGTGTCGATGTTGACGACGAGGTTGTCCTCGGTGATCACCGGCTGGGGCCGGGAGCTGAAGACGTGCTCGCGCAGGTCGAACTTGGTGTTGACGCGGTCGACACCCGGGATGATGAAGTTCAGGCCCGGGTTGAGGGTCTTGATGTAGCGACCGAAGCGCTCGATGTTGTAGGCCCTCGCCTGCGGGACGATGCGGATCGCCGACAGGGCGATGGCCACGAGGATGACCGCGAGGATGACGAATGGAATAGTCGGGTCGAACATGTCCGCACCTGACCTTGGGGTCGTGGCTGTGGATCGGGATTTCCCGGGACGTCGGAGCCCGTCGCCTCAGGGCTCAGGGCAGGGCCTCCCTGGGGTAGACCACGGCGGTGGCGCCGTCGATCTCCATGACGTCGACGTGCGCTCCGACCGGGATCACGAGGTCCTCGTCGATGCACCGTGCCGACCACTCCTCTCCGGAGAGTTTGATCAGCCCGCGGTCGCCGTCGACCTCCTGGAGGACGACCCCGGAGCGACCCACGAGGGCGGCGGCGCCCGAGCGCGCGTCGGGCCCTCGCGTCATCTGTCGCTGCATGATCGGCCGGACCAGGACGAGTCCGGCGGCGGCGGTCGCGGCGAACCCGACGATCTGCACGGCCACGGGCAGGCCGATCGCGCCCAGGAGCGCGGCCACCAGTGCCGCGACGGCGACGAGCCCCAGCACGAAGGTCAGTGTGAGGGCCTCGGCGACTCCGAGGGCGACAGCGAGGATCATCCAGATCAGCCAGTCAGGCATGTTCTGCGGCCCTCCCGCGATGTATCGGGTAATCCTAAGCTACCCAGACGCGTCAGCCGAAGCACGTGATCGGCCGGAGTGATACGCGGACGCGGCCCGCGACGGCCCTCACTCGCGGGCAGCCACGGACCGCGGCGGCGTGCGGTCCGTCCACCTGGTCCCCGGCACGCCGGGGACCAGGTCAGGACGGGTCAGCGACCTCCGGAGAACTGGTAGACCATCTGGTACGTGGGCCGGTTCTGCCAGTTGATCGTCCACATGCCGATCCCGCCGACAGCGCTGTGGACCACCGAGTCGGCGCACACCTGGTCCCCGGCCGAGCACGACCCGTCACCCGGGTAGACCCCGTTCGCGGGGACGTCCACGGCCTCGGCGAGGGTGTCGAGCAGGACCGTGCGGCAGGCGTCCAGGTCCCCGCCCCCGCAGTAGGAGTCGCCCAGGGCCCCTTCCACGTCGTGGCCCAGCACTGACCGCAGGTCCTTGTCGACGTAGGACCACCAGCCGTGCTGGAAGGCCGTACCGGCGTGGCCGCCGCCGGACGGCGCCTCGTCGACACGGGCGGCCCGGGTCAGCTCGCTGTAGAGGGCCCCGCCGAGCCCGGGTTGGAACTGGCCCCGGACCAGGCGCGGCCACCAGGCGTCGAGCACGCGGATGGCGTCGGCGTGCGCGTAGCTACCGGAGTCGCGTTCGGATTCGCGGCGCAGCGATCCGGACTCGTTCCAGGCGCGCAACTCCTCGACGGCGGCGGCCAGGTCGGGATCGTCGACCTCGGCGGAGTCGATGACCTCCAGCAGCAGCGGGAGGACCTCCTGGGCCCGCAGGTCGGCGGTCCCGGCCTCCATCATCACCCGGGTGAGCGAGGCGGGGGTGAACCGGTGGCCGCTGTCGACGAGCGCCGAGACGCGGCCGTCGAGCAGGTCACCGCGGTGCACAGACCCGGTGGCCCAGCCGGAGGTGTACCCCTGGGCGGGCTTGTTGTTCCAGTTGACGATGTAGTCGGGGTTGATCGCCTGCGGGTGGTCGGACAGCGGGTGGTAGTCCGCCGTGTTGGTCGCGGGGTCCCAGCCCGACCAGCCCGTCGCCGCGGAGGCGTCGATCGGCAGGTTGGGGTTCGTGCCCGCGAGCCGGACCGGGTTGGCTCCGGAGTTGACGAAGGCGATGTCCTCGTCGTCGACGTAGTGCCAGTTGAACGCGTAACCGATGTCGTAGGCGGCCTCGGTGAAGGTCTCCGCCGAGGTCACCGCGTCCGGGTCGTTGAACTGCTGGAAGCCGAGGATCGAGTCGACCTCCCGCATGTAGGTGGATCGCAGCTCGGTGAAGGCGACGGGATCGCCGTCGACCGTGGCGAAGGACCGCACCAGGCCGTACTCGGAGCGCAGGGAGGTGAGGGTGTAGCCGCCCGCCGGGGTCTGGTCGGCGACGGTGGGCTTCCAGTCGTTGGAGACGCTGAGCTCGTCGAAGGGCACGCACGCGCCCGCGGTGTCGACGTAGTGCCGCGAGTCCGTCGTGGGGGCGGAGCCGTCGGTCTCGCACAGCTCGACGGCGAAGGTGTCGGTGAGGTCCTGGCCCGCCGACGTGGCGCTCCACGCGTAGTCGACGCCGCGTCCCATCTGGACGTAGAAGCTCAGGCCCGCGAAGGAGGCGCCCCGGGCGCTGATCCCGGGCCCCTGGAGTTCCTGGAGCACCAGCAGCTGCGGGGAGAAGTAGCTGGTCTGGGGGCCCATGACGGCGACGGGGTTGCCGCTCCCGGTGTGCTCGCCCGAGACCAGCAGAGCGTTGGACATGCCGCGCGGGTCGAGGAACCCGTCGGGCAGGACACCGTCGTTGAAGACGCCCTCCAGGGCGTCCACGTCGCCCTCCCCGGCCATCTCCTCGACCTGCTCCAACTGGGAGTCCGACAGGTCGTCCAGAGTCGGCGGGTCGGCGGTGTCCTCGGGTTCCTCGGTCCCCGCCTCCGCGGCGAGCGAATCGGCGCTCGCACCGGAGACCCCGGAGCCGTGCTCGTCGTGGACGATGTCGTAGGGCTCGACCGAGCCCGGGTCCGGCAGGACCTCGCCGACGGGGTCGTCGGGAGTGCCGGTGTAGGGGAAGTCTCCCTCGACGCTGACCACGGCCTCGGGGTCGTTCTCCATCCGCCAGTCGGCGTAGAGTTCGGCGCCGCGCTCGGCGCCGTAGCGGTCCTGGAAGTTGGCGAGGACGATCGCGGAGCGGACCTCGCCGCCGCCACCGCCGCCGAAGATGCCGCCGACCATGGCCGCGATGCCGACCACGTCGGTGCGCTTGAAGGCCTCGATCTCCCCGCGGTTGGTGATGGCGTTCTTGTGACCGGTCAGGACGTACTCACCGGGGAAGTAGCGGCCCCGGTCGGACTGGCGGATGTAGGCGTTGACGCCTTCGAGGTAGGCGTCGACGTCCTCCAGCGCCTGGCGGCCGCGCTCGCCGCTGGCGACGACGCGGTCGATCTGGTCCTGCTTCTCCTCCTCCGTGTAGGGGGCGGTGCGCCACAGGTCCTGTTCGAGGGCGCGGTTACCCCCCGCCCCGCCCGCGAAGGAGGTGAGTTCACCCCGGCCGACGCGACGCAGGACGTCCATGAGGAAGAGGCGGTCCTCGGCGGCGGCGTACCCGGCGCCGAACATGGTGCCCTCGCGCGTGGTCCCGGTGACGTGGGGGATGCCGTGATCGGAGTCCCGCACGATGGTCACGTCAGCGCGGGGCTCGTACTCGCGGCCAACGTCGCGGGAGTCGACCCCGAACGTGGAGTCGAGGAAGAAGTCGTCGAGGTCCTCCTCGGTGAGGCCGTCGTAGTGGTGGACGAGGCTGTCGTACATGTCCAGCTGGCTGGACGAGTGCCGGGGGCGGGTTCCGAAGAGCTGGTGGCTGAGGATCTCGACGAGCGTCGCGTCGCCGTTCTGGCCGGGTGGGAGGATGTCGTGGCAGCCCTCGGGGGCGCAGTAGTCGGGAAGGGGTTCGGGGGCGGCCGCGGCCGTGGTCGCGGGGAGCGCGCCCGCGGTCGCCGCCGTGACCACGAGTGCGGCGCCCGCGGCGCCGGTACGCAGTCGCGTGCTGAGTCGGGGGAACACGTGCTGTCACCACCTGGAGGTCGGCGATGGATCAGCGGCATGTTATGTGTGGTTCAGCTAATCGCGAAAGACATTCATGTTTACTCGTTCGAGCCTGTGGAGGCGCCGAGAATTCGAGGGTTTGACGTGACCCACGCCACACGCAGCCGGAACGCGTCGAACACGGAATGATTCTCCATCGTCACGGGGAGTGGCGCATGGCCACATCCGGCCAATTTAACTCCCGCCCCGGACGTCCCATCAGGGCACGAATCTCTACTTTGATCCAGTTTCCGCCTGACGTGCCCGGCACCTCTGACACAATCGCGGCATGAACCAGTACCCCAACCCCAACCCGGGCGACCCGTGGCAGCAGCCCAGCGGTGAGCACCACGGGTGGGGACTACCCCCTGAACAGCACGGTGGCGGGGCGATGGAGCCCTACAACCAGGGGACCGGAGGCTACCAGCCCCCCGTCCCCACACTCCCGTCCCCCACGAGACCCCCCTCCTCACCATCGGGGACATCGCGATCACCCAGAACTTGGTGATCACCCCCGGCGGGCGTTTCCCCATCAAGGGGACGGTGTGGACGGTCACCGACATGAGCCGCACCGAGACCAGCACCCCGACCTGGGCGGTCATCACCGCGATTCTGATCTTCTGGTGGACCTGCCTGCTCGGCCTGCTCATCCTGCTGGTCAAGGAGCACAAGACCTCGGGCCACATCCAGGTGACCGTCCAGGGGCACGGCAGCTACCACGCGACCAGCATCCCGGCGGCGCACCCGAGCCTGGGCCGTCAGATCAACGACCAGGTCAACTACGCGCGCAGCCTCGCCGCGTGAGCCGCACCACGCCGGTCACCCCACGGGTCCCGCCGGAGGGATGACCGGCAGGCCGCAGGGCGCCCCCTCGGCCAGGAGCCGCCGGATCCGCTCCGTGTCCAGGTGCCGCTCGACGAGATCGCCGAGGGCGTCTAGGCGGGCCTCGCGCTCCGCCGCGAAGTCGGTGTCCCCAGCCGGGACGTAACCGCGGCCCGCCGCCCGGGCGACGTCCCCGAGGAACGCGCGCCGGAAGGCGTCGTTCTCCAGGGCGCCGTGCCAGGTCGTCCCCCAGACCGCCCCCCGCCGACAACCGTCCAGGAACGGCTCCGCGCCGTGCACGTCGACACGTCCGTGATGGATCTCGTAACCGGCCACGCGTTCGCCGTAGGCGGTTCCCACCGGGCGCCCCAATGTCTTGTCCGGCGCGAAACCCACGGTGGTGGGAAGCAGCCCCAGCCCGGCCACGCGACCCGCCCCCGACTCCACGGGGTCGTCGATCCACCGGGAGAGCATCTGGTAACCGCCGCACACGCCCAGGATCGGGCGGCCTCGGACGGCCCGGTCGGCGAGCACCGGCGCGAGGCCGCGCTCGCGCAGCCAGGCCAGGTCCGCGACGGTCGCCCGGCTTCCCGGAAGGACCACGAGGTCGGCGTCGGCCAGCTGGTGCGGCGCGGTCACGAAACGCACGTCGACACCGGGTTCCACGGTCAGGGCGTCGACGTCGGTGAAGTTGCTGATCCGGGGGTAGCGGACCACCGCCACGCGCAGGACCTCACCCAGCGGCGGACGCATCGGCCCGCGGGCGACGTCCAGTGCCAGTGAGTCCTCGACGTCCAGCCACAGCCCCTCCAACCAAGGGAGCACCCCGAGCACAGGGCGCCCCGTCAGGGCCCGGAGCATCTCCAGACCGGGCTCCAGGAGTTCCCGTGAGCCGCGGAACTTGTTCACCACGAACCCGGCCACCAGCGCCTGGTCCCGTGCGTCCAGCAACGCCAGGGTGCCGAACATGGACGCGAAAACGCCGCCGCGGTCGATGTCGCCGACGACCACCACCGGCAGGTCGGCGGCGCGGGCCAGACCCATGTTCGCGATGTCGCCCGCGCGCAGGTTGATCTCAGCCGGGCTGCCGGCACCCTCGCAGACGACCACGTCGTACCGGGCGCGCAGGCGCGCCAGCGCCTTCAGGGAGGCCTCGCGCATGCGCTCACGCCGGTCCCCGTAGCCGAGGGCGTCGACGTCGCCGACCGCGCGGCCGTTGAGGACGACCTGGCTGCGGCCGTCGCCCCCGGGCTTGAGCAGTACGGGGTTCATGTCCGCGGTCGGTTCGATGCCGCACGCCGCCGCCTGCATGGCCTGGGCGCGGCCGATCTCCGCGCCCCCGGGTGTGACCACCGAGTTGAGCGACATGTTCTGGGCCTTGAAGGGCGCCACACTGACGCCCTCCCTGGCCAGCCAGCGGCACAGACCAGCCGTGACCACACTCTTGCCCGCGTCCGAGGTGGTCCCCGCGACCAGCAGCGCGTTCACCGCGCCACCCCGACCGCCACGGCCAGGGCCAGGACGTTGACCGCCCTCGCCAGGCACACCGCGCGCCGGATGTCGGCGACCTCGACGGATGGTCCGTCACCCAGCACCGGCCTGTGCTCCTCCCGGCCCGCGTACGCGTTGACGCCGCCCAGGGACCGACCGAGCGCGCCCGCGAACGCGGCCTCGCACTGACCGGCGTTCGGGCTGGGGTGGGCGTTTCCGTCGCGGCGCCACGCCCGCCACGCCCGCTGGACGTCGCCGCCCACCACGGGCGCCGCCAGGACGGTCAACAGGGCGGTGAGCCTGGCGGGCCCCCACCCGGCGAGGTCGTCCAGGCGTGCCGCGGCCGTGCCGAACCGTGCGTACCGGGCGTTCCGGCGGCCCACCATGGCGTCCAGGGTGTTCACCGCGCGAAACCCCGCGAGACCGGGGACCCCCGCGAGAGCACCCCAGACGAGGGGGCCCACGACCGCGTCGGAGGTGTTCTCGGCGACGGACTCCACGACCGCGCGTGCGATCTGGCCCTGGTCCAGCTCCGCGGGATCACGACCGCACAGGCCCCTGAGGAGTCCACGTGCCCGCTCCAGATCGCCGGCCTCCAGCGCGTCGGCGACCCTCCCGGCCTCGCGCCCCAGCATGGAACCCCCGAGCGTCGCCCACGTGGTGACGGCAGTCGGCGCGACCCCGCGCACCAGCGAACCGGCCACCACGACCGGTGCCACGCGCCCGCGGCGAAGAGTGCCCCCGCCCACCGTGAGTCCCGGTAGACGAGGCGTTCCCATTCCTGCGCGACACGGCCGAAGAGGGCCACGGGGTGTCCACGGCGAGGGTCCGGCACCACCGCATCGAGCAGGAAACCAGCCACCAGTCCTAGAGATCGCACCCGACCACGGTATCGGTGTCAACAGCCGCTCCAGGCAAGCCCAAACCGCGGCAAACCAACGTTTGCCACGCAATGTATTCGCCCATACACCTAGAGCGTCCTACAGTCGACCGTGAAGGGAAAGCCCGATGCTGGTCACACTGGCGTCCATGATGCTCCTCGCGGGTCAGTGGTGGATGTTCTGACCCGCCGGGCCGCCCTCCGAGGGGCGGCCCCGTCGGACTTCGCGAAACGCCAGCGGCACAGCACCGCATCGGGGGTTAATCACCGGTAACGTGGTGCACGAGGCCCATAGCACCCGGTTTGGTGGAGCACGAGTGGTAACGAGACGCATCTACGAATGACTGTCGTTGGTCAGGCTTTGCCCGGCTGTGGGCGACATCAGACGAATACCCTAGAATGTCTGCCCGGGACGCCCCAGGCACCACGACTCGGGTCCTCCGATCGCAGGTCGCCGCCCCGGCCCCCGCCCAGGGAGGCAGCACCCCAACCGCGCCAAGGGTAACGGCACGGCAACGCGCTGCCACCCAAGGCGACAATTGAAACAGGCACCCGTAGCTCAGTGGATAGAGCACCGGACTTCTAATCCGATGGCCGCAGGTTCGAATCCTGCCGGGTGCGCCACAAAACCCCAGGTCAAACGGGGTGCGCGAGTCGAACAGACGAGGTGCGCGGCCCCGTTCGGGGCCTGAAATGCTCCGTGTGTGCTCCCCAGTGCAAGGTCCCGTACACGTGGGCCCCACCTCGCGGAGCATTTTGCCATCCCGTGACCCTACGGGACGGTCCTGAACCCGACCCCGGGGCAGCCCCACGTGCGCCCACCAGCGCCCCACAGCCGCCCCGACGCCACGCGGACATCCCCGGAACCCAAACGCACGCCTTGAGCGTGGACCCTGCCCTGTGCCGCCGCGTCGGTACCCGAACACCCCTACCCCAGGGGCCAGCCAGGCGTGGCAACCGCCCACACACGCCGACACCGCCGCCCAGGTGTCACCCCTTGATCCCGGGACCAGGCACCCGCCTCAACCGTCGCCGTGCGGCCCACCCCTGGCCGGGCTCGCCGAACACATCGTCGGTGTCTTTGGCAACGCTGTGGGGCTTGGCGCCAGCGCCTGGTGACGCTGCCGATGCCCGGTGACGGGATGAAGGCGCTCCTCGGACGCGAGGCGGATGCCGAGTTCCACGCACGTGTCCGGAACCGGTCACACCGTGTTGTAGGTCCACCGCGTATCGTCCCTGACCTGGTGCGACTCGACGCGATGGGCCTGCCGGGCACGGCTCCCGCAACCGTGTCCGGGCGGAAAATGTCCCGCGAGACTGACACAATCGGGACAGTACGCACACACCGCTCTATTCCCGACACGATAGGTGTGTGAGGCGGGTGCGCCGTGCCCGAACGCAAACGGACCAGGGAGAAGGTCAGGAGTGAAGTTCGACGTCGTGTCCCCCGACCACGAGAGGGGAACCGCGAGATGGCCCTGGAGTCCCAGCGCAACGCCGGAGAAGTCCCCGAACCGGAGAACACCGCCCCGCCACGGGGCAACGCGCGGATCGTCTGACCCGCGTCCCCGCCCTGCCCCGGATTCCCCCGCGCCCCCGCCCTCTCCTCAGCGAAGGACCCCCTGTGCCCCCAGCCGACACTCCCGCCGCCGGTGCACCGTTGACCATCGAAGAGCAACGAGGCATGCTCACCGACGGCGACGACAAGATCAGCCCCGCCACGTTCCCAGTACCGACCCCCTCACCCGGCTACATCGAGACCCTCGCCTCCCAGTTGCGCACGTCCGGTGGGGCGATCAGCGACATCGGCCACGACATCAACTCCTCCTGGGGCGGCCTGACCGGCTGCTACGTCGCCCCCGAGGCCGGAGAGCTCTACACCGTGCTGAACCCGGTGGCCACCGACGGCGACACCGTCTCCGACGGACTGGACACAGCCGCCAGCGCTCTGGCGGACTTCGCCGACGCGCTCACCGGCATCAAGTCCCGTTGGGAGAGGCTACGTAACGAGGCGACGGAGTTCCGCAACCGCATCGACGCCGAGGGCGACGAGTGGCGTGAGGCCGAGGGGCTCAAGGGGGTCTTCGGTATCGGCCAGAGCCCCAACGTCGCCGAGAACAACGGCTACATCACCCGAGGCGAGAGGCTGATCGAGGACTACGCCGAGGCCGAACGGAACTGCGCCAACCGGATCAACGCCGGAGTCCCCGGCCGCACCCGGTTCGCGGCGATGCCCGAGGGCGACGGCGACCTCGACTCCGGTGTCTTCTACCACGGCTACGAGCAGGACCTGTCGGATCTGGCCACCGCGTGGGGCATGGAGGCGGCCACCACCGACGAGCACTGGTGGGTGGACGTGGGCGCCGCCGTGGGCGACTGGGCCGTGGGCGCGGCCGAGGGCTTGGGCGCGATGGTCGGCGCGCACAGCTCCGAGGGCTGGTTCCAGATGTCCTGGGGTGATGCCCTGTGGGAGAACTGGGAGGGCACCGCCCAGTCGTTGTCCTCGCTGGCGGGGATGTACGACGCCGAGTCCGACTCGTGGGGTTGGTCCGGTTGGGGCACGGTGGGGTCGGCTTGGAGGGACCTGGCGCACTCGGTGGTGCCGTGGGAGGAGTGGGACGACCGGCCGGGCTACGTGATCGGCACCGCCGTGCTCAACATCGGGGTGACGGCGTTGGGCGCGGCGCTGTCCGCGACGGGTGTGGGCGCGGCGGTGGGTGTGCCGCTCATAGCCTGGCGCGGCGCGTCCATCGTCAACGGTATGGGCGGTGGTCGGGTTCCGGACATCGACGTACCCGACGTGAACTCGCCCGGCATCGGCGTCAACCTGAACCTGCCGAACTTCGTCGGGGGTTCGCGGGAGCTGTTCCGCCTCGACACCTCCCGCTTCGATCTGAGCGGGCTGAGCCCGCAACGGTTGTCGGACGTCAAGGGCGCGGTGGAGCGGCTGACCGCCCGGTTCGGCGGCGGGGACGGCTCCGAGGGCACGCAGACCCCCGGTGGGCCGTCCACCCCGCGGACCGTGGCCGACGACGGCGCGGAGGCGACCGGCCCCCGCAACAGCCGCGCCGTGCCCGAGGATCCCACCGCACAAGACCTGGACGACGCCCTCACGGTGCAGGATGTGCTCGATCCGAACTCGCCCGAGGCCGCACGGCTGCGAGGGCGGTACGAGGGCGACTTCCTGGAGAACGACGTCCGCTCCGACGGCAGCCCGGGCAGCTGGGAGCCTCGCAGCACAGCGGTACCGACGGGCCGGAGACCGATGGCGCGCGGGTTCCGGCGGGCGTGGGCGGTCGTGGCGACGACACACTGCACGTGTCCAGGGACACCCCCAGCCCGACTCCGGACCGCCGGGCGGACCTCACCGACATTGGTGACCGTCGGCACGACGGTGACCGCACGCCCGACAGGGGCGTGGACGCGCTGAGCGATCGCGACGCGAACCTGCGTGATCGCGGGCCGGACGCCACCAACAAGGTGGACGAGACCACACCCCGCAGCCGCGACACCGACGACAACGGCACCACCGACCGGTCACCGGACTCGCGCACCGCCGCGGCTGTCACTGACAGCACAAACAACACCGACACCACCGACAGTGGCAGCGACGATTCCGCGAACACCAACACTGCCAACGACTCTAGTAGCCAGGACCCGCCCCTCGCAGACGCGGACAACGGTGACAACGGGAGTGATAGCAGAGGTACTGGCTCCACAGACGACCAGGGGAACGGAAGCGGACTAGGAGCGCGTCCCGCCGATAGCGGGAGCCATCCGGGCCCTGGAACGCCACCGGTGGATCCGACACCGGAACAGAGGATGCAGGTCGCCTATGATCAGATTTCCCACGGCGCGGTCACATTTAGTGATAACGTCGAGGCTGCAAGGTACGGCGCGAACTACTGGAACGACTACGCTGATAAGCTTCCTCCCAATCAGAGGGAGTCGCTATTCAACTACACATCTGATCCCCCGCATTCACCGAACTACGAGGAGATCAACGGTCACCTGCGAAGTGGAACTCCGCCCGCACCAGGCGTTTTTGGACGACATCTCACGCATTGACGAAGCGCTGCGCGGAAGGCCTGTCCCGGAGGATGTGGTCGTCACCCGAGGAACAGGGTTGGGGCATATCAGCATTCCACCATGGCAGATGAAGTACGAGACGAGCGGTTTCACGGACCAGGGATACATGTCGACTTCTCTGGGTGGCCCAGCGCCAGCATTCGCGAGCAACGACGCCATTTTGCACCTACGCGTTCCTCGGGGCACTCCCGCATTGTGGGTGGAACGAGTCTCCGCATTCGGGGGCGGCGAGCGAGAATTGATGCTGGGACGTGGAACCACGTACCGTGTGACGGAAGCGGTTCTGGCGGATGACGGCCAATGGCATATCTATGCTGAGGTCGTTCCTTAAATTCGGAGGCTGGAATGAATAAAAGCGGGCATGACAACGGTAGAATCACCGATAATCTTCCCTTCACTCCAGCTGGAGAGAGAGAAGGTTTTGCCTATACGACCAAGGGAACGGTGTCCTACGTACCGGTGGCCAACGAAGGAGTTGTTCTTGGTTACCTGTGGTGGAGTGACGCTGAGAACGCCGCAGGTTTCGAGCCGCGACCTACGGCGGGCAACAGGGCTTTCCATGCGGCAGTCTCTTGGACTGACGGGCTACATAGGACCGAATACCAGCATCTGACGCCCTCACAGGTGGTGGCCAGACTGGCAGACGACTACGGCGGTCCGGTATCGGGGCACGTTGTCTCAGGAGCTACAGAAGAGGCTCCTAGTCATGAGGCACTCAAACAGATCGCGCGTCGATGATGCGCCCCTGTCTCCTGAGGGTTGTCTTTCCTGGTCGCTTTTCTGTTCCGTGATCTGAAGTGGAGGGGGTGGGCTCCGTTTTTCCAGGGAGCCCACCTGTCAGGAATCCGGTCGCAGCCATCGACCGCCACGCGTCGTCTCGATAGGCGCGCTCAAAAACGACACGGACACCAACAGCCAGACGAAGGGGCCGAAGAGCGAAGGCCAGATGGAGTGGTGCGTGACGAGCCGCACGAGTTGCCGACTCCCGCGTCCCCGTGTCGAGTTCTTCACCGATGTCCTGACAGTCGCCTACCGGGTCCCGTGTCGGCTGCTCGAGTGCTTTAGATCCAATCTCGACCACGCAGCAACCTCATTTCAGGATTGGCCATTAGATTGCGCTCAGCGACTTTTGATCCGATCGGCCCTAGGCATAGGGAAGTCCCAAGCCGGACAAGGTTACATCGAATGACAGCGAGAGGCGAAAGTAATCCACTTTTTGACGCCAGTGAGATCACCGCCCCGTTCACTCTGGCAGCGGTCTTCCTGTCGGTAGACAGCTCGTCACCGACCACCACCATGACCTCCTGCCGTCCACCGCCACCACGTACGCCAGCCCCTTCCCCTGACTGACCAACGAACCGAAGGACACACCTTGACCGGAGACAACGTGACGCTGAAGCGAATCACCCCTGTCTTCCTCACCGCCGTGCTGGCACTGACCGCTTGCGGCTCCGGAGGGGACGAGACCGCGCCAGGGGAGGCGTCGCAGGCTGACGCCGAACCGGAGGAGCCCACGGTCCCGGCCGAGGAACTGTCCGGGTTGCTGGAATACCACCGGGGAACGAGAGGGGTGTTCCTCACCTTCCACGACGTGGAGGATGGAACCCAGAGGAGCCTGATCGGCCTCACTGACCTGGCACTGGCTGAGACGGGTGACATGGGGATCGGGGCATTCTGGGACAGGTTCGCGTTCTCCCCCGACTTCAGGTTCGCCGCCTACGAGCACGACGGCGGGCTCCGCATCGGAGAACTCAACGCCCAGACCTACTCCTACGACCGGACGGAGGTCGTGGAGCCGCAGGAGTCGACCACGTTCAGCGGCGGCGCGATCGAGTACCTCTCCCCGC
This sequence comes from Nocardiopsis sp. CNR-923, assembly GCF_001942255.1. Taxonomy (GTDB): domain Bacteria; phylum Actinomycetota; class Actinomycetes; order Streptosporangiales; family Streptosporangiaceae; genus Nocardiopsis. The sequence goes on from NZ_MKKC01000096.1 coordinate 34,504, forward strand.
AGTTCTCCCCGGATGGCAGCCAGCTCTGGTTCGAGGAACAGCACGAGCTCGGTGAGGAGGACTCACGCATCCTCTCCGTCGACGTCACGGATCCGGAAGGGGAACCGGAGCACCGGGGCGATGTCCCGCGTGACGTCGGGACCATCCACGAGGTCGACTCGCGGGTGTTGAGCGGGCAGGGAACCTGGCGAGGCCCGGACAACGTCTACGCCATCACCGGAGACAACCAGTTGGAGGTGCTGGAGAGGGTCAACGACGAGGAGACCGGGCTGGACTACTTCATCGGAGACACCACCGGTGTGGTCCCCTGGAACTTCGTCGAGGGGGCACCGGGCCAGTTCTTCGGCCCGATCGGCTTCGACCGCAGCACATTCACCGAACTGCACTCGCTCTCGGTCTCCGATGACGGGACCGTCTCCGATGAGGGGATCGACCTCGAAGCCACCGGCAACAGCATCAGTCGCGTGTGGGCCGACGAGGAACATGGCCGCCTGATCCTCTTGGCCGGGAACTCCTACTTCGCCTACACACCTGGCTCAGACGAAGAACCGGTGGCACTCTTCGACGACCTCACGTATGAGGGAAGGCCCGAAGGTACTGTCCAGACCGAGATCCTGGGCGTCTACCCGGTCCACAACGGCTAGGTCCTGTCTGGAGTTCGAATTATGGACGCGGTGCGATGCTGCGGAGCCAGAGCATCGCACCGCATAGGTGCAGCCCGGCCTCGTAGCTCTCCGGG
>NZ_MKKC01000097.1 GCF_001942255.1 Nocardiopsis sp. CNR-923
GCACAGCGTCGGGCAACGCCCGGCGGATGGCTTCGGCGTAGGCGGCGAACCCGTCGCGCACCACGATCTCGATCCCGGGGTGGTCGCGCAGCCAGGCTTCCAGGGTGTCGGCGGTGCGGTCGGGCAGGACGTCGATGCGGGTGTTGGTGACCGCGTCGGTGAGCACGGTGGCGTAGCGGCGTCCCCGACGCAGCGCGAAGTCGTCCACCCCCAGCACGCGCGGCACCGGATGCCTGGGCAGGGGCAGGCGCATCAGGTTCCGCAGCGCGGTGTTCCTGGAGATTCGTGTGGCCAGGGCGGACAGCACCCGGGTGCTCGCCCGTCCGGCGAGTTCGCGAACCACCGTGCCGACCTGGGCGGCCAGGCGGGGTGTGCGCCGCTGGTAGCGGGCCAGGACACCGGGAAGCTGTTCCCGGAAGGTCTGACGGGGACAGCCGAGAGTCGGACACGCCAGGCGGCGCACTCGGACTACGACGGACACTTCCCTGGCGTCCACGGGGGTGTCGGTGAGGGTGCGCTGGTGGTAGGCGTGGACCTTCGCTGAGGGGGCTTCGCACAGCGGGCAGTGGGCTGGTCGGTCGGGGGTCCGGGCGCGGAGCCGTATCTGGGTGCCCTCGTCGAGGACTTCCTCGATGATCAGGGGGAGCAGACCGGAGAAGACGATCTTCAGGAGTTCCTTGACGTCACACTCAACTGAGCGTGACATGTTGATGCCCTACGTCACCACCGGAATGGGGACAGAGCCCTTACTCTTACAGTCCCCCAGGCCAATCTGGGCCACCAGCTCGGCTATGCCCTGGACCACCACCACTGGGACCGGGCGCAGGCCGTCATCCAAACCCTCGACGAGTACTGGCAGGTGCGGGGGATGGGGGTGGAGGCCCAGTCCTGGGCGGACCGGGTCCGCTTGGCGGTCGAGGCGGGTGATGGCGCCCCGCCCGGCCTGGGCACCCCCGCCGGGGCGCTGTGGCTGTTCACCATCGGAGCAGAATCCGACCGGCATCTGGGCGCTCACCGGCTCGATGCGGCCCAGGACACCTACGCCAGCCTTCTGGCCGCCCTGCGGGCCCAGCCCGCCTCCGACCAGCAGCGCAAACACCTCGCCGTCGTCTACCACCAGCTCGGCAGGATTGCCGAAGAACGCGGACACCTGGAGGAGGCCGAGTCCTGGTACCGCAAATCCCTGGCCATCAAAGAACGCCTCAACAACCAACCCGGCATGGCCAGGTCCTACCACCAGCTCGGCATCACCGCCTACCTACGCGGGAACCTGGACGACGCCGACACCTGGTACCACAAATCCCTGGCCATCAACGCACAACTCAACAACCAACCCGGCATGGCCTTGACCTACCACGCACTCGGCATGACCGCCCAAGAACGCGGGAACCTGGACGACGCCGACACCTGGTACCACACATCCCTCACCATCAACGCACAACTCAACAACCAACCCGGCATCGCCATGACCTATGGGCAGTTGGGGTTGTTGTGCGAGGCGCGGGGACAGGTGCGGCAGGCGCTGGAGTGGATGGTTCGAAGCGTTGCGCTGTTTCGGGAGTTTCCCCACCCCTCGACGGGGCCCGCGCCCGCCCATCTCGCGCGCCTGACCAGGCGGCTCGGCCTGCCGGTCCTGGAGCAGACCTGGCACACCGTCACCGGGCAGCCCCTCCCAGAGACGGTGCGCGCGTTCGTCCACACGACCAACACCTGACCGCCAAGGAGACACCTATGAACGACCCCGCAGCGACGGGGGCGCGGGCGGCCGCCGAGCGGCTGAGCGCGTTCCACGGCCCCCAGCTGATCACCGATGTGGAGGCCGCCCTCCACGCCCGCGACACCGACCAGATACCCGACCGGTTCCTGGACCCCGTCGCGGTGGCCGCCCTCATCGTCGCTGCCGCGACACTTTCCTGGACCGTGTACAACGACCTCAAGACCAGGACATCGGCCGCTCCCACCGCGCAGGTCGTGACCCGCACCGTCACCACCCGGCTGCGCCGCACCCGCACCCTGACCCGGGAGGAGACCGCGATCGTGACCACGACCGTCGAGGAGACTCTGACCCCACTCGACCAGCACACCCCCGGACAGACAGGAACCTGACGAGACAGCCCAAAGCTGGGCACCCAGCAGACCTCCCATCCGATGGGATGACAACCCCAGAGGCGAGGGAACCCCAGGCCAACGGGGGTGGACCTCCCGCGTGGCCCGGGGTTGGAGGCGATGTTTCGCTCCTGGTGTGCTCGCCGGTCCCGCACACCCCACCACCGCCCATCCGATACGGGCGAAATGCCGCCATTCACGACCAGGACCGAAAGCGGCCCTGTCCGCCCCGCACACCCCGAACAGGGGCCCACGGCCCGCCAGGGGCCACGGGGCCGACACCGGCCCACACACCCCCGACATCGGGAGCGACCGTGGCCCGGGGATCACCCACCAGCCACCACCACGGCGCGGCAACAGACAGCAACAGGACACCCTCTCTCCCACCAGTCTCTCCTCCACGACCCCGACGACACCCGGCGACGCACACGACACACGGTCACCGATCTCCCAGAGCCGCACCACAAGAAGCAGGCCCGTTCCGGCTCGCGTGCCCCGCCAGTCGCACGGAGCCACTCAAAGCGCTCACCACCGGCACTCCTCCACCACACGGGCCCGGGCGATCCCCCCGCCGTCTCCACCGACCCCACCGCGCGCCACGAAACGGATGCTTCAGCACAGATTGAGGAAATAAGAGAAGAGAACACGAAGAGATTCATGAGGAGGAAGGATTCGAGGGAAAGACGAACCCATACGAGGAAGACCAGGGGCGGGGTGCCCGCCGCTCGTCGGCGCGCCCCGCCCCCTACGCGAAGATCACTACCCACCTGGGTATAAGTCTGGACACGCGTCGGCCCACCTGAACCCCGTATGACCTGCGAAGATGTTGTTGGAGGGGTGGGCCACAGGGGCGGCCCAGGTGTCGGCTCACACGACGGCCCACCCGTTGGCCCTGGTTCAAATCGTGTTCACTCGGGGTTCAGCAGCCCCTCCCGGGCAGGCGCAATAAACGACTGAAACCATTCCAGAATTCTCTTCCTGCTACGCCCGTTCGATATCGCACGGCCGACCTGTAACACGAGGACGAGAACGAAGAACAACCCTCCGGGTGTGGTGCCGACGATGGACAGGGGCGGCACCACACCGGGGTGCCTGCTCTTACCAGTCAGGTCGTGACGGCGACGGCCTGCCATCGGCGCACGAGGAGGGCCAGTTCAGCGAACTCACCCTCCCCACCACTCTCAGGAACCGGAGCGGGAGCGGACACGGGCGCTGGCTCGTGAACGGTGGCCAGGAGGTCGCCGTGACCACCCCCTACAGGCGCTTCGGTCCGGCCGGGGAGGAAGCGCTCCTCCGCTCGGACGAGGTAAGGACGCACCCCACACACCCCGTCATCGTCCACACACCACCCACGCCGCCCCACATACGGGTCCCGCTGACGCGGCACCACAGGCACGCCCCCGTCAGCCCCGCTCTCCGCGTCGGCACACGAAGCCACCCTCGGCCTCCCACCCACCGGCGGCTTCGAGGCGGATTCCTCATCCGGCCGAGCACTCCGAACCGGACGCGGTCGCCGGACTTGGGGCTCTGGCGTTGGCGGCACGGCTCGGCTTGTCGAGCCGCAGAAGACGGCGGCCAGCACCGCGCCGAGCAACCAGCGCACGTGTTCGCCCCACCCCTGTCGGCGCTTGCGGTGCCGCCCGATAGACTTCTCCACGATTTCCTCCTGCGTCATCAGGTGAGAATCACGCCCCCGGTCGGTGTTTGCGGCACCGGCCCGGGGCACCCCTTCCTTTTCCTCTTCACCAGCCCCCAGACGAGGCTGGCCCCTGCCCCTGCGGGGCCTGGGGTGAGTGTCAATGGCCCCGAAGTCGTACGCCCTCGGAACTGCGCTTCTCACCCATAAACCCACACAAATAGACACAACGCGCCACAATTCCTAAGGAATGGGTGTCGAGCCTGGTCAGGGCTGGTCGATGGTCGCTTGGATGGGCGAGAAACTTCAACCCTTCCGCTCACACCTTTTCGGTCTGAGGACGGTGCGGGTCCTGGGCACGGAGGTATTCAGCGAGGGCGGCGATCCGTCGTAGGTGCGCCAGCTCCGGGCCTGGTGTTGGAGCCGTGTCAAAGAGGGCGGTGACGGCGTTCCGCAGTGCGTTGGCGAGCGGGGAGTCGTGAAGGACGGTTTCGTGGATGAGCTCACCGTCTCGGTGCGCGGCGAGTCGGTGGTGGTTGCGGTCGAGCCGTTGTCCCGTGGGAGTGGTGACGGGGGCGAACTGAAGGATGAATCGGGTGTTCCCCGCCTGCACGCTCATGTGCCGGTAGCGGCTGTCAGCAGGGCGAGGGCCGTGGTTCCGCGACGGCTGGAGCGCTGTCACGGCCTCAGGAATGAGGTTCGTGCCGAGAATCGACGAGGCCAGTTCTAGGCCAACGTTCCTGCCCGCATCGTCGTGGACGGCGGTCCGTTCGGTCAGAGCGGAGACGAACAGCCGGGGATCATAGGTCGCGTGCAGCGTGGTCGCGGAAGGCGGGGCTTCCAGATACGCCTTCATCGTCGATGGTGGCAGGACATGCGCCAGGACGGTGAGCATGTGCAGCCACTCGTAGCCCAGGACCCCGTAGGTGCGGTCGATAAATCGGCCGTTGGCGATGTCGGTGGTCCGGTCCTTGGTGAATGTGATGTTCACGCGGCGGATGCGGGCCTTGGGTTCCAGATCGGCGATCAGGTCGGTGAAGGCGGGTAGGACCCGTGCGTGTCGGTACTGGTCGTTCACCATGACCTTCGCCCCGGGGTGGGCGGCGAGCACTTCGGTGAACGCGTCGATTTCATGCCCCTGGCAGGCCGGTTTCTCCAACAGGATCCGGGCCTGGGGGTTGTGGGCCAGGATGGCGCGCACGAGGGGCAGGTGCTCGCTGGTGGGAGTGCACACCGACCACAGATCGACCCTGGCCGCCACGTTCGAGGGAAGTTCGCTGACCTGGTGGGGGAACGAACGGTGCGCGCGGGGCAGGTCCTGGTGCTTGGGATCGATGATCGCCACGTCGGCGCCGAGCCTGCTGAGGATGTCGGTGTGGAGGCGGCCGGCGACGCCGTAACCGACGACGCACACGTTCGTCTTGGCGTGTGCACGGGCGGGGTTGGGTGTGCTCGCCGTGTTGGCGGGGCGCTGCGGGTGGGCGAGGTAGAGATCGTAGTACGCCTCGAAGAGACCGGCATCGGTGATCACCTGATCGGCCCGTTCCCGGTGGAGGCCGAAGGGGGGCTTCTCCGGATCGGCGCACAGGTGTCGAGCGGCGATGAGGGTCCCGGCGCGGTACGCGTCGTAGCCCTGGTTGGGGATGGAATCGGCTTCGTACAGGTTCATGGAACGACCGTCGCCGAGCAGGACCGCGTGTCGGCCGTCGGGTAGAGGGAACCGCGTGCCGACGCCGGGGATGCTGGTGCCCTGAGGCGTGTGCACGGGGTCAGCGAGGACGGAGAAGTCGCGGGTGGCGAACGGGGCGAGGAGCACCCCGTCGGGCAGCAGTGGTAGGTCCGCGGCGGTGAGGGCTTGTTCTCCGGTGGTGCCGATGACCAGGAACGGTTGGGTCAGGCGTAGGGCATCGGCGAGGCTCCTGTGGGTGGGGTAGCCCGCTTCACCGGCACTGATCAGCGCCGCCAGGTCGGTGTCGACCACGTCGACGCGGCAGCCCAGGGTCCGCAGCGCCGGGGCGAGACGTGAGCCCAGGGTGCCGTACCCCACGAGCAGGACGTGGCGGCCGATGAACTTGCGGTCGGGAACCATGGCGCGGAGTCGCCGCATGCAGGAGTCGGCGATCTCCGGGTAGCCCAGCAGCGTCTTGGTCGTGGACCGGGCCATGTTCCACACGGGGATGCCGAGGGGTTCGGCGGCGGCGATCCGCTTGAGCCCGCTGACGGTCAACTCGATCGCGGCGTCGACGCGCCGCCGCGCGTCCTTGGCCCCGTAGCCTTGGGCGAGAAGCCCGCCGTCATCGACGACCAGTACCCGGCGGCCGTCGGTGTGGGCGGCGTCGATGAACGCGTCGATGTCGGCTCTGACGCGTTCCAGGTCAGCGGCGTGGGTGGCGGGGTCGTTGACGGCGGTGTTGTCCAGCAGGTCGCTGCGGTACCCCCGGGCGAGGAAGGTGGCGTGCACGCGCTGCCTGCGCAGAGTGCGGTCGCCCTTGTCCAGGGTGTAGATCCACTGGGACGGTATGCCCGCCCGTTCCATGCCCAGGACGAATCCCACGCTGTGTTCGAGGTAGTGGTCGCGAAACAGCAGCGCCCACTGGTCGAAGTCGGGACTGGGTGCGCTGTAGCGGTCCACGAGCGGCATGGAGGCGCGGATGCCGTCAAGTTCGGTGTCGGTGTAGGGCAGGGCCGCTGTTTCGAGCCTCGGGTGAGGTCGTGCACGATGGCCTGGTTCGGGCGGGGTCCGGAGTCGACCAGGAGTTCGGTGGTGGCGGGGACGGGGATCTGGTAGCCGAGGGTGTTCGGAGACTGTGGTGGTAGCGGCCGCCACCGCAGCGTGGCGACGGCCTGGCGTGTGGTGGCGTCGGTCAACCGCAGCGCGGTGTCACCGATCCGCTCGGCGGTCAGCGCGTGCCGTGCGGTTGTCGCGTCTACGGCCGTGTGGATCTGCTCGGTGGTGAGCGGTCCGCGGATCACGGTCCAGTGCGGTTCGCTCGGGGCAGCGGTCAGTGGATATGCAGGGGGCATGGTGTGACTCCTGAGTGTGGGTGGGGCCGTGACCGTCCGGCGGTCAGGGCTGAGAGGTGCTCGCGGTTGCGTCGTCGAGCATGGCTTCGACCTCGGGGAGGCGGTCCAGCAGCCGTGTGGCCGCACGGTGGCGCAGCACCCAGAACGCGTCCAAGTCGTCTTGGAGCAATCCCGGTGCGAGGTAGTGCTGCTTGACTCCGTACAGACTCGTCACCAGTTGGATCAGTGCCACGCGGGCGCAGGCGCGCACGTCCTGGCGCGCGGCGTCGGGGTGGGCGTCGCGGTAGGCGTGGACGAGGGTGACGGCTGAGACGGGCCAGTTCTGGCTCAGGACGACGGTGCGCGGGTCGAAGGCGATCCGGCCGAGTTCGAAGGAGACCAGGAACGGCACCGGTGGGCGAAAGTCCAACACGGCCGCGATGTCGTCGCCGTCGAACAGCAGGTTCACCGCGCTGTAGTCGCCGTGCAGGACCTGGGTGGTCAGGTCGTCCGGGAGGCCAGCGAGTAGGTCGGGGACCTGCTCCAGTGCGGCGCGCCGCTCTTCGAGTGTGGTCGCGGCGATGGCGTCGAAGTCGTCGCCTGGCCGACGGTTGGCGATCAGGTCCTGGAGGGTGTCGATGGTGGCCCGGGTTTTCGGCAGGTCCGGGTGGAACCAGTCCGTGAGGTCCGGAGGGGTGGACTGGGTCGCGGGGTGAGCGGCGAAGGTTCGGTGGATCAGGCCCAGAGCGTGCCCCGTGGCGGACAGTTGGGCGGAGGTGAGCCCGTTGGTCTCGGTGCGGCCGTCGACCCATTCCCACACCGAGATCGCGACCGGCCCAGAGCGGGTGAGGGTCTCACCTTTGACGGACGTCACCACGCGGGCGACGGGGACGCCGTGCTCACCCGCCAGCCGGGTCAGGGCGATGGCGTCGTTCTCCGCGCCATGTCCGTTCCTGGGGGGTAGCGCTTGACGAAGACGGTTCGGTCCCCGGTGGTCGCCCGGTAGTTGATCGCTCCCTGCCCGATGGGCAGTCGGTCCAGCCTCACGTGGGGCAGGTCGTAGTGGGTGTCCAGCAGCTCGGTGATCTGCGGGATGTCGGCGTCGGTGCTGGGAGTGGACTCTGGCATGGGTGGGCCTTTCCTGTTCGTGGCGGGTGGACGGTCAGTCACGTTGTCGTTGTTCGTCGGCGGCGAGGGTCTGGGCCAGGTGTGCGTACGAGGCGGTGATGCTCCGCCAACGCGACGTCCCGTCCCTCGGCCTCCGCACGGGCGGTGTGCCCGTGGTGGCCTCGTGGGCGGCCAGGGCAGGGCCCGGCCCGTGGCGGGGCGGGTAGAGGAGGCGGGGATGTCCGGTGGTCATCTCGGTGATGGCGGGCAGCTCAGGTGCGATCACTGGGGTACCGAAAGCGACTGCGGTGCCGACCGAGCTGGGGTGCAGGACCTTGGTGAAGAACTCCCACGCGCCGTCGGTGCGGTAGGGGCACCATGCGGTGTCGGCGGCCCGGTAGAGCAGGTGGACGTGTTCGGCGGGGATACGTCCGGTGTGCACGTGGACCCGTGAGCCGGTGTCGGCGGCGACCTCACGCAGCGTTCGGGCCAGGGCGGGGTCGGAACAGGGTCCGGCCAGGAACAGGTGCGTGGTGCGGGTGTGGGCGGTGAAGGCGTCCACGGCGGGGAGCAGCCCCTTGTAGGCGGTGAGGTTGCCCAGGACGAGAACGGAGGAAGGTGCGTCCGTGAGGGCGGATACCAGACCGCGCACATCGGCCGAGGGCGGCGTGGTCGCCTCGGGTGCGGTCAGCCCGGCCCATCCGCCGACCGTGATGGGAGCGTCGGTGACGGTGGCCAGATGGCGGGCGTCGGCGTGGGTGTGGGTGATCACCGCGTCAGCGAGGGCGAGGACGCCGTGTGCCGCGCGGTGGTCGGCCTCACCTGGTACACCGCCGTCGATGGGCAGGAGGTTGTGGACCGTCCACACCAACCGCCACCCCGATGAGCGCAGCCCCTCCAAGCGGTGCAGCATCACGGCGACCGCTTCGGGGGTTCGTCGCCCGTTCCTGTCGCGGTACAGGCGTTTGAGGCGGTGCAGGTTGACGACGCCGGGTGGCTCCGGCCGCCTTTCCAGTACGGCCAGATCGGGGGCGAACTCCAGGCGCAGCTCTCGGGGTGCGTGTCGTTCGAGTTCGGTGAAGTACGGGCTCGGCCAGGCCGGGTAGTCACTGACGACGACCCACGGACGGGGCCGTGTTCCCTTCATACGTGGCTCCTCCTGTGCTGTTCGCGCAGGCCCCGCCACCAGGCGGTTGCCGCCCGGTACCGGTCCAGCGCGGTGGCGGGGCTGCGGTCCGGCCCGGTCCACTCCACCGCCACTTCGATCTCGTGGTCGTCGTCGAGTCGACGTGCGATGGCCGTGGCGATCTGTGCGTGCCCGGGATGGCGGAGTCCGTGGCCTTGATCTGACAGGTGCAGGACGTTCGTCGCCGCGATCACTCGATCCAGCCCGGCGACGGTGTGCGGGCCCACGGTGGTGAGCATGGCGGCGAGTTGCGCTGTGTCGGCCAGCACCCGCAGATGGGGGGACTGGTCCAGAAGCCTTCCCAGAGCCGTGGCGGGTGCCGGGGTGAGCCAGGCGGGATGGTGGAGCTCGACCAGCAGTGGAACCGCCATCACCGGGACCGCGCCGGCCCGCTGGACCATGGCGGGGTCCAGCGGAGTGCGGGCCAGCAGGCGCACCCATCCCGCGCCGAGCGATGCGGCGGCCCAGGCCATCCGGCCCAGACTCCGGCGCGCGCGGTCACGCACCGTCGCGTCCGTGTCCAGGAGTTCGGCCAGGTCGGTGTCGGCGGTGACACCGGTGATCGGAACCGTCTGCTCGGTGACGGCGCGCCAGTGCTTCAGGGTGGCGGCGTCGCGTTCGGTGAGCGCGTATCCCCGTGTCCCGCCGCGCAGGTGGACGAAGGCGACCCCCTCAGCGCGGGCCCAGCCGAGCAGGTCGGGTACCTCCAGGCCACGTACCGATATGCTGTACAGCCCGATCCCGGGCTCCGCGCCGGTCACGGAGCCCACGCGAAGACGATGACGGGCTCCTGGGGGCGTCCCCGCCCGGCCAGGAGGGCATGCACGTTCGGTGCCCGTTCCCCTGGAACGGTACGGCACCACACCCTGATCAGGTCCGGCGGAAGGGTCTCGGCCAGGTGTGCCGCCACCGTGTGGTAAGCGGTCTGGTAGGAGCCGGTCCGCATCGGTGCGAGCTCGTGCATGCCGACCACCGTCCACCCCCCGCGGTGCATGACGGCTGCGGGCAGTACGACGTCCGCCTCCGGGGTACCGAGCAACCCCAGCACGGATCCTGGGGAGAGCGCGTCGGCGATCGGGCCGGGGTCGCCGACCGCGTCGATGACCAATCCGCTGCCGGGAGGGAGCCGGTCGACGCACTCCGCCCCTGGGGCGTGCCCGATCGGGGGCGCGGCCCGCCGGGTCAACACACGCACCTGGCGCACACCGCGTCGGCGCAACTCCAGGACGCATCCCAACGCGACCGGGCCAGACCCGACCACCACGGCGTTGTCCAGGTCCGTTCGCGCCGGTAGGCGGTCCAGACCGAGCAACGCCATCTGGCCGAACCGGGCCAGCGCCGCCACGTGCACGGATACCCCTTCCGGGGCCACGACCGCGCCGTCGATGTCAGGCTCGAATGGTGCGCCGTGTGCGACCGGTGCGATCATCCAGCCCCCGGAGCGGGGATCTCGGCCCATACTCATGTATCCGGCCGCCGAGGGCGGCTCCGAGACGGTCGCGGCCATGCGCCGCCGCTCGGTTCCGGGGCTGAGCACGCTGAATCGCCCCGTCACCACCCCTTCGGGCACGAGCCGGGGTGGGGACAGGTGCGCGCGGCCCCGTGAGAAGTAGACCCGGCCCGCGCTGGGGGACACCATTGGTGGGGCCGTGTTCGGGGATGGTGAGCGTTCCGCGGGTTCAGAGGGCATCGGTGGTCTCCAGGTAATGGGGTAGATCGCGAAGATGGGGGAGGACGCCGATCGATTCCTCCATCCCGTCGGGTCGGCCCGAGAGGGAGATCAGGACCGCCTGCATCCCCAACGCGTGAGGGGCGAGGACGTCCTTGCTGGGGGTGTCCCCGACGAACAAGGCCTCCTGGGCCGGGCACCCGCATGCCTCGATGACAGCCCTGTAGAACGCGGGGTTCGGCTTGCGAACACCGAGCGCGCTGGACAAGACCAGGGCGTCGAACAGGTCCGCGATGCCCTCCGCTTCGAGGGTGCGGCGCCGCACCCATGCGGGCCGTTGCGTGTCACACGCCAGCACGCACACCAGTCCTCGCCGGTGCAGTAGACGCAATGCCTCGGCCGCACCCTGGTCGACGTGCGCGTCCGGAATGGCGGAGAACACCGCATCGGCGGCGGCGTCCGGGTCCGGTACCCGTGCCCCACACGCTCGCGCGGCCTGACGGATCTCCTGAGCGAACGGGGTGTGCGTCTCCCGTGCGCGGTCTGTCTGGCGCACGGCCCGGTGCACGGCGTCGAAAGCGTCGGCGAACGCCTCCGGGACCAGCGTGCCGGGTGTCGCGCGCACGATGGCAGCGACCGTGCGGCCGTCGGGGTCAGGCCCCGGTCGGGCCAGGGTCCCGCCGAAATCCATCGCCAGCGCTCGTACCTTCACGATGGCCGCTCCCCTCCCGCGAGTGCGTCGATGTGTTCCGCGATCGTGCGTGGGACCCCACGCACCGTGTGCACGGGCATGGCGGTGGCCAGTGAGCGGACCAACGCCAGGCGATGCCGGATCGCGGCGGCGTCCTCGACTTCACGCAGCACCGCGTCCTCGTCCTCCATGACCCGGTCCAGCAGGTGAGCGCTGGAGCGCAGCCACTGTGTGGCCGCCGTGTGCTGGTCCAGGAGTCCGACCGTCCCGTCCCCAGTACGCGGGTCGCCGTCGACGTCGACCACAGCCACGACGGACACCGCACACGGGACGACGGGCGTCTCGTGAGCGAAGCGGGACCGCAGATCCACCTTCCCCGTGTCCGCGCCGTCACCGACGCCGATGTCGGGGAACCAGCGGCGCAGGGGTCCGCGCCGGGCCAAGAAAGCGCCCGTACCGCCGCGCACGCTGGCCTGACCGGATGCCGCCACGTCCACCAGGGCGACGTCTCCGGCCAGGACCCGCCACTCGCGCAGAGCCAACGCCGCGGTGACGAGGGTCTTGCCCGCACCGTGGCCGCCCAGCAGCAGTGCCGCCCCGTCTCCATCGGGACGGCGTAGGGCGCCCGCGTGCACGCACAGCGTGTCGTGCCCCAGGTGCAGCCGGTGCAGGCCCGCGTTGAGCGACCTCCGGGTGTCGCTTGCCCCGGCCGTATGAGGGACGAGCATGTCGACCGTCTCGGGGGCTGGATCGACGAGTAGTGCTCTGGACGAGACACCGGGCAGGTGCGGCTGGATCCGCGGCCACCAGGAGGTCAGCTTCGTGGAGGCGTCGACACTGAACTGGCGTCCGGCGCTGGACAGGGCGAACACGGCACGATCCTCATCGAAGGTCATCGCACCCCCAGGCACGGAACCAGTGCCGTGAGCGCGTCCCACACCGGCACCGTCGACAGATGCGCCATGTCCGCCACCCGCAGCGCCGCCGCCGTCACCCCCTGGGGCACATTCGACTCGCGAAGCGGTACCGGGGCCTGGACCCGTAGCGGGGCCGGGGCACCGGTCAGCCCGAGTAGATCGCCCACGTAGAGGCGCTGCGCGGGAACATCCACTGCCCGTGCGAGGGCCCCACCCCACGCGTCCCGTCCCACTTCGCCCGCCACGACCGGTCGCACGCTCCGCCCCGCCGCCCTGTCGGCGGGCTCGACGCACACCACCGCGCCCAACGGGACCGGCGGCGAGTACCTCACACCGAGCCTGCCCCTGTGTTCCAGCGGGCTCAACAGCACACGCCGCCGCACGCGCCCGTTCACCACCCGCTCTTGGACCCTGCCGCCCTGACCTGCACCAGTCAGGTCAACGGGGACGGCAACCCTCGTCGGCCAGCCGACCACCGTCAGGTCAGGGCCCACGAGCACGAGATCATCGGCCAGGAATGCCGCATCGAGTTCCGTGCACGCCCGGTGCGCCAGAGTGGACTTGCCTCCCTGCCGGCCCGCGAGGAACAGCACGGCCACGCCGTCGACCGCGACCGCCGAGGCGTGCAGCATCCTCCACCCCACGGCGAGCAATCGCGAGGCGAAGAAGGCACGGACGAGCCAATCCACCCATCGCCCATCCCGTGACCTCCCGGTATCCACCGTGACATCGGTGGTACGGCGCGCGTGATCGACGTCGACGAACACTGCGGCTCCGTCCGGCCGATAGCGACCCACCACTCGCAACGCTGGCCCGTCTCGTCCCACGACCGCCAGGCGTGGCCCGCCGTAGGGGAACGCCAGCACGGGTCGGTCCGCGAACAGTTCCCGAGCCTCGTCCTCCAACGAGGTCGCCGCTTCGCGGACTCGCACGGTCCAGTCGGCGGCCGCGTCCGGAGCCGCGAGGGCGCAGGGTGGCACCATCACCTCGAGCGTGCCCTCCACCATGGCGGGTTCCGCGGCCACGACCCGCAGTCGCCACCCCGCCAGCACGAGGTCTGTCGCTGATCCGTCCTCGGTGAACGTCGGCCTCATGTGAACACCGCGAGGTCGTCAGCGATCATGGCCTCTGGTCCCGACGCGAGCCGCTCCCGGTAGATCGCACGGTTCGCGTCGTGCTCAGCTGTGCCCGCATGCGCGTACCCGTGCTCCACGTGCGCGCACGCCCAGGTGGGATCCGTCTGCCATCCGCGGAGCACCTCGCCGTGCGCGCTCAGCTTCACCAACAGGTCGTCGTCCTCGCAGCCCCACCCGCGATAGCGCGTGCAGTAGCCTCCCACCTGGGCAAATGTCGTGCTCTCCAGCAGCAAGCCGCCCCAGTGGTAGGGGGCCCTGCTCCGCCGTTCGTCACCTGGTTCACGTACCAGACTCGGCGGAGGGACAACGGACGGTGTTCGGGTGCTCCGGCCCCGGCGCTCCCGGTCCTGCCAGAGCATGTCCTCCCCGTCTACCGGGCTCAGGAAGCCCCCGGCTTCCACGGTGGCGAAGCAGAACAATCCGTCCCGATCGGCTCCGGACGAACCGGGACGCAGACTGGCCACGGCGTTCGGGCCTTCCACGAGCCGGTACATCCAGGGCTGGCACAACGGCCGTCCATCCGCCACCCGCAGGGCCCGCGCCAGGAAGTCCCCGCCGATGGGGACCACGTCCGCGTCCGAGAGATACAGCACGCGTGCACGGGCCTGTTCCGCACCGAGATTGCGCAGCACCCCCGGAGCACACGCATCGGCGTCCGCGCGAACCACCCGTACACGCCTGTGCGTGTCCACGTCCCGCGCCACCGTGGGCGTGCTCTGGCCGGTGAAGGCGACGACGACCTCACACGGAACATCCTGTTCCAGCCACGCGGCCGTGACCTTCGACAACGCATCGCGTCCTGGGTGATCTCCGTAGAAGGGGATCACCACGCTCACTTCTGGCACCTGAATCGTTCTCCACTCGTATTCATCGATATCCCGGTGACGGTCCGGACGTCGTACCCGGCCGTTCCACCGAGGTCTGACCGCACCGCTTCACCACGGCCAAGGTGTGTGGCCCTCCGAGGCCGCTGCGGGCCGCGCGAGACCCGGGCCGCGGCAGAGCAGGACCCGTCGCCCGGTGTGGGTCATGCCGCACCACGCCCCGGTCCCCGCCCCTGTGGTGAGCGTCCCGGCGAGGCAGTCGGCGCGGATGAGGTAGAGGGTGCGGTCGTTCATCGCGAACGTGGTCGACCGGGGAGGGACGGAAGGGGGCAGGGGGTGTGGGTGATGGGCCGGGTGGAGGACCACGTACATCCCGGATTGGGGCATGGCCATCACGAGCGGGCCGCAGGCGGGTGCGCCAGCTCGCGCTCGGTACGCACGATCCGGGCGTGCAGCTCCTCGCTGGTGGCCGCCACGATCGGTGGGACGTGGGCCTGGCCCTGGAAGAAGGCGAAGTACGCTCGCGAGGCCGGACCCCACAGGATCAGCCAGAGCCGTCCGTGCCGTTTTCGGAGGCGATGGGCGGCCTGGTAGTAGTCGAGATCGTCCTCGTACCTCCACCCCACGAGGCGTCACCGGCCTTCCCCTTCAGCCGATGTCCTGGGCGCCCGGACACGGTCGACCTCGAACCACACGCTGGTGCGGCCGTCGTCGTGGTGGACCGTCCCCCACCGGTCGGCTTCCTCGGCCACCAGGAACAGACCCCGCCCGCTCTCGGCCTCCCCGTTCCCCCGGCGTAGGTGGGGGACGGTGAAATCATCGGCGCGCGGGCCGTCGTCGATCACACGGACCTGGGTGCGCCCGGGGAGCTTGAACACCGCAACCACGACCTCACCGCTGGGTTCGCCGCTGCGCGAGTGTTGGATCGCGTTGTTGAAGAGCTCGCTGGCCGACAGTTCGACGCTCGCGATCTGGCGCTCGGTCAGGCAGACCAGAGCGCGTAGACGGCGGCGGACGACCTTGGCATACGCGGCAAGGCCCGGCACGGCCATCGCATGCCCCACCGGATCGCCAAGATTCCCCACCGTCACGGGCGCAAGGTCCGTCGACGCGGTCACCCGACGGGCGAGGAGCGGCGGTGCCTCCGGCGAGCCCATTGCGGCCGTTGGCGGCAGGTCACGCCTATGGCACCGGATTTCGGAAACAGACCCCATACCAGCTCCAAACGAGCACTACTCAGCGGACGACAGGACTCACAGCTTTCGATGGGGCATGGAGCGAAATCGGAAATTGCGATCCGCGCACTCCGCTCCCAGCACGTCGGGAAGTGGATTCGCCCTTGACAGACATCAGCGCTGACGTGCGCCCCGCACCCCCGGAGTCGGCTGTGGGCACCAGAAGGTGCTCCATGATGTGGAAGCGCTGGTGAGGCTCGCCTGCCCACTGCTGGTACTGGACCCATTCCTGTGCCCTTCGGATCGGTCGGTTGTCCGGGCTCCAGGGTGGCTGTGAAAGTACGCGCAGCGGATCCCCTTGACGGGTACCTGCCAGGGGGACCCACCATGGGTACCCCTGGAGTGTTGGCGCTCGCGCGTGTGTCGGTGTGCAATGGGTATCCGAGACAAGGAGGTGGGGTGCCGTGTCCCCGTATACGCCGCCAGCCGCGCTGCCAGACGAGGTGCTGGACCGCGAGGACATGAGAATGGCGCTGGCACAGCACGACTTCTCCGCGGTGTTTCGCATCGCCCGACAGCGGGCGGGCATCAGCTTCGGGAAGATCGGTGACTCCTGCGGGATCAAAGCCGACCGGGTCAGCAAGATCGCCCGGGGCCAAGTCCAGATCACCTCGTTCGACAAGATCATCCACATCGCCGACGGCATGCGCATTCCCGGCCGTCTGCTCGGTCTCGCTCCCCGCCCCTGGGAATCCGTCGCCCCCGCCAGCACCGATACCCGTTCCTCAACGGAGGACGAGGAGGTCTTGGCCGTACCCGAGCACCCGCCCTCGGGAGAAGAACCGTTCGCCGTTCTCAGCGTTGAGGAAGCCGTCGCAGTGTGCGCTCAGGAGTCCGCCAGATACGGCGCACGGATCGACACCCCCATCGGCTTCTACACCATCGAGGAACTGGCCTCCGCCGTCCACGACCTTGCCGCCGCCTACCCCTACAGGCCAGTGCTGCCCTCCCTGATACGTGCACGAGAGCTGAGGCAGCGCGCGTGGACGTTGCGTGAGCGCTGCCATCGCCCTGACCAGCAGCGGGACCTGCACCGCATCGCCGGGTGGCTGTGCGCGGTCCTGGCCAACGCCTCCTTCGATCTCGGTGGAATCTCGGCGGCGCAGACCCAAGCCCGCGTGGCCGACCTGCACGGGGAACTCGTGGGGGACCACGGGTTGCGCGCCTGGGTGCGTGGCCTGCAGGCACTGGTGGCCTACTGGGACGGCTGTCCCGAAGACGCCGTGGCCTACGCGCAGGCCGCGAACCAGTTCCGTCCTTCGAAGGGAACCGCGCTGCTGCGCGCGGCCAGCATCCGGGCCCGCGCCCTGGCCCAACTGCGACGCGCGGAGGAAGCAGACGCCGCGCTCATCGAAGCCGAGGAGATGCGCGAGAACGCCCAGGAGGACCTTCCTGGGGTGATCGCCTTCCCCCACGCCAAACAGCTCTACTGGGCTTCGTCCACACACCTGAACCTTGGCGGCTCCGAACGCATCCGCAAGGCCGAGATGTCGGCGGCCGAGGCGATCACGTTGTACGAGTCCGCCCCACCTGCTCAGCGCCGCACCGGAGAGCTGAGCCACGCGCGCCTGGACCGGGTCACCGCGCGACTTGCCCGCAGTGACCTCGACGGACTGTCAGAGGACGTCGACACGGTGCTGTCCAGCATGAGCGACCGCCGGATCGAGAGCACGATGCGCCGACTGGCGCAGCTGGCCGCTGTGCTCGACCAGCCCCGCCCTCGGGCGAACCGGCACCTGGCCCAGGTGAGGGAAGCGATCGAGGCCACCGTCTCCTACTCCCCCGCACCGGTCATGATGTCCGGAAACGAGGCGTTGTGAGCCAAGAAGTCACCACGGTCGGGATCCTTCATCCCGGAGCGATGGGAGCGGCGATCGCTACGCAGATGGAGGCACGAACGACTCGGTGTCTGTGGTGCCCCGACCAACGCGGACCGGACACCCGCCGCCGAGCCCACGCGGCCGGGCTGCGGGAAGCCACCCTGACCGAGATCGCCGCGAGCGATGTCGTGATCTCCCTGGTTCCACCGACGGCCGCGGAGGAGACCGCCCACAGCATGGCCGAGCACGGTTTCAGCGGTATCTACGTGGAGGCCAACGCGATCCGTCCCCAGCGTATGGAAGCACTGGCCGAACCGCTGAACGCGGGCGGAGCCACCGTCGTCGACGCCTGCGTCATCGGCCCACCGCCCCCGTCCAGAACACGCACCCGCCTCTACCTGGCCGGACCGCACACGGCGTGCGCCACGGTCCGAGGGCTGTTCCACGACGAGCACCTGGACATCGGTTACCTCGGTGAGGTGGGGCGGGCCTCGGCGTTGAAGATCAGCCATACCGTCGCACAGAAGGCGACCCGCCTGGTGAGCGCGTTGGCCACCGCGCTGGCGTCCGACTACGGGGTGGCCGAGGAGCTGACCGAGATCGTGCGGACCTGGGAGCATCCAGCAGCCGATCCGACCCGGTATCCCGGCGTCGCTGCCCGTGCCTGGCGGTGGAAGGGTGAATTCGAGGACACCGCGACGGCATTGAACGAGGCCGGACTCCCCCCAGCAACACTCCACGCCCTCGCTGATCTCCTCACCCAGTGGGAGAAGTTCAAGGACGCACCGGACACCGGACTTGCCGATGTCCTGTCGGCCCTGCACGGCCTCGACAACTGACGAGCAAACCCACTAACGCCACAGACCTGAAAAACCCAGCATGGGACAGGGGCATCCCCGCGTGTGCGGGGAGCACGGTGTCGCCGCCGGGCCGGATGAGACCCTGGAAGCCATCCGCAACGAGATGAAGAGGATCAATGGTGGCTGAGTGGCACACGTCGTCCTACAGCGGCGGCAACAACGAGTGCGTCGAGGTCCGCGAGCACAGTACCGGTGCCGACGTTCGTGACACCCAGCACCGTGACGACGCCCAACTGACCTTCTTGGCAGCGGAGTGGCGCAACTTCCTCGCCCAAGTGCAGCGCCGGGGGCGCTGACGCCCGCGAGTCCGCAGCGTTCCGGCACACCACCGAAGGCCAACAAAGGCCGCCTGTGCGTGTTCTCTTCGAGTGAGAGTCCACGCACAGATGATGGAGGCGATCCTGGCACACCACAGCCTCCACCGCACCCTGCACGAAACAGTTTTCGTAGGACATGCTATGTCCTGATCATCACACCAATTCTAATTCGGAAATCGAAGAAGGTTTCGGGAGAACTCAGACGACTGTCATCCTCCTGGCTTACCCTGGGATCATGAGTGATCCTACTTCCCCCTCATTCGGGCACCAAGACACCATCAGTGGAGGCAGCCAGGGTCAGATCAACAATGACCTCGGAACGTTCTTTAGCGCGACAGAATCCTTGATGGGCAGTCCAGCCTTCATCGGTGCTACGAGTGCCGTGGGTACTGCCCTTACCACCATGATCGTGACCTGGTTGCGCCAGCGTCGCTCCACCGTACGCATCAAGGCCGTCCACCCTTCGGGGCAGGTGTACGAAGTCGAAGCGAGCAAGATCCTCAACCCCCACGGCTACACAGAACAGGCCCTGAAAACGATCAACGAGTCAAGGCTCATCGAGATCACTGAAGTCGTCACGGGAGATCTCTACATCCTCCAGGAGGGCCAGAACCCTCGCGTCATCCGCAACGACTACAGCAGCATCTTCAAGACAGACCTGTCTGACTTCAGGAAGCGCATGGAGGAGATCGTGAACCCCACCAGGGAGAAGTCCACCACAGAGGAGCCCAAACCGGGGGAAGAGTTTCCAGGAGACAGCTCCTCGCAGCTCTGAGAGCAACGCCTCCTAATCCGATGGCCACAGGTTTAAGTCCCTGCCAGGTGCGCCACAAGACCCCAGTTGAAACAGGATGCACGGCCTCACCTCAGAGGAGCCGTAGCACTGATGGGACCAGCCTCGCCTTCACCCTTGAGTCTGCTCCGCTGATGCGTCCTGCCAAAGTCGTGCAGCAACCAGCCTCGCCTCCCGCTCCGCCGCCTCTGACAGCACGATGCCGACCGGAACCAACATCAGCTTCGACGACTCCTCGGGGCGCAGACCGGGTGACGGGAGGCGATCCCGGCATACAACACGGCCTCTACTGATCTTTGATTATGCGGTTGACGGAAACGGTGAGGGTTCCAAGCCCACCGAGTCGATGAACCCCCGCAGCAGATCGGTGCGCCTGCGCACCAGGCGCAGATGCGCGTTGATCACCTGCTCCAGCTCCTCCAGACTCCGGAACAGACGGCTTCTGAGCACCCGCTTGAGGTGCGCCCACAGCGTCTCCACCGGGTTCAGCTCGGGCGAGTACCGGGGCAGGAACACCACGTCCACCCAGTCCCGCGCCGTGATCTGGGCGGTCATCCGCTTGCCGGAGTGCGAGGAGTGGTTGTCCCAGATCAACACCACCGGACCTTGGAGCGCCCGGTGCAGACGGTCCAGCAGGGCGGGCAGCACCGCGGCGGTGATGGAGGAGCGGGTGTGCACCGTGTGGAACAGCTTCACCGCCCCGGTGGCGGGGTGCACGCACAGCCAGCCGACGGTGTTGGCCCGTTCCCGCCGGCCCCGGCGGGTGGCCACCAGCGGTGTGCGCCCCCTGCGGCCCCAGGTGCGACGGGTGGGCGGGGAGGTGCTCGCACCGCACTCATCGGCGAAGACGACCCACGCACCACGGGTTTCAGCGTCCTCTTTTGGCCCGGGGCCACACCTGGGTGCGCCACCGGTCGACCTCTTCCTCGTCGCGTTCGGCGGCCCGCGTCGCAGGCACCTGGTGGGAGAAGCCCATCCGCTGCAGTAGTCGCCACACCCCGGAGGGGTCGGCGTAGGCGACGTGGAAGCGTTCGCTGATGAGGTGGTTGACCCGGTCCAGGGTCCAGGACTGGTCGGGCCAGCCGTGTTCGGTGGGGCTGGAGTCGAGCAGGGCGGCCAGGACACGCTCCTGCTCGCTGTTCAGGAAGGGTTCGGCGCCGCGGGGGCGGGCGGCCAGCGCGGCGGGGCCCTCGTTCTTCCAGGCGGTGTGCCACTTGTGGACGGCTTGTCTGCTCACGCCGAGCAGGCGGGCGATCGCGGCTTGGGAGAGCTCGCCCCGGTCGAACAGCTGAGCGGCGACCAGGCGTCGTTTCTCGTACTCGGCAGGGGTTCGGGGCGAGGAGAGGGGAAGCTCCATGGCCTGGGTTTTCCCAGCTCTCTCGGCCGTCAACCCACACATCAAAGATCAGTATGACACCGGGCTTGAAACACGTTGCCAGAAAGCGCCGCAGGGCGCGTTGTCCCCATTCGGCGGTCTCCTTGATGCACTTGGCTCCGGAGACGGTCATGCAGGCGCGGATGACCAGGACGCAGGCCAAGGGTCATCAGAAGCAGGGACCTTCTTCAGGTAGGGCCACAGGTCAGCCACGGCACTGGGGTCGAGCGGAGTAGGTCTCGCAACTATGGCGGTGATAATGGCAGGGCAGGCACGGAAGACGTTTGGGGTCATGCGACTGGAACCACAATGATCGCGAAGCCCGTGCCTGCTTGCGTATGCGGTCACAACGGTCCAGGAATAGGTGATCGACACGACGCCGGAACCTACACGAGCCCTGGGCCACACACGGCAACCTACCGTCTTCGATCACCAAATCGAAATCTTTCGTTATAGCACTAATTACTACTACTCTTTCGAGATCATTGATACCCCTCCCGCCGCCAAGGAGAACATCCGAGCAAGCACCCTTCGGGTATCCGGGTCCCGGTCGATCCGCTCAAACGATTCAAGCCTCGCCGAATCAAGATCAATCGTGGCAATTCCTCCAGCACCTACCCCACCAGCGACCGAGAACAACACGAGACACCTGTATGCCCGAATAACACCCCCTCGCTCTTCCCGCATGAACGACTGCAGGACTACGGATTCTTTCTTTACCTGGCTGCGAAGTGCGCCCACTGAGGACCACCGAGTCGCCCACCCCCGATTCTCTGCCTCCAACTGGATCTCAATCAAAGAATCGAAACTGATCTGACATACTCGAAAGTCAGGATCGGTCTCACGAATGATCGACAAGTACTACTCCCCACCGTAGACGTCGATACGAATTGGCGTGCCTGCGCCAATACGCCCATTTCTCACTCTAGCTTGGAGCTCATCCCAACGATGATGCCCTCCAACTAGCGTCCCGCCAGGCGTAGAAGCAATTCCATCTCCCGGCGCCGCGTTGTTAATACCATCAAGGAGCTCATCGTCGCTCAAGTACTCGTGATACCACTACGATGCCGGATCTCGTGTACTTTGTCCCTCGGTGTACTTATCGCCGACATCACCAGCACTCTCATAGCGCGTCGACCAATTCGGACAGGACCCAGAATTATGCACCAGCGCTGGCGTCTTCCCCGCCAACGCATGGTACGTGTGGACGCCCTGGACGGTCAGGTTATGGACCGTCGCGGCCTGTGTCCAAACCCCGAACGCGCACTCCCGTTCTTCGGGATCGGCTACGAACCTGACCCCTCGCGAACTTGAACAAGCCCTGGAGATCCACCCCGTCGCCTGATTGCCCGCGACCTCGATCCAGGTGAATCCGCTAGGGCACAGGTACAGCAGGGTCCACACGTGGTGGCAGGATTTTCATGCGTGCCGTCGCGATCGCTACCAGGGCCGTTTCGTCGAGGGCGGTGAGTGTGCCAAGCAGCGTGGAGTCGGAGACGGGGGCCGAACATGCCTCGGTGGTGGCCCGTTTGCCATCGAACAGCCCCGCCGGACGATCCCTCAGAGCCAGTCGGGCAACACATCGCCCTCAGCACGTGATCATGTCATGGTCGGAGCCGTCTCGCAGGGATTTTGACTTGGTCTCTGAGGTCACCTCACTTGAGCACCCACTCACCCAATGAGACTGGACGCATTCCAGCCTTCATCATCGAGAACATCGCATTGCGATCTTTCCCATATTCATAGACCGACGAATCGAACCCTGCATAGAACCTTCCGTCACTTCCCGAGTATACGGTCAGATGGAAGCTGTCCACTCCAACGGGGCACAAAACGGTGCCAGCAACCTCTGCGCATCGGCGAGCCACGTTCGCATCACGAGTGGTGCATACGGCGGACGGGTCAAAACGCGTCCAGCTCGAGACTCTCTCTCCAGAAATAACGAGGACTGGAAGATGATCGACCTTCAGGCCGAGACATTCACCTAAGAAGCTCCTTGCCTCCTCATGGCAGGCGAATCCGACACGCTCCAGGGCTGCCACTATGTCATCCGCTTCACGACGCATCCCAACCGCCTCACAGTCAAACGAGCCGAATTCATCCAGCCCTGACTCGCACATTCTCCTCACCTCGACAGGTCTGTCGCTCCGCGCCGAACAAGAACACTTTGGCAGGATAGGCACGCTGCCTCTGGGGCTCCCGTTGAACTGCGAACAGTCAAGAATTCAATGTCGCTCAACTGTAGTGATCGTCCAACTTGGTCCTCAAAGTCGGCTCCATGTTCGGAAATCAGAGCATTGCAGGCACGGATCTCTGCGCAGTTGTCGGCACCGCGGCCAGCGATCTGCCCACCATCCGCGAGAGCGGAATCAATCTCGGACTCAAAATAGGCTGGGCGAGACGAATGACCAGAGTGACCGGTGGAAACCATATCTGTACCCCGAAACCGAGCTGCTGCGCTCATCGTGGCGTCCGCGGGTGCCGATTGCGCTGCCGCTCTAGCCTCGAACCCACAATTATGAACGAGGACTGACGTGGTGCCCGCCAGCACATCGTACGTGTGGACGCCCTGGACTGTCAGGTTATGAACCGTCGCGGCCTGCGTCCAGACCCCGACCGCGGACACCTGCACCCATGTACCGGCCGAGGTCTGCAACCACATCCCCGGAGCCAGGTCGATCGCGTTGACCCATTCCTCCAGTTCGGGGACCCAGAACGGGTGCTCGTCGGTCGCGATCACCCCGTCACCGACAACCGTCGGACCAGGAACCCCACCACGACCCTCATCCGCGGCAGTGTCCTCGCCCTCTGGCGCATCGCGCTCGGTGGTCGGATCCACCGTGATCTCCACCAGCGTCTTGACACCCGACCCCACGATCGTGGCCAGCACCGTCCGAGCCGACTGTTCACCGGTCTCCGGATCGGTGGCCACCACCTGGTCCCCGACGTCGATGTCCTCGATCGGTTTGGTCGACCCATCGGCCATCAGGACGGGTGTGCCAGCAACGAAACTGTTTCTCCTGCAGCTATCGAGCCTGCGACCGGCATCGATCAGACCGTCGATGCCCTCGATCAACTCACCGCCCAACTCGGCGATCTTGCGCCCCAGCTCCGCGGCCTTACCCCACCGCAACCCATACTTCGCGGCGATCTTCGCCGGCAGACCGCCCACGAACATCAATGCGACGTTCAGCGCGGTCTCGCCGCACGCCCCCAGATCACCGGTGGTGAAGCACTCCAGCCCGGCGGTGATGCCCAACTCGTCGGCGACCAGCTGGGCCAGGCCCGTGGCGGCCTCGATCAGTTTCTGGCGGGCCTCGTACTTCTCCTGCGCGGCCTGGTACTGGGCACGGTAGGCCGCCTCTCGGGCCACGGCCGAGGACGACCGCTGCCTGGGCTTGTACCACTGCTGGGTCTCCACGTGCCCGCCGACGTTGCGGTAGGCCCTGCCGGTGTGGTGCTCGTACCAGTACGTCTTACCGTTGCGCTTGACACCTGTGTAGATCTGTTCACGGCCGTCGTCGGTCAGACCGTCGACGATCAGATACCACAGCCCGCTGGCGTCGCTGTAGGTCGCCGGACTGTTGTTGGCGTAGGCGTAGCCGTGCATCTGCTGGTGGTCGGTCACGTCCATGACCGGGTCCACCGAGATGAACCGACCCAGGTTCGAGTCGTAGGCCCGCGCTCCCAATTGGGTCAGGCCGGTCGACTCGTCGATCGTGCCGCCCACGAACCCGCGGTCGGAGGGCCACTGCCCCTGGCCTCCCCGATCGGTGCCGAACACCGTGGTGTACCGGTGCGTCTCCTCGCCGGTGCGGGCGTTGACCGCGACCTGACCCGTGCCGTGGTGGTCGGAGTGGATCCACGACAGGGTGCCGTCGTTCTGGCGCACCGCCACGGTCTCGCCCGCGAAGGCGTAGAAACGGGTGGCCTCCTCCACCATGGTCTGCTTGTCGAAGCGCACCTCCATACCCGGCAGGTACAGGGTGGCCGCGTCCGGGGTGTGGCGGATCAGCCGGGAGCCGTCGGCGTCGTGGACATAGGAGGTCTGGCTGCCGTCCTCCTCGGTGACCCGGACCAGGTTGCCCTCGGAATCCCACTCCAGGTCCTGGTCACGGGAGGCGGTGGTGCGACCGGTCATGTTCCCGGACGCGTCGTAGGAGTACTGCTCCAGCCGGTCCCCGCCGGGCCCGGTCTCCTCGACCTGGGTCAGCATCTGCGGCCGCAGCCCCGAGGCGTCACCGTGGGTGTAGGTGCGGGTGATGTCCGCGGCGGGACCGTGCTGGACCTCGGTGGTGCGGTTTCCCAGGGTGTCGTAGGTGTAGGAGTGCCAGTAGGGGGCCGGACCACCCAGGGCGTCAGCCGAGGGGGCTGCCTCGCAGGCCTGTGCGCCGGTGGCGTCGGGGGTCCACACGTCGGTCATGCGGCGCAGGTGGTCGTAGGTGAAGCACTGCACGTCCGACTGCAGGTGGGAGGCGGTCGGTTCGTTGCGCAGGTTGAGGACGTTGCCCGCGTCGTCGTAGGTGTAGTGCTGGTTCACCAGCGAACCGGTGACCCCGAGTTCGAGGGTCAGGTTGGTCTCGGACAGGCGCCCGGTGGTGGTGTCGTAGTGGCGTGTGAGCCAGGTCGACGAGGTGCCCGCCTGGTCGATGTCCATCGTGCGCTGGGTCAGCTCGCCCAGCTTGCTGTAGTGGGTGTTTGTGACGTACCCGGTGATTCCGGACATCTGGATGGGCAGGCCGAGGTCGTTGTAGGTGTAGGCCACCGTCTCCTGGCCGAAGGCGCCCGCGGCGGGCATGGTCTGGGCTCTGACCGAACCGTCGGGGTTGTACTGGGTGCCGAACCGGTACCGGCCCGAGATGCCGGTCTCGTTGGAGGGGATGAGGATTTCGGTGGTGATCGGCCGGTAGAACTCGTCGTAGTTCACCACGCGGGTGGTGTAGGCGGCGCCGTCCGCGTACCGGGTGGAGGAGGTCAGGTGCCCCTTCTCCTTCGTGTCGTAGACCCATCGGGCACGCAGCGGACCTTCGGTGGAGTCGTCGTGCAGCCCGGTCTGGCGGCCCAGTGCGTCGTAGGTGTGGGCGAGGGTCTCGCCTCGGGCGTCGGTGGTGGTCACCAGCTGGTCGAGCTGGTTGTAGGTCATCGTGCTGGTGCCCGAGACGGGGTCGTCGGTCTGGACCAGGCGGCCGCGCAGGTCGTAGGTGTTGGTCCAGGTGTTGCCCTCGGGGTCGGTGACCGTGGCGAGTTCGTCGTTCTTGGCGTAGGTGTAGGTGATGGCGTCGTAGTCGCCCTCGGGGGTCGGCCCGTGGTGGGTGCGCACCTCGACCAAGCGCCCTGGGCGTCGGTGATGGAGGTGGTGGCCACACCTCCTTCGGGCGGGGTGACCAGGGTGCGGTCGCCGTGCTCCTCGGTGGTGGTGCGCCAGCGCTCCTCACCGAACGCCACGTGCAGGACGTCGGTGGCACGTCCGGCCCCGTCGTAGACGGTCTCAGTCTGTCGGGGGATGTCGGCGTCGTTCGCGGCGACGAACAGGGTGTCGCTGGGGTCCTCGGCGTTGTGGTAGGCCGCGCGGGTCTTGACGATCTGGCCGAGGGAGTCGTGGAAGGTGTCGGTGATCAACCGCCCCCCGTCCACCCCTGGACTCGGGGACTGCGTCTGCCGGGGACGCAGGAAGCCGTCGAAGATCTCGTAGCTGGTGTTGTACTCGGTGGCGTTGCGGAGCGTGTGGGTGACGATGGAGGTCGGCGCGTCCTGACGGACGTGGTACTCGAACTTCGCCGTCGGGATGTCGGTGTCCGGGTCCCGGCCGGGCAGCCACACGCCCGTGAGACGGCCGAGCGGGTCGTAGCCCAGGCTCATGGTTCGGCCGTTGGCGTCGGTCTCGGACACCGGCAGGCCACGGGCGGGGTCGACGTATGTGGTGGTGGTGTGGCCGAGCGGGTTGGTCTCGGTGACCGATTCGGGCAGGCCCGCCGCGGTGTGGGTGTAGTCGGTGATGGTCACACCGTCGGCGGCGTCGGTCTCCGAGGCGGTGTTGCCGTACTCGTCGAAGGACGCCTGCTGCACCGTCTGGTAGACGGGCGCGCCGCCGGAGTAGGAGTCCAGCTTCTCGGTGCGGGTGGGCAGCCCGCGGGTGGGTGCGGCACCGTGGGCCAGGCCGTCGTAGGAGATGCGTTCGTCGGTGACGACGTCCGCGGGACGGTCAGGGGTGTTCTCGCAGTCCACCGCGAGCGTCTCGTTGCGGGAGACGAGGTTGAGGATCCAGGCGTCGGTGTCGCTGACGTAGGTGGTGTTGACGCACTTCTCGTCACCGTCGACGGCCACGTCTCCGTGGTCGCGGATGCGGGTGATGGCCCCGGTGTCGTCGATGGTGTTGTCGACACGGGTCTCGAACCAGGTCCCGTCGGCCTTGCGGCTGAAGGTGACCTTCTGTTCGGTCTGGACCATGTAGGCGGTCTGGGTACCCCAGTCGTGGGTGGCCTCGGCCGTGGTCCTCAACCAGGGGGTGCTGATCTCGCGGGAGATCTCCTGGCCGCCCTCCCCGTTGCGGACGATGACCTCCAGGAGGGTGCCGTTGAGCTCCTTGCGGTCGGTGTGCTCGACGCCGCGCGAGTCGGTGACGGTGGCGCCCCGTGTTCCGCCGCCGGATGTCCGGTTGCCGTCCATGCCCTGGAAGTAGAGGTACTCGGCCTCGGTGCGGACGTCGCCCTCCTGGCCGGTGCGGACGATGACGCGGTCGTATCCGCGCCAGTCCGCCCAGGTGCGGTACTTGTCCTTGACCATGCCGTCGGCCTCGGTGTACCGCCAGGCCGGGGTGCCCACGTAGTCGTAGCTGGTGGTCAGTGTGGGCTGGTCGGTGACCAGGTCGAGTTCGTTGACCTCGGTGACGACGTACTTGTGGAACCAGTCGGTCAGCTCCACCCCGCCTCGGGGGTCCATTTCACCGGGTAGCAGCGCTGGGTGTTGTCATGCGGTTTGGGGGTCTGGCCGTGGACGCACTCGGGCTCGGAGTAGGTGATGTCGAGCTGGGCTCCGGACTCGGTGAGAACCTCGGTGAGACGCCAGCGCAGCATCGGTGCGAGGTCATCCTCCGACGAGTCCACGCGGTTCGGCATCTGGGTGCCGCCGAAGGAGACCCTGGGCATGGTCTCGGTTCCGCCGACGTGGCCGGTGTGCTCGATGGAGTCCAGCCACAGGGTCGCACCGGTGCCGTCACCGGCTTCGGGGAAGGAGTGCTCCAGGGTCCAGGAGTCGACGGGCGCGTACTCTCGGCCCTGTCGGATCTGGGTGGTGACGGTGTCGAGCTTCTTGGTGGACCAGAACGTCGGTGTGTGGTGTCCCGCGCAGGAGGCGCTCGCCGCGCAGTCCAGGTCCAGGGGGACGTCGGGCCAGTGCTCGGCGTTGCCTGACGTGCGCTCGCCCGCGGCGCAGTCGAAGGTGTCGGTGGCCAGGCAGCGTTCGGAGGTGGAGAAGATCACCCGCGCCGGGGCTGTCGCGTACACGTCGTCGCTGCGCAGCCCGTACTCGATGCGGCTGATGTTGGCCGAGCGCACGTAGGGGGTGGCGGTGTTGGTGAGGTTGCGGCCGTAGTGGTTGGTCTCAGCGTCGTAGTAGTACGTCATGACGTTGCCGTGCACGTCGACGACGTAGTCGAGGTTCCACTTGTAGGCCTGCTGGCACCAGGAGTCGCCGAAGGTTGGGTCGTAGCAGGGTTGGCCGGACTCGGCGGCGTAGACGGGCATCGTCTGCGTCGACGCGGTCTCGGGGTCTCCGCTGGACCAGCCCGGCAGGCGGTTGCGACCGAAGAAGTACTGGGTGCCGTCGGGGGTGGTGACCTTCCAGTACTCGCCGTCGTTGGCGCCGTTGCTGGCCCCGGTGAGCCGCTCGACCTTGGTGCCGTCGTCGTTGGTCAGCCGGTAGCTGCCGTCCTCGTGTTCGACGAGGGCGCCGGAGTGGCCGCTCATGGACAGGGTGACGTTGTCGGTGTTCCAGCACAGGTCGCCGGTCTGGTGTCCGGAGTCGGCGCACGCGGCGTAGCGGCGTTCGATCGCCCCGGGGGCGTAGGAGAAGCCGTCGCCGATCCAGGAGGTCTGGTTGTTGGAGGTGGCGATGCGTCCGTCGACCCCGCCGGAGGAGTAGCTCAGGCCCAGGGACGGTGCCAGTTGGCTGGGCGCGGGCGGGGTGGTCAGGCCGTAGGACCAGGAGAAGTCACCGGAGTGGGTGTTGACGTTCCAGGTGGAGGACGCCGACAGCTGGGTGGCGGTGTAGTCGCCGTTGCCTCCCGCGGCGGAGGCGGCCACGGCGAACAGGGCTCCCTGCTCGGGTGCGGCAGGCACGACGGCGCTCAGGGTCTGCTGCTGGACGTCGTTGTCCAGGTCCTCGGTGGAGCCCAGGACGACGGCGTCGCCGTCGCCGCAGGAGTCGTCGAGAACGCACTCGTCGAGTTCGGTGACCTGGAGGCGGGAGGCGTAGTCGCCACCGTAGGCCGCGGCGAAGTCGGCGTAGTCGATGTCCAGGGCGACCGGGGCGACGGTGGGTGAGGCGTCGGTGCGTGTGACCCGGAGCATCAGGCCGTTGATCCCGGTAGCTTCGGTGGTCTGCTGGTCCAGGACCTCCAGCCGGACCGACTCCACGGGTTCGGGAGACGTGTCGGCCTCGGTGTCGGTGCCGTCCTCGGTGGGTTCGGAGGTGTTCTCGTCGGCGGGTTCCCGACGCAGTTCCTCCCGTGCGGGCGACGGGCTGGGCTCGGGTGAGGGCTCCGCCTGATCCGAGGTGTCGTCGCTGTCCTCCTCCGAGGCCGTGAAGCTCTCGGACGAGTCCTCCCGGGGCCGTTCACCACCGCTGTCGGCGGCCGATGGCCGGTCTGGGTCGCCGGGTTCCTCCGCCGGTAGGTCCGGCTCTTCGTCCGCCCCCCGTCCGGTGTTCGTGTCCGCCCAGTGTTCGGGGATCTCCCAGTCGGAGAGGTCATCGCCGGTGACGGCGGTGACCGAGAACGGGGAGTCCGCCTGCGCGCTGAACGACCGTGCCTGTGCGCCGCCGAGGTCCACATCAGTGGTCGACACCTCGGGCCACTCCGCGTTCTCCGGTTCCGTCATGGCGGCCTCGGCCACCGCGTCGTCGCGCTGTGCCGCGGCGGCGGCCAGGTTCTGGCCGTCCACGGAGGGGACGTCGGTCGTTTCGGGGCGCGGGTTGTAGCCCATGGCCGACGCCGGGATGGCGTTCAGCAGGCTGACCATCAGCACGAGGGAGAGCGTGTAGGTGGTGCCTCTGCGGAGCGGTCCGGGACGGGCGGTCGTGTCGCGGCGGGGGGTCACGGCGGTCCTCCTGCCTCTGGCCCGGTGGGACGGAGGCGGTCACGGGGGTGGGGGTGGTGGGAGGGTGGGGAAGGTCAGCTGTGGGTGTCGGGGAACTCTCCCGCGTACACGCGGGACAGGTCGCGGTCGTTGAGAACGCCGCGGTAGACGTGGACGTCGTCGATGTCACCGGTCCAGTGGTAGGTGTTGGAGCCGGAGTGCTGGGCGCTGCCGATCCGGATCGGGCCGTCGGCGTGCCAGGCGTGGTCGACCGCCACTCGGGACTCCTCGAATCCGTTGACGTGGAGCACGAGTTCTCCGCTGGTGTGGTCGTAGGCCCCGGTCAGGTGGGTCCACTCCCCCAGCCGTGCGGCCGTGGCGGAGTAGGCGTAGGTCCATCCGTCCGGGCCGGAGGCGGGGGCGTCGTCGTGGGGGGCCGTCTTGAACACCCACGCGTCCCGCGATCCCTGGTAGCCCAGGTGGAATCCGCTCTGGAACTCGCCCGCCTGGCTCACGGCCGTGGTGGTCTGGCCGCTCCCGGTCTCGTCCAGGCGAACCCAGGTGGAGACGGTGAAGCTGCGGTCGGTGCGCACGGCGGGGCCGCCCGTCTCGGCGTACTCGTCCATACCGTTGAGTCGGACTCCGGGGGACGCGGTGATGTCGTTCTCAGCGATGTTCCAGGCGGTGTCGGGGTCGGCGTCGAGGACGGCGTCGAGTCCGTGATCGGTGGAGTCGTCCACCGCGGTGCCGTCGAACTCGTCGAGCATCCAGCGGCCCTCGGCCGCCGCCGGCCGATTGGCCAGGCGCCATGCCTCGGAGGTGGTCTGGGTGTCGGAGACGGTGTCGTTGAGCACGAGGCGGTTCCACACCTTGACGTCGTCAATCGCGCCGGGCCAGTAGTAGTTGCCGTCGCCCTGGAAGAGTCCGCGTCCCATGGTGAGCGGGCCTTCGGCGTTCCAGGGGCCGGTGTGCGTGGCGGTGTCCTGTGCGACGCCGTCGACGTAGAGGGTGATCTGGCCGGTCTGTGCGTCGTGGGTGCCCAGCAGGTGGGTCCACGCGCCGACCTCGGCCGGTGCGGTGGACATGACGTAGGTCCAGTCGCGCGAGCCGTCCCAGAACTCGTCCTCGGGGGACATCTTGAACACCCACTGGCCGGTGTTGCCCTGGTAGCCGAGGTGGAAGGCGCTTTGTTGGGTGCCTTCCTGGGCGACGGCGGTGTGGTGGGCGTTGGCGCGGTCCAGTTTGACCCAGGCCGAGACGGAGAAGGTTCCGCTGGTGTTGACGGCGGGGCCGTCCGCGGTGATCTCGTCGTAGGGGCCGGGGTCGCCGTCGGTGTAGCCGCTGGTGTGGACCGCGGTGCCCTCAAGGTGCGGGGTGGGGTTGGTGTCGGGGTCGCTGACCGAGCCGACACGGCCTCGGACCCAGTCCACGCCGTTGGAGAGGGTGGCGCCGCGTTCGGGGTCAGCTGTGTCGGTGGCTCTGTTCCCTTGTCCCTCGTCGAAGGGGAAGTGGGCGACCGGGTCGCTGGGTGGGGCGACGAGGAAGGAGTAGGCCAGCACGCAGTCGGAGGAGTTGCCGAAGGCGTCGACCGTGCGGGCGTAGATCCAGTTGGGCCCTTCCAGGCGGGGGGTGAGGGTCACGGTCACCGGTTCACCCGGGGTGGAGGGTGTGAGCTCGGTTGAGCAGGTGTCGTCGTTGAGGGCGTAGAAGTAGCTGGTGGCCTCCTCCACGCCGTTGTTGGAGAAGGTGAACTCTCCTGGTTGGCCCGGAGAGCCGTGGAACTGGTCGCCGATCGGGTAGTCGGTGGAGGTGACCTCGGGGCCCTGTTCCGGGCGCGAGGTGCTGACCGTCAGGTAGCAGTAGTCGGACCAGCCTGACCAGGAGGTGCCGTCGTGGGAGTTGGCGCGGTAGGCGATCAGCACGTCTTCGGGAAGGTCGTCGGATCGCACTGACTGGTAGGAGCCGGAGGACCAGACGGCCACGTTGGTGGAGGCGGTGTCCACGTCGCCGAGTCGTTGGCCGTTCACCCACCAGGCGAACCGGGTCTTGACCTTCTGCCGGTCGGCCGAGGTGGAGTCGCGGTCGCGGACGTAGGCGGTGAAGGTCGGCCGGGGCTCGTTGATCAGCCGGGGGGCGTCGGGGTCGGTGGAGCAGGTGCCGCCGTGGGAGTCGGAGAGTTCGGTGGGGATCTCGGGCGGGTTGTTGTAGTCGACCTGGAGTGTGGGGTTGGAGTCGAAGCGCCGCCAGTCCCAGTTGTTGGAGGATCGGGTCTCGTTGCCGCGCAGGCCGAGGGTGGTGGTGTTGTTACCCGCGTCGCGGCTCCACACGTAGCCGTCGGTGGCGTCGAACTCCACGGTCGGGGAGGCCCCGCCGGGGCAGGTGGAGCGGCCGGCGTTGATGGTCTGCGTGTCCAGCCTGGTGTTCCAGGAGGGCTGGGAGCTCCAGGTGGTGGCCGAGGTGATGGCGTTGGTGCGCCAGAGTTCGATGCTGGCGTTGGTGCACCCGTACGCGTGGGTCACGCGGGGGCGGAAAGTGGCCCGGATGATGTCGGCGTTGCGGGTGCGCGAGTCGATGCTGAACCGCCAGAACGCGCGCTTGGTACTGCCGTCCGAAGGTTCGTATCCGACACCGGGGTCGTGGGAGGTGGGGTAGTTCCAGTAGGACTGGCTGGGGTAGTTGCGGTCGACGTAGGTGCGCCCCACCCTGCTGACGGCGAGCGAGGGGTCGATGTAGACCGGGTACTCGGTCGCGGTGTCCCCCAGCATCGCCGCGTCGGGAACCAGCCGGATGGCGTCGGGACTCACATCGACGTCGAGGAGTTCGGTGCGCGCACCGGCGGGCGCCATCAACGTGGGGTTTTCACTGGTCTCCTCCGCGCCCGCGGAGTCCCACATGGCGGGCGCCACCGCGCTGAAGACGCTCTCCTGCCCCTGGTCGCCGATGGCTTCGAGGGCGCCGTTGTCGGCGGTGCGCATGGTCACCCCCGTGGTGCCCAGCGCCAACTCCAGTGCGGCCAGGTCCTCGTGTTGGGCGGCTTCTGCGGTGTGCACGACCAGGATCTGGCCGAATCCGTCCGCTCCGGCGGTGAGCACCAGGTCGACGTCGGGGAGGACGTCGGCGTAAGTGGCCTGGGGGCCGTCCAACGTGGGCGCGGGCAGGTCCTCGTGCCAGCCGAGGTCGACGGAGTTGGAGCCCAGACCGATACTGGCCAGGTCCTGGTCGCCACCACCGGAGAAGACGATGTCCGCGCTGACCGCCCGTGGCCGGACGCTGCCGTCGGATGCCACGGCCAGGTCGGTGTCGACCGGTGTCCAGCCGTCCTCGCTCCGCACCCGGACCGGATGGGCGCTCTGCTCCATGGTGAAGCTGCCGTCGGGGTTGGCCAGATGGCGGATGGTCTCGGTCGTGGCTGCGGTGACTTCGACCGATTCGCCGGATTCCTGGGCGAGGACCAGCGCCTCCCGGTCACTGACCAGGTCAGCGGCCGAGGCGGACGGGCCGCGGTCGGGCTCTTCCGTGGCGGAGGCGGGCGTGGTGGACAGAGCGGACATGAGGAGCACCGACGCCGTCACGGCAGCGAAGGATGCTCGCGCATGGCGGGGCATGGCAGAGCTCCAACCCAGGTTCGGGGGATCACCTCGTGGGGCACCGTGCCGTCCGGGCACGGTAGGTGGTTGTCCTGGGACCGAACGGGAAGCTAGCAGCTGGGAATGCACTGCGCCACAGTGATACACAACACATCATTCCGTGCACACATGTCACGACATGCAGCTTCCTCCACAGAATCGGCACTGAGATCCATTTTTTCCAAATCTGGCCGACTTCTGCACGTTTAAGTCGCACGTGCCCCGTGACCGGCGGGAAGGACGCGACCGCCATCACGAGAGCCGTGATCACAGCGCAGCGGTCGACCGCCACCCGACGAGAGCCCCGCCTCTTCTCATCCGATGGCCGCGGGTTCGAATCCTGCCGGGTGCGCCACGGGACCCCCCCTACCCGCGCTAGGGAAGATGGTGTCCCTTTGAGTGGTGGAACTTCACAACCGCACTAACCCCCGGGATGTGACCCGGGACCGATCTCGTTGGGACCCATCTGCCGCCCCGGCCCCCGCCCCTGATCACCCAGAAGCTCGACCATGGACGCCTCGGAGAAGTAGCGGCGATCGCTCACCTGCCACTCATCGTGCATCTCGGCCAGCACCGCCCCCGCCAACCGCCCCAACGCC